>NZ_JANHDH010000001.1:1200000-1800000 GCF_026616195.1 Haloarchaeobius amylolyticus
CGCTTGGTTGGAGAAGCGCACCGTCAGCGCGGATGCGTCGATGTCGTCACCACCCTCGTGCGTGATGGTGAAGTTCTCGGTTTGGGTGTCGCTCCAACCGTCCCCGCCATCGTCGTAGCTGAACGCGAGGTTCGCCTGCGGAGCCGCTTCCTGCGAGCCACCGATGTTCAGCACGAACGCGCCGATAACTGCTGCGAGAATCACGGTGATGGCAACCATGAGTATCACCCCAATAACAGGTGACACTGCGTCCTCGTCCGTGAAGAGTTTCTTCAAATCCATGTTAGACCGTGTACTCCGCGATGATGTTCGACTTGTCGCCGCTGGAGGCTTCCCACACGACGCTGATCTTATCCCCAGGGGTCTGCGTGTTGTCGGTGAGCGTGGTGGTTTCACCTGCGCTCCACACGTCGTCACTGCCGACATCAAACGGAGTTGCGTTAACGCCAGCATTGCCGTCGATAGTCACGCTGAGCGTTGTCGCGTCGATGTCGTCACCACCCTGATGGGTGGCCTGGACGCCGGCTGATTCGTTCGCCCAGCTGAACTGCGCCTGCGGTGCAGCTTCCTGACTTCCACCGATGTTCAGTACGAATGCGCCGATCACTGCTGCGAGAATCACGGTAATCGCGACCATCAGGATAACCCCGATGACCGGCGAGACCGCGTCGTCGTCTGTGAAGAGATTTTTCAGTTCCATGATTGCGTGTTGTATCCCACACCGTCCGTGCGCCGGCGAGCGCCTGCCAGGGGAGGGGCAGGTCCCGTGCTCACCGGAGCCGTCTGGTGTTGGCTGATTCACCTCTCTTCTGTGGGATAAAGGTAACTCGTAATGAAAACATTCTGGTACTAATGAGTGCTTAGGAAGGGCTTTCAGTGGGGGGCTGTAATCCGTCAAGCCTCCATTGAAATCCAGAGAGATAGTTCATACCTGCAGATACCGACCGAATATCAGAACCGATAACGCTCCCGGGAGTAAAAGGTCAGATTCGGAGAACGAACCGGTGTCGGCCGATAGACTTATTTATAAGAGCCCGGTCGCCGTGCCGGAATCGCTCGCGCGCGCTCTCCGACAGGTCACCATTGGCTATTCAGTTCAGAAACGGACCCGGAGAAAGGAACTCCGGCCCCGGTGTGGGATACCGTAGGCGAGCGTGACGACCCCCGCCTACCGCACACCTCGACGGACACGTGCTTAAACATATCACAGTGGTCACTGGTTCTGAGAACACCTTCCGGGGTCGGTCGTCCCCGGACTGACCCCTCACACGCGCGAGGAGTCACGGTCGTCGGGAGTGGTGAGGACCCGGACCCGGGTGGCCGCCACACCAGCATTTACCTCCGGATAGTCCGTACTCGACCGACAGTGCCTCGCGACGACCCCACCGGCCCCCTCCTCGAACTCGTCGCGCTCACCCTCGTCCCCGTCGTCCTGGCGGCGATCCACATCGCCATCCCGACCGCCCGCCACACCCTCGCGCTGTCCCACGACGACCTGACGCTGGTGACCGTCTGGTCCTCGGCGTTCGTCCACGTCGACAGCCAGCACCTGCTCTCGAACCTCACCGGGTACTTCCTCGCGGTCGTGCCGACGTACCTGCTCTACGTGCACTGGGACCGCAGGCGGCTCTTCTGGCACAGTATCCTGCTCGCGCTCCTCGTCGTCCCACCCGTCGTCAACCTCGGGAGCAACGTGTACTTCACGTCGCAGGGGGTGGCCGACGGGACCGTCTCCCGGGGGTTCTCCGGCGTCGTCGGCGCGTTCGCGGGGATGGGGCTCGCGTCGGTGGTCGCCTTCGTCGCGGAGGTGTACGGCCTCCGCCGGGCGTACTGGCTGGCGCAGGCGGTCGTCCTCGCGGCGGGCGGGGTCATCCTCGTCGGGTTGGTCGGCCGGCTCGAACCGCTCCACGCGGGGCTGGTCGGTGTGGGATTGCTCCTCTCGATAACGGGACTGGTCAGGGCCGAGCGCCACGGGCTGGCGAGCCTTCGCGCGCACTCGACGACGCTGCTCGTCCTCGGCTACACGGTCGGGATGTCGCTGGTGGTGGTCTACCTGCTGTTCCCCTCGGACGTGGTCACCGAGGGTGGCGTGACGAACGTGGTCGCGCACGCGACGGGCGTGGTCGTCGGGAGCCTCCTCCCCGGGGTGGCCAGGGTGGTCACCGGCGCGAAGGTGCTCCTCGAGTAGTCGGTGAAGAACTGCCGCGACACCGGCTGGTCGGGCCGGGCCGACCCCGGCCCGATGGTTCGGTTACGACTGGTCCGAGTCGTCGGTCCGCCCGAACCGGCTACCCGGCCCCCCGCCGTTGCTCCCCCACGGGTACGGCCGCGGTCGTGGGAACGGGTCGGGCCGGGGGCGTGGCCGGAAGCCGTCGTCATCGTCGTCGTCGAACGGCCAGGGCCGCGGGCGGTAGCCACGCCGGCAGACGTAGGCGTTCAGCCGCGGGCTGTACCGGCACTGGAGCCGGCGCGCCCAGTAGCCGCGCGGACGACGGCTGCAGATGTAGGCGTCGAACCGGCGGCTGTACCGGCAGAACTGCGGGCCGCCGCCGTTCCCGCCATCCCCGCCGTCGTCGTCGCGCTCCCGGCAGATGAACGCCTGGCGACGGGGGCTGTACCGGCACTGGAACCGCGGGCTCCGTGGCGGTCGCTGGCAGACGTACGCCTCGATCCGGGAGTCGTACTGGCAGTCGCGCGGACCGGGCCCCGGCCGGTCGGAGTCGTCGTCGACCCGCCGGCAGAGGTAGACGTTGTACTGCTCGATGTATCGACACCGGATGAGCCCGGTGGTTATCGGCCGTTCCTGGCAGATGTACGCGTCGAGCCGGGAGCTGTAGATACAGCCCTGCAGGCTGTATCGCCCGCGCTCGTCGCGGTCGCGGTCGTCGTACTGTGCCGGGCGACCGCTCCCCCGGCCCCGGTGTGCCGCCGCGGCGGCGCCGCTCCCGAGGCCGAGACCGATGCTCCCGACGCCGATCGTTCGGACGAGGTCTCGCCTCGTCACCCCGCTTCGTGATCCTCTCATGGTTGGTGAGGCAGGTATCGTCCCCCTCACCAGAATCGACGTGATTGGCGGGAATAGGCTCGCGGCGAAGTCGACGTAACCGGGCAACCACCGAGTTTCCCGACGTGACGTGATTTCCGGGCGGTCAGTCACCGCGAGCGAGACGAATTCTCTCGTCTCCTACATCGTGCCCGCCGGGACCGTCCCGGTCGCGAGCAACGTCAGGTTCCCGCCCATCCAGAGCAGGACGATGAGCCCGACGAGCTGGGCGTGCGAGAGGTCGAGCCCGACCCGGCGGAGCAGTCGCCGACGCGTCGGCGGGACCGAGAACAGCCCCGAACCGGTCGCGAGGATGCCCGAGAGGAACACGCCGGGGTTGAGCGTCGAGAACGCGATGAGGAGGACGCCCACGCCGGAGAGCAGGGCGACGAGGCCGAAGCCCCACGCGACGACGGTCGAGAGGGTCCCGAACAGCCCGCGGGAAGAACTCGTGGTCGCCGGGTCCTCCCACTCGTCCGCCCAGGCGTCGGCGGCCTCGCGGACCTCCCGGATGGGTGCGAGGTCGGTGCCGCCGCAGTTCGGGCAGCTGTCCTTCTCGGTCGGATAGCGCGCCCCGCAGGCCTTGCAGAGGTGTTCGACCGACTGGGCGGTCGCCTGCTGCTGGCCGGTCGCGGTCCGGCCCCCGGACGTGGAACCGCGGTCGTCCCCGGGGTCGCCCCAGTCGTCGTCGATCCAGTGGTCGGAGTCGGAACCGGTATCCTCCGGCTCTGCGGTCCCGGTATCGGCCCACTCGAAGCCGTCGCTCCGGTCGTCCGCGGGCGTCGCGTCGGTCGCGCCACCAGGTTCCGTCTCGTCGGCAGCCTCGCGCTCGCCACCACCCTCGTCTGCCGCCCCGACCCGGACGAGGTTCTCGCCGGCACAGCGCAGGCAGGGCGGGTTGTGCGACTCGTGGATGTGCCCACAGTTGGCACAGCGCCATCGGTCGTCGCCACCAGTGTCCATGTCGTCTCTGTGTCACTCCGTGACGACAAAGGTTCCGACTGCGGGACCGCGAGACTGGGCGAACTCGCCCCGGACTCGCCCGGCACCAGCTACTTGCACGCAGCGCGTGACCGTACACGTATGCGAGCAGACTGCGCGACGGCCCACATCGACGCGGGCGTCGGCGTCAACGAGGACGTGGCGACGGTGACCCGCGGTGCGGCGTGGGCCATCGACGGGGCGACCGGCCTCGGCGGCGAGAGCCACACGCCGGGGGCGACCGACGCGACCTGGTACGTCGACCGGGTGGACAGCTACCTCCGCGAGCACGTCCACGACGACGTCCCCCTCGAGACCGTCCTTCGGAACTGCGTCGAGTCGGTCGCCGCGGCGTTCGCGACCCTCGTCGGCGATGCCGACGTGGACCCGGCGAACGAACCCTCGGCCGCCGTCGCGATAGCGCGCTGGCCCGAGGACGACGCCGACGGCCCGGTCGAGTACGCGGTCCTGGGCGACGCGAGCGTGGTGTTCCGGTTCCCGAGCGGCGAGGTGGAGACGGTCCACGGCCACGGCCCGCGCGACCAGGACGCCGCCGCCATCGACGAACTCGTCCGGCTGAAGCGCGAGGAGGGCCTGACCCACGACGAGGCGTTCGAGGCACTGTTGCCCCGGTTGCGCGAGGTCCGGGCCGCGAAGAACACGCCCGGGGGGTACTGGGCGCTGAGCCTCGACCCGGCCGCGACCGACCACGCGACGACCGGCGCCGTCGAGAACGTCGCCGGCGCCACCCTCTTCACCGACGGGTTCGAGCCCCTGGTCGACGCCTACGAGGTGTTCGGCGACTGGGCCGAGGCGACCAGTTTCGTCCACGAGCGCGGGCCCGCTGCGGCCGTCTCGCACCTCCGGGAGTTCGAGCGAGCCGACGCGGACTGCGAGACCCACCCGCGGTTCAAGGTCCACGACGACGTCGGGGTCGCCGTGGTGTCCTTCCAGCGCGAGTGACGGTCAGGGACACCGACAGTCCTAAGTCTGTCAGTGTCCGTCTATTCTATGACTTCGAACGGGGACCACCGTGTCTGGTACATTCACCGACGTTCTCCCGCCCGCAGTGCTCTCCCGGCACCGCGACCTGCTCGTCGCCGGCCCGAGTCGCGAGACCGTCTGGCCGGTACCGAGTCGCATCCTCGCCAGCACGGTCGCCCCCGATGACGGCCTCACCGCCGTCACGACCCGCACCGCCGCCCGTACGATGGTCGACCGGCTGGTCCGCGACGTGCCCGCACTGGCGCGCGAGCGGACCGGCGTCGTCGACTGCACGCCGAGCCACGACGAGGTCCGGGCGAGCCCCCGGGAGCGCTACTGGAGCGTCCCCTCGCCGGTCGACCTGACCGGGACGAGCATGGCGGTCCACGACTGCATGGAGACGCTGGGTGAGCAGGGCGCCGGGGACCGACACCTGGTGTTCGACTCGCTGTCGAACCTGCTCATGTCGACCGACTCCGAGACCGTCACCCGGTACGCCCACCAGCTCCTCCTGCTCGCGGACGCCACCGACGCGATGTCGGTGTTCCCCATCTACACGAACGTCACCGACGGGACCGACTTCGAGCGCCTCAAACACCTCTTCGACGGGATGATACGGGTTCGACGCCGGGACGGGACCCGAGAGGTGCGCTGTGTCGGCATCGCGGGAGCGGCCGACGGCTGGGTCCGCCTCCCCGACGTCGGGACCGCCCCCGGCGCCGAGGCAGACTGACGGACGCTCGGCTGTCGATTCGGCCCGTCGAATCGGCGCGTTGAGGGACGCTTCGCCTTATCAGGGAGTCTCGCCTAGGTGATTACATGGTCGAAATCGAGACAGAAGAACAGAAGACACGGGCGGAGATCGCCGCGTGTCTCCGCATCCTCGCCGACCAGTTCGAGCGAGACGGCGAGGTCCGGGTCCGCCTCGGCGGCGAGGACGTGACCTTCGACCCGGCCGACACCGTGAACGTCAGGCTGGAGACCGAGTCGGAGCTCTCACCGGAGTCCGTCCGGATGTACCGCCGTGTCGGGTTCGACATCGAGTGGCTCCAGCCGGTCCCGGTGCGGTCCGACCCGGTCGACAGCCGGAACCGGTGAGCCGGCGCCAGCCCTGTCTTCTCCGGTGTCGTCGCCTGTGACCGCGACCACCACCACCTCCTCGTTCTCGTACGCGATGGTGTAGCGCTCGCTCTCGACCAGCGACTCGCGCATCTCGGGGGACTGGTGCTCGAGCATCCCGCGGACGGTGTAGCCCTGTTTCGGGACGTAGACGTACTCCGGCGCGTAGTCGTACTGCTCCAGCGTGGCCGTGATGCAACTGGCGTCCTCACACGTCGAGATGTCCCGGTAGGTCGAGAGGTGGTGTTCGTACTGGGCGGGGGTGGTCCACTCGACGCCCCAGGGCCCGAGGAGGATGCTCCGCCCGGACTGCTGGGGGAACCACTCCGCGGCGTCGCCGAGCACCACGAAGTCGGCCGACGCGGCGGTGTTCGCCTCGGCCCACTCCATCGCCTCGACGTCGTGCTCGTCGACGAACGCGGGCTGTGACGGGTCGCCGTGGTGGGTGTCGACCACGCCGCCGGCGTAGGTGACGCCGACCGCGACCGCCGAGAGCGACAGCAGCGCGATGGTGAGGAACGACGCGGTCTGTCGCCAGCCCGGGACGGTCCCGTCGTCGAGGCGGTCCGCGAGGGCCGGGACGACCTCGAAGACGAACTGGGCGACGAGGATGCCGCCCGCGAGGAACTGGAAGCGGGTCTTCCCGAGGACCCACGCCGACACGAACAGCCACGTCGGCAGGAGGAACCGGCGCTTCCAGAGCGCGTACAGCCCCGCCAGGTAGGTCGCGACGAAGAAGGGCGTGACCGCGTCCGCGACGGCGAGGGGCTGGACGAACTCGTCGTAGAGCCGGCCGGTCCCGCCGCCGAGGCCGGAGTGGGTCCCCGCGGCGCCGAAGAACACGTCGAAGCCGTGGTGCGAGGCGACGGTCAGCCACCACGGTGCGGTGAGGAGGACGCCGCCGACGGCCACTATCGCCCCGTGGACCAGCCCGACGGGGGACCGGTCGAACGCGGCGTAGAGCAACAGGAAGTTCAGCCCGAAGCTAACCGCGTAGAGCGGGTGCGTGAGGATGGTCAGCGCGAACAGCACCAGCCCGGGGGCGAGCCAGCGACGGTCGCCGTCGCGGAACAGCCGGAGGCCGGCGAACACCCCGGCGACGACGAAGAGGAACGCGGGCGCCCGGTTGATACCGCCCGCCGAGAGGTGCCACTGCAGCACCGGCGGGGCGACCGCGAACACCAGCGAGGCGAAGGCGGCCCGGCGGGGCGACCCGAGGAACTCACGTGCCACGTAGAAGTACGGGACGACGGTCGCGAGCACGACGAGGCCGGGGAGCAGCCGACTCAGCAGGAAGGCGTCGACCCCGGTCAGGTCGCGGATGACCCCGACCACGTAGAACATGAGGGGTGGGTACGCCAGGGGGACGCCCTCGGCGGTGTAGCCGGGTACCGTGGGTGGGAGCCCGTAGCCGTGGGCGCTGATGGTGTCGGCGATCTGGACGTACAGGCCGGCCCCGAAGGCGGGGTACCGGTGCGTGACGAGGTAGCTGGCGTAGACCAGCAGGCCCGCGACCAGCGCGAGGCCGAGCCACGGTTTCTCGCCGAACCGGCTCGTGGCCAGTCGTGTCGCGATACGGGTCGTGAGAGATGTCGAGGTCGAGTCTCGCGTGGTAGAATGTCCCATGAGTGACGGTGCGTGGGTAGTGCGGGGGTGGTGTGGGGGTGGTGAGTCAGTCGCGGTGCAGTTCGAGCGGCTGCTGGACCGAGACGGAGTAGGGGGTCCAGCGGAGTTCGAGGACGGCCCAGACGAGCAGCGAGACGGTCCCGACGACGAGGGCCGCGACCTCCAGCGCGCCCATCCAGATCGGTTTGACGTACATCAGGGCGTTGAACACCTTGCCCGGCAGGAGGCCCTTGAACGCGAGCCAGAGGCTCCCGAGGAGGCCGGCGCTGTCGGTGTTGCCGGTCGACCCGGCACCGTCGTCGTCGCCCGCGCCGGGACCAGCACCGCCGTCACCGGCCGAGCCGTTCGTGGCCGAGTCGTCGTCGCCGGTACTGGATTCGCCACCGATGGCCTGCATGCTCTGGCCGCCGGTACTCTCGTCACCGGTCCCGAGGCGCTCGGCCTCGTAGGGGAACGCCACGTCGACGCTCCAGACGACCTCGCCCTGCGGGTTCACCTCGAAGACCCTGTTCCCGTTGGAGTCGGTGATGAGCGTGTTCCCGTTCGGGAGGCGGTCGGCGTCGCGGGGCCACTGGGCGCGGGCGTCGCTCCACGTCCACGACCGGGTCCAGTTCCCGTCGGTCCGCTGGTACTCGACGATGCGGTTGTTCTCGGAGTCGGCGACCAGCACGGCCGGGCCGCCGTTCTCCGCCGGGATGTAGTCCGGGTTGTGCTGCTCGTAGATGGTGTCGTGGTCCCCGTCCTCGCCCAGCGTCCAGTTCTCGACGAGGCCGGTCTCGCGGTCGAGGAAGACGACCTGGTCCTGGTTGCGCAGGCTGGCCATGATCCGGCCGTCCTGGACGACCTCGACGTCGTTGACGTGGGTCCAGTCCTCCGGGTAGGGGCCGCCGCTGGTGCGCGGATAGGCGGCCTGGGCGTCCCACGACCACTCGACCAGCTCGGTGCTGGTGTTCACGACGAACACGCGGTCCTGGGCGATGTCGGCGACGACGTACCGGGTGTCGTTCAGGCGGTCGCCGTCGTGCCACCGCGTCGAGTGCTTGCCCGGCGTGACCCGGGAGTAGACGTCGGTGACGTTCCCGGTCGTGAGGTTGACGCGTTCGATACCGTTCCGGGTACAGACCGAGTCGCTGTTGCACTCCTCGGCCGGCAGGTGGTCGGCGTAGAGGTACTCGACGGTCGCGTTCGTGCCCTCGACCGGGTCGACGTCCCAGTAGCGGGTATGGGAGTCGTTGTAGTACAGCGTACTCCCGTCTTCGGCGAACGCGACGAGCTCGGCGTTCGAGCGCGGCCCCTCCTGGGCCGAGCCGAGGAACGTGTTCGAGTCGGTCGCGATGACGGTGATTCCGTCGCGGGGCGGGGCGGCCTGGGTGTGCGAACCGGTGTCGGCGAAGTCGCTCGTCCGGTCGGCCGTGACCAGGCCGAACGTGAGCGTCAGGACGGAGAGCAGGACGACGACTCCGAGCGCGACACGGCACCCTCGTCTCGTGAGCATCTACCGGGACGTGGGGAGTGAGGGGGTTTACTATAGAGCCGGTAACCGCGGGACGTGGACACACAGAAACCGTCCTGAACAGTTGGGCTCGACCGGCGGGTCCCCGTCCCGTCCCGCTTAAACCGTTCATAATAATCCCCACGCCCGGAGAACGGGACCGACGAATGGGACGCGTCTCGCGCAGCCGGCTCGTGCTCGCGCTCGCCCTCGTGGCCGCGGTCGCGGCGCTGGGTTTCGACGCCCGGCCCCGGTCGGACCCGGCCACGGAGAGCGCGAAGTCTCCGGCGGAGGTGAAGCTCCAGCCGGTCGAGGAGAACGGGTCCACCGCCCTGTGGCCCTTCACGAGCCGGGCGACGCGCTTCGAGACGCTCACGCTCCCCATCAACGTCGTCGTCCGGGAGGACCCGGCGGTCGTCCGGGCGATGCTGACGCGCGAGGCGACCGACGGCTCGGGCTCGCTCGACCGCGACGGCGAACAGCGCGTGCTGCCCGACCTCGGCGGCGACGTGTGGGGCCGGACCCACGGCGCGACCCGCTACACCTACGTCCACGACCGGCGCACCGACGAGGGGTCCTGGCAGACCGAGTACGCCCAGTTGCACGTCGGGACCTACCTCGGCAGCCGCCAGCACGTCCGGCTGTACGCCGTCCCCGGCGAGGACGGGCGAGCGACCGCGATCCAGGCCCACCGCGAGCACTGGGACTGGTTCCGCCTGCGCCACACCGTGGGGAGCACGGCCGCGGGCCAGACCTACCTCGAACGCCAGTTCTACGGCGTCCCCACCGTCGAGGAGGTGAGCCGCGAGCGCTACGCGAACGGGGGCATCCTCGACGCCGACGGCTGGGCGACGGTGGTCGACGTCCGCGAGCGACCGGCGCTGCCGCCCGAGGGCGTCGGCGGCGGCAGTACGCCCGCGAGCCTCGTGATGGCGGCTGCGACGCTCGGCGGCCTGGTCGCCATCGCCGGCGGGTTCGCCGAGGACGAGATCGACGAGGTGCGCCGGGAGGCCGCCGACGCCCTCGCCGAGTTCCGGTCGGACCTCGACGTGACGCGGGGACACCTCCTGCTGTTCGGGAGCCTCGCGACCATCCCGGTCGCCGTCCGCGCCGGGAGCGTCGCCGTCGAACGCCTCGGCGTCGTGGCGAACCCGAAGCTCGTCGCGGCCGTCTTCTACCCCCTGCTCGTCTGCGGCCTGCCCCTCTGTGCGTATCGCTTCGCGACCCGGCTCGGGTTCGCCGAGAGCGCCCTCGTCGCCGTCCTCGGGCTCCTGACCGGCGTCGTCGCGGAGTACACCTACCTCGGCATCGAGGTCATCCCGCGGTACGTGCTCGTCCAGCGCGCCCTCCTGCTCGGTGCCATCGCCGTCGTCGCCGCCGCCGGGACCGTCCGGCACGAGCGGCGGTGGCGCGAGAACGAACTCCTCGCCCTCGGCGTCGCCTGCTGGGCCATCGCCGTGGCGTGGCCCCTGCTCGACCTCCTCTGAGACCATGACAGACCCGCCCGACCCGCCTCCGACAGCCGAATCGACACGCGACCAGGACCACCCCCGCGAGACGCGGCCGACCCTCGACCGCCGGACGCTACTCGGCGGGCTGGCGAGCGCCGGCATGGCCGCGACAGCCGGCTGTGCGAAGAAGGCCCACTCGATGCTGAACCGACCGACGCCCGAGCAGGTGTCGCTCTCGGTGAAGACCGTCCCCGCCGACGACGACCCGGTCGCGACCCGCATCGCGCGCTACCTCGTGACCAGACTCCAGCAGGTCGGCATCGACGCGTCGGTGCAGCTGCTCCGGCGCGAGGACCTCCTCATCGACGTGCTGTTCAAGCAGTCGTTCGACCTGTACGTGTGGCGCCTGCCCGACCTGTCAGACCCCGACCGGCTCCGGTCGCTGCTGCACTCCCGGTTCGCGGTCGAGCCGGGCTGGCAGAACCCGTTCGGGTACGCCAACCTCGGCGTCGACGACCTGCTGACCCGCCAGCGCCGGCTGCCCGGGTCGCGCCGCCAGCGCGTCCTCGCGACGCTCCAGCGGCAGGTCGCCCGGACGCTCCCGTTCGTCACCATCGCGTTCCCGAGCGAGGTCCGGGCGGTCCGGAACGACGCGGTCGCCCACGTCGGGGACCCCTCGCTCCACTCGCCGCTGAGTTACTGTCGCCTCGACGCGACCGACCCCGACGCGACGACCGGCGCGGCCGAACCGGAGACCACGACCGAGTCCGACCGGCGGACGCTGACCGCGACGCTCAGCGACGCGCGCCAGACCGAGAGTCTGAACCCCCTCGCGACGGAGTACCGCGACGACTGGACCATCCCGGAACTGCTGTACGACCCGCTCGCGCGGGCCGTCGGCGGTCGGCTCCGGCCGTGGCTGGCCCGGTACGTCGACTGGCACAGCGACGCGGGCGACGGCGGCCCGGTCGCGACGCTGACCCTCCGCGAGGGCTGCACCTGGCACGACGGTACCCCGGTCACGGCCGACGACGTGGCGTTCACCTACCGCTTCCTCTCGGACACCTCGCTCGGTAGGATGGAGAGCCCGCTCCCCGCGCCGGCGTTCCGCGGCCGGACGACGCTCGTCGACTCGGCGATGCCGCTGGACGACCGGCGCGTCCGCCTCTCGTTCGTGCCGGCCAGCCGGCGGGTCGCCCGCCGGGCACTGACCGTGCCCATCCTGCCCCGGCACGACTGGGAGGACAGCAGCGAGCAGGCGAACGTCCCCGGCGTGCAGAACGGCCCGGTGACCAGGGCGCTCGTCCGGGACAACTTCCCCCCGGTCGGGAGCGGCCCGCTGCGCTACGAGTCCCGGAAGATCCGGAACTCCCTGACGCTGGTCCGCAACGACGAGCACTTCCTCCACCGCGGGGACACCGGCGGCCTGCCGACCGCGGTCGACGGCTTCGACGTGGACGCGCTCCGGTTCCGGGTGGTCCCGTCGGGCGCCGTCGCCCGCGACCTCGTCCTCGACGGCGAGGCCGACCTCTCGGCCAGTCCCCTCTCGCCCGACGCGGTCCGGCCGGTCGGCGAGTCGAACGAGGTCACCCTGCACGTCCAGGAGTCGCACTCGCCGTACCACGTCGGGTTCGACGTCCGGTCCGCGCCGCTCAGCAACGGCCGGTTCCGGCAGGCCGTCGCCCAGCTGCTCGACCGTACGCACATCGTCGACGAGTTCCTCGACGAGTTCGCCCGCCCCGCGGTGAGCCCGCTGGCGGCGACCGGGAGCGTCCCGGCGAAACTGCAGTGGTCGGGCGAGGACCCGCTGTTCCCGTTCCCCGGGTCGGACGGCGAACTGGCCGTCGACCGCGCGAGACAGGCGTTCGTCGACGCCGGGTACCGCTACAGCGACGACGGCGAACTCCTCGCACGATGACCGGCACGGAGGGTCGCTGAGATGGGCGTCGTCGCCGTCGCCAGCAGCGTCCTCGTCATCGACCTGCTGCTGTTCACCGTCGCCGGCGTCGTGCTGTTCGACCGGCCCGCACTGGCCCGTGCCCGCGGCCACATCGGGTCGCGCCTGCGCGAGGTCGTCCCCTACGTCGTCGTCCTGGGCGGGGTCCTGCTGGTCAACCGGGTCGCCCGCGAGGCGGGGCCGGACCTCTCGTACGTCATCGGCTGGAACCTCACCGACGAGCTGTACGCCATCGAGGGGACGCTGGTCGCGACCATCCAGACCGTCCAGCATCCCCTCCTGACCCGGTACTTCTCGTTCATCTACCTGCCGGGCTACGTCTTCCTTCTGACGTTCCCGCCCGTGCTGTACGTCGTCGCCCGGGACCCCCGCCCCCTGAAGGAGACGATACTGACGTTCACGCTGAACTACTCGCTCGGGCTGGTGTGTTACATCCTGTTCATTTCATACGGCCCGCGGAACCTGCTCCCCGAGGCCGTCGAGCCCCTGCTCTACTCGACCTACCCCGACACGCAGGTCCTCACCGGCGAGGTGAACTCGAACTCGAACGTGTTCCCGTCGCTGCACGCCTCGCTGTCGGTGTCGGCCGCGACGCTGGCGGTCCGGCACCACGACGCCTACCCGAAGTGGACGCCCATCGCGGTCTGGGGGGCCGCCAGCGTCTGTCTCGCGACGATGTACCTCGGCATCCACTGGGCGACCGACGTGGCGGCCGGTATCGTGCTCGGCGTCGGGAGCGTGTGGCTGGCGGGGCGGGTGGTCGACTGGGAGGAGCGTCGTTAGGCGTCGTCTCTGAACGGGGCGAGCACGTTGCAGTGGTCCTGGTAGAAGACCTGCGCGAACGAGAGTCGGCCGGTGTAGGAGTGGCCGACCCCCAGATTGAGACAGCCATCCCTCGGCAGGAGCCGCGAGCAGTCCACTTCGTGGACGTTCGATTCATCATCGACCCGAACCCTGACGAGCCAGTCGCCGACGACCGACTCGAAATCGGGCGGTGAGACGAGCGCGTTGTACGCCCGCTGGTCGGTCCGACCGCGGATCGGAATCGACTCCTCGAACTGCAGGTCCCCATCTCGCCACAGTTCGAGATGGTACGTGTGAGGCTCACCGGACGGGTCCTCGTTTTCCACAACCACGGAAACCAGTCGGTAGGGTGGGTTTGACGGTTCACCGCCAAGGCAGCCAGCCACCGCACTGGCCACCCCTGCCGAGACACTCCTGAGGAGAATACGTCGAGAAATCGGCCGCATCGTGCCCCTCTGGAGGCCGAGAACGAGAATAAACTAGCTACTTGATATGTCGTGGGCGAAAGAACGGGGAGAGCAGTTACTCCCGCTTCGCGCCGGGGTTGCTCACCGCGCCGTTCGCGGCAGAGCCGAAGTCACGGCAGTACTTCGCGAGCACGCCGGTCGTGTACGACGGTTCCGGCTCCTCGCGCGCGTCGAGGCGCTCCTGCAGTTCCTCGTCGGAGACATCCACCGACAGCTCGCGCTCGGGGATGTCGACGGTGACGACGTCGCCGTCTTGGAGCGCGCCGATGGGGCCGCCGGCGTAGGACTCGGGCGCGACGTGGCCGATCATCGGGCCCCGGGTCGCGCCGGAGAACCGACCGTCGGTCAGGAGCGCCACGTCGTCCTCGTGGCCGGCGCCGACGACGGCCGCGGTGACGCCGAGCATCTCGCGCATGCCGGGGCCGCCCTGCGGGCCCTCGTTCCGGATGGCGATGACGTCGCCCGATTCGATGTGGCCCTCCTGGACGTACTGCATCGCGTCCTCCTCGTTCTCGAAGACGCGGACCGGGCCCTCGTGGTAGAAGTTGTCCTCGCCGGTGACCTTCAGGACCGCGCCGTCGGGGGCGAGGTTCCCGGTCAGGATCTTGATGGCACCCTCCTCGTGGAGCGGGTCGTCGACAGGGTAGAGGAAGTCCACGTCGATGTTCTCGTCGGCGGGGAGGTCGCCCTGCTCTTCGAGGTGCGAGATCTCCTCGGCCATGGTGCGGCCGGTGACGGTCATGGCGTCGCCGTGGAGGTAGCCACCGTCGAGCAGGCGGCGGAGCACGACCGGGACGCCACCGACCTCGTGGAGGTCGTTCATGACCTTCGTGCCGCCGGGCTGGAGGTCGGCGATCTTCGGCGTCCGCTTGCTTATCTCGTCGAACTCCTCGATGGAGAGGTCGACACCGGCCTCCGCGGCGAGTGCGAGCAGGTGGAGCACGGCGTTGGTGGAGCCGCCGATGGCGACCTGCAGCGCGATGGCATTCTCGAAGGATTCCTTCGTGAGGATGTCGGAGGGGCGGCGGTCTTCCTCGACCACTTCGAGGGCGAGTTCGCCGGCGCGGCGGGCGACCGCGTAGCGCTCTTCGTCCTCGGCGGGCGGACTGGCCGAGCCGAGGGGGGCCATCCCGAGCGCCTCGGAGATGGAGGCCATCGTGTTCGCGGTGAACATCCCACCACAGGAGCCCGCGCCGGGGCAGGCGTGGCGTTCGAGGTCGTCGAGTTCGTCCTCGGTCATCGAGCCCTCGGCGACCGCGCCGACGCCCTCGAAGACGTTCTGGATGGTCACCTCGCGGCCCTCGTGCTGGCCGGGCATGATGGAGCCGCCGTAGAGGAAGACGGAGGGCAGGTCGGTCCGGATGGAGGCCATCAGCATCCCGGGGAGGTTCTTGTCGCAGCCCGCGACGGTGACGAGCGCGTCCATGCGCTCGCCGAAACTGACCAGCTCGACGGAGTCGGCGATGACCTCGCGGGAGATGAGCGAGGCCTTCATGCCCTCGGTCCCCATCGAGATGGCGTCCGAGATGGTGATGGTGCCGAACTCGATGGGCATACCCTCGGCGTTCTCGACGCCCTCGATGGCGGCGTCGGCCACGTCGTCTAAGTGGACGTTACAGGGTGTGATGTCGGCGGCGGGGTTCGCGACGCCCACCATCGGGGAGGAGAGGTCGGCGTCGTCGTACCCCATCGCGCGGAACATCGCCCGGTGCGGGGCGCGCTCCGGTCCCTCCGTGACCTCGCGGCTGCGGAGGTGCTCTGGTTTCTCCGGTCGGTCGTTCATGCTCGGGTGGTAGCCACGAGGCGTCTTAAGTCCCGCCGACGGGACAGATGTTGCTGTCGGACGGCGGTCGACAGCCACGACCGGGCTACCGCGACCACCGCCCCCCGTATCGACTCACGTCGGCGCTCGCTGTTTCGCCCCGTTCCTCTCGGATTTCAAAACCTTCTTGCGCGGCGCTAGTGGACGAACTGCTATGGACCCCGTCGTCGCCGTCGCCCACTACCCCGAAGGAGCGGGCCACGCCACACGCATGCTCGCCGTGGCACAGGCCCTCGAAGCCCGGGGTGCAACCGTCCACCTCGCCGGAGGCGGCCCCGGGCAGAAGTTCGTCGAGGCCCAGGGCTACGACGAGTTCGTCCCCGCGACCGTCGACTACATCGGTGACTACCAGGACGGTGGCAACCTCCTCCGCGTCTGCACCCACAGCGTCCCCATGAGCGGGAAGCGCGTCCTCGACTACGTCCGCTGGCTCCGCCGGCTCGAACCGGACGCCATCGTCACCGACGACATGTTCGCGGCGATGGCCGCCACCATGACCGGCACGCCCCTCCACGTGCTCACGCACAACTCGCCGCACTTCTACGACGCCGTCGTCGAGGAGGTGTTCACCTGGCTGCTGACGAAGTACCAGCTCGGCACCGGCGAGCAGTTCCTCTACCCGTCGGTCTGGCCGGCCTGCGCCGCCGACCCGAAGGGCGTCACGCACATCCCGCCCATCGCGCTGGAGGGGAACGGCGAGGCCGACCCCGACCCGATGGACGCCATCCTCGTCCCCAGTCACTACTCCCACGGGTTCGACGCGCTGGAGCGGACGCTCGCCGAGGCGGGCCACGACGTGACCCGCGTCGGCGACGACGACTGGGAGCCCGTCCCGGCGATGCTCCCGTACCTCGAGGCCGCCGACGTGGTCGTCTGCTCGGGCTACTCGACCGTGATGGAGGCTGCCGTCGCCGGCACGCCGTGTGTCATCTGGCCGTTCACCGACGAGCAACACGGCGTCTCCCGCGTCATCGAGAAGACCGGCGTCGCGGGCTTCCAGGTCGAACACTCCATCCCCCACGTGGCGCGGGCGGTTCGACAGCCACCCGAGGAGCCGGAGTTCGAGAACGGCGACGACCTCGCCGCCGAGCGGATCATCCGGGCGCTCTGAGCAGGCAGGACTCACCTCCCCGACCCGCCGTGCCGACACCGGATACCGTTGCCACCGCCGCAACCGTTTCTCACGTCCCCTCGTAGGTGTGGGTATGGCAGTCGTCTCGACCGGTGCGCGTCTCCACTTCGGCTTCCAGAACCTCTCGCTGGCGCACGAGCGCCTCTACGGGGGACTGGGCGTCGGCCTCGCGGAGCCGCGGGCACGCATCGAGGCGACACGCGCAGACGACCTCCGGTGTGCGGACCCGGACGTCGAGCGCTACGCGACACGGGTGCTCGACGTACTCGACCTCCCCGGCGCAGACGTCAGCGTCGAGGACCGGCTCCCCCGGCACGTCGGCCTCGGGAGCGGGACCCAACTCGCGCTGGCGACGCTGGTCGCGATCGCCGAGGCGTACGGCCGCGAGGTCGACGTCCGTGCGCTTGCGCCACAGCTCGGGCGTGGCGGGCGCTCCGGGGTCGGCGTGGCGACGTTCGAGGCTGGCGGCTTCGTGGCCGACGCCGGGCACCCGACGACGCGGTTCACGACCGCACCGCCGGCCGACGGCGAGTGGGAGGTGCCCGCCGTCGCGGCCCGGCACGCCCTCCCGGAGGACTGGCGGTTCGTCCTGACGGTTCCGGACGTGCCGGCCGGGCGCAGCGGCTCGCGCGAGGAGGAGAGCATGCGGTCCGTGGTCGAGCGCGCCGACGCCGGGGTCGCCGACGACATCGCCGGCATCGTCACGCGGCGGCTGCTCCCGGCGGTCGCGGAGGGCCGACTCGACGACTTCGGCGCGGCGGTCGCCGAGATCGGCCGCCTCAACGGCGCGTGGTACGCCGACGAGCAGGGCGGCGTGTTCCGCCCGCCGGTCGGGACCATCGTCGGCGAACTCGCGGCGTCGGACGCGTTCGCCGGCGCCGGCCAGTCGTCGTGGGGGCCGACGGTCTACGGCCTGACGGACAGCTCGCGGGTCGACGAGGCTCGCGAGGCCGCAGCGCAGGCGCTCTCGGTGGCCGACGTGGAGGGGCGGGTGCTGGTCTGTCGGCCCGGCAACGCCGGGGCGTGGGTCGACGCCGGGAGGCGCGTCGACACCGGGTTGCGGTGACGGTGGTCTCGCGGCGGCGTGCTGGATAGCGAACAGACGGCGCGCTGGGTTCGTGCGAGGGGTCGCCGTACAACCGCGGACCGTCGCACGATGGTTCGTCAGAGCATGGCGGGTCTGGTCTCGTTCTTCTACTTGAACGGTGAGGTGGTCATCGAACTGGGAGGTCGGCCGCGTCAGCGATGTCGTGATGGCTGGTGTCGAGAAGCGGTTCACTGATCGCTGGTGTCGAGGAACGATTCACTCGCGCTGGCGGCATGGAGACGGCCCCGCACAGCACCGCCACCGCCACAGCACCGCACCACGCCCTCCCCAGCCGATTCCGGTCCTCGCTCCGTTCCGCGCTGCTCCACTCCGCTCCGGTCCTCATCCCTCGCACGGTTCCGCCTCGCAGCCTCACTGGCGTTCGGCTCGCTCGGCCGCGCGCGCCACCCGGATGGACGCGGGACAGCACCGCCATCCAACCCGCCGTAACCGTTACTTGTACCCGTCACGACTGCCGGGGTATGGAGCGGCTGCCGATGGGCATCTCGCGGCTGGATTCGATGATAGGCGGGGGCGCACCCCCGGGGAGCGTCGTCCTTCTCGCGGGTGAGGTCGGGGCTGGCGCCCGCGAGTTCGTGTACACGAGCATCGCGATGAACGGGCTCGCCCAGTCGGACGCAGAGCTGTTCGACCTCTACTACGGGAGCCTGCACAGCAACGCGACGGTCCCGCGGGACATCCACTACGTCTCGTTCACCGCCGGGGAGGACGCCCTCGTCGAGGAGATGGGGTTCACGATGGACGAGGAACTCGTCGCGTCGGGGACCCGGCCGGTCGAGTTCGTGGACCTCTCCCAGCACTACTTCCAGCTCTCACAGGTGCCCCGGGAGTGGTACTCGGACGCGACGACGGACATCACGTCCCTCGGCGACCGCGACCGCCGGAACACGCTCGACGCGGTCGGCGAGTACCTCAACCGGAACGCCGCCGGGAGCCTGGTCGTCATCGACTCCGTCACGGACCTGCTGAGCGCGGCCGAAGAGCACATGGACTGGAACGAGATCACCCTGCTGATGAAGGGCCTGAAGAAGGCCTCCTATCGGTGGGGCGGGCTCATCCTGCTGCTGGTCAACATCGAGGCCCTCTCCGAGCACCAGCTCGGCCGGCTGATGGACGCCGTCGACGGGTCGCTCGTGTTCCGGTGGGAGTCGGGCGGCTCGGAGCGTGCCCGGACCCTCGTCGTCAAGCAGTTCCGGGGCGTGCTCTCCCGGCTGGAGGACGAGAACATCATCCAGTTCGAGACCGAGATACACGACGGCGGTTTCGACATCAGCGACGTCCGCAAAATCCGGTGAGGACATGGTTTCGTCGGCGACAATCCTTAAGAGTATCCCCACCCAAGTCCGGCTGAATGGCGAGCGAGGAGCAGGTCGACCTCTCCGTGCAGCTGCCGCCGGAACTGGGTGAGTGGTTGCACGAACAGGCTGCCGAGCACGACGCCGACCCGAACGAACTCCTCCAGCAGTTGCTGTCTGCGTACCGGACCGTGTCGGAGCTCGACGACGAGCGACCGTCGTACGACCTGCCCGAACTCCTCGACGCCCACAGCGAGGAACTCGACGCCCGCTTCGAGGCCCAGCACGAGGACTTCATGGAGCTCATCCAGGACGTCCGCGAGCGGGTCATCCAGGTCAAACACGAGACCGACGAGAAGGCGCCGGCCGACCACGCTCACCCGGAACTCGAGGAGTCACTCGCCCGGCTCGACGACCTCGCCGGGACCGTCGAGGCCCTGGACGAGCGCGTCGAGGCGGTCCGCGAGGACCTCGACGCCGGCTTCGAGAACTACGAGGACATCCTGGAGTACCTCGTCGCGACGACCGACGACATCGACGGGAAGCTCCTGAAACTGGCCCGCGTGACCGTCGACGTCCGCGAGGAGGTCAGCCGGCTCGCGGCGGCCGAATCGCGCCGGGCGGAGGTCGAGGCGCTCAAGCTCGCGGCCAACCGCGAGGGCATCAAGCAGGCGGTCTGCGAGGAGTGCGACTCCTCGGTGACCATCTCGCTCCTGACCGAGCCGGCGTGTCCCCACTGTGCGAGTTCGTTCAGCGACGTGGAGCGCAAGGGGTCGTTCGGCCCCTTCGGCTCGCACACGTTGCTGACGGGCGACCCGCCCGCGCTCCCCGAGAGCGACACGCCGACCATCGACGACGACCTCCCCGAGGACTTCTTCGACGACGAGGGCGAGAGCGCCCCCGCGTTCCAGACCGGGGGTGACCACGATGAGTGACGACGGCGATGGCGACGACGGCGTCCCCCTGGCCGACCTCGCCGACGAGGTCGGGGACCGAGAGACGGGTGCAGATTCGGAGTCCGACGACGGCTCCGGAGACGACACCGAACTCCCCCCCGAACTCGTCGGTGACGGCGAGGACGACGCGGTTCCGGCGATTCCGGGCGACACCCTCGGCAGCGACGACGACGGCCCGGGGGTCCGGTCGGGGCCGCTCAGCGACATGGCCGACGACCTCGACGACCGCCAGCGCGACGTGACGCCCGAGGACGACGACCTGTTCGAGTCGGTCGACGTCGGCGAGGTCGACCCGGACGAACTCTGGGAGCAGGTCGACGCCGAGGGCCCGAGCGTCGACGCGGAACCGCACCAGGAGGAGGTCCGGACCATCAAGAAGAGCAAGTACTGCCAGCGCTGTGAGTACTTCGCGGAGCCGCCGGAGGTCGCGTGCCACCACGACGGGACCACCATCCGCAAGGAGGCGGACATGGAACACTTTGAAGTGGTGGACTGCCCGAAGATTCTCGAAGACGAGCGTCTCGAGAACGTCTGAAACCATGCAATTCTGTGACGACTGCGGTTCGATGATGAAGGCACAGGGCGACGAATGGGTCTGTTCGAGCTGTGGCGCCACCGAGGCGCGCGACCGCGACGACGAGGCCGATATGGTCACGACCGAAGCACAGACCGACAGCGAGGTCATCGAGACCGAGGAGAACGCCGAGTTCGAGGGGAAGCCGACCGCGACCGACGTGACCTGTGACAACTGCGGCACCCAGAAGGCGTGGTACTACATCCAGCAGACCGCCTCCGCCGACGAGCCGCCGACGCGCTTCTTCAAGTGCACCGAGTGCGGGAAGAAGTGGCGCGGGTACAACTGACTGTCCGCGAACATCACGAATTTTTACTCCACTTCGAGTGGCAATTTTCTCTTCTGACTGGACCATTATAGGGCGTGGTCACGAATAGCGTGATATGACCTTGCACGACAGGGACGTGCGACAGGACGTCAGGGAGCTCGGGGCCCTCCTCGGCGACGTACTCGAGACGCAGGCCTCCCGCGGTGCGTTCGAGACCGTCGAATCGATCCGCGAGGACGCCATCGACTACCGACGCGGCGAACTCGACAGCCGCGACGAACTGCAGCGCCAGCTCGACACGCTCACCCCCGAACTCGAGAGCGTCGTCGCCCGCGCGTTCACGACCTACTTCGAACTCATCAACCTCGCGGAGGAACGCGAGCGCGTCCGCGCCGTCCGCCGGGCCAGCCAGGACGGCATCCCCGCCGACGGCGTCGAACACGCCGTCGAACAGCTGGCCGAGGCCGACCCGGAGACGGTCCAGCAGGTGCTCGACGACGTGCTCATCGAGCCGACGTTCACCGCCCACCCGACCGAGGCCCGCCGGAAGACGGTGAAGGCGAAGCTCCGCTCGGTCGCGGGCCACCTCGAGACGCTCGACGAGCGCCGACTCACCGACGACGGGAAAGAGCGCGTCGAGCGCGACCTCGAGGCCGAGGTGACGAGCCTCTGGCAGACGCCGCAGGTCCGCAAGCGCCGCCCGCACCCGACCGACGAGGCCCGGAACGTCCAGTGGTACCTCGAGAACACGCTGTTCGACGTGGTCGGCGAGGTGTACGACGACCTCGAGGAGGCCCTCGGCGAGGAGTTCGAGGACCTCGACGTGGACAAGTTGTTCGAGTTCCGCTCGTGGGCCGGGAGCGACCGCGACGGCAATCCCTTCGTCACGCCCGAGGTCACGACCGAGACGCTGGAGCGCCAGCGCCGCGTCGTCCTCGACCGCTACCGGCGCGAGCTGAAGTCCCTCTCGGGTATCCTGAGCCAGGACGGCGCCCGCGTCGAGGTCGGCGAGCAGTTCACCGAGTCCCTCGAGGCCGACCGCGAGCGCCTCCCCGGCGTCGCCGACACGGCCGAGGAGCGCTACCCGAACGAGCCCTACCGCCAGAAACTGAAGCTCATGCGCGAGAAGCTCGACCGGGTGACCGACGTCCGCCCCGGCGGCTACGACTCCGCCGATGGACTCGCGGCCGACCTCGACGTGCTCGTCGAGAGCCTGGAGGCCAACGGCGCGGACTCGGTCGTCGGCTCCCACCTCGAACCGGTCCGCCGGCAGGTCGCGACGTTCGGCTTCTCGCTGGCCAGCCTGGACCTGCGCGACCACCAGGAGAACCACACCGAGGCGGTCGCCGAGGCCCTCTCCCGCAGTGGCATCGACTACCGCGAGAAGAGCGAGGACGAGCGCGTCGAGCTGCTCACCGAGGCCGTCCTGCAGGACGACCCCATCGTCGACGTGACCGACCGCGAGGACGTCTCCGAGACCACCGAGCGCGTCCTGCGCCGGTTCGACTGCCTCGCCGACTGGCAGGACGAGTACGGTACCCACGCCATCGACACCTACGCCATCTCGATGACGGACGAGCCTTCACACGTCCTCGAGGTGCTGTTCCTCGCCGACCAGGCGGGCGTCGTCCAGCTCCCCGAGTACTGCGGGCTCGACATCGTCCCCCTGCTGGAGACCGAGCGCGCCCTCTCGGGGGCCCGCCGCATCATGGGCACCCTGTACGAGAACGAGGCCTACGAGCAGGTGCTCGACGCCCGCGGCGGAACGCAGGAGATCATGCTCGGGTACTCCGACTCGAACAAGGAGAACGGCTTCCTCGCGGCGAACTGGTCGCTGTACAAGAACCAGCGCCGCCTCGCCGACATCTGTGAGGAGTTCGACGTGACGCTGCGGCTGTTCCACGGGCGCGGGGGCTCCATCTCCCGCGGCGGCGGCCCGATGAACGAGGCGCTGCTCGCGCTGCCGAACCGCACCATCACCGGCCAGGTGAAGTTCACCGAGCAGGGCGAGGCCATCGCCGAGAAGTACGCCAACCGCCGGGTCGCAAAGCGCAACATCGAGCAGATGCTCAACGCCCAGCTCCGGGCGCGCAAGAACGCCATCGAGAACCCCGAGGAGTCCATCCCCGAGGAGTGGCTCGACGCCATGGAGACGATGGCCGACGCGGCCCGCGACGAGTACCGCGGGCTCCTCGAGACGGACGGCTTCGTCCAGTACTTCGAGCAGGCGACACCCATCACGGTCATCGAGGACCTCAACCTCGGCTCCCGGCCGGCCTCGCGCTCGGGCGAGCGCACCGTTGAGGACCTCCGGGCCATCCCGTGGGTGTTCTCGTGGACCCAGTCCCGGTGTATCCTGCCGGGCTGGTACTCGCTCGCGACCGGGCTGGACGCCTACCTCGACGACGGCGGCGACGTCGAGACGCTCCAGGAGATGTACGACTCCTGGCCGTTCTTCCGGTCGATGCTCGACAACGCGGCGCTCGCGCTCGCCCGGACCGACCTCGACATCACGGAACACTACGCCGAACTCGCCGACCCCGAGCTGCGCGAGCGGTTCTTCCCGCGCCTCAGTGGCGAGTACGAACGCGCGACCGACCTCGTGACGACCATCGCGGACCGCGACGAGCTGTACGCCCGCGAGTGGTTCGGCGAGAGCCTGGAGCGCCGGAATCCCTACGTCGACCCGCTGAACATGCTCCAGACCCGGCTGCTCCGCCAGACCCACCGGACCGAGGAGGAAGAACAGACCCTGCGGCTCACGGTGAAGGGCATCGCCGCCGGGATGAAGAACACCGGGTGAGCCCCGGCCGAGCGGCCGGTCGACACCTCCGTTCGCTCGAATCGTAGGTACAACCCTTACAAGTGCCCGTCGAGAAGTCGGAATCGAAGGACCCATGCAACAGACGGATGCAACCACGGCGGAATCACAGCAGCAGGCTGCGAACGCGTGTGCAGTCTGTGGTGATCCAGTGGCGACGACCGAATGGCATCCGGCGACGACTGAGACGACCCCGGACGGCGACGTGGTCATCGTCTCCTTCTGTGGCCAGACCTGTCGCGACCACTGGGTAGAGGCCGACTGACTGGGATTCCCGTCGCAGGCGTTCTCACCCGGTCACGCGCGCTGCTGTTCGACGAGTGACCACACCGACACGATTCGTGTCCCCCTGGGACCGGTAGCGGCGGCTCGAGAAGAGAGAACGGCAGGCGGCCGTACCGACCGGCCGCCCGGCATGGGGGGAATAGGGTGCCTGGAACCAGGACGGGTCGTCCCGGTATCTCCGGCTACACGTCGCGAGCGCAAGGCGACGGCCCCTGACGCGTTAGGGCGTGTCACTCGACGTCCTGGACGTCCTGCACGTACTCGGTGTCGCCATCGAAGAGGTCGGTGAGCAGTTTCTGTTCGGCCGTCCGAAGGTGTTCGTGGAACGTCGGCGAGGAGATACCGAGCGCCTCGGCGATGTCCTCGGCGTCGCTCCGGCGGGGCCACTCGAAGTAGCCCGCGTAGAGGGCGGTCTCGATCGCCTCGCGCTGGCGGTCGGTGAGTTCGTTCTCCAGCGCCGACCGGAGTTCCGCGACGCGGCGTTCCGGGCGCTGGTGCTCACGTTTCGCCCGCATGTCGGCACGCTCGAACAGCTCGTCGAGCGACTGGACGATGGAGCGGATGGAGGCCGACTGGGGGAGTTCGGCGACCAGCCGCGCCGTCTCGCCGTCGATCTCCAGCGTCCGCAACGTCCCGCCGTGGTCGGCGAGCAGCGTCGAGATGGGTGGGTCGACGATGGTGAGCGTGAGCAGCGTCTCGTCCCCCTGCTCGGTGACGATGGAGACGTCCTCGATGGCGTCGGCCGCCGTCGCCTGCTCCCGGAGGAGGTCGGCGTCGCCGCTGGTCACGGTGAAGTACTCGACGAAGGTGTGGTCGTCGACGGCGCTGGCCCCGTCGAGTTCGAGGCGGGCGTCCGCGTCGGCGACGGCGTCGAAGAACGCCGAGTCCCCGACGAGTTCGAGTTCGAGTTCGATGGTCTGGTCGGCGATGAGGGCGGCCCGGCGCTCGGTCGCGCTGAAGGCGAGACCGACGACGTTCCGGAGCTGCGAGAGCGCGTCGACGACCCCCTCGGTGAACGCGCCGGGACTCTCCGCGTAGATGTTGAGGACGCCGAAGAGGGTGTCCTTGTAGACGAGCGGAATCGCGGCCGCGGAGGTGAAGTCCGCATCGCGGACCGCGCCACAGCACGGGTCGAACGCGTCGGCGGCGTCGATGTCGTCGACGACCTGGAGCGTCTGCGTCTCGGCGGCGACCGCGGCCGGCGTCTCGGCACCCGACGAGGGGTCCGACTCGACGGCGATGTCCGCCGGCGCCGGCCCGTCACCCGCGGCCGCGACCGGGTCGATGCCCCGCCGCGGTTGGCGGGTCCGGCCGAGCCAGACGTAGTCGAACTGGGGCGACTCGGCCAGCTCCTCGCAGACGAGTCGTTCGACCGCCTCGTGGCTGGCCGCCTCGACCAGCGCCTCGTTGATGCCGTGGACGACCCGGTTGAGCTGGGCGACGCTCTCCAGTTCGGCCCGGCGCTGGCGCAGTTCCTGTTCGCGCTCCTTGCGCTCGGTGACGTCCTGGAAGTACACCGAGAGCCCCGTCTCGGACGGGTACGCCCGCACCGAGAACCACGTCTCCAGCGGCGGGAAGTACTCCTCGAACGACACCGACTCCTGCGTCTCCATCGCCTTCTCGTACTGTTCCTGGAAGGTGGAGTTGACCGCCCCGGGGAACCGGTCCCAGACGTTGTCGCCGACCACCGTCTCGGGATGGACGCCGAGGAGTTCAGCGGCGTGGTCGTTGACGTACCGGAAGTCGAAGTCCGTGTCCAGCGCGAAGAACGCGTCCGTCACGCGCTCGAAGTGCGATTCGAGTTCGGTCTCGAGCCGCTTGCGCTCGGAGATGTCGCGGATGATTCCGGTGTAGTACCGGCCGTCCGCGTCGCTGAAGGTGCCGAACGTGGCGAGGACCGGCACCTCGTGGCCCTCGGCGTGTGCCACGTCGAGCTGGACGGTCTGCCACTGGAGCGACGGCGTCGACGCCTCGTCGGTCATGGGCGACAGGACGGCGTCGGTGGCGTCCGACTCGGCGAACACGAGCGAGAGCGGTTCCCCGACCAGTTCCTCGCTCTCGTACCCGAACAGCGTCGAGGCGGCGGGGTTCACGTCCGAGATGTGGCCGTCCTCGTCGGCGGTGACGACGGCGTCCCGTGAGTGCCGGGCGAAGACGCCGAACCGGTCGGCCGTGGTGCCCTCGTCGACCGCCCCCTCGAGGTCGCTCGTCGCCGAGACGTACGTGGCGAGTTCGCGGAAGGGGACCTGCTGGTCCGGTTCGACCGTGTGGACGATGCTGTCGGCGAAGGCGTCGGTCGGCACGGAGTCGCTCCCGTCCGAGAGGAGGATGAACGGGACGTCGCCGAACTCGTCGCGGACCGCGTCGAGGACCGACGGGTCGCCGGTGTCGGTCGCCCCGACGTCGGCGATGACGCAGTCGAACTCCTCGGACCGGAGTCGCTCGGTCACCGCCGGAATCGAGTCTTCGGTGACCACCGAGAGTGGGTGCCCGCCGCCGGGCGCAGGGGACGACGGTGCACCCCCGTTCGTCAGGAAGAGGACGCTGAACTCGCTCGGCATTTCGTGGGCGGTACTGGGGCCTATAACCTGTTAAATGCATCGCGCCCGGAGGTGTTCGGGAGCGGCCCACACGACCGGCTCTACGGCGGTTTCAGCGGACGCCTCTCGCCGGCATTCGACCGTCTTCTCGGCGTCGCGAGCACCCGGGACTCACTGTTCGAGTTCGCACGGGGGCAGGTCGATGGGCAGGGCCGCGAGCTCGGCCTCGTCGACCGCCTCGCAGACCGCCTCGCGCTTGCGACCGAGTCGGCCGCGCAACCGCTCCAGCTGGTCGTTCGCCTCGGCGTCGCGGTACTCCAGTCGCTCAAGGATGGACAGCGTCGACTGGAGGGCGTAGTACTCGCGGAGGGGCTCCACGCCGACGTCGGCGAGGGCGGCGAGTCGCTCGACCGTCTCCAGCACGCCCTCGCGGTCGACCGGCTTCAGCAGGTACTCGTCGAACGGGACGTCGAGGAGGTCGAACGCCGGGCCGACCGCCGTGACGATGGCGATGAGACACGATGAGTCCCGTGTCCGGAGTTCCCGGGCGACCTCGTCGCCCGAGACCGATGGCATCCGCCGGTCGAGCAGCACCACGTCGACCGCCGGGTCGTAGCGTTCGAGGGCGGTCTCGCCGTCGTTCGCGACCCTGACGTCGTAGTCACTCCCGAGCCAGAGCGCGTAGGTTTCGGCGAGGTCTTCGTCGTCGTCGACGACGAGTACGGTCGTTTCCCCACCCGCGGACCCGTCGTCTGGAGCATCACCCTGTGTCATTGACTTCCCCAGTTGTCACCTGTTTGTTACTGCTTCCCCCAGTTACCACAGCCTATACACCTTGGGGCGGGCGAGACCGCCGACTCTTTGAGTGGCGAGCCCCCACCACCGACGATGAGCGATTCCCGGCGCGTCGAGGTCCACCCCGGCTGCGAGGTCGTCGTCGACTTCGACCCCGAGTTGACCTTCGAGTGCGTCGACGACTGCACGTGGTGTTGCACCCACGGCGTCCTGCTGTACGAGCCGGACTTCTTCGAGCTGGCGAAACACGCCGACCTCAGCGAGGCGACCACCGACTTCCGCGGCCACGACTTCGTCCCGACCGAGGAGAAAGACCGCGAGGAGCACGTCGACGAGGACGGCCGCGCCTGCTACTTCCTGCGCGAGGACGGGCTCTGCTCGCTCCACCTCGAGCACGACTGGAAGCCCGCGCGCTGTTCGGTGTTCCCCCTCGCGGTGACCGTCGAGGACGACGGCCTGCACGTCGACATCCGCGACTCGGCCCACGAGCACTGCGAGGGGCTGGACGTCTCCGAGCGGAAGGTCATCGACAACCTCGACGCCTTCCTGCCCGAGGTCCTGTGGGAGATCGACGACCCGACCAGCGACGTGGCGCTGTAGGCCATCCTGTCTAGGCAGGACTCCCTTCGGGCTCGCGGGACTGGCTTCGCACATGGCGCGAGACACCGACGACACCCAGACCGCGGAGACGCTCACGACCGCCTACGACTGGCCGGAGGACCACCCGCGCGAGGACGTCGAACACGTCGGTATCCTCGAGAAGGGCACGAACGTCTTCTACGAGTCCGGCACCTCGATGTTCTTCCACACGGAACTCGACGAGGAGCGGGAGGAACACACCTTCGTCGAGGGCTCGGAGCGCGAGCTCCAGCCGCAGGAGACGCTGGCCGACGCCATCGAGTCCATCGGCGAGACGACGGGCTGGGACTCGCTGAGCGAGTGGGCAGAGGAACATCTGGAATCGGACGACGAAGAGAGCTAACCAACCGACTCAGCCGACGAGCAGCCACGCCACGAAGACGACGCCGCCGCCGAGCAGCGTGCTGCCGACCGCGTGGTACCGGAGTTCGTCGAGCAGGTGGTGTGCGTTCTCCGAGACCTGCGCGACCTCGTACACCTCGCCGCCGATCTCGCACTTCGGCAGGAAGTCCATCGCGACGTGGAGGAACACACCCGCGGCGAAGCCGAAGACGGCCGCGGTGATCAGCGGGTCACCGGAGAGGTCGAGGAAGCTCGCCGGGATGGCCGTCAGGCCGACGCCGGTCGCCGGCAGCAGCAGGACCGTCGGGGACTTCCCGTTCGCGGCGAGGCGGCGGGCCGCGGCGTAGCCGGCGGGCCCCTTGTGCGAGACGATGGCGAGCCCGAGGCCGATGCCGATGGCCGGCATGGTCCCGTAGACGATGCCGATGATGACGCCGGCCGCGAGGGCGTGTGCGGAGAGTTCGACCGCGGTGTGGTCGAAGCCGAGGTCGAGGTGGCCAAAGCGGTGCGCGATGGTGTGCGAGCCGAAGCCGGTGAGGAGGCCGGCCGCGACGCCGACGCCGGCATACTTCATCCCGACCGCCGGGTTCGCGGCGCCCTGTGCGAGCCCGAACGCCTGCGGGAGGAGGAACATCGCGGCGCTGACGACCATCGCGCCGGAGGCGAGGCCGTAGCCCCAGACCAGCGTCTTCGCGTGCTGGTTCTTCGCACGGACGCCCAGCGGGATGGCGAGCGCCATCGCGAAGAAGGCGACCCAGCCGATGCCGACCGGCTTGAGCGCGGCCGTGGAGTCAGAAAGCACGACTGCGGCGACGGAGAAGGCGAGGAGGAGACCGACAGCGCCGAGGCCGACCGACGCGCCGGTCCGCCCGGCCCTGGAGACGAGAGACTGCGTACTGCCCATGGTATTACTAGCTAGTGCGAACCGATTAATAACACGTTCGATTGACCGAGTCGCAGCCGTCGGGGCGCCGTGAACCGGTCCGGGCTAGCGCGTCGCCGTCTTCCACTCGCGGAGTCCGACCACCTTGCCGGCGAGGTCCTCGGCCGGGCACTCGGTGGCCGCCCAGGCGAACATCGGGGCCACGTCGGCCGGGTCGCGCCCGCCGGGGCCCGACAGGTCGGTCGCGACCTGTCCGGGGTCGACACAGCCGGCGACGTAGTCGGTGTCGGCGGCGAACTGCCGGGCGACCGCCTCGGCGGCCGCCTTCGAGACGGCGTAGGAGCCGATGCCGGGCTTGGCGTCGCGGGCGATCTTCCCCGTCGGCACCAGCAGTCGTGCGCCCTCGTTCAGGTGCGGGACCGCCTCGGATAGCGTGGCGAACACGCCGCGGACGTTGGTCCGGAGGTGGTCGTCGAACCCCGAGTACGACTCGTCCTGGATGGGCGTCTCGCCCGGCGTGCCGTGGTAGACGCCCGCGTTGGCGACGACCACGTCGATACCGCCGCCGACCCGGGAGGCGGTCTCCAGCAGGCGCTCCACGTCGTACTCGTCGCGGACGTCGGCCCGCATCGCAGTCGCCGCCCCGCCCGCCGACTCGATGTCGTCGGCGACGGCGTCGGCGTCCTCGGCACTGCGAGCGCACAGGACCACGTGTGCGCCCCGGTCCGCGAACTCGTGTGCGATTGCCGCGCCGATGCCACGGCTCGCGCCGGTGACGACTGCTGTGAGGTCGTTCATACCACCCGGTTGGCACTGTATCCGCAGGAAAGCATCGGTCGCGGCACCGTCCCGGCGCGACATCCCCGAACGAGTCTGGCACCGGGTTTATGCCCGTCTCATTACTACAGGAACACATGACTTCCCTCTCTGGAACGTCGGTGGTCGTCGTCGGCTCCGGGTTCGGCGGCCTCTCGACTGCCTGCTATCTCGCTGACGCCGGTGCCGACGTCACGGTCCTCGAGAAGAACGAACAGCTCGGCGGCCGCGCCTCCGTGCTGGAGAAAGACGGCTTCCGCTTCGACATGGGCCCGTCGTGGTACCTGATGCCCGACGTGTTCGAGCGCTTCTTCGGGCACTTCGACCGCACCCCCACGGACTACTACGGCCTCGAACGGCTCGACCCCCACTACCGCATCTTCTTCAAGGACGGCGACGAGGTCGACATCACCGCCGACATCGAGCGGACCAAGCAGGTCTTCGAGTCCTACGAGGCGGGCGCGGGCGAGGCGCTCGAACGCTACCTCGACAAGTCCGAGGAGAACTACGACGTCGGGATGGAGCACTTCGTCTACGAGGACCGCTCCTCGCTCCGGGACTTCATCGACATCGACGTGGCGCGGCAGGCCCGCGGCCTCTCGCTGCTGGGGTCGATGCAGGACCACGTCGAGAAGTACTTCGACCACCCGAAGCTCCAGCAGATCATGCAGTACACGCTGGTCTTCCTCGGCGGCTCGCCGAAGAACACGCCGGCGCTGTACAACCTCATGAGCCACGTCGACTTCAACCTCGGCGTCTGGTACCCCGAGAACGGGCTGGGCGGCGTGGTCGACGGTATCGTCGAGATGGCCGAGGAACTGGGCGTCGAGTTCTACGTCGACGAACCCGTGACGGCCATCAAGGGCCGCGGCGGCGGCTTCCTCGTCGAGACGGCCCACGGCCACAAGTACCCGGCCGACCTCGTGGTCTCCGACGCCGACTACGCCCACACCGAGCAGGAGCTCCTGCCCGAGGAGAAGCGCCAGTACGACGCGGAGTACTGGGACTCGCGGACCTACGCCCCCTCGGCGTTCCTCATGTACATGGGCGTCGAGGGCGACGTGGACGAACTCGCTCACCACACCCTCGTCCTCCCGACCGACTGGGAGGAGCACTTCGACAAGATATTCGAGGACCCCGAGTGGCCCGAGGACCCCGCGTACTACCTCTGTGTCCCCTCCGAGACCGACGATTCCGTGGCCCCCGAGGGCCACAGCAACCTGTTCGTGCTCGTGCCCATCGCGCCGGGGCTGGACGACGACGAGGAGACGCGCCAGTGGTACCGCGACCTCGTCCTCGACGACATCGCACAGAACACCGGCGTCGACCTGCGCGACCGCCTCGTCGTCGAGGAGATGTTCTCCGTCTCGGAGTTCGGCGAGCGCTACAACTCGATGCAGGGGACCGCACTCGGGATGGCACACACGCTGCGCCAGACCGCACTGTTCCGGCCGCCACACCGCTCGAAGAAGGTCGACGGCCTGTACTTCACCGGCTCGTACACCACGCCCGGCATCGGCGTCCCGATGTGCCTCATCTCGGGTGACCTGACGGCCGACTGCATCCTGGAGGACCACGCGAACTGATGACGGACGTGGCGACCCGACTCGCATCGGCGGTCCCCTCCGAGGAGACGCTCCCGGGCTACCTCCTCCGGCTCTCGAGGCCGCGGTTCTGGTTCTACCTCGCCGGCCCGGTGGTCGTGGGCGTCGCCTACGCCGCCGGCTCCTCGGCCGAGCTGTTCGCGCCCGTCGCGGTCGCGCTGTTCCTGTACTTCACGTTCCCCGCGAACGTCTTCCTCTACGGCGTCAACGACGTGTTCGACCGCGACGTCGACGAGTACAACCCGAAGAAGGAGGGCAAGGAGGTCCGGTACCGCGACAGCCCGACCGTGAACGTCCTGATACTCGCGTCGGGCGTCGTCGGGCTCCCGTTCGTCTTCGTGCTCTCGCAGGAGGCTGGCATCGCCATGGCCGCGTACTACGTCCTCGCGGTGCAGTACAGCGCGCCACCCTTCCGGTTCAAGACGAAGCCCCTGTTCGACTCGCTGTCGAACGGCCTGTACGTCCTGCCCGGCGTGGTCGCCTACGCCGCGCTCGCGGGCGAGTTCCCGCCCCTGCTGGCGGTCGCCGGCGGCTGGCTCTGGACGATGGGGATGCACACGTTCTCGGCCATCCCGGACATCGAGCCCGACCGCGAGGCCGGCATCCGCACCACCGCGACGTTCCTCGGCGAGGCCCGGACCTACCTCTACTGCGGGCTGACGTGGCTCGCCGCCGCGGGCGCGTTCGCCCTCGTCGACTGGCGCCTCGGCCTCTTGCTCGGCGTCTACCCGGTGTTCGTCGCCGGTATCGCCCTCTCGGACGTGGCCGTCGACCGCGCCTACTGGTGGTTCCCGTTCGTGAACACGGTCGTCGGGATGCTGATGACGATGGGTGCGCTGTGGGTGATGGTGCATGGATAGGCTGGGCGGTGGCGGCGGGTTCGACCGCCGGCGTCTCGAGGCGCGTTTCGACGCCCTCGTGCGGGAGCACCGCTTCACCATCGCGGTCGTGTTCCCCGCGGTCGGCGCCGTCTCGCTGGTCGCCAGTGCCGAGGGGCTCCTGCCCGAGTTCATGGCCTACAACGCGCTGTTCATCATGTTCGGCGTGGTCGTCATGCGCCTGCCCCTCATCGCGGGCGTCCTGCCCGTCCTCGGGAAGAAGGGCCTCGCCAGCATCGGCCTGCTGACGCTCTACGCCTACGGTATCGAGCTGATAGGGGTCCGCACCGGCTGGCCCTATGGGCACTTCGAGTACGAGATATCGCTCGGGCCGATGCTGTTCGGGGAGATACCCATCGGGCTCCCGGTGTTCTTCTTCCCCCTGGTGCTGAACGCCTACCTGCTCACCATCCTGCTGCTCGAGGACTACGCGAAGAACCGGGCGGTCCGCCTGCTCGCGACCATCGCGGCCGTCCTCGCCATCGACCTCGTTCTCGACCCGGGCGCGGTCGCGGTGAACTTCTGGGAGTACGCGGCCCACCCCGACGGCGTCGGCGGCTACTACGGCGTCCCGGCCTCGAACTACCTGGGGTGGGTACTCTCCGCGACGGTCGCCGTCGTGCTGTTCGACGTCGCGTTCGAGGGCACCGACCTGCGCGGGCGGCTGGACTCCTGTGAGTTCATGCTCGACGACCTCGTCAGTTTCGTGGTCCTGTGGGGCAGCATCAACGCGTTCTACGCCAACTGGATCCCCGCGTTCCTGGCCGTCGGGTTCGGCATCGGCCTCCTCCAGACCGACCGCTTCGACTTCGAGGTCGGCGACAGCGCGCTGGTCCAGGTCGTGAGACGGGCGTTCTGAGTCACTCCGACAGTGCCTCGTAGTCGACGTGCTGCCAGCAGGTCCTCTCGGGGCTGCTGACCTCCCTGCCGCACGGGGTCCCGTCTTCGCATTCCACACCGCACCGGTACGGGGTCGACTCCTCTGTCTCCGACATCTACCGTATCACGCGCCTGGAGACTGAAAAGCCCTAATTTTACTCACACAATCAAAACAGTCGGGGCACCGATGCGCCCAGCCTCCGGGGTCACGAGACGCGTCAGTCACAGCGAACCTGTTCTGCGTCGGTCGGCCCGGTCACGGGTCGGCGAGCCCCGTACGCGAGCGTCCCGACCAGCACGAGGATGGCGGTGAACGCGATGAGCGAGAGGTTCGGGATGGTCAACACCCCGAACAGCTGGTACTGGATCGAGGCACAGAACGACGAGCACATCAGCGTGTCCCCCGCGACCTGCGCGTAGGAGTGGTAGGCCGCGACGACCCACCCGACCGCGGCGAGGGGCAGCGCGGTCCGGTACACCGCGGCCCGGTTCTCGATGGCCGCGATGCCGAGGACGACCACCAGCGGGTACATGAGGATGCGCTGGTACCAGCAGAGTTCACACGGGAACAGCCCCATACCGTACCGGAAGTAGAGGCTCCCCACCGTCGCGACGGTCGCGACGAGGGTCGCCGCGAGGAGGACGTGGCGCTGCAAGCGGGACGAGTTCATACCTGCTAGTTCGCGACCATCTCGGATAGCCTCTCTATCAGGCGGGTGAGGGACCGGGCGACGACCGCCGGTTCAGCGGGCGTCTGCCGGCGGTGCTGCCTCGTGTTCCTCCACGAACCGCCGGGTCCCGCGCCGCACGAGGAACGGGAACCGCTGGGCCGCCCACAGCCCGAGTCTGGTGACCCGGTCGGTGAAGACGACCGGCTTGCGCGACTCGATCTTGCGGGCCAGTTTCCGCCCCACGTCGGTCGGGTCGCGCAGCTGCGAGTCGGGGTAGCCGAGGTCGAGTGCGGACCGGGTGGCTGCCAGCCGGGGGTGCATCACGGTCACGGCGACGCCCGTGTCCTGCAGTTCGAGCCGGAGCGACTTCGTGAACGCCTCGATGGCGCCCTTGCTCGCGCCGTACCCCGTCAGGCCCGGGTTGCCGACCAGACCGACGCCGGAACTCACGTTGTGGATGATGCCCACGTTCCGGGCCCGCATGTGGGGCAACACGGCGTGGATTGTCCGCAGGTAGCCGAAGACGTTCACGTCGAAGACCGTATTCGCGTCGTCGAGCGTCTGGTCCTCGAAGAAGCCGAAGTGCAGTATCGCGGCGTTGTTGACGAGGATGTCTATCCGACCCCACTCGTCGAGGACGGCGTCGACGGCCGCCTGGACGTCCGCGTCGCTGGTCACGTCGCACTCGTGGTATCGCAGGCTGTCGGGGTGGGCGTCCTGTAGCGGTTCGAGGTTCGACACGTCGATATCCAGCCCCGCGACGCGATAGCCGTCGTCGAGGAGCGTCCGCAGCATGTGGTGGCCGATACCCTCGTTCGCACCGGTGAGGACGACGACCCGTCGGGTCGCAGCGTGGTCCATGATACCGCCCATACGCCGCGCGAGACAATCACCGCCGTGATGCTTCTCGGAAGTGGAGAACCGGCAGAGAACGGGGAACACCGAGAGAACGGCGGGCGCCCTACCGCGTCGGCAGCCAGCGCGTCCAGCCCCGGCCGTGTTCGTGGTGGCTCGTGTCCTCGCTGGCGGGCACCGCGCTCACGCGGTGGAAGATGGCTTCCGGGTCCTTGTTCCAGAGCCAGTGCCAGCGGGTCTTCGCCACGAGCGAGAGCTTGCGGGCCAGCGAGAGGTCGGGCTCGTGGTCGATGGTGTTGTAGTCGACCGCCCGGATGGCGCGGTGGTGTTCGGCGTAGAGCACCGCGGCGAGCAGGACCGCGAACTGGCAGTCCTCGGGGAGGTAGCGGATGCCGGCGACGCCCTCGCGGTAGAGGTCCTCGGCGCGGGAGACCTCCTCGCGGACGGCGTCGCGGAACTCGGGCGACGATTCGAGGTTCAGGACCTCCTCGACGTCGACGTCGTGGCGCTCCAGGGTCTCGATGGGCAGGTAGACGCGGTCACGGTCGACCACGTCCTCGCGGACGTCCCGGAGGAAGTTCGAGAGCTGGAACGCTTCCCCGAGCTTGACGGCGTGGGGGAGCGCGCGCTCGTACTCCTCCTCCGAGAGGTCCATGATGTCGGTCATCATCACGCCGACGGCGGCCGCGGAGCCGCGCATGTAGTCCTCGAGTTCCTGGTACGTCTCGTACCGGTCGGTGTCGATGTCGGCGGCCATCGCGTCGACGAACTCGTTCACCCACTCGTCGTCGATGTCGTGCTCGTCGCACAGCTCGCAGAAGGCCTGCATGACCGGATCGTCGGTCGGTTCTTCGCCGAGCGCCTGTGCACGGAGGGTTTCGAGGCGGGCGGCCTGTTCGTCGGGCGACGTGCCGTCCGGGTCGTCGACGACCTCGTCGGCGATACGGAAGAACCCGTAGAGGACGTACGTCGGATGGCGGATGCGCTGGGGGAGGAGCCGGGTCGCGATGTGGAACGTCTTTCCAGTCTTGCGCTGGATGGCCTTCCCCGCGTTGACCTGTGTTTTCTTCATATGTAGCTTCGGTGTTCGAAAGACCCGTGAGAGCGTGCTTCCGTGGTAATGGTTACGGCATCGACGGGAATAGCCTGCGTCGGTAACCAGTTAGGCTCCCGTCGCGTGCTGGTGGTTCTGCTCATCGCAGGTACCCCCACGAGAGGAGTCTGTCGCCGTCGTTCACCCAGCGGTCGCCGATGTCGTCACGGTAGTACATGTTCGGGAGGATGATGTCCTGGATACGGTCGTACACCTGCTTCTGGGCCGCTCGCATCGAGGTGCCAGCGCCGGTGACGACCAGTGGGATGCCGGAGGAGCCGGAGACGCGCCACTGGCCGTTGGCCGGGGTGACGCCCTCGGCAGTCCCGTCGGGGCCGACGCGCTTTGCGTCCTCGATGTGGACTCCGGGCGGGCGCTCGCCCTCGAAGGCCTCCCGGAAGACGATGGCCGCGTTCTTCGAGTTCTCGTCGAAGGTGGCCTCGTCGTTGAACGGGAACGGGGGGAGGCAGACGCGGACGCCCACCTGGAAGCCGCGGTGGACCTCGAGGTCGGGGTCGGTCCCGTGTGCGAGGTCGTACAGGAACTGCGAGATGGGTGTCTTCATCCCCTCTTCCTGGATGAAGATGCCCGGGTAGCCGAACCGCGGCGTGAACTCGAGCGGGTAGATACCCCGCCCGTTGACGATGCAGTTCAGGTCGATGTAGCCGACGTACCCCTCCTCGGCGAGCGTCTCCTCCAGCGGCCGGAGGGTGCGTTCGAACAGGCTCGTCGGCTCGGTCCAGAACATCGAGGTGCCCATCTCCCCGGTCGGCGGGCCGACGTTGCCGGGGAAGAGCTTCTTGTGCTCGAAGTTGACGTTGACCGGTTCGACGAACGCGGTGCCGTCGAAGAACGCTCCGATGGCGACCTCGACGCCGTCGGCGCGGCGCTGGAGTTCGAACGACTGCATGCGGTGGCCCCAGGCCTTCTTGTACGCCCGGAGCACGTCGACCACGTCGCCGCCGTCGTCGTCCTCGCCGACGTACACCAGTCGCTTGACGTTCTGGACCTCGCCGGAGGGTTTGATGACGTAGCGGTCGGGGTTGTCCTGGACGAACGAGACGGCCTCGTCGAAGTCGGTGAACCGGCGACGGGGCAGGATGTTCACGCCGTGGTCGGCCAGTTCCTCCTGTCCGAACCCCTTGTCCTCCTCCAGCCTGTCGGTGTACTCGGTCCCGCCGACGACCGCGTGGCCTTCCTCGCGGAGGTGTTCCGCGTGGGTGCCGTGGCCGAACACGTCGTCGAAGACGACGACGTCGGCCCACTCGACCTCGGCCTCCCAGTCCTCCGTCTTCTCGACGAACCCGTTCGCGATCTCGCGCTCGGATTCGCTCTCGATGAAGTACCGGACGTCGTGGCCCTGCTGGCGGACGCGCCAGGCCACGTCTCCGATGAGTCCATCGATGGAGACGAAGAGGAAGTTGCGTCGGTCCATACCACAACCGGGGACGGAGACGGGGTAAGTGTTTGGGAGGTGGTAGTCCTCTGGGGCTGAACGGTCACTCCCACCCGTACACCGTCGTCCCGTGATGGAACGCCAGCCAGGGGAACCAGAACGTGGTCGACGTGTCGGCCGCAGAGACGAGGTACGGGCCTCGCCGTCCCCGCGGCGGTCCCGTGGCTCGTGCGACCCGGGGACACGACCAGAACGGTCCGACGAATACCTTCCTTACGCCCGGAAAGACAGTAACAGGACGTGAGAGGAACCAGCGAAATTTAAGTAAGCACGCCCGGGATGCTCAACCAATGCGCTTGACAGCCATCGTACTCGGCCTCGTCCTGCTGCTCGCACCGCTCACAGGTGTCGCGGCTGCCGACGGCTCCACACCCGACGTCGCCCTCCGGATCACCGTCGTCTCCGAGACGGGTGACCCCGTCGGCAACGCCAACGTGACCATCACGTACGGCGACGAGCAGAAGACGCGCGAGACCGTCTCGAACGGCGAGGTCCTGTTCGACGTCCCGGAAGGTGCTGACGTCGGCGTGGAGGTCGACCACCCATCGCTGGTCCGCAATCACCCCACGTCGCTGGCGAACGTCCAGGACGGCGACGAGTTGACCGTGAAGATGTACGAGAGCGCGAGTGCGACCCTCAGCGTCGAGGACCGTGACGGGGCGGTCGCCGACGCGAAGGTGACCGTCAAGAAGAGCGACCAGCGCCCCGCGGCGACCGGTACCACGGGCAGCGACGGGGCGTTCGAGACGGGTGAGATAGAGGCCGGGGAGTACACCGTGACCATCGCCAAGTCGGGGTACTACCGGGAGCAGACCACCATCGTCGCGGGTGACTCGACCACGGAGACCGTCTCCATACGCGAGGGCAGCGTGAACGTCGAGTTCGGCGTGGTCGACCCGTACTTCAACGAGTCGCGACCGCTCCAGGCGTCCATCGCCATCGACGGCGTCGGGACGTTCCAGACCGACAAGAACGGCAACCGCACCGTGAGCCTCGGCGTGAACACGGAGTACCCCGTGACGGTCACGAAGGACGGCTACCAGAGCTACAGCGGCACCTTCACCGTCGGAGAGTCCGCGAAGACGGTCACCTACGAGCTCACGCGCGAGCCGGCACTCTCGCTCGAACCGGCGAACACGCAGGTCGTCGTCGGCCAGAACCTCCGCGTGACGGTGACCGACGAGTACGGTGAGCCCGCCGAGGGCGTCGACGTCCGTGTCGACGGGAGTTCGAAGGCCACGACCGGCGCCGACGGCGGTGCGACCGTCGAGATAACCTCCGCAGGCGAGGTCGAACTCTCGGCGGCGAACGGCTCCGTGACCTCGGACGTGGTGACCATCGAGGGCGTCCAGCCCGCGACCGATTCTTCCGATGGAACCACGACCGCGGACACGACCGACCAGACCACGGCGACGACCGCACCCGGCACCGAGACCACGGGTGAGGACGGCGGCGGCGGTGGCGCGACGCCCGGCTTCGGTATCGGCGTCGCTCTCGTCGCGCTGCTCGGGAGTCTGCTCGTGCTGCAGAAGCGAGGCTGAGGCCGCCGCGGCGTTCCGTCTTCGACCTGTTCTCTTCTCTCTGACCCGCTCGTCGCCTACTCGAACAGTTCCTCGTGCCGGGACGCGAGGTCCGTGTAGGCACCTGAGGAGTACGCGTCTGCGATCTCCTCGGGGTCGACCGTCGTCTCCGACAGCGGGACCACCTCGGCCGGGACACCCCGGACGAACGACTCTGCGGGGATGGTGAAGCCGTCCGGGACGACGGTCCCCGACGCGACGATGGTCCGCTCGCCGACCGACACGTCGGAGTTGAGCGTGGCGTTGATGCCGACCAGCGAGCCCGTCGCCACGTCGGCGTCGTTCAGGACGGCCCCGTGGCCGATCATCACGCGCTCCTGGATGCGGGAGTCGTGCAGGACCGCCGTGTCGCCGACGTGCGAGCTCTCGCCGATGCGGACGGGCCCGATGTCGCCCCGGAGGACGACGCCCGGCCAGACGCTGGCGTCCGCCTCCACCGTGACGTCGCCGACGAGCGTCGCGTCCCGGGCGACGAACGCCGAGTCGTGGATTCTGGGGGCCTCTCCTTCGAACTCGTAGTGGCGACGGTCTACCATGGTGCATGGCGACACGCGCCACGCTGAAAACCGTTTCCCTGACCGACATCGACCGCACGATGGCCCCGGTTTCGACGGTCTGCCGGCGCCGCCGCTGCCGGTTCCTCGCCCCATCCCGAACCGGGGTCTGCGCGGGTCGAGGCTGGGGTCGTCGTGGCACCGGTCCGCCGGTAACGACACGTTCGCCGGTTCAATCGGTCGTGGAAGCGCCCGAACCGGGCACTCGGGTCGTTCTCACGCGCGCTACTGGTAATTGGTAACAACCAGCAATTTTAACTTCAGAAACATAGAACGTTCCGCCACCAACGTATCTGGTTTTCCCTGATTTTCTCGCATTAGAGCATCCTAACGTAACAATCTCGCAAAGCTTTACGTCACCACACCGCGTATCCTATCAACATATATTGATGAATTCCTACGAGAAAACCGACGAGGGGGAGGACCGCACGGACACCACCGACGGGGGTTGGGCGGTGACCGATGTCGAGTCGACGTCGACGGGTGAGTCGGCCGAGACGGAGACCGGGGGAGACGAGGCCGCAGCAGGCCCGGAATACGGCCCACAGGTCGCCGAGGCAGCCACGGCCGAGGAGGCAGTGGACGCCGAGGAGACCGACAGCGACGAGACAGACGCTGCCGAGTCGACGACCGAGACCGAAGCCGGGGCGGCGACCGAGAGCGAATCACTCGTGCCCTCGGAGGAGACCGACGAGGAGCTGGAGCGACACCGCGGGGTCTCGACCATCTTCGAGGACGGCGAGACGGACGAGGAGGACGCCGAGGGGGCCGCGTCCGAAGAACTCGTCCGCCGCGAGGAGGACCCGGAGACCGACGAGGCGACCGACGCACCCTCCGAGGAGCTGGTCCTCCGCGAGGAGGACCCGGAGACCGACGAGGACGACGACGAGGACCCGACCGAGTTCGGGCCCGACGACCTCGTGCTGTGGGTCGAACAGCGCCAGACCGCGGCGCCCCGGGACATCGTCAAGGAGATACTGGACGACGTGAAGGCGTACTACGCCTCGGTCACGCTCGACACCGGCTTCGCCGAGCGACCAACCGACGAGTTCATCGAGGAGCGCTGGTTCGACTTCTCGTACCTCGAGGACCTCGTCGAGGTCGAACGTTACTGGGTCAACCGCCCCTACGCGTACGTCTCCATCATGTTCGACCGGGCGGCCAAGGAGTTCCGCTACGAGGTCACCGAGGTCGACCTCGACGGCTTCGAGCGCTACGTCCGTGAGGACCTCACGCGCATCCTGCGCAACAGTCTGATGTACCACGACATCGAGTCCGAGCGCGGCCGCGAGTTCGTCTTCGAGGAGAAGGCCAAGGAGATCATCGCGGAACACGCCGCCACGGTCGAGGACGGCAGCATCTACAAACTGCTGTACTACCTGCTGCGTGACTTCCTCGACTTCGGGAAGATAGACGCGATGATGCGCGACGAGAACCTGGAGGACATCTCGTGTGACGGCATCGACGTCCCGGTGTTCGTCTACCACGGCGACTACCGCGACCTGCGCTCGAACGTCGTCTTCGACAAGGACCGCCTGAACTCCTTTACGGTCAGGCTCGCCCAGCGCGCCGGCAAGCACATCTCCGTCTCCGACCCGCTCATCGACGCGAGCCTGCCGGACGGCTCGCGCATCCAGCTGACGCTGGGGTCGGACATCGCGACCCGCGGGTCGAACTTCACCATCCGCAAGTTCGCGGAGGTGCCGTACACCCCGGTCGACCTCATCAAGTGGAACACGTTCGACGTCGACCAGATGGCGTACTTCTGGCTCGCCATCGAGAACAACAAGTCGCTCGTGTTCGCGGGCGGTACGGGTTCAGGGAAGACGACCTCGATGAACGCCATCGGGTTCTTCATCCCGCCGAACTCGAAGGTCGTCTCCATCGAGGACACCCGCGAGATCACGCTGCCCCACGACAACTGGATCCAGTCCGTCTCGCGCCCCGCCGTCACCGACGGTGGCCGCGGCGAGGTCTCGATGTACGAACTGCTCCAGGCGTCGCTCCGGCAGCGCCCCGAGTACCTGCTCGTCGGCGAGGTCCGCACCGAACAGCGCGTCGCCCTGACGTTCTTCAACGCCATCGCGACCGGCCACACCTCGTACACGACCATCCACGCCGACTCCGTCGAGGGCGCACTCGCACGCCTGGAGAACGCGCCGCTGTCGGTCCCGGTCCAGATGATACAGGACCTCGACGTGCTGGCCATCCAGAAGCAGATATTCACCGACGACACCCGCGTCCGCCGCAACCAGGTCGTCGCGGAGATACACGCCAGCGACGACCTCACCGCCATCGAGACCGACGAGGTGTTCCGGTGGGACCCGCGCAGCGACGAGTACGAACACACCGGCGACTCGCGGCTGCTCGCGGAGATCGCGAGCGAGCGCGGCTGGACCACCGAGGAACTCGAGCGCGAACTGTCGGTCCGGACCGAGGTCCTCGAGTACCTCGTCGACAACGACATCACGGACTACCACGACGTCACCCGGACCATCCACACCTTCCAGCGCGACCGTGACGAGGTCCTGGAGGCCATCCGGGCCGACCGCCTGGACGACGTCGTCCGTGCGGAGGCGCGATGAGCACCCGCGAGGGGAGTGGCATCGACACCCCCCTGAGCGAGGGCCAGACGCCGCTGCCCGACTACGAGGTCAGCCAGTACTTCCCGCGGTCGCGGGACATGACCCCCGAGGAACGGCGCGAACTGCGCGACCAGTACGGGGTCGTCCGCACGTACTTCAAGGCCCGCCCGGGCAAGTACCGCGACGTCCAGCGCTGGCTGAACCAGGCGCGCATCGGGACGACCTACGACATCTACCTCACCCACAGCGCCATCCTCGCGATGGTCGGCGGGGCGGTCGGTGCCGTCACCGGCGTCCTGCTGACGTTCTGGCTGGCCAACATGGGCATCCTCGGCGGCCTCACCTCGCCGGTGTCGGCACCTGGCGGCATCACGTCGCTGGTGTCCTCGAACCGGTTCCTGTTCGCCGGGGGCGCCTCGGCGCTCCTGCTCGGCGGGACGGTCGGGGGCTCGATATGGGCCTTCCGCTACTACTACCCGCGCAACGTCGTCTCGAACCGCGAACGCGCCATCAACGTCGTCCTGCCCCACGCCATCACGTACATGTACGCGATGAGCTACGGCGGGATGAACCTCGTCGAGGTGTTCCGGGCGCTCGCGGACTCCCGGGACACCTACGGCGACGTGGCCGACGAGTTCGACATGATCGTCCGGGACATGGAGCTGTTCGGGAACGACCTGTTCACCGCGCTCCGGAACGCCCGGAACCTCACGCCGAGTGACAACCTCGAACAGTTCCTCGACGACCTCGTGAGCGTGCTCGACTCCGGTGGGGACGTTACCTCGTTCTTCGAGGACCAGTCCGGCCACTACGCCGAGACCGCCAAGGACGAACAGGAGGAGTTCCTGGAGACGCTCTCGGTGCTCTCGGAGATATTCATCGTCGCGTTCGTCGCCGCGCCGCTGTTCATCATCGTGACGCTGATGGTCATCAGTTTCCTCGGCGGCTCGACGCTGACCGGGATGGCGACGCTCATCTACGTCGGCCTCCCGCTGGGGATGGTGGGCTTCCTGTTGCTCATCGACGTGCTCTCGGCCCCGTTCGTCCAGAGCGGGGGCGTGACCCTCGCGGAGAAGCGCACCGAACCCATCGACACCGACGACGTCGCGGACGACGAGCGCTTCGAGGCCTACCGCAAGGAACAGCGCCACGAGCGCCTCGTCGAACTCGCACGCGACCCGCTGGCCGTGGTCAAGGCGACCCCGTACCTGTCGCTCGTGTTCACGGTCCCGGCCGCACTGGCGTTCACCGCCGCGGTCGTCGTCCAGGAGTTCGCGACCCCCTCGGTGGCCGGCTTCGAGGCCGCCCCGGTCGTGGCGACCACCCTGCTGGTCGTCCTGCCGCTGCTCATCGTCTCCGTGCCGCTGTCGTTCTTCCACGAACGCAAGCGCCGCCGCGAGAAGGTCCTCGCCGAGCGCTTCCCCGACACGCTGAACGTGCTGTCGAGTGCGAACTACATGGGCATCCCGCTCATCGACGCGCTCGACATGATCGCTCGCTGGTCGAAGGGCGTCCTCGCCGACGAGTTACGACTCGTCCGCAACGACATCCACTGGAACCACGACCTCACGGCAGCGCTCGTCGGGCTCGGCAACCGGCTGAAGGTGCCCCACCTGACCCGCACCATCAAGCTCATCGCGGAAGGCGGGAAGTCCTCCGGCGACATGTCGAAGATCCTCGCCATCGCGGCCGAGGACACCCGCAACCGCCACCGCATCGACCGGGCCCGCCAGCGCGCGATGTCGTCGTACATCGCCATCGTGGTCATCGGGTTCCTCGTGTACCTGATGGTCATCGTGCTCATCGACGCGAGCTACTTCGGTGCCATCGCCCAGACGACCGCCCAGACGGAGAACCTCGCGGAGGCACAGGCGGCCGGGTTCGCCTCGCTGAGCAACGTCCCGCTGGACACCTACCGGGCGCTGTTCTTCCACTCCGTCATCATCATGGCGGTGGGAAGTGGCATGCTCGCGGGCAAACTCTCGGACAACGACACCCTGTCGGGGTTGAAGTACAGTATCGGCCTGACGCTCGTCGCGGTCGCGACGTTCGTCCTGGTCTGAAGGAACGGGGGAGAATCAATGCAACACACCAACAAGACATTCAGAATCGGGGGTGACGAGCGCGGCGTCTCGCCGGTGCTCGGGGGTATCCTCATCTTCGGGCTCGTGCTCGCCCTGCTCGCGCTGACGCAGGTCAGTCTCGTGCCGGCGATGAACGGGAACGTCGAATTCGAACACAACCAGGGCGTCCAGGACGACTTCGAGGCGCTCCACAGCAGTACGTACCGCGTCGCCAGTACCGGCGCGCCGGAGTCGACCAGCATCCAGCTCGGCACCCGGTACCCGGCCCGGATGTTCCTCGTGAACCCGGCGCCGGCCTCGGGGTCGCTCACCAGTGACCAGCTCGGCGTCACCATCGAGAACGTGTCGGCACTCGACGCCGACACCCGGGAATACCTCCAGTCGCTGGGAGACACGCTCGACGTGAACACCAGCTCGCTGGTGTACCAGCCGCGGTACAACCAGTACACGACGGCACCCGCGACGGCGTACGAGTACGGCGTCGTCTACAACCGCTTCGGGAACGCGGCGACCACCCTCGTCGCCGACGAGGGGTTCATCGACGGGAACCGCATCACGCTGGTCGCCGTCGCCGCCGACATCAGTGAACAGCAGGTCGGCTCCAAGCAGTTGACCGTCCACCCGGTGAGCGCGCCCGCCCAGGGCATCGCGGTGACCAACACCACCGGTGACACCCTCACGCTCCGGGTCAAGACGACCCTGCCCGAGGCCCGGTGGGACGAGATCCTCGCCGACCAGCAGGTCGCCAACGGCGGCAAGGTCGTCGCGTACACCTACACAACCGGCACGAACTACAACACGCTGGTCGTGACGCTCGCCTCGGGGCAGGTCTACGACCTCCGACTGGCCGGTATCGGCATCGAGGAGACCGTCGCGACGCCCTCCCTCGACGCGACGTACCTCGTCAAGCAGTCGGGTGGCGACCGCTACCTCACGGTGGGTGCGTCAGAGCCCCTCACCGTGCAGGTCAGAGACGCCTACAACAACCCCGTCAGTGGCGTCGTGGTCAACGCCTCCGTCAGCGGTAAGGGGTCGCTCGTGACCACCGCCGAGCAGACCGACGAGGACGGCGAGGCGACCTTCCAGTACGACCCGGGGATGGACAACGGGAGCGCGACCGTCACGGTCTGGTTCGGCAGCAACGCGGCCGACCCGGTGAAGTCGACCACCTACGGCATCACCGTCGGTGACAAGCCCGAGGTCGACCTCGGCGACACCATCAACCCGGACTCCAGCGAAGGGAGCTTCCGCCTCGAGACCGCCTCGCGCGTCGGCGGTGCTGGCGGTGAGACCGTCGAGATGGAGTTCACCAACAACGGGACGGAACGGACCATCAGCGAGGTCCGGATCAACATGTACATCCAGGGCAAGCCCGGGAACAACAACCCCCGGCCCATCTCCGCGGAGTTGACCGACGCGACCGGGTCGACCACCTACGCGACCGTCGCCGTCGGTGGGAAGTACGTCGAGATTCCCACGGCCGACAGGCCGACCTTCGGAGACGGCGCCACCGCGACGTTGCGCGTGAACTTCTACACCGACGCGGGAGCGACGACCGCGTACAGCGCGTCGAACTCCGACGACTTCTTCGTCGTCTCGCTGACGTTCGACGACGGGGAGACGGCGGTGTACTTCGTCCCGTCGTACGTCTGAGACGCGCATCGAGTCGGCCCCCGTTTCGAAATCTGAGTTACTCGTGAATATTAACCACCCTGCACACCACCCACTAGACGTGCTCACAGGGCGATAACGACCCCAGTTCGGCTGTTCCCAGGTGGGGCTGGCACGGCCGACGCGAAGAGGCACAGCTCTTGTCATAGGGAGAGCGGCGCGGCTCGCCGCACACTCACATCCACAACGCCACGCAGTTCACGCGAACGTGATGAGCGTCGCACCCACGACCACCAGCAGCGCGCCCGCCGCCAGGCCGCGGGTCACCCGCTCCAGGTCGCCCAGCAGCAGGGCCGTGAACACCGCGACGAACAGGGGGGCGGTCCCGACCAGCGAGGAGACGATGGCGACGTTCCCGCGGTCGAGCGCGGCGAAGAACAGGAACAGCGAGCTCGCGTTGAGCAGCCCGGCGACGAAGAAGTAGCCGAGGGCACGCCGCGGGATGTCGACGGCGTCCCAGCCGACGCGCCCGCCGATGATGGCGACGAGCCAGAGCACGCCCCACGTCTCGTGCAGGGCGACCGCCTCCAGCGCAGTGACGGGCGTCTCGGTGAGGCCGAAGCGCCGGACCACGTCGCTGCCGCCGTAGGCGATGGCCGCGAAGATGGGGAAGACGAGCTCCCAGGGCTGCCAGCCCGAGAGGTCGCCGCCCTTCGAGAGGGTGAGGACGACGAGGCCGACCACGAGGACGACGATGCCCGCCACCGTCACCTCGTTGACCACCTCGCCGATGAACAGGAACGCGAGGGCGGCGGCGAACAGCGGCCGCGTCGAGATGCCGGCGGAGTTCACGCTCGCGCCGACCCGGTCGATGCCGACGAACGAGGAGAGGCGCGCGATGGCGGTCCCGACCGTCCCGGAGACGAAGAAGATGCCGAGGATGAACGGCGTGATTGGCGGGGTATGGCCGCTCGTGGCCGCGACGCCGCCGATGACGGTCCAGTAGCAGACCGCGTCCATCACCGCGACGACGAGCGAGCCCTGCAGGACCGTGCCACCGTCGGCGAGGCCGCGTTTCTGGAGTGTCATCGAGAGCGCCCAGATGGCGGCCGCCGCGATCGCCAGTCCGGGGACGAGCAGTTCGCCGGTCACGCAGAGGGGAATGAGACGGGGTATGGTGAGACTACCGGTTCCGGCGAAGGAGTCAGGCGAGGTGGTCGGCGACGCGGGCGCCGACCGTCCGGCCGTTCTCGAACGCGCGGTGGACGCGGCCCTCGCCGACAACCCAGTCACCCGCGACGAACAGGCCCGCATCCTCGGCACAGCGGGCGGCCTCGGCGTCGACAGCGGCGTCGGGGAGCGCGTATCGCCAGCCCTGCGAGTCGACCCAGTCCGGCTCGGTCAGCCGGTCGTCGTCCAGCAGGGTCGCCACGAGGTCGGCGGCTGCTGCGGCCGCGTCCTCGGCCGGGTCGTCGTAGTGGTCGACCGACCACCCGGGGCTCATCTGGGCGACGAGCAGGCTCTCGCCGTCGGGGACGTGCCCGGGCTTGCACTCCTCGCGCGAGAGCCAGCCCACGGGGTGCTCGCGGTCCGGGTTGACCAGCGCGTACCACGGCCGGTCGAGTTCGAACGGGTAGTGCAACACGAGCGTCCGGATGGTCCGGTAGGGGACGGCGTCGACAGCGTCGTGGAGCCGCGCGAGCCGGTCGTCGGCCCAGTCCGTGTCGGCGAGGAGGTCGGCGGTCTGTGGGGCGGGTGGCGTGAGCACGAGCACGTCGAAGGGGCCGTAATCCTCGCCGTCGGTGTCGGTGAGGTGCCAGCCATCCTCGTCGCGGTCGATGGACTCGACGCGGGTCGACTTGTGGACGGGGGCGTCTGCTCGCTCCCGGACGCGCTTGGCGAACTGGGTGATTCCCTGCACGTAGGTCCACTTGTGCGACTCGTCGTCGCGACCCTCCGCGATGGTCCCGTCGGCGTCGTGAGTCCACACGGGTTCTTCGATGTCCGCCAGTCCGTCTGTCCCGAGCTCGTCGAGCAGGTCGTCGACCCACGCGTCCTCGCCCGGCTTGATGTAGTTCGCGCCGTGGTCGTAGCGACAGCCGTGCTTGCGGCGGGTCGCGGCCCGGCCGGAGATGCCTCTGCCCTTGTCGAACAGCGTCACCGCGGCGTCGGTCTCCCGGAGCGCGTCCGCGACGCCGACGCCGGCGACGCCGGCACCGACGACAGCGACCGTTCGTGTCATGCGAGACAGTGGGACCTACAGGGGAAAAACCACCGCGCTCCCCGAGGGGCTTACCGGGAGGTCACCGGGGAACCACCCGCGGAACGAGTGTTAAGCGGGTCGGCGCCCTCTTCGGAGGTAGATGCGCGGAATCGAGCCCCTGCTCGCGAGCGTCGTGGCCATCTTCGCCATCGCGTTCGTCGTGCGACGCCTGGTCGACCGCCGGAGCGACCTCTCGTACGCGAGCGTACTGGTCGCGGTCGGCCTCCTCGTCTCCGTGCTGGGAGTCGACTTCGGGCTCGAACTGTCCGCGGACCTCATCCTCGCGGTGTTGCTCCCGACCATCGTCTTCGAGGGGACGACGGGACTGGACGTCCGCGAGCTCCGGCGGAACGCGGTGCTGATCGTCGTCCTCGCGGTCGTCGGTCTCCCACTGGGGGTCGCACTCCTCGGGCTCCTCGGGACGGTCGCCTTCGGTTTCTCGCTCCTCGTCGCCCTGCTGTTCGCGGCGGTCGTCCTGCCGACCGACCCGGCGGCGGTGCTCTCGCTGTTCGAGCAGTTCGACGTGGGGGACCGCCTGTCGGTGACCATCGAGGGCGAGAGCCTGCTGAACGACGGCGTCGCCATCGTCGTCTTCTCGACGCTGGTCGCGGCGTTCCAGCAGGCAGACGGTGCGGGCGGAGCAGTCGCGTCGCTGGCGACCGCCGACGAGGCGGCGTGGTTCGTGTTCGACGTGGCACTCGTCGGTGGCGGCGGCTTCGCCGTCGGAGCCGTGGTCGGCTACGTGGCACACCTGGGGGCGCGCCGACTGCGAGACAGGCTGGCGGTGATGCTCCTGACGGTCGTCGTCGCCTACGGGAGCTTCCTGCTCGCGGAGTGGGCGCTCGGGGTCTCGGGCATCCTCGCGACCGTCGGGGCCGGGCTCCTGATGGGGGCGCACGAACAGACCCACGAGCACATGTCTGCCCCGGAGTCGTTCGTCCAGCAGGTCTGGCACGTCGCCGCCTTCCTCGTGAGCACGGTGCTCTACGTGCTCATCGGCGCCGCCGTCGACGTGGCGCAGTTCGTCCAGTACGGCGAGTTCGTCGTGCTGGCCGCGGTGCTGGTGGTGCTCGTCCGGGCGCTGACCATCTACCCGCTGGTGACGGCGACGAACCGGGTGCTCGAGGACCCGCTTCCCCTGCGGGCCCAGCACATCATGGTGTGGGGTGGCCTGCACACCGTGGTGCCGGTCGGGCTGGCGCTGTCGCTCCCGCCGGGAGTGCCCGAACGCGAGGTGGTCCAGACGATGGTGTTCGGCGTGGCCATCGTCAGCGTGGTCGCCCAGGGTCTGCTGATGCCGGCGGTGCTCCGGGCGACCGGCTACGACCGGCCGGACCTGTCGCGGTCGGTGAGGTGAGAACCGGGTCAGGAGTGGTGCGAATCAGGATAAGTGTGGCGAACAGGCGACACGCACAGGAGAGAACGGAGACGGGTGTGTCGCGCAACCGCGGGACCGTCGCCGGCGATGGTCAGCTCATGCCAGGGGTGGCCGCGGCTTCGTATTTGAATCCTCAGCTGGTGGTGACGAGTTCGACGACCTCGCGGTGGTCGAGTTCGGTGTCGCCGCCGATCTGGCGCTTGGTCCTGCAGTTCAGGCCGTGGAGCAGGCCGTCGCCGATGTCGGAGTGGAGGTGGTACGCGAAGTCGGAGGTGGTCGCGCCCTCGGGCAGGAGGAAGCAGTCGCGCATGACCCGACCCTGCTCGTCGCCCATGGCCTCGGCACCGCCGGGGAAGACGGCGATGACACCGAGTTCGTCGAACAGCGCGGTCTCGATGGCCTGCTGGACGCCGGTACCGCCGTACTCGGTGACGAACTCGCGGATCTGTTCGAGGCCCTGCTCCTGCTCTTCGGAGACGTCGGCGACGATGTCGAAGTCCTCGTCGCCGGCATGGTAGTCCACGACACCCTGCTCGGCCGCGTTCTTGAGGGCCTTCTCGGCGTGAGCGCTGGCCGGGACGAAGGTGAGATGGTCGTAGTCGGGGTCGCTGGTGATCTCGTCCCAGTTCGCCTGGGCGGCCGGGGTGTCCATCTTGTTCGCCGCGATGACCATCGGCTTGGTGTACTGGCGGATCTCCCGGGCGAGGTCCTCGCGGTCCTGTTCGTCCCACGCCCCGGGTTCGAAGCCGAGGTCCAGTCGGAGGATGAGCTTCTTGACCTCGTCCTTGTTGATGCCGAAGGCGGACATCTGCTCGGCGAGTTCGACCTCGATGGCGAGTTCGTCCTGGCCCTGGTAGCGGTTCTGGAACTTCTCGATGCCCTTCTGGAGGATGCCGACGTACCACTGGTCGAGTTCGTTCTCGAGGAAGTCGATGTCCTCGCGGGGGTCGTGGCCCTCGGTGTTCTCGCCCTCGATGTCGGTGGTGCCCGAGAAGTCGACGACGTGGACCAGCACGTCGGCCTCGTTCAGGTCGGTGAGGAACTGGTTCCCGAGGCCGCGGCCCTCGTGGGCACCGGGGACGAGCCCGGCCACGTCCACGAGTTTCGTCGGGACGTAGCGTGTGCCCTCCTGGCAGTAGCCCGTGTCGGGTGTACACGACTCGTCGAACTCCGGGGCCGCACAGTCGACCCGGACGTACGCCTCGCCGACGGAGGGGTCGATGGTCGTGAACGGGTACGCGCCCTCCGGCACGTCGTTCATCGTCGCCGCGTTGAAGAAGGTGGACTTGCCCACGGAGGGCTTGCCCACGAGACCGATCTTGTAGCTCATTGGAATCGTCGAGGCCGGCGGGCGGCATAAGGCTTGAAATCCGCTCCTGCAGTGGTATGCGGCCGCATACCGGGGAGATGGACCCCGGCCGGGCACCCGACTCCTGGGGGCTTTCCGATGGCCCAACGGCTAAGCGCCCCGCGGTCCGTTGACGGAACATGACCTTGCCCCTCGTCCTCGTCCCCCACAGCGTCGGACCCGACCGGGCCGTCGCGCTCCGCGACGCGCTGGTGGAGGCAGTTCCCGATGCGACGGTTCGCGCGACCACGACACCCGCAGAGACGGCCGACCTGCTCCCCGAGGCCGCGGGCTACGTCGGGTACCACCTCGACGCCGAGGCCCGGTCCCGGGCCGCGAACCTCCGCTGGATCCACTGCCTGAGCGCCGGCGTCGACCACTACGACCTCGATGCGCTCGCCGAGGAGGGCGTCGTGCTGACGAACTCCTCCGGCATCCACGCCGAACCCATCGCCGAGCAGGTGCTCTGGTACCTGCTGACCTTCGAGCGCGACATGCACGTCGGCCAGCGCCAGCAGGCCGCGGGCCACTGGGAGCGCTTCGAGGGCGGGGAGATACGCGGGAAAACCCTCGGCATCGTCGGCGTCGGTGCCATCGGCGGCCGGACAGCCGAACTCGCCAGCGCGCTCGGGATGGAGGTACTCAGCATCAAGCGGGACACCAGCGAGGTCCCCGACGGGGTGGACGAGCTGGCCGGCCCCGAGGGCCTCCACGACCTGCTCCCACGGGTCGACTACCTGCTGCTCGCGTGTCCGCTCACCGACGAGACCGAGGGCCTCATCGGCCGCGAGGAACTCACGCTACTCGGCGACGAAGCCGTCCTCGTGAACGTCGCCCGCGGCGGGGTCGTCGACCAGGACGCGCTCGTCAGGGCGCTCACCTACCACACCATCGGCGGGGCCGCCCTCGACGTGTTCGAGGCGGAGCCCTTGCCCGACGACTCGCCGCTGTGGGACCTCTCGAACGTCGTCATCACGCCGCACATGGCCGGGTCGAGCCCGCACAAGCTCGACCGCTGGACCGAGATACTGGCCGAGAACTACCGGAAGCTCGCGGCCGGAGAGACGGACCTCCGGAACCGAATCGTCTGAGTCACGGCGCGGGTCGGCGATGGGAGCTCCGTGCGGTTCTCTGGGCCGCCGCGACCACGGCCTCTTTGCCCTTCGCGCGCCTATCGATGGACATGAGCGACAGTTCCTCCGAGACGAGACGAGACGTCCCCGAGACCGAGGCCGAGTGGCGCGAGCGCCTGGACGACGAGTCCTACAACGTGCTGCGCGAACAGGGCACCGAGGCCCGCTTCTCCGGCGAGTACGTCGACCACTTCGAGGACGGGAAGTACCGCTGCAAGGGCTGTGGCGAGGTCCTGTTCGATTCGGAGACGAAGTTCGACCACGGCTGTGGCTGGCCGTCGTTCTACGCCGCGGACGACGGGAAGATCGAGAAGCGCGAAGACCACAGCCATGGCATGCACCGAATCGAGGTCGTGTGTGCGAACTGCGAGAGCCACCTGGGTCACGTCTTCGACGATGGACCGGCGCCAACTGGCAAGCGGTTCTGTATCAACTCGGTGGCGCTGGAGTTCGACGACGAGGAGTGAGCGCCCACCGACATACCTTCGATGCAGGCGCCGATGACCACGCTTTCAGCTGTTCTAACCCCCAGTTAGAAGTGAAGTCGTAGATACCTTTATCCCCGTAAGTGACCAACATACAATCGGTTCTGGGGAGAACCAGGGGGACGGGTACGTCGGTCGGCGAGGGGCGCCTGTCGCACCAGCCGACGAACGCGTGAGGGGAGAGACGATCGGGCGAACACCCGACAGCGGGGGTGTCCGAATCAGGGGGAGTCGGAGTGGCGGCGCGGTGCTGCCGACGAGACGTTACTTTTCGGCCGAGATGAAGACCTCGTGAGATTCCATCTCGCTCTTCCCCGAGAACATCTCCTTCGGCGGGCGGTCGCGATGGGCCTCGCGGAACTCCTCGCTCTCTGTCCACGCGTCGAAGGCGTCCTCGGACTCCCAGTAGGTCAGGACGACGTAGCGGTCGGCCTCGACCGGGCGCAGGACCTCCATGCGGACGAACCCCTCGCGCTGGTCGACCTTCTCGGCGCGAGCCTCGAATCGTGCCTCGAACGCGTCTTCGTGCCCTTCGGCGACCGGGATGCGGTTGGCGACGACGAACATGGGTAAATCATCTCACGGAAAGAACAATAAGATATCGTCGGCGGGGCGCGACGCCCCGGTCGGTCAGTCGGCGCCGTGGGGCGGGACGTACCCGCATGCCGGGCAGCGATCGAGGTACGGTTGGTGGACGATTCCGCGACAGGTGGAACACGAATCACGCGTCATTACAACTCTAACAGCTACCATCCGGCATAAGCTTGTCCCGTGTCTGATAGTTTGTCCCGGCCGCCGCGTTCGCACGCCTCGCGGGTCACGGGCTGTCGTGGGTCGCCTGTCCCACCCGGCCCATGGCCGGTCGTCGGCCGACTCCCGTCCCGGGCTCAGGTCCAGGTCCACGAGTCCGGGCGGTTCGCGACCGACGCCTCGTCGGCGCCCTGTCGGTGCTGCTCCGGTTCGGCCTGCGACTGCATCTCCGTGGCCCGGTCGATCCAGATCTCGGCCCGGCGCTTCGAGACGCCGACCGCGGACGCGACGTGGTCCGGCCTGGCCATCGAGAGGCCGCCGAGCGTCGTGATGCCGGCAGACCGCAGCCGGTCGGCGTAGGTCGGGCCGAGCCCGTGTATCTCGGTCAGCTCCGACATCGCCCGGGCCCGGCGCTGCTCGACGGGCAGGTCCGACTCGTTCTCTGTCGTGGCGGGCTCGTCGACCTCGACCGGGGACGCGACCGGACCGTGGTCGACCTCGATGCCGATGCCCTCGCCGGTGGCCTCGCCCCAGGCGATCTCGTCGTCTCGCGAGGCGTGTCCGCCCACGACCGGCGCCGGTTCCGGCTCTCCGACGTCGAGGCTCGCCGCGACATCGTCGGGCACCACGAACTGCAGGTCGGCGTGTGGGACGAACCCCACCAGCTGCTTGCGTTTCTCGTCGTCGAAGAGGAGGACGCCCTCCTCGATGGCCTTGAAGTTCTCGCACGGGATGGATACGCCGCTCTTGGTTATCGCCTTCATAGCTCTCCCCGGGGAACGCGGTCCCCCGATGGTCCCCTAGAGGCGACGGACGGGCACAAGTCTACCGCGGAGCTTCCAGCGTTGCGGGGTGTTCGGGCGACTCACCGCGAGTCGTACTCCTGGTAGATGACGTGGCCGCAGGCCTTGCAGTGCGAGGCGTCCGGGTCGTGGTAGGCGAGGCCGCAGGACTCGCAGGTGACCGACACCTTGTCGGTCGTCCACTCGCGGACGATGCGACTCGCCTGCCAGGGGATGAGCACGACCCCGGAGATGATGGCCCCGGTCGTCACGATGCGGCCCCCCGCCGTCAGCGGGACGATGTCGCCGAACCCGACCGTCGTGAGCGTGACGACCGTGAAGTAGAACGCGTCGCCGAAGTTCGCCACCTCCGGGTTCGCGACGTGTTCGGCCGCGTAGAACACGCCGGCCGAGACGAAGAAGATCGTCAGGACCGTCAGCAACAGTTTCAGGACCCGGAGCTCGTGGACCGAGATGGAGCCGAAGAAGAACTCCTCGTCCCGGGTGAACCGGTAGAACCGCATGAATCGGACGACACGAAGCGCCCGCAGGAAGCCGATGTCGAGCGCGAACACCGACAGCCCGGGCACCAAAAGGAAGGCGAACGTCGGGAGGATGGCGAGCAGGTCGACGACGGTGTAGACGTCGGTTGCCTCCTCGAACCGGTCGGGTGCCCCGTACAGCCGGAGGACGTACTCGAGCGCGAAGACGCAGGCGATGGCGACCTCGGCGGCCCACAGGAGCTGGCGCGTCTCCGCCGAGACCGAGTAGGTCTCGAAGACGAAGATGCCGACGAAGCAGAGGTTCAGCGCCATGAGCGCGATGTCGATGACCTTCCCGAGGGTCGTCCGGTGGTCCAGCAGGTAGAACTCGACCAGCTCCCGCGGCCCGCCGTCCGGGGGGCGCACGTCGCGGTTCTGCATACTGGCACACGGGAGCGTCGGGCACATGTAGCCCGTGGGTTCCGGCCGGGCGCACCACGGTGTCAGCGCACCGAGCCCCATCGCCGCGGTGGCGGGGCGTCAGCGGGGCGGCAGCAGGTCGGTCTCCGTGTCCCGGCCGTCGTCGTCGGGAGCCGTCTCGCCCGGTGACCCGGTCGCCTGCTCGGCCAGCGCGATCGCTTCCTCGAGAGACGACAGCGACGATTCGAGCGCCTCCCGGAGTGCCACGGCGGCCGTCTGGTCGTCGGCCGTCTGGTCGTCGGCTGCCGGCGCGGTGTCCGCCCCGGCGTAGGCCAGGGCCTCCCGCAGCGCCGGCCGGAGGTCGGTGGCCAGGAGCGTGGTGAGGTCGTCGACGACCGCATCGCGCCGGCGGAGTTCGGCCTCGTAGCGCCACTCGGTGAGTTCGTGGCCGAGCCAGTCCGCGAGCAGTTCGACCATCGCGTTCCGGTTCGCCGTGAGCTCCATCGGCGTCTCGTCGTCGTCCACGAAGCAGATGACGCCCCAGAGGGTCTCCTCGACGAACACGGGCGCACCGATGTAGGACCCGAACGGGGCGTCCGCGACCACCGACCCACCGTCGGTGTCGGCGAGGTTGCGCCCGTAGGTCGCCACCACGTCCTCCTCCTCGACGACGCGCTGGCAGACGGTCTCCTGGAGGGGGCTCACCGTCCCGGCCGACCGGCCGGTCGTCTCGCCGGTGGAGACGACGATCTCGTGGACCTCGTCGGCCACGTCGACCCGGCAGAGCTGTGCGTTGCTCACCTCGAGCGATTCGCGGAGCGTCTCGAGTGGGCGTTCGATGCGCTCGGTCGCCGTGAGCGACGAGTCCGTCAGCAACTCGTGGAACTCGTCGAGGAGGTCGGCGATGGCAGCCTGGTCCGTCACGTCCCTGCTGATGCCGACGATGCCGACGAGCCGGCCGGCGTCGTCGTAGTGTGGATACTTCTCGCTCATGAAGACGCGCTCACGACCGTCGATGACGTGGCGCTCCTCCTCCATGCGGGGTTCCTCGTGTTCGAGGACCCAGCGGTCGATGGGCAGCATGTCCTCGTCGGTGTCGAACAGTTCGCGGTCGACCCGCCCGACGACCGCCTGCGGCGAGCAGTCGAAATAGCGTGCCCCGGCCTCGTTGATGAACTCGTAGCGCCCCTCGCGGTCCTTGATGTAGATGGCGTCCTGGGTGCGCTCGGCGATGGCCTGGAGCTGCCACGTCTGGCGGCGTCGTTCGGTGATGTCCTGGACGAACGAGAGCACGCTCACCGTCTCGCCGTCCTCGTCGAGGATGGCGCAGTTGTGCCACTCGCAGTCGACCTCGGCGCCGCTCCGGGTCACGTTCCGGTTGACGATGTGCTGGGCCGTGCCCTCCGTGACGAGCTCCTCCCACACCTCGTCGACCGCGTCCCGCGACGAGTGCGGGACGATGAACTCGGCGTGCCGGCCGGTCGCCTCCGCGGTGGTGTAGCCGAACAGCTCCTCGGCGGCGGCGTTCCACCGGGCGACCTCGAAGTCGAGCGTCCACTCGATGACCGCCATCGGCGACTGGCGGAAGAGGTACTGGAGGCGCTGGTTCGCCCGCTCTAACACCTCCTTCCGGCAGCGACGGTCGCGGTTGTGGAGCGCGATGACGGCCTGGTCGGCGAGTTCGCCGGCGAACCGGACCTCGTCTTCCGCCCACTCGCGGGGTGCGCCGCCGGATTCGTTGCACAGGACGCCGACGACCTTCCCACCGCGCCTGATGGTCGCGTCGAGCATCGAGGTGATGCCGAGCGGTTCGAGGTAGGACGCACAGAGTTCGCCGGTCCGGGGGTCGGACTGGGCGTCGGTCGCCGGAATCGCCCGGTGTTCGACGAGTGCCTCGAAGTAGTTCGGGTAGTCGTCGACCACGAGCGTCGTCCCGGACTCGTGGTCGCGGCCGTTCCGGTCGTAGCAGTCGAGACACCGGAGCGTCTCGCGGTCGTCGCTGAACAGCCAGATCGACGACCGGTCCACGTCGAGCGTCTCGGCGCTCGTCTCCGTGATGCGTCGGGCCGCCGTCTCGAGTCGGCCCTTCGCGAGCAGCTCGTCGGTCGCGAGTTCGACGACGGCATCGCGCTGGCGCTCCTGCCGTCTGGCCCGGACGTACCGGTCGGTGATGTCCCGGAAGATGAGGACCACGCCGACCACGTCGCCGACGTCGTCCGTGATGGGGGCCGCGCTGTCCGAGACGTAGCGTTCGGTCCCGTCGCGGGCGTGGAGGACGAGGTCCTCCTCGAGTTCGAGCGTGCTCTCGGCTTCGATGACCTGCTCGACGGGGTCACGCACCGGCCCGCTGGTCCGGGCGTCTTCGACGTGGAACACCTCCGCGAGGGGCCGACCGACGGCGTCCTCGCGGTCCCAGCCCGTCAGTTCCTCGGCGACCACGTTCATGCGTTCGACGGTCCCCGCGGTGTCGGTCGCGATGACGCCGTCGCCGATGGAGTCGAGCGTGATTCGGAGGTCGGTCTCGCGCTGGCTCAGGGCCGACCGCGTCCGGTGGTGCTGGGCCTCCTGCTCGATGGTCTGGGCCAGCAACCCGTACTGCGCCGTGGGGTCGCCGCCCTTCTGCAGGTAGCGGTTCGCGCCCAGGTTGAGCGCCTCCATCGCCACCTCCTCGCGGCCCTTCCCGGTGAAGATGATGAACGGGATGGCCTCGTCGCGGTCCTCTCGCAGTCGTTTGAGGAACTCGAGCCCGTCCATCTCGGGCATCTGGTAGTCCGAGACGACGATGTCGAAGAGTTCCGTCGCGAGTCGGTCGAGCGCGTCCGCTGGCGACGCCGTGGTCTCGACGGTGATGTCGGCGAATCGCGTCTCGAGGTACGTCTCTGTGGCCTCCAGCAGCGCCTCGTCGTCGTCGACGTAGAGGACGCTGATGCCTGCTCTCCCCGTGGTTGCGGCCCCCATGCTGGTAGGAGAGTAGGAAGCCACAGCACAAAGCCCGTGCGCTCGGACACACCGGGGCGCCAGCCAGCAGGATCGGTGGCCTACCGGCCGGACGGCATCGCCTGGTTCGCCTCGTCCGTGGTGTTCGTGAGCCGGTCCGTCCCGGTCCGGTCGAAGCTCCGCTGGCAGCGCGCGACCCAGTCGCCCGGGTCGTCGCTGGGGGTCGCGTCGGCCCTCCCGTCGCGCTCTTCCGGTTCCGTGGCGGCCGGCGCGCTGTCAGGTGTGTTCGTCGGCTGGTCTGCCGTGGGGCGGTACTGCTGGGTCGCGGCGTGTGTATCGGTTCTCATACGGGTCGTGTCGACGGTCGGCGGTCGGGTGGTCGGAGAGCGGCGCTGGGACGGAGAACGAGTCAGCGGTGTACCCGTACGAGCATCGGTACCAGTCACTCGACACCAATCCATAATAAAAGTTCATGTTCGACTGTGGGCTCACGGGGGGTCGACGGAATCGCTAGCGGTCGTCGGGTCGGCGGTGGTGCCAGCCCGAAGAGTCACCATGTGCCGCGATACCACTGTCCCTCCCATGATTTAAACGTGTACCCCACATATACTACGTGTGAGCGAAGAAACACAGGAGCGGCGGAACCTCCGCATGCCCAACAAAGACGAGCTTTTCGCGGTAGTCACAGAACACAACGGCGGCAACCACGTCCGCGTCCAGTGCGAGGACGGTGTCAGCCGAATGGGCCGAATCCCCGGCCGAATGAAGTACCGCACGTGGATCAACGAGGGCGACGTCGTCCTCGTCGAACCGTGGGACTGGCAGGACGAGAAGGCGAACATCGAGTGGCGCTACACCGGCCAGGACGCCGACCAGCTCCGCCGCGAAGGCCACATCCAGTAATTCTACAGTTCTGACCGGCAGGCGAGAGTCTGCAGGCAGGTCCGTCACAGCCCGACCGCTGGCTGGTACGGCGAGTGGTGACGCTGTCGCGTGTACGACACAGTGACCGACGAGAGACCCTTCTATCGATTCTCCGGTACCGTCCGACCGCGGACTTACAGGTTCCCGACTCACGCACTCTCGGGGCCGTCCACACGGACGACCCGCGGGTCCGAGCCGGTGAGCCAGAGCACGTAGTCCTGCTCGTCGTCGCTGGGGTTCACGTCGCGGTGGACGAGGCCGGCCGGGACGTGGAAGCACTCCCCGGCACGGGCCAGCGCGCGGTCGTCGGGACCGGTCCCCCACTCGACGTACCCCTCGCCGGCGACGACGTACCCGAACACGTCGTTGTCGCCGTGGTGGTGCCAGTCCGACTCGATGCGGCCCTCGGCGTGCCCGCGGACCTGCTGGACCGGAGCCTCCGGGAAGGGCATCAGCCGGGTCAGGTTCTTCAGGGGCGCGGTCGGCACGAGGTCGTCCGGGCCAGCGACGCGGGGGCTGGCGGCCGACTGTGCGCGCGCCGATTCGACGAACGCGGTCAGCACGACCAGCTCGTCGGGCCCGGGGTTCTCGACCCAACGCCCGACAGCCGCCGGCGCGTGGACGAACGCTCCCGCCGCGGCGGCGACTGCATCCTCGCCGCCGTCGGTGGTGACCAGCCGGAGCTGCCCCGCGAGGACGTAGCCGTAGGCATCGCGGTCACCCCGAGTGTCCCAGTCGGTGGCTTCACCGGGGGCGAGCCTCGTCCTCGTCAGCGCCACGTCCCCGGTCTCGAAGACCGTCGTCTGCTGGCCGTCCCCGCCGTCGTCCAGTGGGACGACGGAGACGGCCCGTGTCGATTGCATGGTCTCGTGTGTACAGACGCGCCCAGGGGGCGTAACGCGCACGGGGCCGCGGGGCGCCTGACGCAGTAGCCCTTTCCGCCTGGCGGTCGCGGGTCGCGTATGGACGTACTCCTCATCGGCGGGACCGGGCTCATCAGCACGGCCATCACCCGCCAGCTGGTCGACGCCGGCCACGACGTGACCATCGCGACGCGGGGCGAGACCGACGCCGACCTGCCCGCGGCCGTCGAATACGTCACCTGCGACCGGAACGACGCCGCCCGCCTCCGGACGGTGGCCGAGGCGGTCGCCCCCGACTGCGTCGTCGACATGGTGTGCTTCGACCCCGAGCAGGCGCGCGAGGCGGTCGCGGCCTTCGCCGGCGTCGACCAGTACGTGTTCTGCTCGACGGTCGACGTGTACCACCGGCCGACCGCCAGCGTCCCGAGCACCGAGGACGCCGCCCGCGAACCCGGCGTCAGCGAGTACGGCCGGAACAAGGCCGCCGCGGAGGACGTGTTCTTCGACGCCCACGGGGACGCCTTCGCGACGACGGTCATCCGGCCGTGGAGCACCTACGGCGAGGGCGGGCCGGTCCTGCACACCCTCGGCACGGGCACCTACTACGTCGACCGCATCCGCGAGGGGAAGCCCATCGTCGTCCACGGCGACGGTACCTCGCTCTGGGGCCCCTGCCACCGCGACGACGTGGCCCGCGCGTTCGTCGCCGCCGTCGGGAACGAGGCCGCCCGCGGCGAGGCGTACCACGTCACCAGCGAGTCGGTACTGACGTGGAACCAGTACCACGAGACGGTCGCCCGCGCACTCGACGCTCCCGCCCCCGACCTCGTCCACATCCCGACCGACGCGCTCACCGAGGCCGTCCCCGACCGCACGGGGATGCTCCGGGACCACTTCCAGTACAGCACCGTCTTCGACAACGCGAAAGCCCGGCGCGACCTCGACTTCGAGCAGACAGTCTCCTTCGAGGACGGCGTGCGCCGGACGGTGGCGTGGCTGGACGAACACGACGAGATAGAGCCGTGGGACAGCGAGAACGACGACCGGCTCGTGAGCACCTGGCGCGACGCCACGGCGGGATTCACCGCGGCGTTCGAGTGACGAGCCCTCTGCCTATCGCCCGCCGTGCTTCCGGAACCAGACCTGTTCGCCGACCGGCGACTCGCCCGGGTCGAGGTCGAGCCGCCGGGTGAACAGGTCGCGGATGGCGACCGTGACCACGAGTTCGACCTGCTCGCCGTCGTCGGTGTCCGTGACGGTGACCACGCAGTGCCCGTCGCGTTCCTCGAGGCGGTCGATGGTGCCCGTCCGCCAGCGCTCGCGGTCGTGAGTCGGCTCCCGGGCGTGGATGCGGTCGTGGGCCATCAGTCGCCCACCGCCGGTTCGCTCGATTCGAGGACCAGTTCCGCCAGCGCGCGCCGCTTGAGGAGGACGAAGCCGAGGAACACCACGCCGAACCCGGCGAGCGTCAGCGCGGTGATCTGTTCGTCGAGGATGAAGACGCCCGCGACCGTGGCGACCACGGGAACGAGGTAGGCGACGAGGCTGGTCTCCAGCGCGCCCTGGACCTCCAGCAGTGTGTAGTAGATGAAGAAGGCGACCGCGGTCGCGAACACGCCGAGGTAGACGACCGCGCCGACCGCCGTCGGGGCGGCCGGGAGGGTGAACGGTTCGCCGAGGGCGACGCTGGTGCCGTGCAACAGCACCGCCCCGACGGCCATCGACCAGCCCGAGAGGGCGGCCCGGTCGAGCGTGGGCCGCGAGCGCTGGACGAGGACGCCCCCGAGCGCGACCGACGCGACCTGCCCGAGCACCAGCAACCGGCCGAGGGTGCCCGTGGCGAGGAGGTTGTCCGGGTCGGGCCTGACGATGAGGGCGACGCCGAGGAAGCCGAGCAGGATGCCGACGGCGCCGACCGCGGACACCCGCTCCTCGGGGAGGATACCGAGCGCCCACAGCGTCGTCGCGATGGGGACGAGGCTCTGCATGACGGCGGCCACCCCCGAGGGCACCGTCTGCTGGCCGACGAACAGCAGGGCGTTCCCCGCGACGAGGAAGACGCCGCCGGCGACGACCGCCGCGAGGTCGTTCCGGGCGGTCGGGTACCAGTCCGCGGTCCGGACGACCCCGTAGCCGACGAGCAACACGGCCGCGATGTCGTACCGGAACGAGGCGAACAGCACCGGGTCGAGCGACTCCAGCCCGACCGTGATGGCGGGGAACGAGAGCCCCCACAGCGTGGCCAGCAGGGCGAACAGCCCGACGACGAGACGAGTACGCACTGGGTGAATCCTGTGGCGCCAGTGGGTTATGCGTCTCGATTCGAAACCGGTGTCGCCACTCGGCGAGCTGGAGCGCGTCGTGACCGGGCGCTGGCGCTCTGGAGGAGTAGTCGTCGAAAGAAGCGTTGATACGCTCTGTCGCCCCGGTGGCGACTAGTCTCTAGAAATCCGAATTATACGCGAACGACGTTCTTCGCGCGGGGACCCTTGGGAGCGTCCTCGATATCGAATTCGATCTCAGTACCTTCCGTCAGGTCCTCGCCACCGACGTCCTCCATGTGGAAGAAAACGTCCTCGTCAGCATCCTCAGTCGCGATGAAACCGTAGCCGCCTGTGTCGTTGAAGAAATCAACCTTACCGTTTGCCATTGCAAATAGACCGAGCCGGGGCACACGGATAAGGGTTGGCATTCGTCTGTGAAATCGAGGTATCGGTACACATGCATTGCTGAAACGATGAGAATGCTGAACGAGCATCCACGACCATCGGGTTCTAGACAGTGTGGGTGCCCGGTTCGACAGAACGTCCCCGTACTTCCGCCGAATCCACAGTTCCCAGTGGCGACGACCCACACATCGGAGCGATAGCTCGTCAGCGCGGGTCGACTGACTCGGCGTCGCGGCTGCCGTAGCTCGGCGGACTGTGGTGTGTCGTGGTACTACGTCAGACCCGGCAGTCGCTCGGCGCTGGGTCACGAGAGAAACGAAGTCACGCTACGCCGCCAGCTGGCGACCGTGCGGTAGAATCGAGTTAGTTAGTGCGAACGACGTTCTTCGCGCGGGGACCCTTGGGAGCGTCCTCGATGTCGAATTCGATCTCGGTGCCTTCCGTCAGGTCCTCGCCGCCGACGTCCTCCATGTGGAAGAAAACGTCCTCGTCAGAGTCCTCGGTCGCGATGAAACCGTAGCCGCCAGTGTCGTTGAAGAAATCAACGTTGCCGTTTACCATTGCGAATAGACCCAGCCGGGGCACACGGATAAGGGTTGTCATCTGTCCGTAAATTCTGGGTTTTGAGAAACACACATCGTCGTTATCGCCAGAATCGAGTACATTCGACCATACAATGTCGGTTTCCCGTGGATATAGTGACCGGACCGTCGGAACGAACGACTGCCCCTGTGGTATCGACAGTTCCCGTGGGTCACCAGCCCGCCTCGCCTCACCGCGAGGGGCTCCAGACACGTGCCACAGTAAATCGCGTTTGTAGACTGAATCGGCCAGTAATCACGGTTTCTGCGGGAAACTCTGGTAACTATTCTAGGACCTATACCACGTATGTCCACAGACACTAAATAGTGTGTCTCGCTAGCATGCACCAGTTATGATAGAGACCACGGTCGACTCGCTGGCACTCCACTCGCTCGATACCGTCACGCCCGACACCCCGGTCCGTGATGCCGCCGAACGCCTCCGCTGCCCGTCGACCCCGGCACTGACGGTCGTCGACGGTGACACCGTCGTCGGGACCGTCACCGAGGCCGACATCGTCGCGATGGTCGCCGAGACCGGTGAGCGCCGCACCGTCGAGTACGTCATGTCGATGCCGGTCACGATCTCGCCGGCGGCGACCCTCCACGACGCCGCCGACACCATGCGGGCGACCGGCGTGGAGTACCTCCCGGTCGTCGACGAGACCTACTGCGGGCTGCTGTCGGTCGACACCCTCGCCCCGTACCTCTCCCGCCGGACGCTCGACTTCGAGACGCGCGAGGAGTCGATGCCCGTCGAAGCCGCCGGGACCGGCGAGCTGGCCGCGGGGGACTGACGGAACCGCAGGTCCCCGGCCCTACCCGATGTGGTGGTCGAACTCGCGCTCGGCCAGCGACTGCAGGATGCCCTTCGCCTGCCCGACCGTCTGGTCGTCGATGCCCTCGACCGCCTCGACGCTGTGGCCGCCGGCGTAGGCCGTCTCCAGGGCGTGCAGGTTCAGGTCCCCGTCGGGGCCGACGACCGGGAGCTGGAGGTCGCCGAAGTCCTCCGGCGGGAACCCGGTCGCAGAGAGCAGGAAGTGGTCGTCGATGGTCGAGAGGTCGTCCGTGTCGAAGTCGTGTTGCCGCGGTGCATCCCAGTCCGCAGTGGTCGTTCCAGCGTAGGAGACGCCGTGGAGTTCGTAGTCCGGCATGGGCGAGACTGGCGCTGGCTGGCCGGTAAAGGTGGCACAAAACGTGGACTGGCCCGGGGACACCGTCCTGTCCGGAGCGCTGGCTGCGGCCCGTCCTCGCTCACCGCGGCAGCTGGCCGTTCATCGCCGGGAGCCAGTTACAGGTACAGTCCTTCGAGGGGCAACAGCAGCCGTTGTGGCACGGCTCCGCCGCGTCGACCTGCACGACCGGGGCGTCGAGTGCGGCGACGAACGATTGCACGACCGTTCCCTCGCCCTCCCCGTCGACGAGGGGAACCCGCAGGCGCTCCCCTCCGTCTTGCTGTCCGTCGTCGCTCCCCTGGGGTTTCTCGGCTGCTCGGCCGGTCCGGGCCGAGCGTTTGCTGATGGCCGCGAGGCGCTGTGGTCCCTCCCCCTCGTGGAAGTCCCGCGGCAGGTACGCGAGCGACTCGCGGTCGAGAGCGCCGTCGTAGGAGACCGACCCGAACCGGCCTCGCTCGCGGGTGAACCCCGACTCCGCCGCCGTCCGCATCGCGGCGAGGTCGTCGCCGTGTTCGACCTCGACGACATCGGTCGGGCCGTCGGCGACCAGCATCGTCGCGCTGTTCTCGTAGAGTGCACCGTCGTCAAGGTGCCAGCCGCCGACGTAGAGCAACTGGTCGCCGCGACGGATGCGCCGGGCGTGGAACAGCGCCGGCAGCGGGCAGGGACACCCCGGCGGCTGGACCGTGACCGCCCCGACGAGCCATGGGGTCATCGCGGCCCTCCCGACGGTCGTCTCTCCGCCCCAGTTCGACGGGACCGTCGACAGGCCGTCGTCGTCGCTGTCGCCGTCGCCCGAGTCGGCGACGAACCGCCACGAAGGCTCCTTCTCCTCGCCGGCGACGGTCGAGACGACGACGCCGGCTCCCATGCGTTCGACGGCGACGCCCCGGCTGCTGCCGCCGGTATCGACGTCGAGGTGGGCCGGGCGACAGGCCGCCTTCTCGTCGCCACTCGCCCCGCCGGCCCCGTCGGAATCGGCGTGCCAGCATTCCAGCCGGTCGTCGTCGGCTCCCGCCGTCGCCCGCCCCCAGACGAACATCCCCTCGTCGTTGGCGAGACGCGTCGGCTCGGCGGAGAGCTGGTCGAGCAGGATCTCCGGCGTGAGCACGTCCGCGAGCGACTCCTCGCGGCCCGTCACGCTGGCGTCGGGCACCACGACGACGAACCGCTGGGCGACCGTCGGCTCGGCCGCGAGGTACTCGAAGAGTCGTTCCATCGTTCCGTCGTCCAGCCCGTCGCCGTCACTGTCGAAGTCGATATCGGTGCGCGGTCTGTTCGACCGGCTGCTGTTGTAGTCCTGCGCCGCCATCTTCGAGTCGGTGTAGATGCCCTCGAGTTCGACCGACCTGGAGACGCCCTCGAACTCGCCCCTGGCGACGATGGGGACGAACTCCATCGTGTACTCGGCCTCGACCTGCTGGCGCTCACCGGTCCGGTTCTCGCCGCCGGCGTAGAAGAACGACGGACTCGCCACCGTCGCCGAGACGACTCGCCCGGCGACCTCGTCCCCGAGCCGACCCCGGATATCCCCGATGCACCCGCTCAGCCCCGCCATCCCCACGGCACCGGCCGCGGCGAGCAGTTCCCGCCTGCGGATCGTCCCCGCCCCTCCCAGCTGTCGACTGTTAACACCCATCTTATCAACTGGTTTAGGAGATTCGCAGACATAACCGTATCTGTGGGTTCGGGGACAGGTCGGGCGGGGGCGGTCAGTACCCGAGCGTTTCGAGCGTCTCGTCGAGGGGTTCCAGGTACGCCTCGCCGAAGTGTCGAACGTGGGTCAGCAACGGGTAGAGCCGGTAGACGTGCCGTCGCTCGTCGTAGCCCGGGGCGACCCCGGCCACCGCACGGTAGCGCTCGAAGAACGCGTCGCCGGCCACCCCGGTCCACTCGGCGTAGGCCAGTTCGACCTCGGGGTCGGCGTAGTAACACGCCGGGTCGAGGAACGCCCGGACGGTCTCGCCGTCGGTCAGCAGGTTCGCCGACCAGACGTCGCCGTGGACGAGCGACGGCGTGGGGTCGTGGGCCAGCATCCCCGGGAGGTCGTCGCCGAGGGTGGTGAGTCGCTCACCGAGATGGGCCGGTAACACGCCCTCCTCGCGAGCGCGGGTCGCCGCGTGGGAGAGTCGCTCCTCGCCGAAGAACGTCGCCCAGTCGTCCCGCCAGGGGTTGGGCTGGCAGTACGCCCCCGTCAGCGTGTCGAACGGGAAACCGAACCGGTCGGCGTCGGTGGCGTGGAGGGCGGCGAGTCGCTCGGCCAGGTCGCGTTCGACTGCCGGGGATATCGTCGAGCCGCCCGCGACGAACTCCAGCACCAGCAGGTCCGGCGTGACGTGATAGACCTCGGGAACGCGGAGCTCACCCACCGACCGCAGGTGCGCGAGCATCTTCGCCTCCGTCCGCAGGTCGGTCTCGGCGGTCTTGACGACGACGCGGCGCCCGTCGGCGAGGTCGACGCGGTGGACGCTCCCGACCTGCCCGCCATCGAGTTCGGTCACGGTCGTGACGCTGCAGCCAGCCCAGTCGGCGACCGCCGCGGTGGTCGACTCGTCCATCATCGACATGCTGTCGGGCCCCACAGATAGCCTCTCTGGAAGCGGTGACCCGGGTGCAGCCCCCCGACAGCGCCTCGTCGAGGGTCCGCGGGACCGGACGGTCGTCCCCGTCGCTCGGTTCCGTGGCTGGTCGAGTGCTCGACTGGTGAGTTCGCGAGGAGTATCGCTGGGTACGATTACTGCGACGCGAACGAGTTGATGCCACTCTGGACCCAGTACCAGGAGATGACCCCGAAGAAGAGGAACAGGAGGAAGACCGGCATCGGGTCTTTCTCCGTCATCGGCTCTGCTGCTTCGGAGATCTGCCAGAGAACGATGATGTTCGCGAACGGGATGATGGCCAGAATCGGACTCAGACTCTGGTCGGTCCCCTCGTCGAGCATCTTCGCTGTCTTGTAGGTCCAGTATACCGGGTACAGACCGAACGTGATCACGGTCAGAACGACCTGCATTCCGAGCGACCCCGTCGAGAATGCGGAAGGGTTCGTCACCTGTGGTGTGTCAGACATACATGTGCCAGTAGAGGTCAACTAATAAATAATTACTTGCCAGCGAAAGGTCCGCCACGGTATCTGTCGTCGAAGCGGAGTACGGTGGAGTACGTCGACACGGACCTGCAGGACGGTCCGAGAGAGAACTGGCCTCGGCACTCACGACTCACGATCTATCCATAGTGAATGTGTTTAGTGGAGCTATAGACGCCGTTCAATCCGTAATCCGTTCACTCTCTTGCTACTCCTCGCGCATGTGCTCTAGAATCTGGAAGAATCGAAATGCGGGTTCATCGAAACTCTTCTTCGTCTCTGATGCCCGCTCACGGAGTTCACGCACCCGTTCGGTGTACTCATCGTTGATTACGAGTTCTATCGACTCGTCGTAGTCTCTCTCAAACTGTTGTGTCATCTCTTCTAACCCGTCCGTCAGATGACCCTCGGACACATACGGCGACCAGAACTGAAACCTGTACTCCTCAGCATCGTCAAAAACGCCCGTGACTAACTCGTAGTCTTCCTCGAATTTGTGGAAGATACGTTCGAGCGAGTGCTGATAGCTCTTGTTTCCATATTTACTCCACCATCCCTCCTCGTCGGGGGAGCCTGAATATAGTGACCCTCGAATGTGCGTAACGATCTCGCAGGCATAGACCGTCTGTTCCCCGTTTGTTGATTTGACGCCAAGCACGTCGAGTTCCGTCTGTCTTCCCGCTTCTTTCGACCGCTGATTGTACGAGACGAGTTCACAGTCGCTGATGACTCGAAGGTATGCCCCGACAATTAGCTCGCCAATCTGTGCTTGAATCATGGCTCCTCAACGGAGCGTACCAGTCGGTCACGCAGTTCGTCAATGTATCCCGAGTCGGGATGTAGTCGATACTGCATCTGGTCTCCCATCCATTCGTAATCGATGAGACGGTACGTGAAGTCCTCACTGTATTTCCGGGTGAACCCCGAGAGGATGCCGGATATCGCTTGACCACCGCCCGTCGAAAGGTCATACTCGTCCTCCATCCGCTGACGGACATCCTCGTTCAGCATCCAACCACCGTTATCGAGCAGGATTCGAATGAACGCCTCCTGTCGGTTCGTTAACCGGCGGAAGAAACTATCTGGGAGACTCTCGTACTCTATATCATCAGAGCCTTCGTCGATACTCGACCCGCCCGACGTCTGCGGTTCAGACGCAATCCCCCACTCTTCGAGTGCAAAGTCGACTATCTTCTGTTCCCGTTCCTCAATCTCGTCGCGTCCGAACTCGTCATAGTCAGCGAGGCTCTGCTGCACTCGCAGGTTCGAGGATTTGTATTCCGCTTCACGCCCTTCGGGGGCAATCTTCTTTTGCTCGAAGGGCAGGTTGCCGTAGTTCTTGTTCCAGTACTCGCTCGCAACGGTGAGATTCCCGAGACGGTGAACGTGGTCATCGAACTCCTCGTGCAGGTTTTCTGGGATATGTTCCTCGGGGAGTTTCCGGGCGAGGATGTGTTCGACCTCGAACGAGGTAGAGAGGATCTGTTCGAGGTCACGCTGTACGTCTTCGCGTATCTCGATGTCTAGGTTCTGTCCGTAGTGGTAGAACAAGTACCGAATGTCCTGACTCGACATCGACTCGTAGAAGTCAGGGTCACGAAGATTGCGCTCAAAGCGGTCATCGTCGGTGTAGATGCGGGTAATCGAGTCGAGACGATTGACCACGTCTTCAAACAGATACGAGTCGTCTGCATGAATCGAATGAGCGAGGCGCACTAATCTGCCTCGTCCCGTATCGGCCCGCCTGCCATCGGTTGCATAGACGCGGAAGACGAGCGTCTCGCAGCCGCGAATGATCTCCGCCATCTTGTCCGGTTCATCGTCACCGTACTCCATCTGTGCCGCCATCAGGACGGGGAGAACGTTCGCAACCCTGCCGAGTATGAGCAGGCGTTTCAGTGCGGAACCGACTTCATCTGGACGCTGTGAGGGATTGAACAGCGCAGCGAACGCTGACGCTGCTTCACGAAGATTCAGGGTGTATTCGTCAATTTCGTCCTGAACGGCATCGTACTCCCCGTTCCGGTACTGCTCTCGGAGCCTGTCTTTGAGCGTATCGAGACTGTTGAAATACTCGTCAGAATCGTATCCGTCGTAGATTCCCCAGTGGAACCGTTGCACACTGTCTTCGTCGAAATCACTCACTCTGTCATGCCCGTTTGAGAGGACGAACAGCTCACGGTAGATGCTCCCGAATCGCTGCTTGATTTTTGTCTCAAGAGCACCCTGGTTGCTGGAGCGGTCGTCCATATACATCAGGAAGCTCTTCGTTTTGTCGAGCGAAGACAGCGGCTTCCCGCGGTCGTTTAGACTCTCGAAAATCGATGCCGCCTCCGAGTCGCTGTCTATCTCTACGACGTTGATTTTGCAGTCGTAGCGCAGGCGCTCGGATATCTCTCGAACAGGCAGGTCTTCAAATTCCGTCTGGAAATACTCCTTCGCGTATTCGAGACGTTCCTGTGATGGAGTTTCGCACTCTAAACTTGCATTCCCGAATAGGCTGTCACGGAAGAATTCACCGTCTTGATCCTGCGGCATTAGCCGGGGGCGCTCCTCGATGGGGAAAATCAGATTATCTTCTGAGACGGTTTCGTCAACCACATCATCGAATTGTGTGGCGACGTGAAGGAAGATAAGCGCGGTCGTCAATCGTTGTTGACCGTCAACCACATCATACACGTCGAAGCGCCTTCCTCTGTCGGTTTGGTACTGTTGGTCTTTTTTGTCGAGGATGATGTTTCCGAAGAAGTGGTTGGATTCCTCGGGTAGATATTGGAGGTCGTCGACAAGGTCTGCTAACTGGGATTTCTCCCACGAATAGCTACGTTGATATGAGGGGATGTCAAAAAACCCATCCTGGTACAAGGATGCGACCGTTTCAGTACGGGTTTGCATACATCTGTCATCTACGGATTCTCTGTTAGTTCTTTGGGCAACGTCGGTTTGAGAGCATATCCACGGTCAATTAACGAAGTCTATCTATTCATAAGACAAGAGACTGTCAATTTATAGACTGATGTGGCTACTCAGAGTACGCTTTATTCAACTCCGGCTGATAAATTCCTTCTCTCAGAGCGGGAAAGCACCAATTTTTGACGTTATTTCACTTTTTTCGAAGTCCGCTGGAGAGAAGGTCGGCCTCGGCACTCATAGGGCTCGTCACCACCGGGAGCCACCCCGGCTCGGAGCGGTGCCTTCGTCATCGGCCATCGACAGCTACGCCGCGGGCCGAAAAGAGCGTTCTCACTCGGCTGCCGAGAGAACGTTCATGCGGTCAGGACACTCCTGACCGGGTGTCGGCCTACAGCGCGTCGAGGATGTTCAGGTAGCCACTCCCGTAGTACGTCTTGTCGTAGCCCTCGGGCACGTCGGCGGCTTGCTTGAGTGCAGCCTCGACCTGGTTGGCGTTGTAGTCCGGGTTCGCGCTCTTGACCAGTGCGGCGGCGCCGGCGACGTTGGGTGCGGCCATGGAGGTGCCGGCGAGCCAAGCGTAGCTATAGGACGCGCCCAAGTAATTGCCGTCGTCGTCGAAATTGGGTTCCGCGATGGTGTTGAATACGAGATCGTAGTACCAGCCTTCCGGGAAGGCCGGGTCGTAGTTCCCACCTGGCGCACCGAGGTCGACGGCGTTGGTACCGTAGTTGGTGTACCGCGCTGGACTGTGGGCAGGCTGTTTGACACCCTCGTCGCCCCAGTTGAAACCGACCGGGCCAGTCGCCGAGACCGACAGCGCCTGTGCGCCCTCGTTAGGGAGGCTGATGACCGGGTTGCACTCGGTCTCCCCATCGTCGTCGAAGTCCATGCAGACACGCCCGTCGTGCTGGAGGTCGGCTGCGTCGTTGCCGGCCGCGATGACGAGCAGGGTTCCCTGGCTGTTTGCGTAGGTCATCGCACTGTTGAGTACCTTGCCGTAGAACGAGCCCATTCCTTGGCGGGGGACAGGGTACGCACCCAGCGAGAGGTTCGCCACGTCGGCGTCGATGCTCGCGCTGTAGACGACCGCCGCGAGTATGTCGCCGAAGGAAGCGAGTGAGTTCGGTGAGAACACGCGGCAGTCCACGAGGTCGGTGTCAGGGGCGGTCCCCGCAACACCCGTCTCATTGTCCGTACGCGCAGCAACGATACCGCCGACGTGGGTACCGTGGTAGCCGCCCGCCGGGTTGGCTGACCCGAGACCGTCGCCGGTGAAGTTCTTAGACAGGTCCTCGTTCACATTCAGGTCCGGGTGGCCGGCAGCTACGCCGGTGTCGATGATGGTGACCCGCGTCCCCTCGCCCTTCGTCGTCTCGTGGGCTGTCGGGACATCCAGGTCCTGCTTGTCCCACTGGAGGCCGTAAAATGGCTCGTCTGTAACACTCGTCTCCCCCACCCTCGGCGCGTCGGCGTTCACCGGCGGGTCGTCGAGTTCCATCTCGATGTCGGGCGCGTACTCCTTGACACCCCTCGCCGACTGGAGGGCCCCTTCGTCACCGGCGACCACCGCGAGGTCGGTCCCCGGCATCTCGTGGACCACGTCCACGCCCTTCGGGACGCCTCGGCCCCGTGTTCGGACGATGAACCGGTCGGTCGAGGACGCCGCCGTGACCGTGGTTCCGACCGCGATTCCCCCGAGCAGTGCCCCGCTTACCTTGAGAACGTCTCGTCTGGTACGATGTACCATGACACAACGTTACAAGTATCTGGCCATAAACGTTATGTAGTGCTGACAATCCTTCCGGTTCCAGGTCCATCCAGTCGAGGTAATCACCAGCGACGGCCGGTATCGGCGCGGGAGAAGTCCGGCTGGCCGGGTCAGAGACCGTCGTGCATCGCCTCGTTCTCGTCGTCGGTGAGGTTCTTGAGGCGACCGCTGTCGGTGGTGTCGAACTGCTGCTGGCAGAGCGCGGTCCAGGAGACGTCGGTGGGCGGCGACTCACTGCCGGTGGTGGTCGTGGGCTCGGGCCGGGAGAAGTCGGTCGGCTCGTCGATTCGTGGGTTCGTGCGTCGGGTCTCGGGCGTGGCGTCGGGACGTGTGCTCATGTGATGCGTCGTGTGGGTGGTGTGGTCGGGTACTGGCGTTCTGTCGGGGGTCGGACCGCGCGTGCTGCGAGTACGTGAAGCATCGTATCACCACCTGCGAGCCAATCTATCATAAATGTTCATGTTGGTATCGGTGTTGCCGAGAGAAGTTTCGCCGGCAGGCACAGGTCTTTCTCCCCCGCCACGGTACGCGCTGGCATGACAGACACGGCCGGTTCGGCCGAGCTGGTCCGGCGACTCGACGAGGACGGGACACCGGTCGAGGACGGGTACGAGCCACCGCTCGCCGACGACCGTCTCGTCGACCTCTACCGGGACATGCGGCTCGGGCGGCGCTTCGACGACCGGATGATCAGCCTCCAGCGACAGGGCCGGATGGGCACCTACGCCTCGCTGGCCGGGCAGGAGGGCTCGCAGTTCGGCGCCATGTACGCGATGGACGACGCGGACTGGCTGAGCTACCAGTATCGCGAGCACGCCGGCCCCATCGTCCGCGACTGTCTCGCGCCCTACATCCGGTACTGGATGGGGTACGAGGAAGGGAACGCGGCGCTGGTGGACCACAACATCCACCCCCTGAACATCTCCATCGGGTCCCACATCCCCCACGCGACCGGGTTCGCGTGGGCCATGAAGCTCCGCGGCGACGACGCGGCCGTCGTCTGTCACTTCGGCGACGGCGCGACCTCGGAGGGGGACTTCCACGAGGGCCTGAACTTCGCCGGCGTCTTCGACGTCCCCGCCGTCTTCGTCTGCAACAACAACCAGTGGGCAATCTCGATTCCGGCCGAGAGGCAGACCGCGAGCGCGACGTTCGCCCAGAAGGCCGACGCGTACGGTTTCGAGGGTGTCCGCGTCGACGGGATGGACCCGCTGGCGATGTACGAGGTGACCCGCGACGCGCTGGCGACGGCGAAGGACCCGGGCGAGGACGAGTCCCGGCCGACGCTCGTCGAGGCCGTCCAGTACCGCTTCGGCGCGCACACCACCGCCGACGACCCGACGAAGTACCGCGACGAGGCCGAGGTCGACGCCTGGCGGGAGAAGGACCCCATCGCGCGACTGGAGGCGTTCCTGCGCGGGCGCGGCCTGCTCGACGACGAACGCGTCGAGGCCATCGAGGCCGAGGTGACCGAGACGCTGGCCGAGGCCGTCGACGCGGCCATGGCGGTCGACCCCGACCCGCAGTCGATGTTCGCCGACGTGTACGAAGAACAGACACGTCGGGTCGCCGAGGACGACCGGTATCTTCGTGCGCTGCGCTCGGCCGTCGGTGACGACGCAATGCAGCGGGACGAGTAACCGACCCAGGGCGGCAACATCTACCGGTTTTCGAGATTGGTCAGGACGGCGGTTACTCGCACGAAACGCCTCAAAACCCGGAGGAGAGCGATTCTTCCGTGAATAAAAGTCCGGAAAGGTAACCATCTCGTTAATACGCCAGGGCGAGAATTGTACGACTGTACACGGAATGGGGTTGGGAGGACATATCTCTGCAACGAGAGACGGGTCGCTGGCGGCACTGTGGCGGCACTGGGCAAGTGCCGGTGACCAGGACCGACACGTCATTCCGGTGCAGTATGGACCATGACCAAAGAGACAGACACGACCGGTGACGCAGCACACATCCCGAGCGACGACCTCTTCGAGGCGCTCTCGGACCAGTATCGGCGGAAAGTGCTGTTCCATCTCCGGCAGAACGGACTCGCGACCATCGACGAACTCACCGTCGTCGCGGCCGAGACGGACGACGAGGCGGCCGACGTTCGCGATGCACTCCTCGACGACCACCTCCCGATGCTCGAATCGCTCGGACTGGTAGGTGTCGACGAGGACCAGGAGCGAGTCGAACTACTCGCGGACCCAGAGGACATCGGTGACTGGCTCGACCTCGCGGTACAGCGAGACGTGAAAGAAGACATGACAAACGATACCGAACAGAAACAGACGACCGAGGACATCAGGGTACTGCTCGTCGACGACGCCCCGGACTTCGTGAGCGCCGTCGCCGACCTGCTCGAACGTGAACACGACGACCTCGACATCATGACCGCCACGAGCGCGCCCGACGCGTTCACCGTACTGAAGAACGAACCCGTCGACTGCATCGTCAGCGACTACAAGATGCCGGCCATCGACGGGCTGGAGTTCCTCGACGCCGTCCGCGACGAGTACCCCGACGTCTCGTTCATCATGTTCACCAACAAGGGCAGCGAGAACACGGCCGGCGAGGCGGTCGCCATCGGGGTCAGCGACTACCTCCAGAAGGAGACGAGTCCGGAGGGCTACGACAGGCTCGTCGACTCCATCAGGAACGCGGTGAACAAGGACGCCTGAGCCCCCGCCCTCGATGAGCGACAGGGACTACGAGTACGAGCACCACCGGGCCGAGAGCGGGCTGGAGAGCGTCATGACGCGGCCCCTGTCGGCCACCGCCGACATCCGGGTCCTCCACGTCGACGACGACCGGGACCTCGGCGAGGCGACCGCAGCCTTCCTCGCGAAGATCGACGACGACCTGGACGTCGTCACCGAGACCGACCCCGAACAGGCGCTCGCTCGACTCGACGACGGTATCGACTGCATCGTCAGTGACTACGAGATGCCCGAGATGGACGGGCTGACGTTCCTCGAACGGCTCAGGGAGCGATACGAGACCCTCCCGTTCATCCTGTTCACCGGGAAGGGCTCGGAGGAAATCGCCGCGAAGGCGGTGTCGGCCGGCGCGAACGGCTACATCCGCAAGGAGGGCGGGACCGGGCAGTTCACCGTCCTCGCCAACATGATACGGGAGGCCGTCTCGAAGGTCCGGGCCGAGACGAACTACCGCGAGATATTCCGGGCGACCGCCGAGGGCATCCTCATCGTCGACCCCGGGACCGGCATCGTCCTCGACGCCAACCCGGGTGCCTGCGAGTTGCTGCGGCGCGACGCCCACGAACTGGTCGGGCGAGCGCTCGGCGACCTGAGCCCGGACTACGAGCCACACACCCCGGAGACGCTGGCGAAGTGGCTCGAGCGCACCGTCGACGAGGGCTCCCAGAAGTTCGAGTGGCAGGTCGTCGACGGGTCCGGCGACCTCGTCTGGACGGAGATGCAGTTCAACCCGACCCGCCTCGGCGGCAGGGAGCGGGTGCTCGCCCTGCTCCGGGACATCTCCGACCGGAAGTTCCGAGAGCACGAACTCAGACGGCGCGAGCAGGAACTCGAGGAGGCAGAAGAGCGCTACCAGCTGGTCGTCTCGAACGTCGAGGACTACGCCATCTGCGAACTGGACCCGGAGGGCTACATCACCTCGTGGAACGACACGGCCGCCCGCATCACCGGGTTCTCGACCGAGGAGGCCATCGGCACCCACCTGTCGCTGCTCTACACCGAGGAGGACGCCCAGAAGGACCTGCCCACCCGGCTGCTGGCGGAGGCAGCACGCGAGGGGCGGTCCGAGGACGAGGGCTGGCGCGTCCGTCGCGACGGCTCGCGCTTCTGGGCCAACGTCGTCATCAGCAAGCTCCAGGTCGGCGACGGCCAGGCCAGGTTCGAGGCGCTGACGCGGGACCGGACGCGAGAGCGCGAGCGCGAGACGCAGCTCACCCTCGCCGAGGAGCGCTACCAGCAACTCGTCGAGCAGAACCTCGTCGGCATCTACGTCATCCAGGACGGCGTCTTCGCGTACGTCAACCCGCGACTGGCAGAGATATTCGGCTACGACCCCGACGAACTCCACGGCACGGACCCCCTCGACCTCGTCGCCGAGGAGTACCGCGAGGAGGTCGCGGACCGGCTCCAGCGCCGCATCGAGGAGCGACTGCAGGGCATCGAGTACCGCTTCGAGGCCGTCCGGAAGGACGGCGAGCACGTCCTCGTCGAGGTCCACGGGAACTACATCGAGTACGAGGGCCAGCCGGCGGTGATGGGGTCGCTCATCGACGTGACCGACCACGCCGAGCGCCAGCAGGAGCTCGAACGCTACCAGCGCATCTTCGAGGCGATGGGCGACGGCGTCTACAAGCTCGACCTCGAGGGCCGCATCACGGACTGCAACCGGGCCGCCGAGGACATCAGCGGTTACGACCGCGAGGAACTCGTCGGCGAGCACGTCTCCATCGTCATGAACGACGCCGACATCGGGCGCTGCGAACGCGGCATCCACGAGCTGCTGACCGTCGGCGAGGAACGGGTCAAGCGCTACGAGATAGACATCAGGCACCGCGACGGCCACACCGTCCCCTGCGAACTCAACCTGACCGTCCTGCCGCTCGGCCCCCACGGCGAGTTGCGTGGGACCGTCGGCATCGTCCGCGACATCTCCGAGCGCAAGGAGCGCCAGCGGCGGTACGAGGCCATCTTCAACCAGACCTACCAGTTCACCGGGCTGCTCGACCCGGACGGGACCATGCTGGAGGCCAACGAGACCGCCCTGGAGTTCGGCGGCCTCGACCGGGCGGACGTCGTCGGGCAGAAGATGTGGGAGACCGCCTGGTTCGCCGACGACGAGGACACCCAGGAACGGCTCCGCGGGCTGGTCGAGCGGGCGGCCGCCGGCGAGTTCGTCAGGTGCGAGATGGACGTCCACGGTCCCGAGGACGTGGCCGTCACCGACTTCTCCATCAAGCCGGTCACCGACGACGACGGTGCGGTCGTCCTGCTCATCCCCGAGGCCAGGGACATCACCGAGCGCGTCCGCATCGAGCGCGAACTCCGCGAGAGCCGCCGGAAGTTCTCGACGCTGCTGTCGAACCTGCCGGGGACGGCCTACCGGTGTGCGAACCGGCCCGACTGGCCGACCGAGTTCATCAGCGAGGGCTGTCTACCCCTGACGGGCTACCCCCGCGAGGCGTTCGAGTCGGGGGAGGTCTCCTGGGGCGGCGACGTCATCCACCCCGAGGACCGCGACGACGTGTGGGAGACGGTCCAGACCGCCCTGTGCGCCCACGAACCGTTCGAACTCAACTACCGCATCGTGACCAGAGACGGCGAGGTCCGCTGGGCCTGGGAGCAGGGTGAGGGCGTCTTCGACGAGGACGGCCGGCTCGAGGCCCTGGAGGGGTTCATCACCGACGTGACCGAGCGCCACCGCATGGAACAGGAGGTCCGCGCCGGCGAGCAGGCGCTGCGCGAACTCACGGACGTCGCCTCCAGCGTCGACCTGACCTTCGAGGAGAAGCTCCCGAGGATACTCGCCATCGGCTGCGACCGTCTCGACGTGGAGAACGGCCACCTCACCCGGGTCCAGCAGCAGTCCGACCTGCGGGAGATACTCGCCGTCAGCGACGACCACGCACACGTCACCGAGGGCGCGGTGATGCCCCTCTCGGAGACGTTCTGTGCGGACACCATCGACGCGGGCGAGACCATCTGCGTCCACCTCGGGGACGCCGACGAGAGCCCGTTCGCGACCTACGTCGGCACGCCCGTCGTCGCCAACGGCGAGGTCTACGGGACGCTCTGTTTCGTCGACTGCGACCCCCGCGACCCCCTGACCGACGCCGAGCGCTCGTTCGTCGCGCTCGTCGCGCAGTGGATCCGCTTCGAACTCGAACGCGCCGAGTACGAACGCCAGCTGGAGCGCGAGAACGACCGGCTGGAGGACTTCGCGAGCATCGTCAGCCACGACCTGCGGAACCCGCTCGACATAATCGCCATCACGCTCGAACTCCTGCGCCAGGACGGCGACCTCTCGCGCCTCGACGCCATCGAGCGGGCGACGGTCCGCATGAACGAGCTCATCGACGACCTGCTGGAGCTGACCCGGCAGGGCAAGGTCGTCGGGGAGACGAGCGTGGTCGACGTCGAAGCGGTCGCCCGGCGGGCCTGGGAGAACGTCGACACGGCCGCGGCGACCCTGTCGGTCGAGCCCGGCCTCGGCGAACTCGCCGCCGACGAACCCCGGCTCCTGCAGGTGTTCGAGAACCTCTTCCGGAACTCGGTGGAGCACGGCATCGGGTCCGACGCCGGGGGGCTCGAGGCCGCCCGTCCGGGCGTCACCGAGGACAGGAACCCCGACGGCGGCCAGCAGGCAGCCGGGGACACCCTGTCCATCCGCGTCGGGCCGCTCGACACCGAGCACGGGTTCTTCGTCGAGGACGACGGCGTCGGTATCCCGCCGGGACAGCGCGACCGGGTGTTCGACCACGGGCACACGACCTCCGAGGCCGGGACCGGCTTCGGCCTCTCCATCGTCCGTGACATCGTCGAGGCCCACAAGTGGCAGATCCGGGCGACCGAGAGCGAGTCCGGCGGCGCCCGGTTCGAGGTCCGTGAGCAGCCGGCCGGCGTCGTCGGCGAGTCGGCCGTCTCGCGGTCGGAGCGGGAGGAGTAGCGAGGCAAGACCCGGCAGGCCACTGCTTTTTCGCGGTCGAACCCGTAGCGACTGGCGTGACGCGATTCGTCTGTTACGGCGGGAAAGGGGGCGTCGGGAAGACCACCTGTGCGGCGGCGACCGGGCTGGCGCTGGCCGGGCGCGGCCACCGCGTGCTGGTCGTCTCGACCGACCCGGCGCACTCGCTGGGCGACGCCTTCGACACCACCGTCGGCGGCGAGCCCCGCGAACTCGCCGACGGTTGCTGGGGCGTCGAGGTGTCGCCCGAGACGGGACAGGCGGCCTACCGGCGCGTGGTCGAGGCGCTGGTCGCCGACTTCCGCGAGGCCGGCCTCCGCATCGACGAGGAGACGCTCGAGGAGCTGTTCGCGGCCGGGCTGGTCCCCGGCGCCGACGAGGTCGCCGCGCTCGAACACATCGCCGACTACGCCGCGAGCGACGACTGGGACCACGTGGTCCTCGACACCGCCCCGACCGGACACACGCTCCGGCTGCTCGACCTCCCCGAGGTCCTCGCGAGCACGCTGGGTGCGGCCGGCGAGGTGCGGGGACAGGTCCGCCGACTGGTCGACTCGGCCCGCAGCGCGATGTTCGGGCCGGCCGCGTTCTTCGGTCGCGACCGCGACGCACCCGACGCCGTGGCCGACCTGCGCGACCGGCTCGACGACGTGAGCGAGGTGCTCAGGGACCCCGAACGGACCGAGTTCCGGCCCGTCCTCGTCCCGGAGGCGATGGCCATCGCGGAGACCGAGCGACTGGTCGACCAGCTCGCGGCGGCCGAGGTCCCCGTCGGGACCATCGTCGTCAACCGCGTGCTCGAGGCCGACGACTGCGACTGCCACCGGTGTACGACCAGACGGCAATTGCACGAAGAGCGCCTCGCGGACATCCGCGAGCGATTCCCGGACCGCGAGCTCTGCACGCTCCCGGTGCTCGACGGCGAGGCACAGGGGCGGGATGCGCTTGATGGACTTGCGAGGCGCCTCGACGCGACCTTCGAGTGACCGGGCGGGCTGACTCTGGCGACCTCAGGCGAACACGCCCGGGTCGATGTAGTCGTCGGGGTCGCGCTCCCGGTACGCCTCCGGGGCCGGGACGCTCACGGCCTCGCCGGTCTGGCAGTCGAAGCCCGAGAGCTGGTTCCCGTACACGCAGCCGGTGTCCAGCCCGACCGCGTGCTCGCTGACGAAGGGCGCGGCGAACACCCGGTGGCCGAAGAAGACGCGGAAGGGGCCGTGGTAGAACTCCCACCAGTACGGCCGGCCGTAGCCCGAATCCGTGAGCGACCCGACGTTCAGCAGGTCCTCCGGGACGTGCGACGCCAGTGGTTTGCGCGGGTCGATGCCGCCGTGGACGACCAGCACGTCCTCCCACGAGAGCGCCACCGGGAGCGACGCGAGCCACTGGCGCTGGCGCCCCGAGAGGGCCGGCAGGTCGACGGCGCCGTCGACCACCTTCTGCTCGTTGTTCCCCCGCACCGAGAGCATGTTCGGCGAGTTGCGGACGAGGTCGACCACGCCCGCGCTGTCGGGGCCGCGGGTCACCAGGTCCCCGACGAAGACCACGAGGTCGTCCTCGTCGACCCCGAGGGTGTCGAGCAGTTCCTCCAGCGGCTGGAGACAGCCATGGACGTCCCCCACGACGTAGACGTCACGACCTTCGGTGTCGACCCGGCGGTGCTGGCGGGAGACGGCGGCGCCGAAGCGCGGGGGGTTCATGCAGGAGAGTACACGTGCGAGGGTCAAAAACAGGGACCCGACCGTGTCCGGGTCGGGGGCGTTCGCGGGTGTGCCAGATGACGGCCGGGCGTCACTCCGGGTGCCGGACGATGTGGACGTCGTACTGCGGGTCCTCCGAGATGGGCGAGCCGACGCTGGTCAGCGGCGTCGACACGCGGCCGGCGTTCTCGCTGCCGACGAAGAGGATCTCCGCGTCGACGTCGGCGGCGATCTGCCGGATGCGCCGGGCCACGTCCATCGGGAGCGTCGCGACGGGGTCTGCGTTCTCCTCGACCAGTTCACAGCGGAACTCGGCGTTCGGCGCGATGTCGTGGACGCGCTGGCGGAGTTTGCGCTCGATGACGCCCACGTCGAACGTGTCCTCCGGGTCGAGCCAGCCGCGCTCGCGGGCGTACTCGGGGTCGTCCGGGACGAGCGTGAGCACCACGAGCGAGGCGTCCGAGAAGTCCGCGAACTCCGTGGCGCGCCGCAGCGCGGTCGTCGAGAGGTCGGAACCGTCGAAGGGAACTAGCAGCGACATCGTGCGACGGTTCAGACGGCCGAGGCAATAATCTATCCCCGACCCCCGGCGAGGTCTGCCGCCTCGGGCCGCGCCCGGAGCCGGAGCATCGAGAGCGTGCCCACCAGCGGCCCGACCGCCAGCGGGACGAAGGCGTACTGCCAGCCGACCGCGTCGGCCACGACCGGCGTCAGCTGGATGGAGGCCGTCGTCAGCAGGAAGCCGACCGCGGTCTGGAGCGTCAGCGCGCTCCCGACGTAGCTCGGGGCCGCGAGTTCGGACACCGCCGCCGAGAACTGCGCCGAGTCCGCGACGATGGCCACGCCCCAGACGAGCAGGAAGGGGACGAGCAGCCACAGCGGCGCGCCGAACAGCGGGACCGCGAGCAGACAGCACGCGCCACTGACGACCATGCTGGCGCTCGTGAGGGTGGTCCGGCCGACCACGTCGGCGACCCGGCCCGCGGCCGCGGCGCCGAGCCCGCCGACCGCGATGGTCGCGAACGCGAGGAGCGCGACGGTGTCGGCCCCGGCCGACTCCGAGAAGCCGGCGGTGAGGTAGAGCGGAATCCACGTCCAGACCGCGTAGAGTTCCCACATGTGGCCGAAGTAGCCGCCGTTGGCCAGCATGGTCGGGCGGTCCCGGAGGATGCGGCCGATGGCACCCGGGTCGAAGGGGGCCGCCGGCGCCTGGTGCGGGCCCGGTCTGGCCGCGAGCGCGAGCAGGCCACCGACGGCGCCGAGGGCGGCCGCCCCGTAGAGGACGGCCCGCGGGTCGCCGACACCGCCGGCGGCCCGGAGCAGGTGGGGCATGGCCGACCCGACCGAGAGCGCGCCGACGAGCGTCCCGATGGCGAAGCCGCGCCCGGTGTCGAACCAGCCCGCGATGAGCTTCATCCCCGGCGGGTAGACCCCGGCGAGGGCCGCGCCCGTCAGGAACCGGAGCGCCACGGCCGGGAGGAAGGAGCCGACGACGCCGGCGATGACGGCGGTCGCCAGCGCCCCGAGCAGCGACGAGCCGGCGAAGAGGTACCGGGGCGGGACGGTATCCGAGAGCGTCAGCCCCGCCGAGAGCAACGCCCCGGCGACGAAGCCAAGTTGCACCGCGTTCGTCAGCCACGCCGTCTGCGCCGGCGACAGGTCCCACGCCGCGGCCAGCTCGGGGCCGACCGCCGACGCCGAGAACCAGAGCGTCATCGCGAGCAGTTCGGCCGTCGCCAGCAGGGCGAGCATCCGCCACTTCGGGTCGACTCGGGTCACGTCGCGAGGTTCTCCGGCGGCCGATATAAACCGGCTGCGGTCCGACGGTCGGGATGCACTGCCGGCGTCGTCCTCAGGCGCCGTTCCCGACGACCTGTTCGGTGGTCTCGATGGAGCCCGAGAGTTCGCGCTGTGGCGCGGGCAGGGAGATGCCCTCGGCGTCGTACTGCGCCTTGACGTTCTCGACGAACTCCGACCGGATGCGGATGAAGTCGGTCCGGGCGGGCGTGTCGATCCAGAAGCGGGACTCGAGTATCACCGCCGAGTCGCCGAGTTCCTGGATGCGGACGCTCGGGCCGGGGCGGTCCAGGATCTCGTCGTGGGCCAGCGCCGCCTCCACGATGATGGCCTGGGCGCGTTCGAGGTCGTCCTCGTAGCCCACGCCGAAGGGGAACGTCACCCGGAGGCGCTCCTTCGCGACCGGGTTCGTGATGGTGTTCTTCGTCAGCTCCGAGTTCGGCACCGTCACGAGTTCGTTGTCGAAGGTGTGGATGCGCGTCACCCGGAAACTGATGTCCTCGATGATGCCCTCCTTGTCCTTCCACTGGATCCAGTCGCCGATGTTGTACGTCGGGTCCAGGACGATGAAGACGCCGCTGACGAGGTTGCCGAGCACGTCCTGGGAGGCGAACCCGATGGCGATGGTCGCCCCGGCCGTGATGGCCTCCTTGGTCGCGAGGAAGCTCGCCACGCCGGAGACGGTGATGGCGGTGAACACCGCGAACAGCGCGAACCCGGCGTCGAGGACCTTGAGCAGCGGCAGTTCGAGCGTGTCGTCGACGTTCGCGGCGTCCATGAGCCAGCGCGCCCCCGGCACCACGAGGTACCGCCCCGGCAGGAAGATGACGGCCGCGACGGCGACGAAGACCGCGGCGTCCTGCAGGACGGTCGCGAACTCGGTCAGCACCGCCTCCGGCGAACGGATCTGCAGCATCGGCCGACACTGCACGGCGGACGCTCTTAGTACCGTGGGTGCTCCCCCCGGAGAGCGAAAGACCTTCCGCGGTCGGGGGTGATAGGCGACGTATGCCCCTCGGGGAGACCGACGCCGACGTGCTCGCCTACGAGCTGAGCCAGACAGATTTCGACGCCGTCGAGCGCGACGGCTACCGCGCCGCGTGGAACGACGAAGGCACCGAGGTCCACGTCACCGAGCTGGCGACCGGCGAGGTCGCCGAGTACAACGCCGAGGACCTCGTCCGGGCGACCTCCGACCAGGAGGTCGAGAACGCGCGGAACACCCCCGAACCGCTGTAAGGGACCGGTCTCGTTCTCCGTCGCTGGGAATCGGCAGCACCGTTGACGAGCGACGGCCGCGTAGCCGCACCTATGACAGGAACCATCGGCACGACGCAACGCGAGACGACGCAGGTGTGGATGGTCGAACGGACGTACTCGGCCGACTCCCCGAACATCCTCGTCATCGTCTACGCGACACCCGACGGGAGCCAGTACCTCCAGAAGGAGTGGGCGTTCAACCGGTTCGGGACCGGTCGCGCGCCCGAGGTGACGGCCGCCAGGGAGGTGCCGACAGACGACCTCGTCCCGGTCGACGACCCGGAGACGCAACAGCGGTACGCCACCGAGGCCGACCGGATGGCCGAGCGACACGACCCCGACGACACGGTCTGAGTCCGCCAGTTCTTCGCTTCCTCTCCCGACCCACGACTGGCCGTGCTGGACGCCGGCGGTCTGCTGCATTCCCTGACGCCCCGGACCGGCGTATCATACCGAAACCGATACTATCCAGTGGGGGTAGGTTGCCGGCTGAAAGTAAGCGGTATCCCCCATCCTGTCGTTCGATTCTACCGCCTTCGACGGTCAGCACGAGCCCCTCCACCTGTTTTGAAACACACAGACATATCGACTGGTGGACAAAACTTATGTGACTGGTCGGCGGACCTCTGGACATGCCCTGCAGCCGACGGTCCCTCCTCCGGACGACCGGGCTCTCCCTCGCTGGTGGCGCCCTCGCGTCACTGAGCGGGTGCATCGGTGAGTCGTTCACCTCCGACGGGGGCGGCACGACCGACGACCCCTCGACCGATACCGGGACGGCAACCGACACGACGACCGACGCGTCGGACCGACCCGGGTCGACCGGGACGCCACCCGCGCTGGCGCAGTGGCTCCCCTCGCCGGCCGACTCACCGTACCACGACGGCTACGGCGTCGCGTACCACGACCTCGCCGCCATCGAGGCCCAGAAGGAGGTCCTCCACGAGAACGCCCACGAGCGCCTGCTGACCGAGGCGTCGCGTGCCAGCCGGGTCAAGGCGCTCGACGACTACGACCTCGGGCCGGTCGATGCCGCGATGCGGTTCGGTCTCCCCGGTATGCAGGTCGTCCTCGGCTCGTTCGACACCGGCGCCGTACGGGACCAGCTCACGGGCGTCAGGGGGACGTACGACGACGGCGAGGAACACACCGGCACCCACCTCGACCGCTACCGCGGGTTCGACCTCTACGACACGGGGCCCGTCCTCGCCGTCTCCGCGGACGCCATCGTGACGACGGGCTACACGCCCGAGGAGGAGAAACGGGCCTTCGTCGAGGCCATCCTCGACGCGAAGGCCGGCGAGACGGACCGGTACGCCGACGCGAACAGCTACGTCGGGGCGTTGCTCGGCCTGGTCGACGACCCGCACGCGCTGACGTGCTACCCGGAGGCGATGGACGGGTCGACGACCCGGTGGGCCGACGGGCGTTCCGGCAGGCTCAGGTCGTGGACCTTCGGGTCGGAGACGACCGAGTTGACCTGCGCGTACACCTACGCCGAGGCCGAACAGGCCAGCACCGAGCAACTGGCGTCCCGCGTCTCGGCCGACCGTTTCGAGCCCTACGACGGTCTCGAGGTACAGAAGAACGGAGAGATGGTGTGGACGACCGGGACGCTCCCGACGAACGAGTTCGACTACCTCTCACCCGGCGGTCCGGGCGACGGCGTCCACACGTCTCGCTGAGTCAGCGTCAGCGTCGGAGCCGGAGCCGGGAGTGACGCCGACGCCTCAGAGCCCGGTCGGCACGTCGAAGAAGGTCGTCTCCAGGTCCTCGTCCCACTCCTCGACCCACGACTGGAGGTTGCGCACGCCGAAGGTCTCCGTGGCGTAGTGGCCGGCGAGGACGACCGTGAGCCCGGCCTCCTGGGCCTCGTGGTACGTCTTCTGTTTCCCCTCGCCCATCACGACGGCGTCGACCCCCCTGGCGGCGGCCTCGTCGATGTAGTCCGAGCCGTCGCCGGTGACGATGGCGACGTGCTCCAGTTCGTCGGGGCCGAAGTCGAGCACCTGCACGGGCTGGCCGCCGGTCGAGAGCTCGACCTCGAGCGTCTTGCACAGCTCCTCGGCGCTCTGTGGCTCGGGGAGGCGACCCTGCTGGCCGGCGTGTTCCGGGCCGACCTCGCCGAAGGGGGCCCGGTTCGCGAGGTCGAGCAGGTCGGCGACGCCGGCCGCGTTCCCGAGGTCCGGGTGACCGTCGAGGGGCAGGTGCGAGACGTACAGCGCCACGTCGTTCTCCACGAGGGGCGCGATGCGGCCGTAGTGGCGGCCGGTGACGCGCTCGATGCCGCCCCAGGAGATGCCGTGGTGGACGACCATCGCGTCGGCGTCCCACTCCGCGGCCATGTGGAACGTCTCCTCGACCCCGTCGGTGCAGAACGCGACCCGCTCGACATCGGCCTCGGCGGGGCCGACCTGCAGGCCGTTCGCGCTGGCGTCGAGGCTCGCCCAGTCCTCGGTCCGTAGTTCCTCGTCGAGTCGGTCGCAGAACTCGGTGAGCTCCATAGCGGACCAACGACCGCCGGCGGCTTGTACGCGGCGGTTCCCTGCCACCCTCAGTGTCGTGGGCCGCCCCTCAACTGGGCGGGCGGCGTAGCCTGTCGTGTTCCACACCGGACCGAACCGAGGTGAGACAGCATGGGAAAACTCAGCAAGGCGATGCGAGCGTGGCGGCGGTTGCCGCGACGCGTCAGGCGACGAATCAAGCGGAAACTGAAACGGCTGACGTAGGGGACGTGACGCCCCGTCGGCCGGTCGTGCCGTCGACTTCTCTCCGGCAGTGACGAACGGTACTCAGCGCGAGGCAGCGTCGGCGTAGACGAACTCGCGGAGGAGCTTCCCGCCGAGTGCCGCGGCCTGGCCGTCGTCGCGGTCGTTGACCTCGACCACGTCGAAACCGGTGACCTGTCCGGACTCGCCGAGTGCGCGGATAACGTCCCGCATCTCCCGCGGGGCGAGGCCGAAGGGCTCCATCGTCCCGGTCCCCGGCGCGAACCCGGGGTCGGCCCCGTCGATGTCGACCGAGAGGTAGACCTCGCGGTCGCCGAGGTCGGGTTCCCAGTCGGCCACGTCTTCGGGTGGGACGACCGTCACGTCGGCCTCGGCGGCGCGGTTCCACTCCGCCTCGGAGCCCGTTCTGGCACCGAGGACGATGGCCTCCTCGGCGATGTCGAGGACGTGCCTGGTCACGGTCGCGTGGCTCAACTCGTTGCCGTCGTACTCGGCGCGGAGGTCGAGGTGGGCGTCGAGACAGACGAACACCTCGGGTTCGACCGCCCGGACGTTCGCGAGCGTGATGGTGTGCTCACCCCCGAGCAGGAGGGGTATCGCGTCGTCCCAGACCGCGTCCCGGCAGACGCCCTCGAGGTAGTCGAGGTACTCTTCGGCGTCGTCCCAGGCGCGGACGTCGCCGTGGTCGTGGACGTGCAGGTCCGAGAAGTACTGGTCCGTCCGGTGGTCGTAGTCGTCGTACGTTTCGGCAAAACGACGGACGCGGTCCGGTCCGAACCGCGTCCCCGGTTGGAAGGTCGTCGAGACGTCGAGTGGAGCCCCGACGACCACGTAGTCCGAATCGTCGCGGTCGGCGCGGGCTCCCGGGAACATCTAGACGATCTTGCGCTGGGCGTCGAGTTCGAGGTACTCGAGTTCGTCGTCGGGCGAGACGTCGAGGTCCGCCGGGATGGACATCGAGAACGTCTCGTACGTCTCGAGGTCCATGACCTGGGCGACGGTGTCGGACTCGACGGAGACGATCTGGCCCTGCTTTCGCTCGATGATGGGGACCCAGCACTTCGCGTCGACCGGCTGGGACATCGAGCGCTTCTTGCCGTCGAAGACGCCGACGGCCTCGACGCGGGCCTTCGCACTGCCGTGCTTGCCCGGTTTGGCCGTGGAGTAGTGGTTGATCTTACACGCGGCGTCGTCGATCATCACGTAGCTACCCTCTTGGAGGTCACGAACTTCCTTTTGCTCTTTAGCCATGTTCCAGCGTTCCTCCCGTACTGGTATAAACGGTTTGGAACGCCCCAGCGACGGGGACCGGTCCCGAGGGCTGTTCGCGAGCCAGAGACGCCCGACTGGGGCTTTTTCTCACGGCGCTGGAAGTCTCGTCTCGATATAAGTCTTCGAATGGTGTATGGTACCATGGGTGATTCACAGATGGCGACGAGAGAACCCGAGATGGAACTGTTCGGCAGACAGACAGGCTTCGAGTATTCGGAGACGTGGGTGGGGTACGCCCTGCTCGGTATGCGGCTCACCATGGGCTGGGTACTGTTCTACGCGGGCATCGACAAGGTCCTCGCCGGCGACTGGTCCGCACAGGGCTACCTGATGGGTGCCGCCTCCGGCGAGAACTTCATGGCGGGCTTCTGGGAGGCCCTGGCCGCGGACTGGCTCTGGCTCATCGACCCACTCAACATGTGGGGGCTCACACTCACCGGGCTCGCCCTGCTCATCGGGGCGTTCGTGCGCTGGAGCGCCTTCTGGGCGGCCATCATGATGCTGTTCTACTGGCTGGCGAGCTTCCCGCTCCAGCACTCGTTCATCATCGACGACCACGTGGTCTACGCGATGCTCCTGTTCGGGCTGGGTGCGTTCGGTGCGGGTCGCATCCTCGGCGTCGACGCGTGGCTCGAGGACACCGAGTTCGTCGAGCAGAACCGCTGGATGACGTACCTGCTCGGCTGACCGGGCAGGCACGACCGCGACGGCGAGGCAGTCTCAGTCGGACTGCCTGTCGACGACGATGTCGCCGTCGCTGGTCACGCTGACGCACACGTCGGTCGGCGTGAGCTGGTACTCGCTCGCCGGCTTGCCGGCCGTCCGAACCCGGACACCTTCTTCGACGACGCCCGCGTCGCACAGTTTGTCGAGCTTCCGGTACGTCGTCGACGTCGGGAGGTCGCACGCGTCGGCCAGTTCCGGTGCGGTCCGTGCAGCGGTGCCGAGCGTCGCGAGGATGCGCTGGCAGTCCGGGTCGAGCACCGCCGCCAGCGTGTCGAGGTCGGACCTGTCCGTGATACCCGTCACGCCGTCACCCCGTCTGATCGTTGGGTCTGTCATGGCTTGGGAGCCGGTCCGGGTCCCACGGCAGGTCCCGTACACACTGGAAAGGTGACTGCCATCCTACATAGAGGTTACCACGATATGTCCGTGTTCCAGAGAGTCTATCGGGGCCGCGAGTCCCCCGGAGACGCGTTCGCGACCCGACTGCGAGCACGTCTCAATACGCCTATAAATCCTCTCGCGGCGTCAGGAACCCCATGAGCACGACGATGCCCCACCCGGACGCCAGCTCCGTCGCGAAGATCTACTACGCCGACGACCAGCCCGCACAGGTCGACGCCGCCTTCGTCATCGAGGACTGGGACTGGGTGGTCGGGTTCGACCAGGTCAACACCGACGACTACGACTACGTCTCCATCCCCATCGACCGCGTCGTCGGCGTGATGTCGCCGACGTACACGCAGTTCTCGCACAACGGCCGCCGCGTCACCGCCTACGGCGTCGACGACGTGGAGATCGAGGAGTTCATCCACCTGCTCCCGCTCTGAGGCCGGGCTCGCGGTCGAGCGCGATACCGAATTCGTTCTGCAGTACCTCGTCCCAGTCCGTCTCGGAGACCGCCTCTTCTTCCAGTTCCGCACCCCACGACCGGGTCACCGTCTCCCTCGTGAGCTTGCGGTGGCCCGTCCCGGTCGCGATGGAGACGACGGGGTCGCCGGTGAACGTCGACTCCGGGGCGGTCGCGAGGTACTCGCAGGTCGCCTCGAAGTACGACAGCTCCCGGGGCACGTCCCGGAAGACGTACCGGTTCGACCAGTCGTCCTCGCCCGGTTTGCGGTACTGCGTGACGTAGTCCGCGTCGGGGCGGTCGCTCTCGCCGACGCGCCAGTCGACGCCGACCTCGTCCGTCAGCTCCTCGCCGTCGAGAGGAAGCGGCCGTCTGAGCACCGGAATCCCCATGCCAACGTCGACGACGTAGCGCCGCCCGTCCAGCGTCACGACGTTCGTGTGGTGGTTCGCGGGTGGGCTCGGGTCGCCGTCGTCGCTCAGCATCATGGAGGCGACGCGGTCGCGCTCGTAGCCGAGTTCGGCCAGCAGCCAGCCGAACAGGCCGTTGAGTTCGAAGCAGAACCCTCCGCGGCGACGGTCGACGATCTTCTCGTACAGGTCGGGGAGGGAGAGCGAGACGCCCTCGCCGGCGTCCTCGCGGTGCGGGTGGCCCGTGATCGAGAGCGTCTCGAACGGGACGCTCGTGACGTGTGCCTGCTGGATGCGGGCGAGGGTCGCCAGGTCCGGCTCGTAGATGCTGTCGGGTTCGAGCCCGATGCGCCGGAGATAGCCAGTCGCCTCCATGGTCAGGCTCGCCCCGTGGCCTCCGCCGGCTGGTCGCCGCGCTCTTCGGCCATCTCGGGATAGCGGTCGACGCCGGCGTACTCGACGAGTTGCTCGCCGAGTTCCCGGACCCGGCGCTCGATAGCCGGGTCGGTGATGCCGTCCCGGCCGACCGTCTCGTGGGAATCCGGGATGCCGACCTCGTGGGGGAGCGTCCAGGCGTTCAGGGTCCGGGCGACCCCGCGGAGGTGCGCCAGTGCGGGCTTCGGGTAGCTTCCGCCGGCGACCTCCAGCAGGCCGACGGTCGTCCCGCCGAACTGGTCGCGCTTGCAGTAATCGAGCGCGTTCTTCAGCGGGGCGGCGTAGGAACCGTGGTAGTTCGGCGTCCCGAGGAGGACCGCGTCGGCCGCGGCGACACGCTCGCGCAGGGCGTCGGCGTCGCCGGCGGCCATGTCGTCGGCGTTCACCGGCGGCAGGTCGTACTCGCGGAGGTCGAGAAGTTCGGTCGTTGCGCCGGATTCGGCCGCCGCGTCGAGGGCCTCGCGGAGGGCGGTTCTGGTCTTGCTGTGCTCGCGGAGACTGCCACAGATGGCGAGGACGTGTGGGTCGGCGGACATCGTGTTGTACGCACACCTACCCGGGAGACCCACAAAAGCGCTCGCTGAGACGAATTACAGTATGGTTTCTTACACGTCCGCATCCGTGCCGTTCGCCACATCTGACGCGCCGAATCTCGCCGGAACTGGGGCCGAGCGACAGACCAAACAGATAGATTACAGAAACGTATTTCCGAAAAGTCACTTTTCCGTGGTATCCGTACCTCCACACGTGATGACCGACGTTCGCCCGCTCGTTCGACGGTTCTACCTCTACTACCTCACGAACTCCTACGGGCTCTACCTCCCGGTCAGCGTGCTCTACCTGCTGGAGGTCCGCCAGTTCGGGCTGGCCGAGATCGGGGCCATCAAGGCCGTCTTCTCGTTCGCCCTCGTCGCCGCCGAGATACCCACGGGCTACCTCGGCGACCGCATCGGCCGCCGGGCCAGTCTCGCGCTCGGGAACGGCCTCTCCGCGCTCTCGCTGGTCGCGTACGTCTTCGTCGACACGCCGGTCGAGTACATGCTGCTCAACGTGGTCTGGGCGACCGGCTGGGCCTTCCGGTCCGGCACGGTCGACGCGTGGCTGTACGAACTCCTCGCGAGTCGCGGCGCCGCGGACGACTTCGCCCGCTACCGCGGCCGGGCCAGCACCGTGTTGCTCGTGGTCTCCGCGGGCACGGCCCTCCTCTCGGGCGTGCTGGCCACGGTCGACTGGACCATCCCGTTCTTCGCGAACGCCGCGCTGGCGGCGTCGGGAATCCCGCTGCTGCTGACGCTCCCGGCGACCGCGGACGCGGCGGTCGAGGCGGATTCGGCGGACGCGGACGAGGCGCCCGAGGACGCCCCCGAGAACGCGCCCGACGACGAGCTGTTCACGGTCCGGGACGCCGTCTGGACCCTGCGACTCCAGCTCGGTCGCCCCTCGGTCCGGTGGTTCCTCGTCTACGCCGCGCTGTTCGCCGGCCTGTTCGGGCTGACGCGCTCGTTCGAGCAGCCCGCCGCCGCGGCCGTCGGCGTCCCCCTCCCGGCCTTCGGCGCGCTGTACGCCGCGTTCAAGCTCGTCTCCGCGGGTGTGGCCGCCTCGACCGGGTGGTTCGAGGACCACCTCGGCGTCGCCGGGGTCTTCCTCCTCGTCGCACCCGTCGTCGGCGTGTTCTACGCCGGCGCGCTGGTCCTGCCCGTGCTGGTCGTCCCGGTGCTGTTCCTGAACCGGGCGGTCCACACCATCCTCCAGCCGGTCCGGAACCAGTACCTCAACGACCGGCTCACGGACGTGGGCCGGGCGACGGTTCTCTCGGGCGCCTCGATGGCGCTCTCGCTCGCCTCCGGGCTGGCCAAGCTCGGCGGTGGCGCCGTCGCCGAGGGCACCGGTGCGGTCCGGACCATCGCCCTCGCCGGCGTCGTGGTCGCCCTCGGCGCAGGGGTGCTGTGGGTGGCGGTCTCGCCGGTCCGGTCGGCCTCGGGCGCCGGGAGCGTCGGGGAGAAACGGCCGTCGGTGGCGGACTGAGTGCGGCGAGGTCAGTCGCCGCCGTGCTCGATGACCCGGCTCACGCGGTCGAGTCCCTCTTCCAGTTCGTCGGTCGGTAGCCCGAACCCGAGCCGCCAGTACCCGTCGAATCCGAACAGGTCGCCCGGCGCGAGCACGACGCTCTCCTCCTCGACGACGGCGACACAGAACTCCCGGGCGTCCGCGAACCCCTCGGGCACGGAGACGAACCCGTTCACCCCCACCGGGTCGTACCAGTCGAGGTCGTGTTCCACCACGAACTCGCGGACGATGTCGCGGTTCGTCTGCGCCAGTTCGCGGTTCTCCGCCAGTATCTCCGCTTCCTGCTCGCCGAGGGCCTGCCGGGCGACGTGCTGGCCGAAGATGGGTGGCGAGATGGTGGTGTAATCCTTCCACTCGACGGCCTGCTGGACCACGTCCTCGGGGCCGGCGATCCACCCGAATCGCAGCCCTGCCAGTCCGTACGCCTTCGTCAGGCTGGTCGTCGAGATGCCCCACTCGCCCATGCTGGCCACCGGCGGAAGCGGGTCCTCGGCGAGCAGCCGGTACACCTCGTCGCAGAGCAGGTAGGCCTCGTGTTCGGCCGCGAGGTCGTACAGCTCCCTGACCCTGGCCTCGTCGTGGTACCGCCCGGTCGGGTTGTTCGGGTTGTTCAACACGACGAGCCTCGTCTCCTCGCGCATCGCGTCGGCGACCGCGTCCACGTCGAGTTCCCATTCGGGGGGCTCCAGCGAGACGGTGCTGACCTCGCCGACGGCCTCGGGCACCGACCGGAGCGCCTGGTAGGTCGGTGTGACGACGACCGCGTGGTCGCCCTCGTCCAGCAGCGAGAGGAAGACGAGCAGGTTCGCCTCCTGTGTCCCGCAGGTGAAACACACCTCGTCGGCACCGCGGCCGTACCGCTCCCCGACCTCGGCCCGGAACTCGGGGTCGCCGTCGGTCGGGATGACGTAGTTCAGCGTCCCCGGGTCCGTGTCGAAGCGCGAGGGCTCGAGCGGGCGGATGCCGGATTCGGCGAGCATGATGTCGGCGCCGTGTTCGTACTGCCCGAACCACCGTTCGAGGCCGAAGGGCTCGATGTCCATGCGTGGTCGTGGGTGGGGCTGGTAGAAATGTCGTTGGGTCCCGGCGTCGGCGCTGGCGGCGTGCGAACCCGGGCCCGGTGCGGGGGACGAGAGCAGGGCGGTCGCGCCGGCTCGCTCAGCCCTCGCCCGTCTGGTGCAGGCCGAACACCGCCTCCAGTCCGAACATGACGAGCGCCATCGTGCCGGCCTGCAGAATCAGGAACTCGTCGCTCACCAGCAGACCGGCCAGAAGGACGCCCACACCGCCCGACAGCCCGAAGAACAGTGCGTACTGGTATCGAGGGAGCCCCCGGAGCCACCGGTCGACCCGGTGGTAGAGGTGCCACATGCTGGTCGGCTACTCGTTCCCGCGGCGCTCGCGCAGGTTCTGTCGGGTGAACTGCGGCTGCGCCCGGATGCCCTTCTTCGTCCGGAACGAGAGGTAGAGGCCGACGAGGGTGAACAGCGAGAACACCGCGATGACGGCGGCAGCCCGGACCTCCCAGACGCCGCCGGCGGCGTACAGCACCGACGAGGAGACCAGCCCGAACGCGAAGAACAGGGCGTAGACCAGCCGTTTCGCCAGTTTGTCGAGTGTCCCCGCCGAGTCGTTCAGCTCGATCTGTACCGTGAGGTTCCCGCGCTGGGCGCGGTCGAGCGTGTTCTCCAGTTTCGGCGGGACCCGCAGCATCGACTGGGCGGACTCCCAGGCCTGGTCGCGGGTGTCCCCGACGAACTGCTTGATGGACTCCTCGCGGTAGCCCTGCTCGGTGAGGTACTCCGTGGCAGTGCTGATGAAGTCGAAGTCGGAGTCGAGGGTGACACAGACGCCCTCCACGACGGTCGCGACGCGCAGGACCAGCGCGAGGTTGGCGGGCAGCCGGAACGGGAACTCGTAGATGGAGTCCTCGATCTGGGCGATGATCTGGTTGACGCGGTACTGCTCGATGTCGTCACCGCGGGCGTCCGCGATGGCGAGTTCCATCACCTCGCCCATGACCTGGCGGTCGGCGCTGGGCGAGAGCGTCCCGATGGCGATGAGGGAGTCGAGGATGCCGTCGATGTCCTGGTTGGCGACGGCGATGTAGAACTCGACGATCTTCTCCTGGACGAACGAGTCGACCCGGCCCGACATGCCGAAGTCGTAGAAGATGATGGAGCCGTCGTCCTGGACCGCGAGGTTCCCCGGGTGCGGGTCGGCGTGGAAGACGCCGTCCTCGATGATCATCTTCAGGTAGGCGCGCTGGAGCGTCTCGGCGACCTCGCTCCGGTCGATGCCCTTCTCGTCGAGGTCGTCGATGTCGTTGATCTTCGTCCCCGTGACGTAGTGCATCGTGAGCACGCGCGGCCCGGAGTAGCCCGCGAGCACCTCCGGGATGACGATGTCGTCGTCCTCGGCGAAGTTGCTCCGGATCTCGTTGAGCATCCGGGCCTCGCGCTGGTAGTCCATCTCCTCGCGGATGGTCTTCGCGAACTCGTCGGCGAGGTTCTCCAGCGAGAACGCCCGGGCCTCGCCCACGAAGCGCATGAGGAACGGGAGCGACCACTTGATGACGGTGAGGTCAGCGTTCACCAGCGACTCGATGCCCGGCCGGCGGATCTTGACGGCGACCTCCTCGCCGTCGACCCGGGCGCGGTACACCTGCCCGAGGCTCGCCCCGCTGATGGGGTCGTTGTCGAACTCGTCGTACACCTCGTCGACGGGGCCGAGTTCGTCCTCGATGACGACCCGTGCCTCCTCCCAGGGTGCGGCGGGCACGTCGTCCTGGAGCGAGGAGAGCACGTCGATGTACTCCGGGGGCAGGATGTCGGGGCGGGTCGAGAGCAGCTGTCCGAGTTTGATGAAGGTCGGCCCGAGCGTGAGCAGGGAGTCGAGCAGTCGCTCGGCGCGGTAGACGCGCGTCTCTCGGTCGACCTGTCGCTTCCCGCCGAAGAGCAGGTACTTGCGGCGGTCGCGGGCGTAGGCGAGCAGCAACGGGAGGAACTGGCGCGCGACGACGAAGAAGCGCCAGTAGGCGCGGAGGGAGACCAGCGTGACCACCCGGGCTTACTCGGCGTCCGTTATCTCGATGGTGGTCTCCTCGGCGGCCCCGCGTTTGGGGAGTGTGAGCCGGAGGACGCCGCGTTCGACGGTCGCCTCGGCCCCCTCGGGGGTGGCGTCCGGCGGCAGGGGGAGTTCGGCGTCGAGGAACATCGACCGGTCCTCCCGGTCGTAGCGGAACTCCGGCGGGACGTCCTTCTCCCGGCGTGCCTCGATGGTGAGGCGGCCGCTCTTCACGGAGACGTCGAGCGTGTCGGCGGTGACGCCCGGCAGGTCGATGACCAGCAGATACGCCTCGTCGGATTCGAGGAAGTCGGCGAACACCGCGTCCGGAAGCTCCCGTAACGCGTCACGCAGCGCTGACATGGGCGACCCTTGGATTCGGGGGGCGAAAAAGGCCGCGGATGCGGTACCGCATGGCCGCCCGGCCGTGAGACGGTCTCACAACAGGACGAGCGCGAAGCCGAGGCAGGCGACCCCGATGGCGAGCGGGACCACGGCGCGGAACGCCAGTCGGCGGACCGCCCCGCGCTCGGTGGTGTCGGAGACGAGGAACGGCGGCTCCAGCAGTCGCGCGAGCAGGTTCCCCAGCGGCCCGCTGTCGAGTCGCTGCGGGGCGCCGACGATGGCGTACAGCCGCGACCCGAACTCGCGGTCAGGGTCGGGTCGGCTGTGCCCGAGGACGTGGACCGTCTCGCCGACGTCGAGCCGTTCCTCGACGTAGCGCCGGTCGTTGCCCGTCTTGAGCCTGAACAACTTGAGGTCGACCGACGTGTTCTCGGAGTCGACCGCCTCGTTGGCGTCGATGAATTGCTGGACCTGCTCGGGCGGCATCGTCCCGCCGTCCACCTCGATACGACTCGATTCCTCGAGCGAGAACCGGGCGCCCTGCGGGTCGACGAGCACCTGCCCGGTGTCGTCCTCGACCCGGAACGGTCGCCACCAGGTCCCCTCGTCGACGGTCGCCCAGTGGCTGTTCTTCCCGCTGGTGCGGTACTCCTCGACCTTCCAGCGACAGGCCAGACACTGCGTGTCGGTGAACGGCGACCGGACGTACTCCTCGTGCGGTTTCGCCGTCCCCTCTATCTCGAAGGGGCCGCTGTTGCGCGCCTCGTAGGCCGATTTCGGGTCGTTGGCGTGGATGCGGTAGGCGTCGCGGGCCGCGAGCCCGCCGTACCCGACGAGGGCGAACCCGGCGAGGGATGCGAGGAGACCGAACGTGGAGAGACCGAGGACCATACCGGCCCTTCAGCAGCGTTCCCGATAACTGTCACGTCTGCCTGCGCCGGCCCGGCCGGTGTCGATGCGCCGACTCACGGCGGCACCAGCCCCGGAACCAGCAGGTACGCCGCGGTCCATGCCGCCGCGAGGGCCAGCAGCAGGCCACCGAGGGTGTAGAACACGGCCGTCTTCGCCAGCCGCATCGCCGCCCACCGCTGGGACGTGTCCGCGACGACGAACCGGTCGTCGCCACCGTCCGTGATGGTGCCCGAGACCGCGCCAGTGCCGCCCTCGCGGTCGAGCCGGCCGAGGACGAGCACCTGCTCGCCCACGTCGAGACGCTTCTCGTGGAACTTGCGGTCGAGCCCGTAGGTCTCGGCGTCCATCTCGTAGCCGGCGAGGTCGACCTCGGACTCGTCGGAGAGGTCCTGCTCTTCGAGGAACGAGGCGATGCGGGCCGGTGGCTCCCGCCCGGAGGGGAGCGGCACCGACTCGCCGTCGAGCCGGCAGTCGGCGTCGGTCGGGTCCACGAGCAGGCGCTGGCCCTGTTCGGTCCGGACGAGGAACGGGGCGGGGACCGTCTCGCGCCTGGCCCGCTGGTACTCGTCGAGTATCGGGATGTAGTCGGTCGTCTTCTCCTGCAGTACGTCCACCTCGTAGGTGAGGCACTCGGTGGCCGTGATGGGCGCCTGCAGCGTCTCCTCGTAGGTCTCGGCCTCGCCCACGACGGCGACGTACTCGCCGGTCGGGTTTCCAGTCAGGAGGTCTGCCGGCTCGCGGGTGAGTGCGTGACGGACCGCCCGGAGCTGGCCGACGCCCTCGGCCGCCGAGGCGAGGCCGAAGACGACCAGCGGGCTCATCAGGAGGACGATGACGACGCTCGCGAGGAGTCCAGCCATGGCCGCATATCAAACCGCCATCACTTAATCCTGCTCCCGCAGGCTTTTGCCACTTCCGGGCAGAGTTCCGTGCATGGACGAGGACAGGAAGGAATCCGGGTTCAAGGAGCGGACGCGGGTCGACGACGCGCGGGAGGCGCTGGCCGACCGGGTGACGCAACTCGACCGGACGGAGACGGTCGCGGTGCCCGAGGCCGACGCGCGGGTGCTGGCCGAGCCGGTGGAGTCCGACCGGAACGTGCCCGACTACTCGCGGGCGGCGATGGACGGCTTCGCGGTCCAGGCGAGCGACACCTTCGGGGCGAGCGACCGCTCCCCGGAGGTGCTGCGCGTGGTCGAGGACGACCCGATGCCGGGCGAGGCGGTCCGGGTCCACACCGGGAGCGCGCTCCCGGACGGGGCCGACGCCGTCGTCATGATCGAGCACACGGACCGGTTCGGCGACGAGGTCGAGGTGTTCGACGCACTGGCCGAGGGTGAGAACGTCGCGCCCGTGGGCGAGGACGTCCGCGAGGGCCAGCACCTCTACGACCCCGGCCACCGGCTCCGGCCGTCGGACCTGGGCCTGCTCCGGTCGGTCGGCATCGAGTCGGTGTCCGTGTTCGAGCCCCCGAGCGTGGGCGTCATCCCGACGGGCGAGGAACTCGTCGAGGCGGACCCCGGCCCGGGCGAGGTCATCGAGACGAACTCGCTGACCGTCTCGCGGCTCGTGGACCGATGGGGCGGCGACGCGACCCGGTACGACGTGGTCACCGACGACCCGGACGACCTCGAGACGGCCATCGCTGCTGCCTGCGAGGAGCACGACGTGGTCGCGACGACCGGCGGCTCCTCGGTCGGCGAGCGCGACCTCGTCCCCGAGGTCGTCGACGAACTGGGCGAGGTGTTCGTCCACGGGGTCGCCCTGAAACCGGGACACCCGGTCGCCCTCGGCATCGTCGAGGACACGCCCGTCGTGATGCTGCCGGGCTACCCCGTCGCCTGCATCGTGAACGCGGTGCAGTTCCTCCGGCACGCCGTGAAGTGGACCGGCGAGCTCCCCGTCGAGGAACCCCCGACGAACCCGGCCATGCTCGACCGGAAGATACCGAGCGAACCCGGCGTGCGGACCTACGCCCGGGTTCGGTTCGACTCGAAGGACGGCCAGCGCGTGGCGGTCCCGGTACGAGCCGGCGGCTCGGGCGTGCTCTCCTCTGTCGCACTGGCCGACGGCTGGGTCGAGATACGCGAGGGCATCGAGGGACTGCCCGAAGGTGACCTCATCGCGGTCCAGAACTGGGAGTGGTCCGCATGAGGAAGGAGTTCCGCGACCTGGCCCCGCCGGAGGAGGCGCACGAGGCCATCGCCAGCCTCGACCTCGAACCCGAGGCGGAGACGGTCCCGCTGCAGGACGCCCGCGGTCGCGTCCTCGCCGAGCGCATCGACGCGACCATCGACGTGCCCGGGTTCGACCGGGCGAAACTCGACGGCTACGCGCTCCGGGCGAAGGACACCTTCGGCGCGGACGAGGCCGACCCCGCGGTGCTGGACCTCGTCGGCGAGGTCCACGCCGGGACCGAACCCGACGTGGAGGTCGGCGTCGGCGAGTGCGTCGAGATATCCACGGGCGCCGTGATGCCCGACGGCGCGGACGCGATGGTCATGGTCGAGAAGACCGACGAATCGGCCGACGGCGAGCACGTCGACGTCTACTCCGCGGTCGCCCCCGGCGACGGCGTGATGTTCGCCGGCGCCGACGTGGCCGCGGGCGAGCGCGCCCTCGGGCCGGGCACCCGGCTCACCTCGCGCGAGATCGGCCTGCTCTCGGCGCTCGGCGTCGAGGCGGTCCCGGTCAGGGGGAAACCGGTGGTCGGCATCGTCTCGACCGGCGACGAACTCGTCCGCCCCGGTGCGGACCTCCACAGCGAGCGCGGCCAGATATACGACGTGAACAGCTACACGACCGCCACCGCCGTCGAGGAAGCGGGCGGGGTCCCGAAGCTCTACCCCCACGCCGGCGACGACTACGACGAGATGGAGCGCATCCTCGTCGAGGCGAGCGAGGAGTGCGACCTCGTGCTCTCCTCGGGGAGCACCAGCGCCAGCGCGGTCGACGTCATCTACCAGGTCATCGAGGACCAGGGCGAACTCCTGCTCCACGGCGTGGCCGTGAAACCCGGCAAACCGATGCTCATCGGCCGGCTCGAGGACTCTGCCTACGTCGGCCTCCCCGGCTACCCGGTCTCCGCGCTGACCATCTTCCGGGCGTTCGTCGCGCCCGCCATCCGCCGGGCCGCCGGGCTCCCGGAGCCACGGACCGCCACCGTCGAGGGCGAGATGGCCGTCCAGGAACGCTACGCGGAGGGCCGGATGCGGCTGATGCCCGCCGGACTGGTCGAGGACGAGGACGGGAACACGCTGGTCTACCCCGTCGACAAGGGCTCGGGCGCGACCACCAGCCTCGTCGAGGCCGACGGCGTGGTCGAGGTGCCCCCCGACACCGAGTACCTCGACGAGGGAGAGGGGGTACAGGTCCAGCTGTTCTCGCCCGACGTGCGCCCGCCGAGCGTCTTCGGCGTCGGCGAGGACGACCCGCTCCTCTCCCGGGTGCTCGACCGCGTGGACTCCCCGCGATACCTCTCGGTCGGGACCCGGCAGGGCCTGCGGCGACTGCGCTCCGGCGTCCCCGACTTCGCGGTCGCCGCCGGCCCACTCGACCGCGAGGTCGATGCCGAGGTCGTCGGCGCGTGGACCCGCGAGTGGGGGCTCGTCGTCCCCGACGGGAACCCCCGGAACGTCGAGGGGCTGGCCGACCTCGCCGACCGCGACCTCCGGTTCGTCAACCGGACGACCGACTCCGGACTGCGGACCAGCCTCGGGAACGCGGTCGCGGACCTGGCCGAAGAACGGGGCGAGGACCGCCACGACGTGGTCTCGGCCATCGACGGCTTCGACCTCTCCCTGCGGGCCCACGAGAGCCCGGCCCGGAAGGTCCTCGCCGGGACGGCCGACGCCGGCCTGGGCCTGCGGTCGACCGCCGTGAAGCTCGACGTGGACTTCGTCTCCCTCGGCCACCAGCAGGTGCAGGTGCTCGCGAACCCCGAGAGAGTGGAGAAGTCCGGGATGCAGGTGCTGGAGGCGGTGCTGGGGGCCATCGACGAGGACCTGGCGATACTCGCGGGCTACGAGGAGGCGTAGGCCCCCGACCACTCGCGGCGCCGATACACCTGTCCGGGGCCCAACATCTTTCTGACGGTCGGGCGAAGCCGGACCAATGAGTTCGCTGCCCGCCCGCTCCGACATCGCACCCGAGTACCGATGGGACCGCTCGCTCGTGTTCGCGGACGACGACGCGTGGGAATCGGCGTTCGAGGCGCTCGACGCGCGCGTCGAGTCCACCGAACCGGTCGACGACTCCGTCGTCTCCGACGGCCAGACCCTCCGCGACGCACTCGACCTGCGCGAAGAACTCCTCCGCGAGCGTGGGCCGCTCTGGCTCTACCCCCAGCTCCGGTTGCTCGTCGACACCGACGACGAGGCCGCCGAGTCACGTCGCCAGCGCGCCCGCGACCTCCGGGGGCGCATCGACGGGCTGTTCAGCGGGCTGGAGCCCGCCATCCAGCAGGCCGGCCGCGAGCGTATCGAAGGACTCGTCGCCGAGACGCCCGGACTGGCGCCCTACGAGCACTTCCTCGACGACGTGCTCCGGCAGGCCGACCACACCCTCTCACCCGCCGAGGAGAGCCTGCTCGCCGACCTCGACGAGACGCTCGATGCCCCCTCGCGGGTCCTCGAACGCATCGACTCGACCGCGGTCGAGCCCCGGACCGTGACGGTCGAGGGCGACGAGGTGACCGTCACCGGTCAGTCCTTCGGCAGGCTCCTGAGCCACCCCGGCCGCGAGGTGCGAAAGCGGGTCCACCACGCCTACCGCGGCGCCCTCGCCGAGCATCGCGTCGCCACCGCGCAGGCCTACGCCGAACACCTCCGGGCGGCCGACGCCCGCGCCGGCGTCCGGAACTACGACTCGGCAATCGACATGGCGACCGACGACCTCCCGACCGAGGTCCACGAGGCGCTCTCGGAGGCGGTCCTGGAGCACTACGAGCCCTTCGAGCGCCGGCTCGAGTACATCCGCCAGGACCTCGACGGGGACGACCTCCACAACTGGGACCGGGCGGCGCCTCTCGTGGCGGGCGAGGGGCCCGAGATTCCGTACGAGGAGGGCGTCGAACACGTCCTCGCGGCGGTCGAACCCCTCGGCAGCGACTACCGCGACCGCCTCGCCGAGATACTGGACCAGCGCCGGGTCGACGTGTACGAGACCCAGGAGAAACGCGGCATCGTCGCGGCCGCCTTCGGCAGCTACGAGGTCGGCTCGTTCGTCCACCTGAACTACGCCGACGACCTGTGGTCGCTGCTGTTCTTCGCGCACGAACTCGGCCACGTGATGCACAAAGAGCACTTCGACGCGGCCCAGCCGACGACCTACCAGTCCTACCCCGACCACGTCGCCGAGATCGCGAGCTTCTGCCACGAGGCGCTGCTGGTGCGACACCTGCTCGACACGTTCGCGGACGAGCGCGACCGGCTGCACCTCCTCGACACCTTCACCCGGAAGCTCCCGATGCTCGCGGCCGCCCGCGGGATGACGTTCGTCCGCCAACTGTTCGCCGACATCGAGGCCGGCGAGACGCTCACCGCGGACCACATCGACGCCCGGAACCTGGAGACGATGCGGCGGTTCTACCCGGACGTGAGCTTCGAGGAGGCGGACGCGACGCTCTGGATGAGCCAGAACCTCGACCGCGAGCCCTGTCACGCCTACTGGTACCTGCTCGGCTCCGCGGGCGGGCTGGCGACGGCCCGGCGCCTGCTCGACGGGGACCTCGCGCCCGGGGCCTACCGGGACTTCCTGCGGGCCGGGTCGAGCGAGTACGCGATGGACCTGCTCGGGCGCCTGGACCTCTCGGTCAGGGACGGTGGCGTGGTGGCGACGGGGCTCAGAGAGTACGGAGACTATCTGGACGCGCTGACGGAATAGCCGGCGTCAGTCGCTCGCGGTACCGGAATCCACCTGCTCCCACAGGTCCTCGAAGGTCGAGACGCGGTAGTCGCCCATGACGCAGTGGCCACGCTTCTCGTGGCCGTGGCGCTCGACGTGGATGGCGTCGAGGCCGGCGTTCCAGGCCGCACCAACGTCACAGCTGCCGTCGCCGGCGAGGACGCCGTCCGCGACGGAGCCGACCCCGCCGTCGGAGGCCACGCGCCGGTACTCGACGTCCATGTCCGCGAGGGCGCGGTACACCGGGTCCGGGTCGGGCTTCCAGCCGGTGTCGTCCGTACAGCAGACGATGGTGTCGAACCAGTCGCGGATGTCGAGGTGGTCGATGACCGGGTCGGTGAGGAACTGCTGGCAGTGGGTCACGAGCCCGACGGGCGCGTCGAGCTCGCCGACGAACTCGGCGTCCGGGTGCAGGAACGTCCGTTCGGCCCGGACCTCCGGGTTCTCGATGGAGTGGAACGCGGGCCAGAACTCGGCGGGGTCGATGCCCCACGCCCGGAGCTGGTCGTCGCGCTTGCCCGTCAGCCCGTTCCAGATGATGTGTGCCTCGCGGTCTGTGAACTCCCGGCCGAGGATAGCGCCGACGTCGTCGAACACCTCGCGGGTGTACGACCAGTCGACGTCGATGAGCGTGCCGTCGAGGTCGAACAGCCAGAAGTCGTAGTCCGCAGGTCGCATGAGGAACGAAGAGTAGGCAATATTCGTGTAAATGCTTTCCGGCTTTCGTGACACGACAGAAGAATTATCGGCCGCGGCCCCGGGTGCTCTGGTATGTCCCGCACCCTCGCGCTCTCCCTCCGGCTGCTGGTCGCCCTGGTCGGCCTGCTCGCCGTCACGCTGGCGCTCGGGAGCATTCTCTTCGCCGTCTTCGCCGGTGCGACCCTGTTCGTGCTCGGCCTTACCGGGTCGAGCACGGGGAGCGCCCTCGCACCCGCAGCCGTCGTCGGGTTGGCCGCCACACTCGGGCTCATGGGCTGGTCGGTGCGCCGGGAACTCGGCGACTCGCCCCTGCACGACATCGGCCGCCACCGGACGGACGTGCCCGGCGGGCTGACACGACTCGTCACCACGACCAGTCAGCAACTCGATGTGCCGGCCCCGACGGTCCGCCTCGTCGAGAGCGAGACGCCCCTGGCGATGGTCACCGGCCTGCGCCGACGGGAGGCGACACTGGTGCTCTCGACCGCGGTCACCGACACGCTCGGGCCCGACGAACTGGCCGCCGTCGTCGCCCACGAACTCGCCCACGTGGCGAACCGCGACGTGACGCTCACGAGCCTGTGTGCGATACCGGTGTTCGTCGCCGACGACCTGTTCGAGTGGGGGCTCGGCCGGCTCGGGAGCGACGACATGTTCCAGCAGGACGGGAACCTCCTGCAACTGGTCGCCGCCGGCCTCTCGGTCGCGGTCGGGGGCTGCTTCCTCGCGGTCGGGCGCGGCCTCCTCCTGCTGTTCTCGCGCCAGCGCGAACTCGCCGCGGACCGGACCGCCGTCACGGTGACGGGCGACCCCGGTGCCCTCGCGAGCGCCCTGGCGAGCCTCGACGAACGGTTCGCCGGGGCGCCGGCCCTCGACCGCCGGGCCGCAGACGGCGTCGAGGCGTTCTCCATCGTCCCGCCACCGCCCGAAGACCCGGAACCGGACGTCATGCTCGGCCCGGAGGGCACGCGGAAACCCTACGGCTGGGGCTTCGAGAAGGTGCGTATCCAGCTCACGAACCGGCTGCCCGGCACGCATCCGAGTACGGCGGCGCGGGTCGAGCGGCTGCGCCAGTCCGGATGAAGCCCGGTCAGTCGTCGTCCTCGACCTGTATCGAACTCCCGAGGTACTTGTTCAGCACCTCGTGGACCGAATCGGCCCGGAACAGGTCGAGGTTCTCGCCGATGGTCTCCTTCAGCGCCGCGAAGTACTCGGAATCGGTCCGCAGGCCGCGGAACTCGACGGAGAGGACCGGGACGCCCAGCGCGTCGGTCGCTAGCTCCCGGACGTGGGTCGGGTCGTTCACCTCGCCGCGCCAGAGGTTGTCCCGGAAGAAGAGCCACCCGTCGGTCCCGGGGTCGTCGGCTGCGCGCAGAAGCGTCGTCTCGAACTCGTTCGGCGACACCGAGACGTCTCCGGTGGTCGGTTCGAGGCGGAACCGGACCGCAAAGACGTACTCGGCGTGCATCCCTACACTTCCCTGTTCAGGAACTCGGCCATCTCGATGTCCTTCTCCGTGACGCCGCCCTCCTCGTGGCTGGTGAAGCGGACCTCCACCTCCTTGTACCGGATGATCATCTCCGGGTGGTGGAACTGCGCCTCGGCGATCTCACCGGTCAGCTGGGCGAAGTTCACGCCCTTCATGTAGTCGTCGAACTCGAATGTCCGGACGATCTCGTCGTCCTCGAGCGACCACCCCTCGGGGAGTTGCTCCTCGATTTCGTCGGTTGACAGCACGTCGGCCATGGACGAATCATCGACGCCGATTCAGATAATCGTTGGGGGCAGGAGAATCGGGAGACGCCGGCGCCGGCGGAAACGTCATGCCACCGGCGGGCGAATCCAGTCGCGTGCCCGCCACCACCCGCAGAGCGGTCCTCGCCGCACTGGGCCTCGGCACGGTCGGCCGCCCCGGCCGTCCCGCCACCGCCCGCGAGCGGTCCCCCTCCCCCGACCCCGTTCGCCTCGCGGTCCAGGTCCACCCCGACGGTCGGCTCGGCTGGTCCGACCTGACCCGGGCTGTCGCCGGGGCCGTCCGGACCGGCGTCGAGCAGGTCGCCTACCGCCTCGAACACGGCCACGACGTGCCCGTCGAGATATCGGTCACCCGCGGCGCCCCCATCCCGGAGACCGCGGTCGCGACGAGTTCGTACCAGCAGCTGTTCGCCGACGTGGAGGAGTGGCTGCGCGACGAGGACGCCTACGACCCCGGGGCGTGTCACCTCTACCTCCCCGACGAACCGTTCAACCAGGCGCTCGGCTACGGCGGCGCGAACGGGAACGTCACGGGCGACGGCGCGGTCGCGTTCGCCAACGTCGGCGCGACGAACACCTGGGACGGCCGCGCCGTCTCCGAGAACATCGCGGTCCACGAGTGGCTCCACACCGTGGTCGACGGGGACGCCGTCGAGGCACAGGTCGGCTCCCGGTGCGAGCACGACCTCGGCGCGGTCGTGATGCGCGAACTCGGGACCGTCCTCGTCACGCCGCTGGCGACCGCCTACGCCGACGACACGGTGTACGGCGGCGAAACGCGCTGGCACGGCTCGGGCTGTTACAACCACGGGTCGTTCTCCCGGCACGACGGGCTCGAACTGCGTCCCCGGCGCTGGGAGCACACCTGGCAGCTGAGCGAGGCGACCCTGCGGGCGACCAGCCGGTTCGTCCGGACCCACCTGCGCTGACTGGGCGGGGCGCCGGGCGACCCGGCCCCGAACAGCCCCACCGCGACGCGCGAACCACCTTTCCTGCTGGCCTCCCTAGCCGCGGGTATGACAGGCAGTTCGTCCCCGGACTCGGCTCGCTCGTCTCGCCCCCCTGGCTCCACCCGCAGCACCCGCAGACAGTTCCTCGTCGGCGCCGCCGCCGTGACCGGCGTCGCGGCCGGTGCGGGCTGCGTGACCGGACGAATCGGGGGCGCCGGCAGTGCCGCGGCCGGTCCGACCGTCGCGCTCGAACCCGTCGCCGAGGGCTTCACCGCCCCCCTCGCGGTCGAGTTCGCGCCCGGCGACGACCGGCCCTACGTGGTCGACCAGACCGGGTACGTCGACGTGGTCGAGGACGGCGAGCGCAGCCGGTTCCTCGACGTGCGCGACCGGCTCGTCTCCCTGAGCGGGTACGAGGAGCGCGGCCTCCTCGGCCTCGCCTTCCACCCCGAGTACGAGTCCAACGGGCGCGTCTTCGTCCGGTACAGCGCGCCGCGCCGCGAAGGGACGCCCTCGAACTACTCGCACACGTTCGTCCTCGCCGAGTTCACCGCCGACGGGGAGTCGGTCGACCCGGGCACGGAACGGACCGTCATGGAACTCCCGCAGCCGCAGTCGAACCACAACGCCGGCGCCCTCGTCTTCGGCCCGGACGGCTCCCTCTACGTCGCGACCGGCGACGGCGGCGGGTCGGGCGACCGCGGCACCGGCCACGTCGCGGACTGGTACGAGACGGTCTCGGGCGGGAACGGGCAGGACGTGACCGAGAACCTGCTGGGGAGCGTCCTCCGCATCGACGTCGATGGCGAGGCCGACGGGCGGAACTACGCCATCCCCGGCGACAACCCGCTGGTCGGCCGCGAGGGCCTCGACGAGCACTACGCCTGGGGGTTCCGGAACCCGTGGCGGATGTCGTTCTCGGGCGAGGACCTGCTCGTCGCCGACGTGGGACAGAACCGCTTCGAGGAGGTCAGCCTGGTGCGGGCGGGCGGGAACTACGGCTGGAACGTCCGCGAGGGCACGCACTGCTACGCGGCGGACTCCTGTCCGACCGAGACGCCCGATGGTGACCCCCTCGTCGACCCGGTGGTCGAGTACCCCCACGAGCGCGACGGCGAGACCCTCGGCATCGCTGTCGTCGGCGGGTACGTCTACGAGGGGTCGGCGGTGCCCGCCCTCCAGGACCGCTACGTCTTCGGCGACTGGCGCGGCGGCTCGGGCGGCCGGCTCTACGTCGCCGACCCGGCAGCCGACGGCCAGTGGCCCATGTCGAGCGTGTCGGTCGCCGGCCAGGGCGCGGTCCTCGACTCGCTGTTGCTCTCGTTCGGCGAGGACCACGACGGCGAACTCTACCTCGGGACGACGAAGAGTGCGACCCTCTCGGGGGACTCCGGCGTCGTCTACCGGCTCGCCTCGGCGGACGGCGACGGGAATCCGGGCGCTGGCGACGGGGAGACGACCGACGGGACCACGGCTTCGGCTGGCACCGACGGAGACGGTAGCACGACCGCCGACGACGAGAACGGCGGCTCGGGTAACTCCGGCGGCAGTCCCGGTTTCGGCGCACTGGCGGCGCTGGCGGGGCTCGGGCTCGGAAGTTACGGGCTGGGAGAACTCAGTCGTCGTCGGTGAGCGCGCCGACCGGGGCGTCCGAGGGCAGGTCCTCGGCCACGCCCTCCGGGATCTCGTCGGGCATCTCGCCCATCGCCGCGAACTTCGCGATTGGCGGCGCGTCGGACCCGAAGTCGGGGTCGAACAACTGGAGCGCGGTGTTGATGGTCGTCCAGTCGTCCTCGGCGGCGGCCTCGCGCAGGCTCTTCGTCGGCGCGGAGAGCAACTGGCCGACGAGCGCGTCGGCCATCGACTCGACGACCTCGCGCTCGTCCTCGTCGAGGTCGAGCTTCGACATGGCCGTCTCGACCTCGCGCTGTTTCATGCGGTCGGCCGACTCGTACATCGCGGCGATGACCTCGTCGGCGCGCTTTCGCTTGTACTGGTCGAGCAGGAGTTCGAACTCCTCGTCGATGAGCGTCTCGACCGCCTCGGCGGCCTCGCGGCGCTGCTCGCGTGTCTCCTCGGTGACCTCCTCCAGCGTGTCGAGGTCGTACACCGTCACGTGGTCGAGGTCGCGTGCTTCGGTCGCCACGTCGCGCGGCTGGGCGAGGTCGACGACGACGTGCTCGTTGCCGTCGTCGAGGTCGCTCGCGGTGAGCACCGGCTCGTCGCTCCCGGTCGCCGTGACGACCACGTCGGCCTGGTCGACGACGGCGTCGAGCGCGGCCAGCGTGACCGCCTCGGTGTCGACGTCGACCTGCTCGGCGAGGTGTTCGGCGTGGGGGAGCGTGCGGTTCGCGACGACGAGGTGGGAGACGCCGCGGTCGGCGAGCGACCGGGCGGCCAGGGTGGCCATCTCGCCGGCGCCGACGACCAGCCCGGTCGCGCCGTCGAGGTCGCGCTTCGTCGCGACGAGTTCGGCCGCCGCTGAGCCCAGCGAGACGACGCCCTCGTTGATGTCCGTCTCGGTGCGGACGCGCTCGCCCACGTGGATGGCCTTCAACACGGCGTCGTCGAGCATCTCGCCGATGCCGTCCTCGGCACGCGAATCCTCGTAGGCGGTGCGGACCTGCCCGAGGATCTGGTCCTCGCCCAGCACGAGCGAGTCGAGGCCGGCCGCCACGCGCAGCAGGTGGCGCAGGCTCTCCTCGTGGCCCATGAACTCGACGACGTCGTCGTCGACCGGCTCGGCGTACTCGTCGAGGACGGCCCGGCCGGTGACGGGGTCGTCGGTGACGACGTAGGCCTCCGCCCGGTTGCACGTCTGGAGGCAGTACGCCTCCCTGACGCCCTCACGGGCCCGGAGCGTGGCGACCACGGCTCGCTGGGACTCGCCACTGGCGGCCGCGATGTCGTCGACACTGGCCACAGAATGCGAGACACGAACACCCGTGATGACGCCTGTTCCTCCGTTCATTTCTCGGTGAGTGCGCGGTCCCGAAGGACCTCACGCGCTATCTGACGGGGCTTGGTGTTACCAGTACGTAAAACTGTCCAAACGTCGTCCTCTCGGACGACGTCCCGCACGACGGCCCGGCGGTCGGCCGGGTCGACGCCCCGCGACTGGAGTTCGTCGCGCAGGTGGCCGGTCAGCTCGGCCATGGCACCTGCGCCGGCCAGTTCGTCCTCGAGTCGCTCCCGGAGGTACTTCGAGAGCGCGGGCGACGCGCCGCCGGTCGAGATGGAGACGACGACCGGGTCGTCCCGGACCGTCGCCGGGACCACGACGCTCCCGCGGTCGCGGCTCCCGTGCTGGTCGGTCCGGTTGACGAGCACGCCCCGGTCTCTCGCCGTCTCCTCGATGGCGGCGTTCAAGTCGCCGTCGTCGGTCGCGGCGACGACGAGCATCGGGTCCAGCCGGTCGAGCCAGTCGCCGACGTCTGCTGGTTCCATGGCTGCCCGGACGCGCTCGGCGCCGCCGAAGTCGGCCTCGGCGAAGTCGGGACTGACGACCACCACCCGCGCCTCGCGGGCGAACCGTCGTGCCTTCCGCGCCCCGACGCGGCCGCCACCGACCACGAGCACCGTCTCGCCCTCGAAGTCGTGGAGCAACGGTATCACGGGTCCCACCTCTGTTGGTCGAACGACACTGTCTCGTGTCGTGGATTGGACGAGGCACGTAAAAGGGTAGCGTCCGCTCTCACGGCGTAGGAATCGAACCAGACACGTTCGAATCCACCGACAGCAGTCGGTTCGGCGGTCACTCGGACTCCGTGTTCGCCGCCGCGCGTTCGGCCATCCGGATGCCCGTCTTCTTCAGGATGCGCGTCGAGAACAGCGAGTCCCAGTCGTCTTCGTCAACGTCCCAGAACTCGGCCATCTTCTCGCGCACCTGCTGGATGCGCTGCTGGCTCTCCTCCTCGCTCCGCCCGTGGGTCATCGCGAAGAAGTTGTACGGCCAGACGCCCTCGTGCCGGGGGCGCTCGTAACAGTGCGTGACGAAGTCGAGGCTCGCCACCTCGGGACCGACCTCGTCGACGACGTCGTCGGGGACGTTCCAGACGGTCATCCCGTTCTCGGTGTAGCCCAGCGCGTAGTGGTTCGGGATGACGCCGATGCGGCGGATCTTCCCCTCGCGCTCGAACCGCCGGATGGTCGAGAGCACCCAGTCGAGGTCGGCACCGATGGCCTCTGCCACGTCCGCGTACGGCGTCGCCGTCACCTCGAACCCGTCCTGTATCTCGAGGACGAGGTCGCGCTCCTGCGGCGTGAGCGTGGTACGCCCCGACGGCTCCTCGTTCGGCCCGAGGCCCGTGAGGTCTATCTCGCCGCCCTCGATGGCGGCGTCGACGTAGAACTTCGCCTCGACGCGGAACTCCTGCTGTTTCGGCAGGTTGTACGTCGGCTGGCCGGTCTCCGCCTCTATCTCGGCGAGCACCTCCTCGACGCGGTCCGAATCGGCGACGCTCACCACGAACCACATGTTGAGGTGTGGATGCTCGCGCTCGTAGTTGTGTGCGACCTCGCGGTGTGCGTTCACCTGCTCGGCGACCGCCTCGAAGCGGTCCTCGGGGGCGTGCATGGCCACGAGCGTGGCCGTCCCGCCGATCTCCTGGGCGTTGATGAGCGGCCCGAACCGGGTGAGTACGCCCTCCTCGTCGAGGTGGCGGACCCGCTCGACGAGGTCCGCCTCCGTGAGGTCGATGCCGCGGTCGCGGAGCGCGGCCGCGGCGGGGTCGAACGGTCGCGCCACCACCGGGAATCCGCCCTGGAACGCGTTGACGATGGCGCGGTCTGTGCTGTCCATCTCGTAGTCGACCACCCTTCCCATGTGCCTGCCTCGGTGTCGGGTATGTATAAGGACCTCGGCCTGCCGTCGGTCAGAGCACCTTCACGTGGAACGCGACGCCCCAGACGAACGCCAGCACTGCCACGACGACCCCGGACAGGACGATGGAGACCGTATCGGCCGTGGCGACGATGTCCGGGTTCGCTGCGATGGTCTGTGCCAGCGATTCGACCGTCCTGGCGATGTCCTCTGCATCGACGAACAACTTCAGGTAGTCCTTGAGATACGTCCCCCCGAGTAGCATCACGAACGCCGAGGCGGCGTGTGACGCCCCTGATCGTGTCGGCATAGGAGAAAGTACCGCATCCGCGTACAAAAGTTTCAGTCGTGGGAGGCCGTCCCCATCGGAGAGAGTCCGGGCCCAGCGTCCATCGAGCTCGCGGGTCCTACGACCCGCGAACGCCCGTCACGTCGTAGCCCAGCTCCTCGATGTCGGCGAGGATGGCCTCGTGGTCCGCGGCCGCCTCGTAGTAGATGACGATGTCGAAGCTCCCGTTCCGGAGGAGCTGCTGGCACTCCCAGACGAACTCCTCGCCGTCGAGGGTGAGGCCCTGGTGCTGGTTCGAGGAGAAGTTGGGGTCGTCGTTGCCGGAGTTCACGTAGACGTCCTTCGGGTCGTGGCCCGCGTGCTCGGCGATGATGTCGCCGACGTCGAGCGTCGCCTGCATCATCTGGACGTCCTCCTGTCCGGCGTACTCGGTGTGGACGATGGCCCCGTTGAGCTGGATCTCGCCCGGTTCGAGCAGGGCCTTCGTGCGGCGCTTCAGGTCGTCGTCGACGGTGTCGGACATGCGCGGGACTCGTCTCGCCCCACAGATAGCACTCACGGTCCGTGGCCGCCACAGGTGGTTAGGCCCGGAACACAAGACACATTAGCGCCATGGCTGTTATCACCGTCAAATGCGCTCCTGGCTCAGGCGACAGTGGCGATCCGGGTACGAGCGACTGCTTCGCCGGGAGATATCGGGTACGCCCACCCACGTCGCGGTCATCCAGGACGGGAACCGCCGGTACGCCCGGAAACAGGGCGAAGACGCGCCGGACGGCCACCGCGAGGGCGCCCAGACGACCGAGCAGGTGCTCCAGTGGTGCCAGGACCTCGACATCGAGGAACTGACCCTCTACGCGTTCTCGACCGAGAACTTCGAGCGCCCACAGGAGGAACTCGACCCGCTGTTCGACCTGCTGGCGCGCAAGCTCCGCGAGTTCGCGGACAACGAGAAGGTCCACGAGAACGAGGTCCGCATCCGGGCCATCGGCGACACCTCGATGCTGCCCGAGCGCGTCCGGTCGGCGGTCCGCTACGCCGACGAGCAGACCCGCGAGTACGACCAGTTCGTGCTGAACATCGCGCTGGCGTACGGCGGCCGCAACGAGTTGCTCACCGCGGCCCGGACCGTCGCCGAGTCGGTCGACGCGGGCGAACTGGACCCCACCGACATCGACGTGGCGACCATCGAGGAGCGCCTGTACGGCCAGTCGGTCCGCGACGTCGACCTCATCATCCGGACCGGCGGCGACGAGCGCACCTCGAACTTCCTGCCGTGGCACGCCAACGGGAACGAGGCCGCGGTCTTCTTCTGTGCGCCGTACTGGCCGGAGTTCTCGAAGGTGGACTTCCTGCGGGCCATCCGGACCTACGAGAACCGCGAGCACTCCTGGCGCCAGACCCGCGCCCGGCGCGCCCTCGCCCTGCTCCGGGCGTTCGGGACGGCCGAACTGGAGGAGGCGCGGACCGTCGTCGACCGCTTCCGGGACTCGCTCTCGGGCGAGGAACGCGACGAGGCGAACCGGGTGACCGAGGAGCCACAGCCCGCGGACTGAGTCCTCGGCTCACCGCAGCGCCAGTATCGACAGGAACGACCCGACCACGAGCAGCGCGACCCCCGTCGGCGGGACACTCCCGACCGAGAGCCGGTAGGCCGCGTAGCCCACCCCGGCCACGGCCCCGGCGACGACCGCGATGCGACCGCTCGCGAGGAGTTCGAACCGGGCCGTCTCCGCGGCCGGGACCAGCCGGTCGAGGGAGGTCGCCCGCGCGGCCGCGTCGTACGCGACGAACACCCCGACGACGCCGAGGAGCACCACCCGAACCGGCAGGCCGCCGTAGGCGCCGAGCAGGACGGCCGAAAGCAGCGCGAGCGCGCCGAGGCGACGCCCGCGCCGTGAGTCGTGGATGGCGCCCGCACCGAGCAGGCCCGTCCCGGCGACGGCGAGGACGGTCCCGGCGAGCGAGACGGCGGCGAGGAACGTCACGACCAGCGCGGCCGCGAGGGCGACCCAGACACCGGGACGGGGCGTCGAATCACCCCCGGCTTCGGCGGCACTCATCTGACCCACCCCCCGCGGCGGAACGCGGCCGTCGCGTCGCCCGATTCCCAGTCGAGGACCGGGATGCCGGCCCGGCGCAGGTCACGGACTCGGGTCCGCCGTTCGAGGTGGGCCAGTCGTTGCCCCGCGGTGGCGGTCGCGGTCGGGTCGGGCGCGACCACCGACACCGGCGTCCCACTCACGTCGAGCCGACGCGCCAGCGCTGCCACCTCGTCGTCACACAGCGGCGTCAGCAGGCAGACCTGCGCCCCCGCCGGGAGCCGCGACCGGAGCGTCGTCTCGGCGGCCGCCAGGTCCAGGTCGGCCGACTCCCCTGGCGCCCCGGCCGTGTCGTCGATGGCCTGCCGGAGCCGCACGTGATGGGTCCGCCCGGTCCCGGGGCGCGTCCAGTCGAGGCCGTCCCCGAGCACCGCGAGCCCGACCTGTGCCTCGTCGAGGCCGGCGACGAGCGTCCGGGCCGCGTCGAGACACCGCCGCCGTGCGTCCGGCGGCTCGCCCGGCGACTGCAGGAACGCCGCGGCGCGCCCGTCCACGACGAGGACGACGGTCGGGGCGCGCTCCTCGCGGAAGGTGACCGTCGTGAGGCGGCCGTCGCGGGCCAGCCGCGCCCAGTCGACCCGGGCCAGCGGGTCCCCGCGGCGGTACTCCCGGACCCCGAAGAACGAGGCCCCGTCGCCGCTACCGGTGCCGGTGACCCGCCCGGGCAGGCCACCGCGGGGTGGGCGCAGGTGGATGCCGGGGGCTGCGGGCAGGGCAGCAGCGCACCGGATCGGCGTCTCGTCCACGGCCGGTTCTCCCACGACCGACACGTCCCCGAGCCGGTCCGTGCAGACGACGCGGGGCGACTCGAACCGGTATCTGCCGGGGGTCGCCGTGACGGTGTAGGTGACAGAGAGCGACTCGCCGGGGCGCAGGGAGCCCACAGTCTCGGGTGTTCCATCGACGACCTCGAGGCCGGTCGGCATCCGGTCCGCCACGCGAACGTCGGGGAGGGTCGCCTCGCCGGTGTTCTCGACGCGGAGGGCGACCGACACCCTGTCGCCGGCCGCGGGCGCCGGGTCGCTCACCGTTCTGGAACAGGCCAGCGACGGGTCGGGCGCGCTGGTGGCGGCGCGGGCGACCGCCAGCCCGACGCAGACCACGCCCGCGAGGAGGACCGCCGGGTTCGCGGAGAGCGTCCCGAGCGCGACGACGGCGAGCGCGAGGGGGACGATACCGCGCCAGCGACCCGTCTCGACGACCTGCCAGCCGGCGTCCAGTTCCGGGCCCGACTCCGGGACCTGTTCCTCACCCATCGCGTCCCTCCTCGATGGCGGTCAGTTCGGCCAGAGCCCGGCGGGCCCGGCGACGGAGGGGTGGGTCGCCGGTCCGGACGGTCCGGAGGTGGTCTCCCAGCGAGTACGAGGGCCGGAGCCCATCGGTGAAGAAGGCCGCCGCGACCGGGTCGTCCGTCCACTCGCCGGTCGCCAGCCACTCGCGGGCGGTCGCCGCGGTGCAGTCGTACCGGGCGACGAGCACGTCGACCGCGACGGCCTCCAGCCGGGCCGCGACCTCCTCGCGGGCGTCGTCACCCCGGCGGCGGCCTGCTGCGGTCACGTCGTCGAGCAGGGCGTCCATCGCGGCACCCGGGTCGGTCGGCGTCGGACCGCCGGGGGCATCGACGTGCTGGTTTGCTGTGTCGCGGTCGCGGTAGCCGAGTGCGAGTGCAGCACCGGCCGCGGCGACGCCACCGACCACGAGGACGGCGACCGCGAACCCGGGGCCGGTGTCGAGGCCCGGCGCGACGACGGTCGCAAGGCCGGCCACGATGCAGGCGGCGCCCGGAAGCAGCAGCCACCGTCTCATCGCTCTGCCTCCGCGGTGCTGGCGAGGTCGGCCGCCGTCTCGGCGTGGTCGGTCGGGTCGGCGCCGCCGTAGCGGACCTGCTCGTACAGCCGGGTCAACTGCCGGACGGCGGCGGCGTCACGGCCGGCGTCGATGGCCGCCCGGGCGAACTCGCCGGGGGTCCGCGATGCGGGCCGGGGCAGGTCGAGGTCGCCGACCATCTGCTGCCAGGCGCGGGTCACCGGGTCGGTCGCGGGCAAGTCGGCGGGATGTGGTCGCCCGGTCGTCGTGTCCGTGTCTGGCGACTGGCCGGCGTCGGAGGACGGGGCGGCCACCGCCGGGCCGTCGCCGCCCCGGAAGACGTACCAGCCGGCGGCGAGGACGCCGGCGAGGGCGACGACGCCGGCGGCCCCGGAGACCGGACTCGTGCCGAGCGTCGGGACCCGGACGGTCGCGTCCGGGCGATACGCCACGAAGCCGGCGACGGCGACCCCGAGGGCGACCCCCGTGAGACCGATGGCGCGCCGACGCGAGGGGACCGCGGCGTAGGCGACTGCGATGGCCCCGACGCCGAGGACGAGCAGGAACCGCAGGTAGGTATCCTGCCCCATGCCGCCGCCGGTCGGTGGCTGTGGCCCGCCCGGGCCTGCACTGGCTGACTGGGGCAGGTCGGTCGTCGACGCGGGCGGCGCGTCGTGGGCTCCTGCGCCGGTCCCGTCGATGCCGGCCAGTGACCCGGCCGCGACGCCGAGTGCGAGGACGACGAGGACCGCGACCACGACCGCGTGGAGGGCGTGTCGTGTCACGTTCGGAGCATCATCGCAGACCCGTTTAAATCTGGCCGAGTTCGTGTCTGGAACCAAACCTGTGCCGGGGCGAATCCGGCGTGGGTGGCAGCCTACAGGCCGACAGCGGCGGCTCGTTCTGGCCGTCTGACCGGTCTAACGACCCGTTCGTCGCGGTGAACTGACGAGAGCGTTAATCCCGCTGGTACCGTCTGGTAACGTATGGCAGAGACACTCTCGGGTCGAGAGGGAGAGATCGAGACCCGGACCATTCTCGGACAGCCCGCACACGTCTGGCAGTCGCCGGACGAGGTCTTCATCGAGTGGCGACCGACCCGGCCCGCGTACTTCCACGTCGCCGAGGGCGACGTCGTCAAGGACGCCGACCGGGACGTCGAATCCCCCCTCATCAAGCAGTGGACCGTGACAGACATCACGCCGGAGACGGTCGTCGCCGAGCGCGTCGACGACGGGGAGGTCGACATCCGCGAGTGGGACCGGGCGGAGTTCGAGCGCAAGCTCGTCACCCAGACCTACGCGACCAACCTCACCGACTTCGAACGCGTCACCGTCCACCAGTTCGGGCGCTGGGGCCTCGACGCGGTCGAACACGCCGAACACACCTACGTCGGCGACCCCTACGTGATGGTGCTCGCCTACGGCAACAACGGCGAGAAGTACGGCCGGCGCTACCACTTCGTCTCGCGCGAGGACGACGAGAACGTCACCCTCTGGCGGCAGGACCTCGCGGTGAGCAAGCTCCCCGCCGCCCTCGCGACGAAGCTCGACCAGCGGGTCACCACCGCGTTGGAGGCCGAGGGCTACCGGGTCCAGGAGTGAGTCGGTACCCGCGGGCGGCTACCGACCGAACCGCCGGTTGCGGTCCTGGTACTCCCGGAGCGCCCGCAGGAAGTCCCGGCGGCGGAAGTCCCGCCAGTTCACGTCGGTGAAGTAGAGCTCTGAGTAGACGGACTGCCAGATCATGAAGTCCGAGAGGCGCTCGGCCCCCGTCTTGATGACGAGGTCCGGCTCCGCGGGGAACACGAGCCGCTCCTCGATGTCCGACTCGTCGATGTCGTCGGGCTCGAGGTCGCCGTCGGCCACCTCGCCGGCGACGCTGCGGACCGCGGTCGTGAACTCGTGCTTGCCGCCGAGGCCGATGCTCACCTGGATGGGGGCGTCGGCGCGCTCGGCGTCGTCCGGGCCCCGGACAGCGACCTCGGCGGGGGCGTCGATGCGGTCGAACTCCCTGACCAGGGTCTCGGCCGCGGCCGCGTCGAGGACGCTGACGTAGACGGTGATGCGCTCGGCGCCGAACTCGAACGCCCACGAGAAGAAGCGAGACAGCGTCTCGTAGGCGCCCTGTTCCAGCAGGTCGCGCTCAGTGATGACGAGTGCCACGTGCTCGGGGAGTTCGGTCCGGTCCATCCGGACGCGCATCGCGAGGTAGCTGTCGTACAGTCCCACACCACCCGGTTCCGGGTGCTGGCCCCTGAACCTGTCGCCTCGCGGGCGACCGATGGCTTCGGAAACGGTAAGTACGCCCCGGAAAAAGGGAGACTCGCGTGACTACAGCAGTCCGGAGAGCAGGCGCCTTCGCGGCCGTCGGGACGCTCGTACTGGTGGTCCCCGCCTTCGGGGTCGCCGTCGCCGCGCCCCTCGCCCTCGCCGCCCTCGCGGGAGCGGCCTTCGTCACCGATGGCCCACTGTTCGAGCTGTTCGCCCGTCCGGGCGACCGGAAGGAGAGCCGTCTGTACGGCCTCCTCGGCTTCGTCCTCTCGATCACCGGCCTCGGCCTCCTGACCACACCCTCGCTCCTCTCGACCGGGGACGTCCCCCAGCTCCCCGTGTCGGTCTACGTCGGGACGGTCCTCCTGCTCGTCTACGGGAACCTCACCTCCGAGGTCGTCAAACGCTACCGGACCGGCCCCTTCGCCGCCAGCACCGGCTTCGTCCTCGGCGGGTTCGTCGCGGGCGTCGCCGGCCAGGCACTCTCGGTCTGGTTGACGACCGCCGCAATCCCGACCGCGACACTGCCGAAGTTCGCCTTCCTCGCCGCGAGCGGGGCGTTCCTCGGGGCGCTCCTCCGAGCCGCCCTGTTCGAACGAGACGATTCGGTCGTGCTCTTCTCCGTCGGCCTGCTCCTCTGGTTGCTCTTCGAACTCGCGCCCGCCGTCCACTACCAGGACGTCGCGGCCGCCATCGCCGTCACACTCGCGCTCGGCTACGTCTCCTACGCCCTCCAGACCGCCTCCGTCGAGGGGATGCTCACCGGCATCCTCCTCTCGGTCCTCACCATCGTACTCGGCGGCCTCGGCTGGTTCGCGCTCCTCATCACCTTCTTCGGCGTCGGCGCCCTCGCCACGAAGTTCAAGTACGACACCAAGAAAGCGCGCGGCGTCGCCGAGGAGAACGAGGGCGCCCGCGGCACGGGGAACGTCCTCGGGAACGCCGCGGTGGCCCTCGTCGCCGTCCTCGGGTTCGCCGCCGCCAGCGTCGACCTCCTCACCGTCGACCCGACCTACTTCCTGTTCGCGTTCGCCGGCTCGCTCTCGACCGCGCTGAGCGACACCCTCTCCAGCGAGATCGGCGCCGTCTTCGACGACCCCCGGCTCGTGACGACCTGGCAGCGCGTCGAACCCGGGACCGACGGCGCGGTCACCTGGCAGGGCGAACTCGCCGGAATCGCCGGCGCGGTCGCCATCGCGACCATCGCGGTCGCGGTGTTCCCCGGCGCCGACCCGAGCATGACCGTCACCCCGACCGGCGGCGGCGTCGTCCTGCTCGCCGGCGTGGCGGGCATGACGGTCGACAGCCTCCTCGGCGCGACCATCGAGGGCGGCGTCGTCGGGAACCAGGGGGTGAACTTCCTCGCGACGCTCTCGGGTGCCATCGTCGCTGTCGGGCTGTTCGTGGTCCTGCTGTGACGACCACCATCCGCCCCGCGGAGGCCCACGACCTGCCCGCGATCCGCGCGCTCCAGACCTGTCTCCCGGAACCGGCCTCGGACCTGTTCGACTCGCTCCCGCCGGGCGTGACGCTGGTCTCGACCGCCGACGGGGTCGCGGTCGGCTACATCCACGCCTTCACCGGCGACGCCGCCTTCGCGACCGAGGTGGCCGTCGCACCGGCGCACCGCCGCGAGGGCCGGGCACGAGGGCTGTTCCAGACGCTGTTCGTCCACCTCAGGCGGGCCGGCTGTCGGTCGGTGACCCTGACGGTCAAGCCCGGGAACGAGCAGGCACGAGAACTGTACGAGGACCTCGGGTTCGCGGTCGCAGAGCGTGTGCCCGGCTACTTCGAGGACGGCGGGGACGCGCTCCGGATGCGGCGCCCGCTGTAGGCGGAGACTGGTTTTAGGGGGACGCGCCGCGACGAGGCGAGCAGACCCCGAATGGCTCCCGACGTGTCCATCACCCGTGACGTCACCTTCCGCGAGACGGACGCCGGGTCGCTCGCGCTCGACGTGTACGAACCGACCGACGGAACCGACCGCCCCGCAATCGTGTTCCTCTACGGCGGCGAGTGGCGCGGCGGCCAGAAGGGCCGGTTCGCCCGGTGGGCCGTCTCCTTCGCGGACCGCGGCTACGTCTGCATCGAACCGACCTACCGGCTCGCCGACGAGACGACCCTCCGGGGGATGGCTACCGACGTGAAGACCGCCATCGCCTGGGTCCGGGCGAACGCGGCGGAGTGGGACATCGACCCGGACCGGATCGCGGTCGCGGGCCACTCCGCGGGTGCCCACCTCGCCGTCCTCGCGGCGACGACGCCGGACCGCGACGAGACGGTCCCGGACGGCATCGAGGCGTCCCCAGAGGTGGCCGCGGCTGTCGGCTTCAGTGGCGTGTACGACCTCCGGGGCGGCACCGAAGCGTCCGAGGGCGGCGGCGACGACGGCCTCGACATCATCGGTGGAACAGGCAGTGCACGCGAACGTCGGGCAGCAGCGGTCTCACCCGTCACCCACGTCGGTCCGGAGACGCCGCCGCTACTCCTCGCCCACGCCCGCGACGACGGTATCGTCCCCGTGAGCGCCTCCGAGCAACTGGTGGACGCGGTGCAGGCGGAGGGTAGGCCGGTCACGACGTTCTTCCCCGAGAGCGGCGGCCACGAGTTCCTGTTCAGCACCTGGGCGGTCGCGGAGACGATGGACCGGACCGCCGACTTCCTCCGGCGTCGGCTCTGACGGGACGGACTGTACCGGCACCAGCCGTCGATATCACTGCGGCGCCGGCTCCTGGGCCTCCGACCCGCCCGTCATCGCGCGAACGTAGTCGACGCCCATGCCGTAGGCGCCACTGTGCTGTGAGGCGATGTCGAGCGTCTGGTCCGCCGTCTCCGAGCGGACCCAGTCGCGCTGCAGTTCGCACATGACCTGCTGCCACGTCACGGGGACGACCCCGGCCTGGACCATCCGGTCGACCGCCATCTCGTGGGCCTCGGTGGTCGTACCACCGCAGGTGTCCGTGACGACGTACACCTCGTAGCCGGCCGTCAGGGCGTCGAGTGCCGGGAACGTGACACAGACCTCGGTCCAGAGGCCGGAGAGCACGAGTTTGTTCCGACCGGTCGCCTCGACGGCCGCGACGAAGTCGTCGTCCTCCCACGCGTTCATCGTGGTCCGGACGACCTCGTTCTCGCCCTCGTCCGGGGCGACCCCGGTCAACTCGGGCCAGATGTCCCCCCCAGAATCGGGATTGATGGAGGTGAAGACGATGGGGACGTCGAAGGTCCGGGCGGCCTTCGCCAGCGCGACGGTGTTGTTCCGGACCGTCTCGGCGTCGTGGGAGTTGACGCCGAAGGCCATCAGTGGCTGGTGGTCGACGAACGCGACGACGCAGTTCTCGGGTGTCAGCAGCTCTCTCTGCCACGCCTGGGAAGCCATGGTGCCAGACGGTACGGTCCCGGCAGGGAAGTCGTCACACCTGATGTCGACATCGGCGTCGTGGACAGAGGACCAGTCGCGAGTGAGTCGGAATCGCGGCGAGAACAGGGTCGAGGCGGTCAGTTCTGGTCGAGCAACTGGTCGCCGGTCCGGATGCGGACCGAGGTCGGGCGCTTGACGAACTCGCCGAACTCGCGGGCGACGACGTGCTCGACGCCGCGCTGGGCGGCCACGTCGAGGACGCGCTGGGAGAGTTCCCCGTCGAGGACAACCGCGTAGGGGACCTCCTCGGCGTCCCGGACGAGGTCGAACGTCTCGTCCGCGCTCGCCGCGGCCAGCACCCCGAACTCGTCGTCGAGCAGGCGGACCTCGTCGGTCGTGTCGCCGAGGACCGCGGCGACGTGCCCGCGGAGGGTCTCGACGCCGGCAGTTTCGCCGGCCTCGTCGTCGCTCTCCTCGGCGGCTGCGGTCTCGGCCTCGGCAGCCGAGTCCGTGCCTGCCGCCGTTTCTGCAGTGCTGGCGGCCGCGTCGGCGGAGTCGACCGGCGCCTCGGTCGTACCCGTCGCGCCACTCGTCTCGGCCGTCGACTGAGTGGCCGCGGCGTCGCCCGCGGCTTCGGTGGCTCGGTCGCTCCCGCCCGCGGTCGTCCCGGCCGTCGCGGACTCGGCGCTGGCGGTGCTCGCGGTGCTCTCGCCGGCGGTCGTGGGGTCGTCTGGTGACTCGGGCGAGGCCGCGTCCCCGCCCGCGTCAGCGTTTCCCTGGTCGGGTGCCGGGACGCTACTGCCGTCTGTCGCCGCGATGGCGACGTGGGGGTCGCTCTTCTCCGCGACGACCTCGAAGGGTACCTTCTCGCGCAGCGCCTCGAACACCTCGTGGTGGAGCATGTCCTCGACGGACTTGCCCTCGGGCGCGAACGCGACGTAGTCGACCTCGCCGACCTGCGAGAGCTCCTTCAGGATGAGGTCGCCGCCGCGGTCCCCGTCGAGGAAGGCGGTGACGGTCTTCTCCTGGGTGAGGTCCGCGACCGCCTCCGGGACGTTCGTCCCCTCGACCGCGATGGCGTTCTTGATGCCGTACTTGAGGAGCTGGAGCACGTCGGCGCGACCCTCGACGACCACGATGGCGTCGCTGTCCTCGACGTGCGGGCCCGCCGGGAGCCCCTCGTACTCGGTGATGTCCTCGACGCGGACGTGCTGGCGGACCTCCCGGAGGATCTCCTCGGAGGACATGATGGAGTCGTCGAACGAGGTCGCCAGCAGCTCCTTGGCGCGCTCGACGACCTCGCGGCGCTTGGCCGCCCGGACGTCCTCTATGTCCTGGATCTCGATGCGGGCGGCGCAGGGCCCGACGCGTGTGATGGTCTCCAGCGCCGCCGCCAGGGTGGCGGTCGCCACCTTGTCGATACTGGTCGCGATGGTGACCTCGCCGAACGAGCGCCCGGCTTCGGACTGGATCTCGACGTCGATGCGCCCGACCTTCGAGGACTGCTGGAGGTCCCGGAGGTCCAGCTCGTCGCCGAGGAGGCCCTCCGTCTGGCCGAATATCGCACCGACGACGTCGCTGCGTTCGACCACCCCGTCGGCCGTGATGTTCGCGTGAATGAGGTATTTGGATGTATCGTCCATTGATGAATCTGCCCCGCGGTGGGGGCGAATGCTGATGATGCCATGATTGGACTCATGGACTGCATCACTCTCTAGGGGTTCGTCGCGGATACTTGTTGTTATCGTCGGAGGAAACGGGAAACCGGGCCACGGAATCGAAGAACGGTACGGGAGCTGTCAGGTCACAGCTGGCCGTCCCGGACGTACCAGATGGCGACCACGAGCGTGAGGACGAGCAGGCCGCCCGCGAAGAACGCCGCCCCGGGCGGGATGGACGACAGGGCGGCGTCGGCGCCGGAGGTTGCTGCGTCCGCGGCGGTGGTGGTCGCTTCGGCTCCGCCGTCGGTCACGAGCTGCGGGCTCTCGGTCGCAGTGGTCGTGTCGTATGCGGCGGCGGTTTCGGTCGGGGCGGCCGTCTCGGTCTGGGTCGCGGCCTCCGTGGTCATCGGCTGGGCCGTACTGGTCCCCTCGGCGGTCTCCGTGGTCGTCTCGGTGACCTCCTGGACGGAGACGCCGCCGCCATCGCCACCGGAATCTGCGGCCGTCTCGGTCGCCTTCTCCGTCCCGCTGGCGTTCTGGTAGGTGACGTCGGCACCGCCCGCGGCCTCGCCGCCGTCGGTCCCGCCGGCCCCGGAACCACTGGTCGGGCTCGGGATGCCCCCCAGCAGCCGCGGGAGGCCGTACTGGACGAACAGGCTCCCGGCCGCGACGACGCCGATTCCGCCGATGAACCGGGCCAGCGCGCCCTTGAGCCGGGAGGCGCGCTGTTCGTCGCCCGAGATGACGAGGGGGCCGGACTGCGGGGCGTAGACGTTCATCTCGTTGCCCCGCGAGGAGTACCACACGTCGACCACGTCGATGAGGCCGGCGTCCTCCAGTTTCTCGAGGTGGTAGCGGACGTTCTGGATGGAGGAGTCGATCTCGTCGGCCACGTCGCTCGGGGTGCGCGGCTCCTCGTGCAGGCAGGTGTATATCTGGCGGGCTGTGTCGGACGAGAGCGCGCCGAACACCTTGTCGGCGTCGTCGCCTTCGAGCTCGACCACCCGGGGCGCCTGCTCGCCGGGTGTCGGTGCGTCGTCCGACCGGAACGGGAGGAGCCGCGACATCGTACTCCACCTTTCTTTCCCCGTAAGTAAACGGGTTTCGCAAGCTGAAACACCGTTTTGAGCTACCGGACCCCGGCGCAGTCTTGCGATTCGTTCTGTCGGGCCGTTTCGGACAGTATCACTCGCTCCGCCGAGAGGTCCGAAGGTGAAACCGCGATTTCGGCGTGGCGGTCGTCGGTGAAACCACTCTCTCACCGACCGGCGTGGCGGGGGTGAGGGGTGCCCCGACCGGCACGCCGAAGTCCGTCCGGTGTGTAGAGTCGGTCGATGAGCGCCCCCCGCCTCTCAGAGGAGTTGCTCGCGGACTACGGCTGGGAGCTGACGGAGACCGAGACGGACGACGCTCTCACGCTCCCGTTCTTCTCCATCACTGCCCACAACGCAATCTACGAGGACAGTGCCAGCATCGCCGCCTACGACGCCATCGCCGACCCGCGGGTCACCATCGGCGGCCGCGCGTTCTTCACGACCGACCTGCAGTTCAGGCCGCCCCTGTCGAAGTTCGGGGTCGACCCCGCCTCCGTGTTCGGCATCGCCACCAGACACGCCAGGAAGGAGTTCAAGAAGAGCGTCGAGGCCGACGGCCTGACCGAGGTCCGGAAGATCGACGCCCGCGAGTTCGACCGCCCCGGCGGCGGGCCGGCCCGGGCCTTCGGCTACGAGGTCAAGTTCCCCCTCCACGACGACGTCATCGAACAGGACGTGGTCGACGGCCAGTTCGTCCTCGAATCGGAGCTGTGGGCCGGGCTCTGGCCGACCGAGGGCGCCTACGCCATGGCCGGCGGGATGTACCCACTGGAGGAGGTCGAGGAGGCGGTTCTCAGGCAGGCGTCAGGGGCGCGGCTGGCGACCGACGCGAAGGTGCATCCGGACCCGGAGCACGACCGGGAGCGGGTGTTCGAGGCGATGCGGCTGGTGGAGTGAGTCGTCGAGTCGCGGAGAGACGCCGCGACGGCGAGTGTCGGCCGACTCCACCTGGACTCATCGCAGCAGCTCGGGGAGCGACCGCAGTTCTTCGACTGCTGCCGTCGGTTCCCTCTGGAGGTCGTCACCCCGCCGGTGTGGCCGCCGGACGAACACCGAGTCGAGTCCGGCCCGGTGGGCCGCGACGACATCGCTCGCACCGTCACCGATGTAGAGGGCCGACCGCGTTCCGAGGTCGTCCAGTGCCCGTTCGAGGTAGTGGGGGTCGGGTTTGGTCCGCCGGTAGCCCTCGACGGTCGGGTCGCGCCCGTGGATCGTCTGGAAGTACTCGTCGAGGTCGAAGTGGGCGACGACGGACTCGACCGTGGCGTGCTGGTTGTTGGAGACCACCCCGAGGTCGTGCGACGTAGCCAGCGTCTCCACCACCGCCGCGTCGTCGTACAGCACGCGCTCGTTTCGCTCCAGCATCCTCGCCTGCAGCGTCGCCGACTGATGTTCGCGTTCCTGCCAGAACGACTCGAAGGCGAGACCGTGGCGCTCGCAGACCGACCGCATCTCCTCGAGCGACTTGCTCGACTCGCCGTAGAACGCCTGCAGGTCCGACTCGGGCGGATTCACGTCGAAGGACTCGAACGCCCGGTGGACGGCCTCGCGGTACACGTCCGGGTAATCTGGGTGTCGTCGCAACAACACGCCGTCCATGTCGAAGACGACCGCGTCGTACATGCGTATCACAGGCACACCGAGCCGTATCAATGGTCGGCCGCCGTGACGGTCACGCTCGTCGAGACGGTCACTCCAGTTCCTTCACCACCCTGGCCGGGTTCCCGCCCACCACCACGTTCGCCGGCACGTCGTCGGTGACCACTGCGCCGGCGGCGATGACGGCGTCGTCGCCGACAGTCACGCCGGGGTTGATGACGGCCTGCCCACCGACCCAGACCCGGTCGCCCACCGTGACCGGCTTGCCGGATTCGAGGCCACTGGTTCGTTCTGTGGCGTCGAGCGGATGGGTCGCGGTGTAGACGTGGACGCTCGGGCCGAGCATGCACTCGTCGCCGAACTCGATGGGGCAGACGTCGAGGAACGTGCAGTCGTAGTTGGCGAAGAAGTCGTCGCCCAAATGGACGTTGTAGCCGTAGTCACACCGGAAGGTCGGTTCGACGGTCACGTCGGCCCCGAGCGACCCGAACAGGTCGTTGAGGATGGCCCGGCGTTCGCCCACCTCGTCGACGTCGGCGTCGTTCAGGCGGTCGCACAGTCGGCGGGCGCGGTGGCGTTCCTCCACGAGTATCGGGTCGCTGGGGTCGTAGGGCTCGCCGGCGAGCATCTTCTCCTTCTCGGAGGACATGGCGTCCCGGTTCGCGGGGGACGGACAAAAAGCCGCGAGTCGAGAACCGCACGTCGAAGCCGAACTCAGAACAGCGGTTCGCCCATCGTCTCCCGGCCGAAGGCGAGGACGACGGCCCCGCCGATGGCGAACGCGACCGCGAGGGGCACGAGCGCGACCAGGTAGCCAGTCTCCACGAGGATGCCGGCGAGGATGGGGCCGATGACGGCGGCGATCTTCCCGACGCCGCCGGCGAAGCCGTTCCCGGTGGCTCGCGCCTCGGTCGGGAACAGTTCCGGCGTGTAGGCGTAGATGGCGCCCCACGCGCCGAGCGTGAAGAAGCTCGCCGCGAGCAGGCCCCCGAAGAACGGCCAGAAGCCCGAGAAGCCGAGGCCGAACAGCGCCACGTCGGGCATCGATGCCGCGAAGACGAAGGTGAACACGCCCGAGAGCAGCAGGTACGACCCCAGCGTCGCCCGTCTCCCGACGACCTCCACGAGGTAGGCCGCGCTGAGGTAGCCCGGAATCTGGACGAGGGCGATGAGGACGAAGTAGACGTAGATGCCCTCGACCGTCAACCCGGCGAGGGTGATGCTCTCGACCACGCCCGCGGCCCCGACGGTCTGTGGCAGCCAGATGAACACCCCGTAGTAGCCGAAGTTGATGGCGAACCAGGCCGTCGCTATCATGACCGTCTGCTGGCGCAGGTCGCCCTCGAACAGCCGCGAGAAGTCCGCCGAGGGCGCGGTCTCGACGCGGTCGGCCGTGATGGGCGTGAACTCCTCGCCGTTCTCCTCCGCGATGGCCCTGATGCGCTCGTTCGCCCCCTCGATGTCGCCCTTTCGGGCGAGGAAGTACGGTGTCTCCCTGAGCTGGGACCGGATGACGAACACGAGCAGGGCCGGGAACGCCGAACTCACGAACAGCAGCCGCCAGCCCGCGACATCGCCGACCACGGGGACAGCGATGGTCCCACCCGTCGTCAGCACCGAGAGGAACAGCCACGCCAGCAGCACGGCGAGCAGGTTCCCGATGGGCCAGAACGCGTCGAGGTACACCAGATACCGGCCGCGCCTGTTGGTCGGCAGGTGCTCGGAGAGGTACGAGGTGTCGACCGCGAGCGCCCCGCCGAGGCCGATACCCGTCAGAAAGCGCAGGGCGAAGCCGCTGTAGAACCCGACCGCGAGGGCGGTCAACCCGGCGAACACCGAGTAGGTCAGCACGGTCCACTGGAAGGCGTCGATTCTCCCGTAGCGGTCGGCGTACCAGCCCCAGCCCCAGTTGCCCACTATCATGCCCATGAGGCTCGCAGAGCCCAGCAGACCGGCGGTGAGGCCGGAGAGTTCCCACGCCCCCACGAGGACCGGGAGGGTGAAACTGATGATGATGACCTCCATCCCGTCGAAGGCCCAGGCGCTTCCACAGATGGCCAGCAGCCGGCGGTGGAACGCCCCGACCGGGATGCGGTCGAGTACCTGCGAGACGGAGACCGTGTCGTCTGCCATGCGTCAGTGACTCACTTACCACGGGGACTACTCGTGTACGTACTTAAATCAAGAGGAATCTGGCTGTCGATTGCCAGTATCGAAGACGGATTCTCTTCGGTTCTGGCGATGGGGCGTCCGAGTGTATTCGATGGTTTAGGTAACTGACGGGTGGCGCGTGCAGGCGGGCGGTCCTGTCCGCCCGCCGAACCGCGCGAGGGATGAGTACCGGAGCGGAGTGAAGCGATAGCGGAACGGAGCGAGGAACGCAATCGGCTGGGGAGGCTGTGGTGCGGTGCGGTTGCGGTGGCGGTTCCACCGCAATCGGCGCGAGTGAACTGCTCGTCACCACCACCACTGGAAAGAGACGCGGTTCACTCGCCAGCCGCGACCGGTCGCCCGACCCACACCCCACGAATCCACGACCACACCCCGAGTAATCAGATTCAAGCGCCCCTCTGCCGAACGGACTCGTATGCAGACACACATCGTCCCGGTCGGGTTCGACTACGACCGGCTCATCGCACCCCTGGTCCGCGACCAGTTCGACGTGGACCGGGTCATCCTGCTCGAGGGGGCGGTGGGGAGCGAGGCCAACGTCGAGTACTCCCAGAACCTCTCGAAGAAGCTCGAAAAAGACTTCCAGAACCTGCTCGGCGCCGAGACCGAGCGCCTCGTCCTCGCGGACGTGTACGACTACGACGCCGCGTTCGAGCAGGCCTACGACCTCATCAACGACGAACTCGACCGCGGGAACTCGGTGTGGGTCAACATCGCGGCGATGCCCCGGACCGTCTCGTTCGCGTTCGCGACCGCGGCGCACTCCCTGATGGTCGAGCGCCAGGAGGACCGCCAGCACATCCACACCTACTACACCGCGCCGGAGAAGTACCTCGAGACGGAACTCGCAGAGGAACTGCGCGAACAGCGCGACCTGCTGCAGGACCTGCTCGACGACGGGGTCGAGGACGACCGCGTCGAGGAGCGCCTCGACACCGCGACCGGCCTGCTGGAGGAGTTCGACGAGCGCGGGACGACCATCGGCGCGAAGGAGATCGGCGGCAGCCACATCGTGGAACTGCCGGTGGCGTCGTTCTCGAACGTCAAACCGTTCGAGGAGGTCATCCTGTTCAAACTCGGCGAGGAGGGCGAGTTCGACTCCGTCTCGGAACTCGCCGAGGCACTGGCGAAGGAGCTCAACGAGGAGTACACCGACTCCTTCCGGTCGAAGGTCATCTACAACGTCGACCGGCTCGGCCCGGGCGGGAAGGGCTACATCGAGCAGGAGGAGGTCGGGAAGTCCTACCGGACGCGACTGTCCCGAATCGGCGAGCTGTGGGTGCGGGCGCACTCCGGCGAGGAGTGATTCCGGGCTCCGGTACTGTCCTCTCGTCTCCTGCCGCCAGCTCTCGGGCCACCAACACTTTGGCGGGGGAAACAGTCGGTCGGGCCATGGGTCTGGGTTCGCTCTTCGGCTGGAACAACCCGGCGTACCGGAAGTACTACCTGCTGACCACCGCGCCGGTCATGCTGCTGGTCCTCGTCCTCACCGGGGACACCACCGCGACGTGGCTCGCGTTCCTCGTGATGGTGCTCGTCTGGATGGTCGTCGACCGGGTCGCGTGACGCCGCGACACGCCACCGCTGACTTTTTATCCCACCGTCGACCATGCTCTCCTATGGAGCACCCTGCTGCCGCCGTAGTACGTCCGTAAGGCCAGCCAGCGGTGCCCGGCGATTCTCGCGCGACCACCGTTTCGCGTAGCAGCCGCACCAGAGAACGCATCGCACAGGCGCGACTGCATCGATTGTATTAAACGGCGAATGGACGACTGACCGCACAACGAGATTCACCTATGCCAGAAGGAGACTACGACCCCCAGGCGACAGAGGAGGAGTGGCAGAACCGATGGGTCGACGAGAAGACCTACGCGTACCAGCCCGAGGACGAGGAAGTCGACCCGAACACCGTGTTCGCCATCGACACGCCGCCGCCGACGGTGTCCGGGAGCCTGCACATGGGCCACCTGTACGGCCACACGCTGCAGGACTTCGCGGCCCGCTTCCAGCGGATGCACGACGGCGACGTCATGTTCCCGTTCGGCTACGACGACAACGGCATCGCCTCCGAGCGACTGACCGAGTCCGACCTGGGCATCAAGCACCAGGACTACGAGCGCCGCGAGTTCCAGCAGAAGTGCCGCGAGGTCTGCGAGCAGTACGAGGCCGAGTTCACCGAGAAGATGCAGAACCTCGGCATGAGCATCGACTGGGACCGCACCTACAAGACCATCGAGCCGCGGGTCCAGCGCATCTCCCAGCTCTCGTTCCTCGACCTCTACGAGCAGGGCCGCGAGTACCGCAAGAAGGCGCCCGCCATCTGGTGTCCCGAGTGTGAGACCGCCATCTCGCAGGTCGAACAGGAGGACGCCGAGCGCCACACCCACTTCAACGACATCCGGTTCGACCTCGCCGAGCCGACCGACGACGGGCGCGAGAGCTTCGTCATCGGGACGACGCGCCCGGAACTGCTCCCGGCGTGTGTCAGCGTCTTCGTCCACCCCGACGACGAGGACAACCAGGACCTCGTCGGCGAGACCGCCGAGGTCCCCATCTTCGGCCACGAGGTCCCCATCATCGAGGACGACCGCGTCGACCTCGAGAAGGGCACCGGCGTCGTCATGTGCTGTACCTTCGGCGACCAGAAGGACATCGAGTGGTACCAGGCCCACGACCTGCCGCTTCGCGTCGCCATCGACGAGTCCGCGACGATGACCGACCTCGCGGGCGAGTACGAGGGCATGAGCACGCACGAGGCCCGCGAGGCCATCGTCGAGGACCTCGACGACGAGGGCTACCTCGAGGGGCGCGAGGACCTCACGCACACGGTCCAGGTCCACGAGCGCTGTGAGACCGACGTCGAGTTCCGCGTCTCCAAGCAGTGGTACATCGAGATCCTCGACCACAAGGACGAGTACCTCGAGGCCGGCGAGGAGATGGACTGGTACCCCGAGAAGATGTTCACCCGGTACAAGCACTGGATCGAGGGGCTGGAGTGGGACTGGCTCATCTCGCGCCAGCGCGATTCGGGGATTCCGTTCCCGGTCTGGTACTGCGACGACTGCGGCCACGAGGTCGTCGCCGAGCGCGAGAGCCTGCCGGTCGACCCGCTCTCGGACGACCCGCCGGTCGACTCGTGTCCCGAGTGCGGCCACGACGCGTTCGAACCCGAGGAGGACGTCCTCGACACGTGGGCGACCTCCAGCCTGACCCCGCTGGTCAACGCCGGCTGGGACTGGGATGGTGAGAACGAGGAGTTCACCTTCGCGAACCCCGAACTCTACCCGGCCGACCTGCGCCCCCAGGGCCACGACATCATCAGTTTCTGGCTGTTCCACACCGTCGTCAAGTGCTACGAGCACACCGGCGAGGTGCCCTTCGACGCGGTCATGATCAACGGGCACGTCCTCGACGAGAACCGCGAGAAGATGTCGAAGTCGAAGGGCAACGTCGTCGACCCGGCCCGCGTCGTCGCGGACTTCCCCATCGACGCCATCCGCTACTGGGCCGCCTCGACCGCGGTCGGCGACGACTTCCCGTTCAAGGAGAAGGACATCGTCGCGGGCGAGAAGCTCCTGCGCAAGCTCTGGAACGCCTCGAAGCTCATCGACCACCTCGCGCCCGAGGCCGTCGCCGAGCCCGACGAGCTGGACGACCTCGACGAGTGGATCCTGGCCGAACTCGACGACACGGTCGAGACGCTGACCGACCACTTCGTCGAGTACGAGTTCGCGAAGGCACGGGACACCCTCCGGACGTTCTTCTGGAACACGTTCTGTGACGACTACCTCGAGATCGCCAAGCAACGGCTGGACGAGGAAGACAGCCAGTCCACGAAGTACGCGCTCCGGACCGCCCACCAGACGTTCCTGAAACTGTTCGCGCCGCTGATGCCCCACATCACGGAGGAACTCTGGCACGACATGCACGGCGAGGAGAGCGTCCACCTGCAGGAGTGGCCCGAACCGCAGGGCTACGAGGCGAACCTCACCGCCGGCGAGAACGCGATGGCCGTCATCGGCGCGCTCCGGCGCTACAAGTCCGAGCACCAGCTGCCCCTCAACGCCGAGCTCGACCACGTCAAGGTCTACGGCGACATCGGCGGCTTCGCGGACGCCATCCGCGGCGTCATGCACGTCGGCGAGCTCGAACTGCTCGCGGAGGCGCCCGAGATCACGACCGAGATCGCCGACATCAGCCTGGAGTACTCGACGCTCGGCCCGAAGTACGGCGGCAAGGTCGGCGAGTTCGACCAGGCCATCGCGGCCGGCGAGTACGAACTCGACGGTGACGTGATGCGCGTCGCCGGCGAGGAGCTGGCCGCCGACGAGTTCGAGGTCCGCGAGGAGCGCACCTACTCCGGCGAGGGCGAGATGCTCGAGACCGAGGACACGCTCGTCATCGTCGCGTAGGTCGGCCGTCCTCGTTCTCCCGCGTCCATCCTGACCGAAGGCGACTTTTTCACCGTCGCACGCGAAGTCGAGCCCATGCGACACTGGTTCGACGAGCGCGTTCGCTCTCTCCCCGACGCAGAGCGTGAACGGGTCGCGGCCGTCCTCGGCGTCGACGCCGTCGCGGACCTGTCGGCCATCGAGCTGCGGCGACGAGCAGCCGAGCTGGTCGACGATTCGGGCGACGCTGGGGAGCAGCCTCGTGGGTGCTGCGCGGTCCACGATACACCGCTTCACGAGGAGTCCCTCCCGGTCGCCGGCGATACGCTCTCGGTCCGGCGCTGCGAGACCGACCCGTGTCTCCTGAACGCGCTGGCCGACCTCGCCATCGACCGGGAGCGCTCCCTCGCCGGCCGCGAGCCCGAGTACCGGGAGACGCGCCGGGTCGTCGACGCCGAGCGACTCCAGTCGGAGCGACAGGTCAAGGAGGCAGGTATCGGCGACGACAGAGAGGAGTGATTACTCGCGGTCGAGCCGCAGTTCTAGCTTCTTCACCCGCGTCGACAGCGAGAGGAACGTCGCGAGCAGCGTCAGGACGACCGCGCCGGCGGCCGCGACCCGGTGCGGCCCGGGGGTGTGGACGACGCCGGAACTCGTGATCTCCTCGGCCGGAATCAGCGTGTGGTGTGGGGTGCCGACGATGGGCACGAAGTAGTCCACGATGTCGTTGAAGCCGTACCAGAGCAGGGCGACCGCGACCGCCCGCACCGGGAAGTCGGAGAGGCGGTGGAGGACGAACCCCTCCAGCACCATCGCGAGGTGGCTCCAGAACAGGAAGTTGTACATCGCCCAGTGGAGGTACGAGAAGTCGCCCTTGAACGCCAGCAGGACGAACGGCGTCCACGCGCCGAGTTTCAGGCAGCCGAAGAAGGCGAGGGCCGTCAGGTAGTCGTTCTGTCGCCCGAGCGCCCACGCGCCGAACGCCAGCGCGATGAACAGCGTGGCGACGGGGCTGTCGGGGACGACCGGCCACGCCGCGACGGGTTCGAGCGCGAACTGGCTCAGTTCCGCGACGAAGCCCGGCGCGGTGGGGTCGAGCCCGTAGTAGTAGAAGCCGAAGGCCGTCCCGAGGACGTTGATACCGACGACCAGCCAGACGAGCCGGAGTCCGAGGTCCTCGACCACCTTCGGGACCGGGGCGACGTACCAGGGGAGCGAGTCACGGTCGGGCAGTTCGTCGTCGAACCCACGCATCGTCAGGGACGATGGGCGGGGGTCGCATAGCGGTGACGGTTCCGGGTACCGGTCGTCGACCCGTCCCGTCGGCCGCTACTTCACCACGACCCGGGTGACGTGGCCACCGCAGCCGCACTGGTCGACGTACCCGGTGATGATGTCGTCCCCGAAGACGGCGTCGAGCTCCTCGAACAGGTAGCCCGAGGGGTGGCCGTGGTTCGCGTGGGTGACGAGGTTGACGAACGTCCCCGAGGCGGTGAACGTGACCGCCTCGACGGCCTGTGCCACGACGAGTTCGCGGTCCTCGGCGTGCTGGGGGGCCTCGAGGTTCGCGGACCAGGAGGTGTAGTGGATGTGGTCGGTGACCGGTGCCGCATCGGAATCAGGGGCGAGACTCATATCTCTATATCGTCATCTCGACAGGTATACCGGTGCGCTGATTCTCACCCCCCGACAATCACGTGCGACGGTACCAGTCGACGGGTGGCTGTGTGTGACACGGCGAAGCTATCGGCAAGTTGGACGGACGTACCGACCTGATTAAGTGGAGCCGGACCTAAGCCGCGGCCATGTCTGAGGAGACAGACCTCGAAGACCTCAAGCGTGGGACCGAGCTCGTCAAGCGCGGGTTCGCGCGAATGCAGAAGGGCGGCGTCATCATGGACGTGGTGAACGCCGAGCAGGCGAAGATCGCAGAGGAGTGCGGCGCGGTCGCCGTGATGGCCCTGGAGGCCGTCCCGGCGGACATCCGCAAGCGCGGCGGCGTGGCCCGCATGGCCGACCCCGCCGACGTCAAGGAGATCATCGACGCGGTCTCCATCCCCGTCATGGGTAAGTCCCGCATCGGCCACCGGAAGGAGGCCGAGATCCTCGAGGCCATCGGTGTCGACATGATCGACGAGTCCGAGGTCCTCACCCCGGCCGACGACGCCTACCACATCGACAAGCGCGAGTTCACCGCGCCGTTCGTCTGTGGCGCACGCAACCTCGGCGAGGCCCTGCGCCGCATCGACGAGGGTGCCGCCATGATCCGCACCAAGGGCGAGGCCGGTACCGGCGACGTGAACCAGGCCGTCCACCACCAGCGCACCATCAAGGGCGCCATCCGCCAGCTCGAGGGCATGAACTGGGAGGAGCGCGAGAAGTGGGCCCGCGAGCACGAGGCGCCCGCCGACCTCGTCCACGAGACCGCCGAGATGGGCCGTCTCCCGGTCGTCAACTTCGCGGCCGGCGGCATCGCGACGCCCGCCGACGCCGCGCTCATGATGCACCACGAGTGCGACGGCATCTTCGTCGGCTCCGGTATCTTCGGCGCCGAGGACCCCGAGGCAATGGGCACCGCCGTCGTCCAGGCCGTCAACAACTGGGACGACCCCGAGGAACTCGCCGAGATCTCCTCCAACATCGGCAAGGGCATGAAGGGCGACGCCAACGTCGACCTGCCCGAGGAGGAGAAGATGCAGGGCCGCGGCGTCTAGACAGGTCTCACCACCGTTCTCGTCTCGTTTCTCGAACCCACAGGCACCGCCGAGTGACGCGTCTGTCGGTACGAAGGTTCATATCGCAGGAGGCGGCCACCCCCGGCGTGCCCTGACGAACCACCACCGGGAGGAAAGCGGGTGCGCGGAACGACTCCCGGTGCCAGCGAGGTTCCGCCTGTTCGCCAGCACTGTCCCTGCTCGAAGCGCCGGTTAGCTCCCGAACCACTCGGTCGACGGTGGCAGGTAGCCCGCGAGGACCAGCGCCGCGAGCGCGAGGTAGCCCGAGAGCCCGCCCCAGAGCACCGAGAAGACGACCCTCGGCGCGAGCATCGCCCCGACCAGACTGACGAGGACGACCAGTGCGAGCGCCCCACTGCGGACGCCCCGTCGCGTCCACAGCCCGCGGACGGCCTCGGCCCGCGAGGAGAGGAGCACCTCGAGGACGACAGCGAGGAGCGCCGCAGCGAGGAACAGCGTCGTCGAGACGTCGACGCTCACGGCGAAGCCCGCGGCTACGGCGAGCGCGAGCGCCACGGCTGCGAGCGCGGCGTCGTCGGCGATGGCCGCGTCCTCTTCCATCACCTCATTCCAGGACGCCGGTTACGATAAAGCCGAGGCCGAGGAACCAGCCGCCGACGGCCACCCCGACGGCGGCCCAGTGGAAGACCAGTGCGAGGCCGCCGAGCGTCGCGGCCGGGGCGAGCGCCGCCGCCAGGAGCTGCCCGAGGCCGGCGGCGGTCGTCGTCAGAAGGATGCCACCGCTGGTGAACGCGACGATGCCGGCGAGGAGTGCGACGACCGCACCCCCGCGCTCGGCGACCCTGCCGAGTCGCTCGACCGGCCGGTGCTCGACCGTGGCCCGGAACGGCGGACGACGAGCTGCCATGTCACTTTCTAACGTGGTCGACCGTGATAAACCTCGGGTGCTACCTGAAGACGCGCGCACCGCCGCCGATCCGGGTCTGGTAGGCACGGGCGTCCACGCCGGCGTCGTCGAACGCGTCGAGCAGCGCACTCGCGACCTGCCGGCGGTCGCCCTCGGACCGGCAGATGGCCAGCACGCCGGGCCCCGCGCCGCTGACCGTGACGCCGGTCGCACCAGCCTCGAGTGCGGCCTCCTTTGCGGCTTCGTACCCCTCGATGAGCCCGGCTCGGGCGGGGGTGACGACCGTCTCGGCCAGGCCGCGCCCGACCAGGTCGGGGTCCTCGCGGTGCATCCCGGCCGTGAGGGTGGCGGCGCTCCCGACGGTCTCGACCAGTTCCTCCATCGTGACCTGTTCCGGGACGACGCGGCGGGCGTCCCGGGTCGAGACGACGAGGTCCGGCAGGCAGGCGACCAGCGGGAGCGACGCGTCGACCTGCGTCACGCCGTCGTCCCGCGCGATGGTGAAGCCGCCGAGGATGGAGGGGGCGACGTTGTCGGCGTGGGCCGCGCCCGACACCACCGCCTCGCCCTCGGCCGCGATGTGGACGAGCTCCTCGCGGGAGTAGCCACGGTCGTACAGCTCGTTGAGCGCGACGGCGGCGGCGGCGGCGCTGGCGGCGGACGACCCGAGGCCGGACGCGGGCCTGACGCCCTTGTCGATGAGGATGCGCGCCGGGGCGTCGAGTTCCTCGGCGACGACGCCGGCCGTGTTCTGGGCCGGGTCCTCGGGGATGTACTGGCTGCCGGCACCGGTCACCTCGATGGAGGTCCTGTCGGCCCGCTCCACGCGAACCACGTCGGCGGGTGCGTCGAGGGCCAGGCCGAACACGTCGAACCCGCTGCCGAGGTTCGCGCTCGTCGCCGGTGCGCGGACGGTAAGCATGCACCCGACTTGGCTCAGTCCGTCTAAAAAACTAGCGGACTGCACAAGATTGGGTGCGGCTCCGGGGGACCGGGGTCTCCTCGTCCAGACGTCGTCCCGACAGCCCCCGAAATCACCCCAGAACCGCCTGCCTGCACCGAGGGTCATTCGCGCTCGTGAGTCGGTACGTGTCCACAAATCCGACCCGGACGTGTTCGGATTCGCTACTATCTTCGGGGCTGAGGGGCATCCAAAAGAAACATTCGTACTCGTCTCCGAGGGCGGAGTAATGACTGTCGGCATCGTCGGCGGCGGCATCGCCGGACTCGCGGCGGCCTACCGGCTCCAGCAGGCGGGCTACGAGGCCCAGATATTCGAAGCGAGCGAGGACATCGGCGGACTCGCGGCCGTCTACGAGACGGCGGGCCAGCCCATCGAGAAGTTCTACCATCACCTCTCGAAGTCCGAGGAGACCATCGTCGAACTCGCCGAGGAGCTCGGCGTCGGCGACCGGCTGGAGTGGCCCTACAAGTCCGACGCCTACTACGTCGACGGCGTCGTCCACCCCATGGACAAGGCCTGGGAGATCGCGGCGTACCCCCACCTCTCGTTCTACGACAAGTTCCGCCTCGGCATGCTCACGATGGAGGTCGACCTGCGCGGCGGCATCCCCTCCTTCGACACCTACGACCGGCTGGAGGACTTCGAGCACGTCCCCATCAGGGACTTCGTCGTCGAGCACACCACCCGGAACGTCTACGAGAGCTTCTTCGAGCCGCTGCTCGACGCGAAGTTCGGCAGCCGCAAGGAGGACGTCTCGGCGGCGTGGCTGCTCGGACGCATCAAGTTCCGCGGCGAGCGCGACCTGCTCAAGGGCGAGCAACTGGGCTACTTCGACGGCTCCTTCGCCGTACTCATCGACGCGCTGGTCGAGGCGGTCGGCCGGGAGAACGTCACCACGGGCGCCCGCGTGAGCGAGGTCGACACGGCCGGCGGACAGGTGTCCTCGCTGACCGTCGAGACCGACGCCGGCACCGAGAGCCACGACGTGGACGCGGTCGTGGTGGCGGCGATGCCGAACGTCCTCGAGGACCTGACGGGGTACACCTGCGACATCGACTTCCAGGGCACGGTCTGTTCGGTCTGGAGCATGGACGAGTCCATCACGGACACGTACTGGCTCAACATCAAGGACGAGGCCCCCTTCGGCGTGCTCATCGAGCACACGAACTTCATCCCGGAGGAACGCTACGGCGGTGAGCACCTCTACTACACCGCGAGCTACATCCAGGACCCGAGCGAGGACCTCTGGCAGATGAGCGACGAAGAAGTCGAACAGCACTGGCAGGACGGCATCCAGGACCTGTTCCCGCACTTCGACCCCGAGATGGTGAACTGGGTCCAGACCGCCCGCAACCCGCGGACCGCCCCGGTGTACGAGCGCGGCTACCTCGACATGGTCGTCCCCTACGACCTCGCCGACGAGGTCGCCGAGGGCGTCTACTACGCCGGGATGGCCTCGCGCGCCCAGTACCCGGAGCGCAGCCTGAACGGCGGTATCGTCGCTGGCTACGCGTGTGCCGACCGCATCGCGGGCAACGCGGCGGCTATCAGGGAGCGGGAACGCGCGAGCGAGGAACAGGCGTCGCTCGCGGAGTAGGTTCCGTAGAAACCGAGAAACACGGCTTGGACCCGAACGGGAAACGTTGTCCCCGGACCACACGGCCATAGCTGGCTTTCGTCGGACTTTCACCGACTCGGTCGACCGAAGCCGACTTCGGCAGGGTTTTCGCCTGCATGCCGAGATATTCCCGAAGTCCCTTTACAGGTACTCCGATACTTGGCCTTCACCTTCGACCGCCATGGCGGCCGAACACTGGTCCGGTACGGTTCTCCTTCGGAGTCGTGACCTCGTTATCCTGTTACGGATTCTTTGGTGTTGACCCCTACTTCCGCCCGTCTCGTCCGACCCTTATGAGGCCGGTTCGATCTGGACGTGAAGCGTCCGGTGCGCCCCCGTGATTCCCGGTGGGCATCCTAACGTAGGGGTGGGGAGCAGATAAAGATTTTGTACGTTACCAAGGCACATGGTCCTGAGACCAAAACCGGTTGAGGAGAACCCGGTGCCTGCAGCTCACTCCTCGTCCTCGACCGCGTCCGCCATCCCGGGTGCATCCGCGATGTCCACGTCCTCGGGCTTCTCCTGGCCGCCGACGACCAGGTCGCCGTCTGCGGTCTCGACGTACACGTCGTCCGCGAAGCCACCCTCGGCGTAGGGGTGCTCCGGGTCGTCGAGTTTCTCGGGCGTCGAGGGGGCGTCGGCGATGCCGTCTTCGGGGTGGAAGTCGCCCAGCGGGTCGTCGATGGTGATGCCGTAGGCCTGGAAGAACGACTCGTAGCGGTCGTAGTGCTGGTCGAGTTCGTCGCTGGGGAACTCCATCATCTCGGTCCAGCCGTGGTTGAAGAAGTCGAAGTTCGCCTGGATGTGGGTGATCTCCCGGGCCTCGGCCTCGGGCATGTAGTCCAGCGCGGCGACGTAGGTGTCCATCGTCGCGTCGAAGAAGTCGTCGAGGTGGTCGCGGCGGTCCTCGCGGTGCGCCTCGTCGGCCTTCTTCAGGAAGATGCTCGTGTGCATGTCGACGAGCTTCTCGTTGGCCACGTCGCTGATGACCGGGGCCGTGAGTGCGGTCTTGAACGCGAAGTGCTTGACGTTCTGGCGTATCTTCATGCGTGGGCGGGGGTTGGGAGTGGAAGGGTAAGAACGTCCCGCCGCCGGCACGACGGCCGGAGTTCCCCGGGCTCAGGCGTGTTATCGCCTGACAGTGGACGGACGGACCCGTCAGCAGATTCGCTCGAATGGCAACCGACTTTAACCCCCGCACCGAAGCCTGCGCGTATGAGTGAGTCGTACGTCATCATCGGCGACGGTATCGCCGGTGGCTCCGCGGCCAAAACACTTCGGGAGGAGTCGCCCGACGCTGACATCGCCGTCCTGACGGACGAGGGCGAACCACTGTACAACCGCATCCTCATCAAGGAGTACGCGAAAGGCAAGATTCCGATGGAGGACCCCCTGTTCCTCCACGACGAGGAGTGGTACGAAGAGCGCGACATCGACCTCGAGCTCAACACCCACGTCACGACGGTCGACACCGACGAGAAGGTCGTCCGGACCCACGAGAGCGACGACTACGAGTACGACAAACTGCTGGTCGCGACCGGTGGGACGCCGACCCAGCTCCCCGTCGACAACTCCGACGCCGAGGGCGTCCACCACTTCTGGACGTTCCAGGACGCACGCGGTATCGCGGACCACTCGTCCGAGTCCGCGACCGGTATCGTCGTCGGCGCCGGCCTCCTCGGTATCGACTTCGCGGCGGTCTGTGGTGCCCGCGGCATCGACGCGAAGTACCTGATGCGCGGTGACTGCTGGTGGCGCTACGCCCTCAGCGAGGACGGCGGCGAGATCATCCACGAGGCCCTGCGCGACATGGGCGTCGAGCCGGTCTTCCAGTCCGGCGTCGACCACTTCGTCACCGACGACGACGGCGTCGTCACAGGCGCGGTCGACCCCAACGGCGAGGAGTACGAGGGCGACTTCGTCGGCGTCGCCATCGGCCTGAACTTCAACACCGAGTTCCTCCGCGGCTCCGGCATCGAGACGGACAACGGCATCGTCGTCGACGAGTTCATGCAGACCAACGTCGAGGACGTGTACGCGGCCGGTGACATCACCAAGTTCTACGACGTCATCCTCGAGGAACACGCCCAGAACGGCTCCTGGGACTCCGCGAAGAAGCAGGGTGCCGTCGCCGCCAAGAACATGGTCAACGGCCACGGCGCCGAGGAGTTCCGCCACGTCTCCTCGTACTCCATCTCGCACTTCAAGGACCTCCCGTTCGTCTCGTTCGGCCACCCGACCCTGGGCGACGACGACGCCGAGCGCAAGTACTCCGACACCGAGTGGCGCCGCCTCACCTTCAAGAACGGCAAGCTCATCGGTGGCGTCCTCATCGGCGACCTCAAGCTCCAGTCGACGTTCAAGCGCATCATCCGCGAGGAGCGCGACCTGACCGGGCAGAAGGAGGTCCTGCTGGAGGAGGACTTCGACGCCGAGATGCTCGAGGCGCCGGCGCAGGAACAGTAGCCGCGGACCCCGACTCGTCTTCTCGCCGTCCCGGAGATTCACGACAGGCAGAGGAATCTTTAAGCCCATGTGTGCCATACCATACCATGGCCCATGGCAGTCAGTGAAACCGCGGAGGGCATCCTCCGCCTCACGGAAGTCGAATCGGTTCCCGCGGACGCGACGGTCCGACACGTCGATCAGCTGTCGGAGGACGCGTACGACCAGGTGATACAACTCGTCGACGACGACGGACCGAATGCGCTCCAGGGGCCGCCAGCACCCGATCTCGCCGACGGCGAGATCATCGTGTTCACTGACTACCTGCGGGTCGAGCGTCGCTGAGACGGACCAGAGGTACCCCTACCCGAGAGGCCGCCGGCCCACGCCGGGACGTTTTCCGATACCGTTTTCCGCCCGCCGAGGTGACCCTCTGGCATGAACGGCGGCAACGATGGAACGATGACGTTGGCGTTCGAGCTGTCTGCACTGCAGGCGCTCGCGGACCCCGAGCACGTCTTCGACGACGCCCGGCGCTGGAGCAAGTACGTGGGAGTCGTCTCCGACAAGCCGACGTACGTCGTGACCAACTTCACCCGCAAGAACCGCATCAGACAGGACTTCTTCTCCGGCCCCCGTGGGAAAGAGGAGAGCCTCGAGAGCGTCGGCGAGCAGTTCGACACCGACCGCCACGTCTTCGTCAGCACGACCCAGGAGGACGCCGACCTGGCCGACCGCGCCGGCTGGGAGTACCTGCCCGTCGAGGACGCGGCCGAGGCGGCCGGCTGGGAGCTTTCCGACGAGGACGAGGAGGCAGAGACCGAGGAAGCGACCCGCGACGACTGGCCGTAGACAGGTAGCTATTTCTCGCCGGTCACGCTACTCGGCGGCGATGGGTATCGACCTCGAAGACGCGGTCGTGACGGCCGTCGAGCGCACCGCGACCCGTGCTGGCGCCACGCTCGCGTGCTGTACGTTCCTCGTCCAGTTGCTCTCCGCGGTCGGTTTCGACACCGAACGAGCGTTCCTGCAGCGACGGCTCCGGCGCGGCCTCGCCGACGCGCTCGAGACGACCCCGGCGACGCTGCTCGACGGGGGACAGCTGGCGGTCTCGCGGGGGGCGCTCGGACTCTCCGAAGCAGTCCCGCACTGGGTCGGGGCCGTGCTCGCGCTGGCCGCAGCGGTCCTCGGCATCGCGGTCACGGTCGTCGGCCTGCGGACGTTCAGCGGCTCGTTCACCGAGGCCGTGCCCCGGACCGCGGTCGCCGGCCTGCCGACCCGGACCGCCCACGCGGTGGTCGGCTCGGTGCTGTTCACCGTGCTCGTCGCCGGCGGGCTGGTGCTGTTCGTTCTCCCGGGTGTCGTCCTCGCGCTGGGCCTGTACTTCGTCACCGCGGCCATCGCAATCGAGGGCGACGACGTGCTCGCGGGGCTGCGCCGGAGCTGGTCGCTGACGGCCGGCAACCGCCTCGACGCCTTCCTGTTCGTCCTGGTGCTCGCGGCGGTGGCCGTCGCGGCATCCATCACCGCGACCGCGGTCAGCAGCCTCCTCGCACAGTCCGCGGACCAGACCGACCTCGTGATGCGGGTCGCGACCATCTCGCCGCTCGCCCGGGTCGCCGGCGTCGGCGTCACCAGCATCGCGACCGTCTTCACGGTCGCACTCACCGCGGCCGTGTTCGACCAGTTCCGGGCGACTGCGGCCGGGCAGGGGCCCGCGGACGACCTCGCGGACGTCGACCCCGAGTTGCTCCCCTGAGCCGGGGCCGGGTCGCGGGGCGGTGTTCTGCAGGGCGTGGACTTTTGTCACCGTCGTGAGTGGGTCCAGCTATGTCCGAGGACACCGAGGTCACGGTGGACGTTGAGGTCGAAGTCGAGGTCGACTCCGACGAACTGGAGATCGAGGCCGGCGACGTGAAAGAGGCCGAGGCGGAGCTGAGCGTCGGTGGCGTCGAGATAGAGGTCGACGTCGAGGTCGAGGTCGACGGGGAGGACGACGGGCACGAATCCGAGGAAGCCGAGACGGCCGACGACGGCGAGGCGGCCGGCGACGATGCGGAAGACGAGACAGGTCGTGAGGCGGGCGACCACGGGGCAGCCGGCGATGACGAGGACATCGACGACGAGGACGAGGCCGCGAGACGGTTCGCGGAGGCGAGCGACGACCCCGAACTCGAGGAGGAGTACGACGACGGCCCCATCTACGAGTAGGTGGCCGGTCGGACCCGACCGACGCGCTCTCCCGAGAGCGCGGCACTTTTCACTGCCGGTCCCGGAGGGACAGGCATGGCTGAACCACGCGTTCCGGGTGGGTCCGGAACCGAACTGTCGCTCCCCGACGGGCCGACCGTGGCCGCGAGCGACATCGACCTCGGGATGCGAGAGTACGTCGAGGACGGTGAACGCTACGCGGTCGTGATGGACGTCCACCCGCCGTCGCGGTTCTTCCCGGAGTCGCTGGTCGCGGTGTTACAGGAGACGGTCGAGACAGCCGACGACTTCGGCGAGTTCGGGACGCCTCACCTGATGGGCATCGTGATGGAAGAGTTCCCGGAGAAGGTCGCGAGCGCCGACGTCTCTGACGACGGCACCATCGGCTGTTCGATGATATGGCTCACCGAGTTCGACTCGCGCCGCCTCCACGAGATAATCGTCGAGCTGGTCGTCGAGCTGATGGAACACGCCATCAGCCACGCCGACGACGACGACGCGGTCAGCGACTTCGAACGCCAGATGCTGGAGTTCGACGTGGCCGAGTTCGTCGAGCAGTACCGCGCCCAGCGCGAGTTCACGAGCGAGCACGATTCGGCGCTGTAGCGGGCGCTCGCCCCCGTGAGTGTGTCACTAGCCAGCATTGTCCTGCCCGCGTTTTATGCTGATGGACGTACTGTCGTCTCGTATGTCATCCCGCCGGAGCGAGTTCGAACGGATCAGGGCCGTTCTCGCGGAGGCGGACGCCGACGAACCGCTGTCGGCGCGGCAGATCGTCGCGCTTCTCGAGGAACACGGCGAGGACATCGAGAGTGCCCACCGCGTCGCGACCATCCTCGGCCGGTACGCCGAACGAGGGGAGGTGGAGGTCATCCGCGACCAGCCCTACCAGTACCGTCTCCTCGACGAACAGGAACCGGACCCATCGGACTGACGCCCTGACTGGTTCTCCCGCGCCGACTGCTCCGTGCCCGGCAGCCGACGGTCTTCGCTGCTGGCGCGCCAGTACTGCCGCCACCGACAGCGTGGTGTCCGTTCTCGTACTGTGTCTTCGCGAGCGCAGTGCGCGCGTGGCCCGGTTCGGCCGCGTGGGCGCCCCGGACGACCGGGCCGGACCGTGCGAACGACTCGCAAGTTCGAATTTCGAAAAGCCGTTACGTTTCTCGTAGTCTATCGTGGGGCTTATTACGATGTACGAATTTGCAGTGAACAAGATAACCATGACCGGCGGGACACCGGACGACACCGACGACGGACGTACTATCCTCCTGATCGGCAGCGGCCCGATACAGATCGGCCAGGCGGCGGAGTTCGACTACTCCGGCGCGCAGGCCTGTCGCGCACTCCAGGAGGAGGGGGCCCGAGTCGTCCTCGTCAACTCGAACCCCGCGACCATCATGACGGACCCGGACATGGCGGACCGGGTCTACATCGAGCCTATCACGACGGAGGCCATCGCGGAGATCATCGAGAAGGAACGCCCCGACGGGGTCATCGCCGGCCTCGGCGGCCAGACCGGCCTGAACGTCACGGCCGAGCTGTCCGAGGAGGGCGTCCTCGACGAGTACGACGTGGACGTCATGGGCACGCCGCTCGACACCATCTACGCGACGGAGGACCGCGACCTCTTCCGCCAGCGCATGGAGAAGATCGGCGAGCCCGTGCCGAAGTCGACGACCATCACCCTCGAGGAGGGCGAGACGGTCGCCGAACTCTCGGAAGAGGCCATCGCGGACCGCGTCGAGGCGGCGGTCGAGGAGGTCGGCGGCCTCCCCGTCATCTCGCGGACCACCTACACCCTCGGCGGCAGCGGCTCCGGCGTCGTCGAGGACATGGACGAACTCAAGCGCCGCGTCCGCAAGGGCCTGCGCCTCTCGCGCAACAGCGAGGTCCTCATCACCGAGTCCATCTCCGGCTGGGTCGAACTCGAGTACGAGGTGATGCGCGACGCCGACGACTCGTGTATCATCATCTGCAACATGGAGAACATCGACCCGATGGGCATCCACACCGGCGAGTCCACGGTCGTCACGCCCAGCCAGGTCATCCCCGACGAGGGCCACCAGGCGATGCGCGACTCCGCGCTGAAGGTCATCCGCGAACTCGGCATCGAGGGCGGCTGTAACATCCAGCACGCCTGGCGCGACGACGGCACCCCCGGCGGCGAGTACCGCGTCGTCGAGGTGAACCCCCGCGTATCCCGCTCCTCCGCGCTCGCCTCGAAGGCGACCGGCTACCCCATCGCCCGCGTCACGGCGAAGGTCGCACTGGGCAAGCGCCTCCACGAGATCACCAACGAGATCACCGGCCAGACCACGGCCGCCTTCGAGCCGGCGATCGACTACGTCGTCACGAAGGTCCCGCGCTGGCCCAAGGACAAGTTCCCCGAGACGGACTTCACGCTCAGCACGGCGATGAAGAGTACTGGAGAAGCGATGGCCATCGGGCGCACCTTCGAGGAGAGCCTGCTCAAGGCGCTGCGCTCCTCGGAGTACGACCCCGACGTGGAGTGGGCCGACGTCTCCGACGACGAACTCGAGACCGAGTACCTCGAACGGCCCAGCCCGGACCGCCCCTACGCCATGTTCGAGGCGTTCCACCGCGGCTACACCGTCGAGAAGGTCATCGAGCTGACCGACATCGAGGAGTGGTACGTCGAGCGCTTCAAGAAGGTCGCCGACTCCTACGACGCCGCGGCCGAGGGCGACTTCACCGCCGCCGCCATCACCGGCCACACCAACGCCCAGATCGCCGCCGCGACCGGCGAGACCGTCGACACCATCGAACAGAACGTCCCCGGGCGCACCTACAAGCAGGTCGACACCTGTGCCGGCGAGTTCGAGGCCCAGACGCCGTACTACTACTCCGCGCGCAAGCCCGAGTGGTACACCGGGCCGTACGAGGGCGAGGCGGCCGCGGGCGAGCTGAAGGTCGACCACGACGTCGAGAGCGTCGTGGTGGTCGGCGGTGGCCCCATCCGCATCGGGCAGGGGGTCGAGTTCGACTACTGTTCGGTCCACGCGGTCCGCGCCCTGCGCGAGATGGGCATCGACGCCCACGTCGTCAACAACAACCCGGAGACGGTCTCGACGGACTACGACACCTCCGACGGGCTGTTCTTCGAACCCATCAACGCCGAGGAGGTCGCCGACGTCATCGAGGCGGTCGGCGCCGACGGCGTGATGATCCAGTTCGGCGGGCAGACCTCCGTCGACATCGGTGAGCCCCTCCAGGCGGAGATCGACCGCCGCGGCCTCGACTGCGATATCGTCGGGACCTCCGTCGAGGCGATGGACCTCGCCGAGGACCGCGACCGCTTCAACCGCCTCATGGACGAACTCGGCATCGCCCAGCCCGAGGGTGGTTCCGCGACCAGCGAGGCCGAGGCCATCGACCTCGCCCACGACATCGGCTACCCGGTGCTGGTCCGCCCGAGCTACGTCCTCGGTGGCCGTGCGATGGACGTGGTCTACGACGACGAGGAGCTGACGACCTACATGGAGGAGGCGGTCCGCGTCTCCCCGGACAAGCCCATCCTCATCGACGACTTCCTCGAGGACGCCGTCGAACTCGACGTCGACGCCGTCTCGGATGGCGAGGACGTCCTCATCGGCGGCATCATGGAGCACGTCGAGACCGCCGGCGTCCACTCCGGCGACTCCGCGTGTATGATTCCGCCGCGCTCGCTCGACGAGGAGACGCTCGGCCGCGTCCGGCAGGTCACGGAGGACCTCGCGACGGCACTCGAGACGGTCGGCCTCATGAACGTCCAGCTGGCTGTGAAGGATGGGGAGGTCTACGTGCTCGAAGCCAACCCGCGCTCCTCGCGCACCGTGCCCTACGTCTCGAAGGCGACCGGCGTCCCCATCGCCAAGCTCGCCGCGAAGGTCATGGCCGGCCAGTCCATCGAGGACCTCGAGGCCGAAGAGCAGATCCCCGAGCACACCAGCATCAAGGAGGTCGTCCTGCCGTTCGACCGCCTGCCGAACTCGGACCCGCGGCTGGGCCCCGAGATGAAGTCCACGGGGGAGGTCATGGGCACCGCGAGCGACTTCGGGATGGCCTACTGGAAGTCCCAGCAGGCCGCTTCGAACGCGGTCGAGGAGGGCACCGCCGTGGTCGACCTCGACGTGGACGGCTACGAGGAGTTCTTCGAGGTCGCAGCGTTCGACGACCGCGAGCGGGCACTCATGGAGGGCAAGGTCGACCTGCTGGTCAGCGACGACCTCGAGTCGCTCCAGACCGCGGTCGAGGAGGACGTCCCCTACATCACGACGGTCGCCAGCGCCGAGGCCTACCTCGACGGCCTCGCCGCGAAGGACGGCGACCTCGAGGTGATGGCGGTCCAGGACCGCCCGCGCACCGTCGGCAAGTGGGGCACCCCCGAGCAGAACTGACGACGGCCCGACCGACGCTCTCCTGTCGGTGAGATATCACCCACCGGAGTTATACCACTTCTCTGGCTGTCGTTCTGTATGGGAACTATCACGACCGGCCGTCCACTCGACGAGGACGGCACGCCGGTCGATGGCCCAGCCCTCCAGATGGACCCCGACGGACCGGCGGCGACGGCGTTCGCCGAGTCGCCGTATCCACTCGCGTCGAGTCCGGCCGCAGAGATGTGGTCGGCCATCGCGCAGCACCCCGCCCGTGACGGGTCGGACGTACCCGCCATGCTCGTGTGGCTCGGCCCCGACGCGCTCGAACTCCCGCCACACGCCCACAGCAACGGCTCCGAGTACTTCCGGGCGCTCGAGGGACCGGTGACACTCGTCGTCGATGGCGAGGAACACCGCCTCGGCCCGGGCGAGGACATCACGGTCGACCCGGGGCGCGAGCACTACTTCCGGAACGACACCGACGGCTACGTCTCGTTCTACGTGGAGCCCCCGTGGTTCGAGACGGTCGAGGTCCAGTTCTCGTTCTTCGGGATGGACCACGAGGGGGTCTTCAGCCGCGACGGCTCCTACGCCGAACCGGACCTCTTCCAGGGACTGCTGTTCTCGGAGTACATCAGCGACGGGACACGTATCGACATGGGTCCCGTCGCCGTCCAGCGCTTCCTCTGGGCGACCGTGGGACGCCTCGCGAGAGCGATGGGCCGGCAGGCCGTCGACGCGCGCTATCTCGACCCCGGGTACTGGAGACGGACCGTCGAACAGCCGAGCCTGTGAGCCGGGTACTCCGCCATTGCTGTGCCCCCTGCGCAGGGTAACTGTCTTGGCCGGGCTACTACGCCGCAGAACGTCGAATCTGGGCGTGAATGGCGGGGAGCGACAGACAACACGACCCGATCGAATCGAACGGCGGACCCGACAGGTACGAGGTGACCGGGTGGGAGTCCCGGACCAGGCTCGACGCGGTCGCGGAGACGGTCCACGGCGGCCTCCAGCGCAGCGCCAGGTGGGCCGTCATCCTGCTCGCCGTGGTGACGTTCGTCGCCCAGCTGGGGCTGGTCGCCTCGGCGCTCGTCTACCGACCCACGCTCGGGCTGTTGACCGTCCTCTCGGTGGTCCCCGCGTTCCTGCTCGCGGGCGCCATCTGGTACGGGAACCCGACGATGCGAGAGCCCATCTGGCCGCTCTCGGTGACGTTCCTGCTGTCCGTGCTGTTCGCGAGCTTCGCGGCCACCCTGAACGGCGCGTTGCAACCGGTCGTGACGGCCCTGCCGTTCGTCGGCATGGTCGTGTTCTTCTTCCTCGTGGTCGGCCCCATCGAGGAGACGGTGAAGTGGCTCTCGGTTCGCCTGCACGCCTACCGGAGCGACGACTTCGACGCGGTCATCGACGGGGCGGTGTACGGGGCGGTCGCCGGCCTCGGCTTCGCCACCATCGAGAACGCGCTGTACATCTCGAAGGGGCTGTTCGAGTCCGGCACGCTCGCCATGAGCGGCGGCTTCGAGCAGATGCTGTCGGCCGCGACCCAGCGCGCCTTCGTCGGACCGGGCCACGTGCTGTACTCGGCCATCGCGGGCTACTACCTCGGGCTGGCGAAGTTCAACCCGGACGACCGCGGCCCCATCGTGGTCAAGGGCCTGCTGCTGGCCGCCGGCATCCACGCGACGTACAACTCGCTCGTCTCGAACCTCCCGTACGACGCCCTCGGTGGCGGCATCGGCTTCGTCGCCTTCGTGCTCGCGTTCGACGGCCTCGTCGGGTACTTCCTCTACCGGAAGCTCTCTCGCTACCGCGACGCCTACGACGAGGTGGCGGCCGAGAACCAGAGTAACGCAGTTAGCGCCGACTAGAGCACCATCGAGTGTCTCTCGAACCCTCAAATTTTTGTGGACTGCACCCATAGTACCCGATGGTGAGTGACGATGCAGCGCGACGAAACCGCGTACAGGCATGACCGTGCATCGCTGACGACCACACGCGACCTCGCCGCCGCGGTGTCGCGGTACGACCTCGTCCTCGCGGTGATACCGCTCTCGTTCGTCGCGGCGGCGGGCTGGTCGGCCGTCACCGACGCGTCGACGACCACCACCGTCGGCATGGCCGGCGTCGTCTGTCTGCTCGCGCTCCTCGACGCGCTGTTCGTCAACCCGCCGCGCCAGGGCCGCCGCGGAGCCGGCGGCTGACCCGGTTCTGCGCCCCGATTCCGGATGCAGTCGGGCGGTTCTTTCGGCCGAGTGTGCCGGGCGCGGAACGGTTAACATACACCAGTCCGTAGCATGGTACAGTGACACACGATAGCTACCGGCTCCTCGTCGCGGGCGCGAGTGGGGAGACCGGCATCGACATTCTGGACTACCTCGCAGAGACCGACTACACCGCTCGCGCCATGACACGCCACGGGGAGAACGAGTCGCGGTTACGGCGCCACGGGGCGGACGAGGTCGTCGTCGGCGACCTCTTCGACCGGGACGACGCCCTGCGCGCGGTCGACGGGGTCGACGGCGTGCTCTGTGCCGTCGGGTCCCCGCGGCGACGGTTCCTCTACGGGCGGCCGGTCGACGGCGACGGCGTCCAGCGACTCGTCGACGCCGCGTTGCACCACGACGTGTCGTACTTCGTCTTCGAGTCGGCCCTCGGCGTCGGCGACTCGAAGGGCGGTCTCTCGCTCCCCGAGCGCCTGCTCCGCTACCGCGTCCTCCGCGCGAAGCACGAGACGGAGAAGTACCTCCGCGAGTCCGAACTCCCACACACCATCATCCGACCCGGCCGGTTGCGCGAGGGCGAGATGACACAGGACCTCGTCGTCGCCGAGGGCGGTGCCACGGTGTCCGGGAGCGTCCGCCGGGCCGACGTGGCCTGGCTGATGGTCGCCGCCCTGACCACGCCGGAGGCCCGCAACCGTACCTTCGAGGTCGTCGGCCCCGAGAGCGCCCCCGGCGGCGTCGAGGACGTGGTCGAGTTCGACTGGCGCGGCCCCGAGACCGGCCTCGTCGCCACGCGCTCTGACTACTCGATTCCCCTGTGACGCCTAGATGGTACTCGCCAGCGTCCGGTAGTGGTCGGCTATCTTCTCCGCCCAGCGTTCGTCCGTCGCGTAGTAGACGTTCATCCCCTCGAGGTGCGGGCCGTTGTAGCGCCAGTTGCCCGGCTCGAGGTAGCGGTCCGCGACCTCGCCCATGACGTACCAGACGCAGTCCGCGAAGGTGTCGAAGTACTTCGCGCCGTCGTAGGGGTCGGAGTCGACCGCCCCCCAGCCGAAGAGGTTCTGCTTGTCCTGCGCGATGGTGCTCGTCCCCCACGCCGACTCGTGGATGGCGTGGGCGGCCTGGTACACCGCGTTGACCGAGTACTCCTCCTGAACGGCGACGAAGGTGTCCCCGAGCCCGACGAGGGGACTGTCCGGTCGCTCGGCCGCGATGGCGTCGTCGATCTCGGCGCCGGTCACGTCCACGGGCTGGGTCAGGTCCGTCTCGATGGTGAAGTCCGTGCTCGGTTCGCGACCACTCCCGCCCGTCCCGGTGTCGGCCGCGAGGTACGCCTCGGCCGACCAGCCCCGCGGGCCGTCCTGCCAGTCGACCTCCCACCAGGTGTAGCCGTCGGCGGTGACGTAGCCGTCCTTGACGAAGCCGGCGTCCGTGCTCGAGACGACGCCGACCACGTCGTGGCTGGTGCTGGCGCCCGTCCTGACGTTCAGGTCCGTCGTCGGGTGGACCTCCTCGCCGATGAGGAAGGCCGCGTCGCTCTCCTCGCCCTGTGCCGACCCGAGGTACTCCTCGACGGACCAGCCGCCGACGCCGTTGGCCCACTCGACCCACCACCAGGTGAAGCCGTCGTTGGTGACGTAGCCGCTCGCGACGGTCCCCAGCTCGTCGGCGGGCTGGGTGTGTTTCACGTTGTCCGCGACCTCGGCGCTGGAGCGGACGTTGACGCTCGCGGTCGAGACAACGTCCTCACCGATGCTGAACGTCGGTGCCGTCGTCGGGCCGCCGACCTTCTGTACGAGATAGTCCCAGTTCCACGTGCTGCCGGGGTCGGTCTTGCCCCCGGTGACCGCAGAACAGTCGTAGGGCGAGGGAATCTGCTCGTGCCCGATGATGCCGCCGTCACCGTCGTAGGCCGAGCAGGGCGCGATGTCGTAGGTGGGGTGGCGCACCGCGACCCCGTAGGTGTCACAGAGGTACGCGACGAGGTCGGCGACGCCCTGGTACAGCCCCTCCGAGAAGTCCGTCTCGCCCGCGTAGCCGGCCATCTCGATGTTGATGGCCGTGTCGTTGTACGGGCCGTTCCCGTTCGTCCACGCCACGTCCTCGACGTTCACCATCTTCGTGATGGCGCCGCCGGCGTCGACCACGAAGTGCGAACTCACGTCCGAGTCCGGGTTCTTGAACCAGCTGATGCCCGCACTCGCCGAGCCCTCGATGGTGTGCAGGACGACCCACCGGATGTCCCCGGCGGTGCGGCTCGCGTCGCTGTAGTTGCTGTAGTGGGCCGGGTCCCACTCCATCGCTGGCTTGGTCGCTGCCGTGGCCGCGTCGGCGCCCGAGAGGAGCGCGCCGGTCGCGAGCACGCTCGTCCCGGAGGACAGGAAGTCGCGTCGTTTCATACAACCATCCAGAGATTCGGATTAAGCAAAACGGTACGGGAGGAAAGTTCTACACCGGGCGTGGAATCTCCCGCCGGATTCCAGTCCCCGCGGAGATCCCGGCGCCCTCCGGTCAGTCCTGTTCCGGCCGCCGCTCTCCCGACCGCCCCCCGTCCGGGCCGGACAGGTCGGGGTCCAGAGCCGGCTCGGCGGACGCACGACCACCGGCGAGTCCCGTCGGTTCCTCGTCGTCCTCGCCCGCGGCCTCCCGGCCGACCGGTTCGAACTCGACCAGCACGGTCGTCCCGCGGGGCTCGCGGTCCGCGAACGACACCCGGCCGCCGGACTTGCGGACGGTCCAGACGACGAGCCAGAGGCCGATGCCGCTGCCGTGGCGGAGCGGCTGTTCGCGCCCCTCCAGGATGGGTTCGATCTCCGTCTCCGGGATGCCGGGACCGTCGTCGCTGACGCGCAACTCGACCATCCCGTCGGGGTCGCTCGCCGGCGTCACCGACACCGCGACGGTCGGCTCGGCCCGGTCGTTGTGCCGGATGGCGTTGTCGACGAGGTACTCGACGACGGACTGGATGGAGAGCAGCGACCGGACGAACGCGTGCTCGGGGACGTCCACGGTGATGGACGCGTGGGGGTGCTCGTCTCGCATCGCCGCGACCGCGTGCTCGACCGCCGCCGCGAGGTCGACCTCGTGGACGTCGCCCCCGTCCCGGCCCGCGATGTCCTCTATCTGCTGGGCCTTCCGGGTCTGCTCCTCCAGGCGCTCTGCCGTCTCCAGCAGGGCGTCGAGCGCCGCCGCCTCGTCGGCGTCGAGGTCGGCGTCCCGGAGGTTCTGGGCGTTCCAGGTGATGGCGCTCAGGTCGTTCCGGAGGTTGTGCCTGAGCAGGCGGTGCAGGACCAGTATCATCTCGCGTTGCTCGGCCAGCGCCTCGTTCGTCTCGGCGAGGTCCTCGGCGGCCGCGACCGCGTCGGCACGGGCCGCCTCGGCCGCCTCGATCTGGCGCCGGAGCGACTGCTGCAGGCTGTCGAAGGCCGCCGCGAGTTCGCCGAACTCGTCGGCCCGCCCGGTCGACAGGTCGACGTCGAGGTCACCGCGCTCCAGGCGCTCCGCCTTCTCGGCCAGTCCCCGGAGCGTCCGGACCGTGTTCCGGCCGATGGTCGCCGCGATGACCAGCAGCCCGACCAGCGAGACGACCGTGATGCTCGACACCAGCGTCGTGATGGAGCGCTCCGCCTGGTAGGCATCGGCGGTCGGCGTGTACACCAGCACCGTCCACTCGCTGTCCGGGACCGGCGCGTAGCCGAGGACGTAGCCCGGGCGAAGCGGCGGCTGGACCTCGCCGCGGCCGAGGAACCCGGCCTCGCGGTCCGGGCCGCCCCGGATGAAGTCCGGGGGTTCGCCGGCCTCGCTCTCGCCCAGCCGGTGTGGCACCGCGCCGCCGAACCCGTCGTAGAAGACCGTCCCCTCGCCGTCGACGAGCTGGACGGTCCCCGTCTCGACCCCCGTCTCGGCGCTGGACTCGAAGGACGGGATGGTGGCGACGAGGACCAGCCACTGGTCGGGTCGCCGCGGGACCGGCGTGACGTACGCCACCACCGGCTCCCCGAGCGACGTGTAGACCGACGACGTGTGGACCTGCGCGCCCCCGCCGAACGACGGCGGCGTCACCGCCCAGGGGGCGCCCTCGGCCGCGAAGTCGGTCCCGTCGTGGGTCCGCCAGCTGGCCGTGCTGGCGATGACCGTCGTCGTGTCCGCGTCGACGACGTGGACCGCCCTGACCGTGTCGGGCAGGAACCAGGCCTCGCGCTGCAAGAACAGCTCGACAGCGCGGGGTTCGTCGTGCTGGAGGTCCTGGTACTTCGAGAGCATCCGGACGATGCGGACGTTCCGGTCGTCCCAGTCGCCGACCCGGTCCGCCTCGAGGCGGGCCACCGTCAGCGAGTCGGCCTCGACGGACGCGTCCAGCTCCGCGTCGGCCTGGAGGTACGCGTTCACGCCGACCCCGGCGACCACGACGACCACGAGCAAGAGCGCGATGGTCAACTTCGCGAGGTAGCTCCCCCGGACTGCGGCAGGGAGGAAGCGCCGCGGCCAGTCCCGCATCGTCATCGGCCCCCGGACTCGCGCGCCGGCAGAAGTTCGGCGCCGTCGTCGACCGTCCGGCCGGTCACCGCCTCCCAGACCGCGGCGTAGGTCTCGATGGCGGCCCCCACGTCGCGGACGTACTCGAGCGCCTCCAGGCGGTCCGGGGGCGGGTAGATGCTGGGGTTCTGGCGCACCCAGTCGTCGATGTACGGGAGCGCCGCCTCGTTCGGCGAGGCGTAGAAATTGTAGTTCGAGATGGTCGCGCTCACCCGTGGGTCCAGCAGGTAGTCGACGAAGGCGTGGGCCGCGTTCGGGTGGGCGGCCGTGACCGGAATCGCGGCCGCGTCGACCCACATCACGCCGCCCTCCGTCGGGATGTGGTACTCGATGGGCGAGTCGCCGTTCTCGAACAGCTGCCAGTAGGCGATGAACGCCTCCCCGGACCAGGTGTGGACGGGCGAGGCGCGCTGGTCGACGAGGTTCGAGACGATGTGGGTCGAATCGTACGCGAGCACCAGCGGGCGCTGCTCGCGCAACAGCTCACCGGCCTCGCGGACCTGACTCTCGTCGGTCGTGTTGATGGAGTAGCCGAGTCGCTTGAGCGCGACGCCGACGCTCTCGCGCACGTCGTTCAGCATCGTGACCTGGCCCGCGTACGCGTCGTCCCAGAGCACGTCCCACGACACCGGCAGTGGGATGTCCGTCCGGTCGCGGTTCCAGGCGATGCCGGACGTGCCCCACTGGAACGGGACGGAGTGCCGGCCGGGCCCGGGGTCGTAGGTCGGCTGGGTCCGCCACCGCGGCGCGAGGTTCGACCAGTTCGTGAGCTTCGAGCGGTCCAGGGGCGCGATGCGTTCCTCGTCCACGAGGAGCGTCACGTAGTAGCCACTGGGGAAGACCAGGTCGTACGAGGGCGCTGTCGGGTCCTGCAGCGCCCGGTACATCGTCTCGTTCGAGTTGTAGTAGTCGACGGTGACGTCGACGCCGAACGCGTCGGCGAAGTGCCGGATGGTCTCCCGGGGCCAGTAGTCGTGCCACTGGAAGATGCGCAACTCGTCCTCGATGTCGTACTCGGGCAGCGAGAGGCCGAGGCGGTCGCGCAACACGGGGTTCCCGCGCTCCGACGTGTCGGTCGTCGTGGGTGGCCGGCGCCGGTCACCGGCCCCGAAACAGCCGGCGGCGACGCCACTGCTCGTGGCTGCGAGCGCACCGAGAACGGCCCGGCGACTGCGTCCCCCCATACTCCGTGCTACCTGCTAGTAGGTGGGTACGAGAGATAAAGAGACGGCCGCGCTGGCTGTGGCGGTCAGTCGTCGGCGACGACCGCTCGACGGTCGCTGGAGGCACCGACCATGTCGAGCACGTCGTCGAAGAAGTCGAGGGAGTCGTGCGGACCGGGGTTGGCCTCGGGGTGGTACTGGCGCGTGATGATGCTCAGCTCTTCGCTGTCGAGGCCCTCGGGGGTGTCGTCGTTGACGTTGCGCTGGGTGACGGTGAGCTTGTCGCCGGGGTCGGCGACGGTGTAGCCGTGGTTCTGCGTGGTCATGACGACGCGACCGGTCGCCTCGTCGATGACGGGCTGGTTGACGCCGCGGTGACCGAAGTCCATCTTCTCGGTGGTGCCACCGAGCGCGCGGGCGACGATCTGCTGGCCGAGGCAGATGCCCGCGATGGGGAGTTCGCCCGTGAAGGACTCGACGAGCGAGACGGCCGCTTCGAAATTCGCAGGGTCGCCGGGGCCGTTCGAGATGAACAGGATGTCCGGCGCGAGCGCGGTGACCTCCTCGGGCGTCGTGTCGTAGGGCAGGACGTGGACGGTCGCGTCGCGCTCGGTGAGCGAGTCGATGATGGACTTCTTGGCGCCGCAGTCGACGAGCGCGACGGTCGCGCCGTCGCCGGTCTGGTTGTAGACCTCGGGCTCGTCGACCGAGACCTGCGCGCCGATGTCGGTGTGCTCGCTCATCGTCTTGCACTCCTCGAGCTCGGCGAGCGCGTCCTCGGGGGTCACGTCGTCGCCGACGGCGATACCGCACTTCATCGCGCCGCCCTCGCGGATGTCGGTGACGAGGTCGCGGGTGTCGAGGTGGTCGACGGCCGGCACGCCCTCGGCGGTCAGCCAGTCGGCCACGTCGTCGGTGAGTTCACGAGCGACGACCGCGCGGGGGTGGACGCGGTCGGACTCGAAGCGTTCGGGTCGGACGCCGTAGTTCCCGATCAGCGGGTACGCGAAGGTGAGGACCTGCTCCTCGTAGGAGGGGTCGGTGAGACTCTCTTCGTATCCGGTGTAGGCTGTTGTGAAAACCAGTTCGCCACGGGCTGTCCCTGGAGCACGACCACGCGCCTCGACGACGTGGCCACCCTCCAGCGCTACGTAGGCGTCCGTCATTACGAGATACGTATCGACCAACCCAAATAAGTCTTGCTTTCGAAATCAGACTACGAATTTCGTAACGGTCAAGTCTTGCCGCCCGGTAGTGTTCGACCTCCATGGACGAACTCGACCGCCAGATACTGAACATCCTCCGACGGGACGCCCGAACACCCTACACCGAGATCGCCGAACAGGTCGGCACCAGCGAGGGCACCGTCCGGAACCGCGTCGAGCGGATGACCGAAGAGGACGTCATCGAACGGTTCACCGTTGCGACGCGGACCGGGAACGTCAAGGCGATGATAGAGGTAGGTGTTGCGGTCGACGTCGACACCACCGACATCTCCGGGCGGATGGCCGAGTGGGAGGAGGTCGACTTCGTCTGGCAGGTCTCCGGCGAGGAGGACGTCGTGCTGGTGGTCGACTGCGCGGACACGCAGGGGGTCAACAAACTCATCACGCAGGCGCGCGAGCTGGAGGAGGTCGTCTCGACGAAGACGCGGCTCATCCTCGACGAACGGCTCGGCTAGGGCCGCCGCGCCGACGGACGGCGGTCGACGGGGCGGCGACACGTTGGCAGGCCGGAACGTACCGCGGGTAATCCTCGATTAACCGGTCGGTAACCCTCGGTTAGAACCCGCCGCAGTCGCGCGGTTCTCCGCGACAGGCCAGCCACAAAATCTTTGTACCGATATCGAACTGGTTAGAAAGGAATAAATAACTATATGAGATAACCGACGGAACCCTCAATCGGTTCACATGGCCACCCCGAGCAAGCGATTCGGCGACGACGAAGTCACGCTAGAGGCCAGCGTCGACACCGGCGCTGCCTTCGTGATGCTGATGCTGGCGCAGATGGTCTTGCTGTTCACGTTCTGGATCACGCTCTGGCCGACCGCCTTCGGGATTCCACAGGACGTCCGGCTGATGTCCGCCATCGGTGGGTTCTTCACCGGTGCCGCGGTGCTCGGCCTCTACGGGGGTATCAAGACCCTCATGCAGCAGACCGTCGAGACCGGCGCGTAAGCGAGCAGTACTGGCACACGAACACGAAACGGGGTTGGGTGGCCACAGAGGGGAACGAAGCGACTGCAGGCCGACCGACGGGGCGGACTGGAACCCGGCGGCCGGACCGGACGACACACACACGACTGGCAATCGACTGGCAGCCGACCAGCACACGACTGGCGTCTACACTGGTACACGGCACACACCCGTCGTCCTCCGGTCGCTGTCTCACGAACGCTCGAGTGGTCACGCCGGCCGGCCCCGGCCGTGGCAAGTCGAAGTTCCTTTTTACGGGGTCGTCGATTGTTGACGCATGAGCACACCCGAGGATTCGGAGACCGCCTCCGAGGAACTCCCGCACAAGAACGCGTCCCAGGAGGTCATCGCCGTCGACGCCGACGACAACGAACAGGGACTCGTGAACCGTCTCGACGCCCACACCGGCGAGGGCATCCGCCACCGCGCGTTCACCTCGCTCGTCTTCGACGAGGACGACAACATCCTGCTCGCCCAGCGCGCCGCCGACAAGCGCCTCTGGGGGACCTGGTGGGACGGCACCGTCGCCTCGCACCCGGTCGAGGGCCAGTCCCAGGAGGCCGCGACCCGCGAACGCCTCGAGGAGGAACTCGGCATCACGCCGGACCAGTACGAGAACCTCCAGCTGACCGACCGCTTCGAGTACAAGCGCTACTTCGAGAACGCGGGCGTCGAACACGAGGTCTGTGCCGTCCTGAAGCTCACGCTGACCGACACCAGCCTCGACCCCGACCCGGAGGAGGTCGAGGGGCTGATGTGGGTGCCCTACGAGCGCCTCCACGACCACCCCGAGTACTACCGCCAGCTCCGTCTCTGTCCCTGGTTCGAGATCGCGATGCGCCGCGACTTCGACTGAGACCGTCGTAGCCACGCTCGACGGGCTCTGCGGGGGCTGGAACGCGACCGGACGGACGAAAAATGGCGTGTGCTAACACGCCACAACCTTCTATACCCCGACCTGCGTAGTCCACCACGGGAAGTTCCCGTGACGAGCCAATGGCAGCAACGCACCATCCCGGGCCCGAGTGCGAGTTCGGGCTCGGCAGGGCAGAGGCGTGGGTCGTCCATCACGTGATGGTCGAACAGCTGACGCGCGAGGACCACGACGGCGAGGAGCCGTGGTGGGCACTGGACATCGTGCGGAAGCTCGAGAACGGCACCACGACATTCACCACATACGAGGCGTGGCGCCTCCGGGAGGCCCTCCTGGCACACGCCGAGCGGGCGGAGACGCCGGACACCGACGTGGCGATGGCGATGGCCATCGTGCACCGCATCGAGGAGACGTTCGGCTCGCCGCCGATGCTGGAGTCCTAGCGTCAGGGCCGCGTCGTCGCCCACACCGCCATCAGGCCGAGGAAGAGCGCCGGCAGCATCGGGAACGCGAGCAGCGCGACCCAGTAGGGGAGCGCGGGCGGCCGGAGGTAGACGACGATGGGCGCGACGAGGAACGCGAAGACGATGACGCCGACCAGCGTCCAGCCCCGGTAGTCGAACTCGCGGTCGACCGCGTCCGGGTGGACGACGCCGTCACCGTGGTCGCCGGCCGTGCGACTATCGTCGTTCCCGTCGTCCGCCGCGTCGTCTCTGGCCTGACCGGGCCGATGGACGTAGCCGCCCTCGTTCTCCTCAGAGCTCACTATCTGGGATTACGACCACCTTGCCAAAGCCCTCACGGTTCTCCAGCATCTCGTGGGCGCGCTGGGACTCGCTCATCGGGAGCGTGTCGCGGATCTTCGGCTCGAACGTCCCGTCCCAGACCAGCGAGAGCGCCTTCTCGGCCTCGCCGTGGGTCGCCATCGTCGACCCGATGATATTCAGCTGGTTCCAGAAGATGCGGTTGATGTTGGTCTTCGGCCGGGGGCCGGTCGTCGCGCCGCAGGTGACGATGCGGCCGTCCTTCGCGAGGGACTTCAGCGAGTTGTCCCAGGTGGCCTCCCCGACGTGGTCGACGACCATGTCGACGCCGCGCTTCCCCGTCATCTCGCGGATCTTCGCCGCGAAGTCCTCGTCCTCGTAGTCGATGACGTGGTCGGCGCCGCACTCCTTCGCGTGTTCGAGCTTCTCCTCGCTGGAGGCCGTGGCGTACACCTCCGCGCCGGCGTGGGCGGCGATCTGGACCGCGGCGTGGCCGACGCCGCCGGACGCACCGAGGACGAGGACGGACTCGCCCTGCTGCAGTTCGCCGCGCTCGACGAGCATGCGCCAGGCGGTCTGGAAGACCAGCGGCGCCGCCGCGGCCGTCTCCCAGTCGACGTGCTCGGGGACCGGCGTGAGGTTCTCCTCGGGGATGGCGGCGTACTCGGCGTGGACCCCGCGGACGTGCTCCCCGATGACGTGGTAGTGCACGCAGAGCGCGGTGTCGCCGGTGCGGCAGAACTCGCACTTCCCGCAGTGGACGCCCGCGAGCAGGGCGACGCGGTCACCCGGCTCGAATCGGGTGACGTCCTCGCCGACCGACTCGACGACGCCCGCGGCGTCGCTGCCCGGGATGTGGGGCATCTCGAGGTCGACGCCGGGCAGGCCCCGCCGGGTCCACACGTCGAGGTGGTTGAGCGCCCCGGCCTTGATGTCGACCAGGACCTCCTCGCTCCCCGGCTCGGGGTCCGGGAACTCTCCGTACTCGATGACGTCCGACTCGCCGTGCTCGCTGAACTGGACGGCTTCCATGGTCTGACCGTCCAGTCGCTCATTAAAAACCCTGTGTGTTCGTCCGATGTCTTACCTCTTGTTCGACTATCGTCGAACCACGGCCGGTTTTGTGCCCGGCACCCGAAACCGCGGCCATGAGCGACCACGACCACGGGGATGCGGACGGGCACGGCCACGACGACCACGACCACCACGGCCACGACGGGGACGGAGGACACGACCACGACCACCACCATCACCACGACATCACCTCCCTCGGCTTCGGCGTCGTGACCGTCTCGTCCTCGCGGACGCTGGAGGAGGACGCGGCGGGCGACGCCCTCGAGGCCGCCATCGAGGACGAGGGCCACGAGGTGACGGTGCGCGAACTGGTCGCCGACGAGTTCGACAACGTCCAGGGGGCCGTCTCGCGGCTCACCGAGCGCAAGGACGTCGACGTGGTGGTCACGACCGGCGGGACCGGCGTCACGCCGGACGACGTGACCGTCGAGGCCGCGAGACAGCTGTTCCGCAAGGAGTTGCCGGGCTTCGGCGAGCTGTTCCGGCGGCTCTCCTACGACGACATCGGGACGACCGTGGTCGCGACCCGGGCCACCGCGGGCATCTCGCAGGGCTGTCCGGTGTTCTGCCTGCCGGGGAGTCGCCCGGCCGTCGAACTCGGCATCGAGGAGATAATCCTCCCCGAGGCGCCCCACCTCGCCGGGCTGGCACAGCGTGCCATCCCCGACGAGGACGAGGAAGAGGAGTAATCAGCCCGGGAACGGTGCGAGCGTCGCGGTCAGGACGGCCGCCTCGTCCCCGTCGTTGCGCGCCCCGTGGGCGACGCCCCGGTCGTGGAACACCACGCCGGGTGCGGAGACGGTCTCCTCGGTGTCGTCCTGGATGACGGTCACGGTCCCCTCGACGACGTGGAAGACGTTGGCCGACGAGCCGTGTTCGTGCGGTTCGAGCGTCGCGCCGGGGCCGAGTGCGAATGCCTTCACGAGCACGTCGTCGGCGACGACGACCTCTGCGTCGAGCACCTCGCCCGCGTCGGGGTCGAGGTCCGGATAGCGGTCAAGCGCCATGGTCGATTCTGCGGCGGCACCGCTCTTAGCGATGGTGGTCGAAGAAAAAGCGCGACACGGGTGAGCAGGGACGACCGAACCCGCTCAGTAGTAGCGGCGCCGGAGCCCCCAGGTCGGCCGGAACGTGAACGGGCGCTGGCGGACGGGGAAGTAGCCCCGCGGGACGGGCTGGCGGGCGCGCTGGCCGAAGCAGCTCGTGCACGGGTCGAAGGCCCCCTCCGACTTGATCCAGTCGACCTCGATGGGCGGGGCCGGCTCGTCGGTCGGGCAGAGTATCTCCTCGTCCTCCTCGACCGGGAACTCCTCCTCTTCCTCCTCGATGGGCTCCTCGTCCTCGGCCGCCTGGTCGTCCAGCGTCGCGTCCGTCACGAGCTGGAGTTCGAGCATCGGCTGGTCACCCTCGGCCTCGAGGTAGCCGAGCGCGATGCCACTGTAGGCCTTGCCGCCCTGCAGGTCGACCTCGGCGGTCGCGACCGGCTCCGGCGGCGCCTCGGGTGGCGACTCGGGGTCGATGGCCGGGTACACCTCGATGGCGTGCGGGCCGGGCTGGCTCGTCAGGTACTCGCTGGCGGAGCCGAACGACAGTTGCTCGACGACCTGGATGTCGTCGGGCGTGATCTCCTCCTTGAGGGCGACGAGGACCACGTCGACCTCGGGCGCGTCGGGTGACGCGTGGATGAGACGGATGGCGACCTCGTCCTCCATCGGGGCCGTCGCCATGTCCTCGAACGCCTGCGGCTGGAAGGTCGCGGCGCCGATCTCGCCGAGGGCCATGATGGTGAACTTGCCCTCCGCGAGGTCGATTGTCTCGCTGAAGACCACGGTGTCGGGCTCGCCGGCCTTCGTGATCTCGACGTCGTGCTCGCCGGTCTCGAGTGCGAGGTACTCGCTCACGGTCCCGAACGGGACGTTCGAGAGCACGAGGTCACCGTCGACGAGCACGTCGACGTCCGGCGCGTCTGGCGACGCGTGGATGACGCGCAGCTCGGTCATCCCCGCAGCGGCCTCCTCCTCCGTAGACTCGTGATAGTCCGCGCGGACGACGACGGTCCCCAACCCCCCGAGAGCGAGTGTCCCGCCGACGATACCGACCGACTGTAGAACAGTGCGTCTGGTTGCTACCATAGCACCCGTACTGAGGTGAGGAACCCGGTTAGGTAAGCGCCCGTTCACTCGTCGGGAGAAACAACTCAGAACCCGACATATTTTTGCCGGGGGAGAAATCAGCGTACTCGAATGCATTCGCAATCGGGAAACTTCGATATCATCCCGATTCCTGATACGACGGTTCGCGGATGATTCATCGCGGCCCATCGCCCCCGGCGAACCCGCCGCCGGTGTACCCCGGGATGGACCCGACGGGCAACACGTACCGATCCGCCGGGAGGCCGGCGGGGTCGACGCCGACACCCGCGAGGGCGTCGGTCGCGCGGCCCTGCCCGTCGTGGGCGACCTGGAGCCGCTCTTCGAGGGCCGCGACCAGCCGGTCCGCGTCGCCGACGAACCACAGGCGGAGGTCGCCGTGGCCCGGCCGGAAGCAGACCAGCGTGGCGGTGCCGAACCACGCGTCGATCCGCCCGCGCTCGACCGCGACCAGCTCGACGGTGTCGTAGGGGACCACGTCGCTGGTGCTGTCGACGCCCCCGCGGGTCCGCTCCAGCCGGTCCTCGTAGAGCCGTATCTCGGTCGAGCGCGCCTCGTACACCCCCGGCAGGACGAAGTACCCCCAGACCAGCGCGAACACCGCCGCACCGACCACGAGTCCCGCGCTCGGGCCGAGGACCGGTGTCAGGTACCGCCCGCCGACGACCGCGAAGGCGACGGCGAGGAACCCGCCGAGCAGGTACGCGCCGGGCGTCACCAGCAGCGGACGCGGGTCCGCCTCGAACGTCTCGATTGGGCCGCTAGTCGTCACGGTCGGGTGATGGGTCGGCCACGCGAAAGGCGTTGTGGGCGCGGCGTCAGCGGGTCGACGACGAGGCTCCCGGCGGCCTACGTGTCCCCCGTCTGCCACGGCGACTGGAAGTCGTCGCCGGGGGCGGGCCCGCGGCCGCGCGGGCTGTGGACGCCACGGCGGCGACGGCGTTGCCAGCCGCCACCGCCACCCCCGTACCCGCCGGACCAGTAGTCGTCCCAGAAGTCGTCGCCCCAGTAGCCGCCGCGGCCGTCGTCACCGCGCCAGTAGCCGCCCCGCCAGTAGCCACCGCGGCCGTACCCGCCCCGACCGTACCACGGCGGCCGGCGACGGCGGCGGCGCAGCGGCGGGATGCTCGTGAGCGAGACGCGCTGGCTGGCGGTGAGGTCGTCCGCCACGGGCAGCAGTTTGAAGCCGCGGTCGCCGCCGATGGAGAGCGCGCCCGTCTCGTCGAAGAGGAACCCGTGGGCGAAGACGGTGTAGGTCGCGCCGCCGGCGAGCGCCAGCAACACGTCGAGTGAGCCCTGCCCGCCGGGCTTGCGCAGCGTGAGTTCGAGCATGCCCGCGGGGACCGTCTCGTAGTCGGTCGCCTCCCCGAACTCGAGGCGGCGGGCCAGCCGGCCGACGCCCTGTGCCCCGACGTTCACCGCGCCCGCGTCGGGCGAGACGTGGACGATTCGGACCCGCGCCCGGTTCCGCGGGACGGGCGTGTTGTCGTCCTCGAAGACGAGCAGTTGCGCGTCGTCGCTCGGCAGGCTCGGGCCGGCGACGACGATGGTGTAGTCACCCTCGCGCAGTCGCAGGGTGTCCTCCGGCCCCTCCACGATACCGGGCGCGAACGTCTGGACGTCTAGGATCGTCCGAAAGTCGAACAGCCCGGGTCGGAGTTCCGCGTAGGGGGTGATCCGGCCGTAGCCGAACCCCTCCAGCACCTCGTAGTCGTTGACGAGCAGGTCGAGTGCGGGGCCGTCCGGGACGGCGTGGAACACGCGGGCAGCGACAGGGTCGGCCGCCGCGGTGGCAACGTCGTCGTCATCGAACGGGAACTGGTCGTCGTCGGCCTGTGCCGCGACGGGCCACCCCCCGAGTGCCGCTGTCCCCCCGACGATACCGACCGTCTTGAGCACGGTTCTGCGTGTAGTCATCGCGACTGACTAGCACGGGTCCTGCAAGAATAGCGATTACTTACGGTAACTGGGGGAAGGGTCGGTTACTCCTCCCAGGTAGCTGTGCGGTGTACCGGTTACTTCCCCCAGTGCGGCGAGAGGAGCGGCGTGAGAACGGCGTGTGGCTACGAGGACGCGAGTTCCTCGGCCACCGTCTCGGCGTCCAGCAGCGCCGGGTCCACGGCGAGCACCTCCTGCCCGCTGACGAACTCCGGCAGGGAGTCGTCGGTGAACACCACGATGCGGACGTCCGCGTTCATCGTCTTCGCGATGGGGATGGCGGTCGCCTGTCCGACGTCCGTGAGGACGAACAGGTCCGCGTCGTGGATGCCCGCCTCTTCGAGCGCGGGGCGGTTCGCCACGTCCGGGATCACCGTCACCTCGATACCTTCGGCTTCCAGGGCGGCGACGAGCGCGTGCTCGTCCGTCCCGGCGAAGATGGCCTTCGTCATCGTCTCACTCGTACTCGATGGTCGCCGGCGGTTTGTGCGTTACGTCGTAGACCACGCGGGCGACGTTGTCGTTCGTCCCGGTGATGCGGGACTGGATGCGCTGGAGCGTCTCCCAGTCGATGTTCTGGGCGCGGGCGGTCATGCCGTCGCGGGACTCCACGGAGCGGACCGAGACGACCCAGCCGTGGACGCGGTTGTCGCCCTTGACGCCGGTCGCCTTGCCGATGACGGCCGCGAGGGCCTGCCACGGGTCGTACTCCTCGAGTTCCTCCTCGATGATGTGGTTCGACTCGCGGGCGACCTCCAGTTTCTCCTCGGTGATCTCGCCGATGACGCGCACGGCGAGGCCGGGGCCGGGGAACGGCATGCGCTCGGAGACGACCTCCTCGAGGCCCATCGCGCGGGCGACCTCGCGGACCTCGTCCTTGTAGAGGTCGCGGACCGGCTCGACGATGCCCTCGAAGTCCATGACCTCGGGCAGCCCGCCGACGTTGTGGTGGGACTTGATGCCGCCCTCGGACTCGATACGGTCGGGGTAGATGGTCCCCTGCACGAGGTACTCCGCGTCGACCGCCTTCGCCTCGCGCTCGAACTCGCGGATGAACTGCTCGCCGATGATCTCGCGCTTCTCCTCGGGGTCGGTGACGCCCTCCAGCGCGTCGAGGAAGCGGTCCTGTGCCTCGACGATGTCCAGCGAGTGCATGTAGTCGAACGTCTCGCGGATCTGCTCGGTCTCGCCCTTGCGCATCAGGCCCGTGTCCACGTAGATGGGCACGAGGTTGTCGCCGATGGCCTCGTAGGCCAGCGCGGCCGCGACCGAGGAGTCCACACCGCCCGAGAGGGCGATGATGGCCTTCGAATCGCCGATTTCCTCCTGTATCTCTGCGACTGCTTCGGGGATGAACTCGTCTGTGTCTACCATTATGCTTCGACCTCTTCGGTCTCCTCTGTCTCGTCGTCCGCACGCTGTTGCTCGACGACGGCCTCGACGAGGCCGACGAACGGGGGCGATGCTCGACCGGGGCGGCTCCGGAACTCGGGGTGGAACTGGGTGCCGACGAAGTACGGGTGGCCGTCGAGTTCCAGTATCTCCATCCGGTTGCCCGCGGTGCCCGAGAACACCATCGCGGAGTCCTCGAAGTCCTCGAAGTACTCGGGGTTGACCTCGTAGCGGTGGCGGTGGCGCTCCGTGCAGGAGTCGCCGCCGTAGAGGTCGGCCGCGAGGGTGCCGGGTTCGATGTCGGTCTCGTGGGCACCGAGGCGCATCGTCCCGCCCATGTCCTCGACCTCGTACTGCTCGGGCAGGATGTCGATGACCGGGTGCGGGGTGTCCTCGTCCATCTCGGCGGAGTGTGCGCCCTCGAAGCCCAGCACGTTCCGGGCGTACTCGACGACCGCCATCTGGAAGCCCAGACAGAGGCCGAGGAAGGGTACGTCGTGCTCGCGGGCGTACTCGATGGCCGCGATCTTGCCCTCGGTCCCGCGGGCACCGAACCCGCCGGGGACGACCACGCCGTCCGCCTCGCGGAGCCGCCGGTAGTGGACGCTATCCTCGCCGTCGGCGGCGAGTTCGTCCGCGTCGACCCACACCACGTTCACGTCGACGCGCTGGTCCAGCCCGGCGTGTTTGAGCGACTCGTGGACCGACATGTAGGCGTCCTCGAGGTCGTACTTGCCGACCAGTGCGATGTCGACCTCGCCCTCGCGCTCGCGGGTGACGATGTTCCGCCAGGTGTTGTCGCGCTCGCGCTTCGGGAGCGCCCGGGAGAAGAGCCCGAGCTGGTCCATCACGTACTCGTCGAGGCCCTCCTCCTCGACCATCAGCGGGACGTGGTAGATGTCCTCGACGTCGGGGTTCGAGAAGACGGCCTTCGTCGGCACGTCACAGAACAGCGCGATCTTCTCCTTCGTCTCGGCGTCGAGCTTGTCGTCGGCGCGCCCGACGAGCACGTCGGGCTGGAGGCCGATGCTGCGCAGCTCCTTCACGGAGTGCTGGGTCGGCTTCGTCTTCTGCTCGCCGTTCTTGGAGTACGGGACCAGCGTGACGTGGACGAACAGCAGGTCGTCCTCGGACTCCTCGTGGGCGAACTGGCGCAGGGCCTCGAGGTAGGGCATGCCCTCGATGTCGCCGACGGTCCCGCCGATCTCGACGATGCACACGTCGGTTCCGCGGGCGGCCTCGCGGATGCGTCGCTTGATGTCGTCGGTGATGTGCGGGATGACCTGGACCGTCTTCCCGAGGTAGTCGCCGGCACGCTCCTTCTCGATGACGTGCTTGTACGTCTTCCCCGTGGTGATGTTGTGGTCCGAGGTCATGTCGACGTCGAGGAAGCGCTCGTAGTTCCCCAGGTCGAGGTCGACCTCGCCACCGTCTTTCAGCACGTACACCTCGCCGTGCTGGAACGGGTTCATCGTCCCGGCGTCGACGTTGAGATACGGGTCGACCTTGACCGCGGTCACGTCGAAGCCGGCGTTCTTGAGAAGACGCCCTGTACTCGCGGCCGTGATACCCTTGCCCAGTCCGGACATCACGCCGCCTGTCACGAAGATGAATTTGTTCCCGAGTGTGGGGTCGTACCCCGTTTCGGAATCGGTCGGCATACTGACTGTGCGCGAGAGTCCCCCTAAACGGTTTCGGAGCAGGCGCGACGTGTCACGCCGTGTCTTTCAGTCCGGCGAAAGGAACCGGGGGCGTCGTCGCAGCGACCGAAACGCCACCCGTAGTTTTTCGGTCGCGGCCCCGGAACTCCCGCGAGTGTCCGACCCTGTCACCCTCCGCGAAACGACCGAAGCCGACGCCCGGGCCGTCCAGCGCGTCGCCGACGCCGCCTGCCACGCAGTGTACGACGACATCCTCGGCGAGGGCGTCACCGACGACATCGTCCGGAACTGGTACGACCCCGAGCGCCTCGTCGCGGACGACATCGAACCGGAGGGGCGCCCCTTCTTCGTCGCCGCGGTCGACGGGACCGTCGTCGGCTTCGCCGAGGGCATCCGCGAGGACGCCCGGACCGCCGACCTCTACCGCATCTACGTCCACCCCGACCACTGGGGCGACGGCGTCGGGAGCGCCCTGCTCGACCGACTGGAACGCCACTTCGCCGACGCGGGCGTCGAGCGTCTGTTCGTCTCCGTCCTCGCGGACAACGACGTGGGCGTGGCCTTCTACGAGTCGGTCGGGTTCGAGCACGTCGAGACGACCACGGACGAGCAGTTCGACGTGCCCCGGGCCGAGTACGTGAAGGACCTCGACTGAGCCGTGCCCCCGCACGAACTCCTCGCGCCATCGGTCCTCCGACAGGGCGTCGTCAGCTCCCTCGCGGGGTCGGTCCGGCCCGCCCTCGCCGACCGCCTCCGGACCCGGCTGCTCCGCCACCCGCCCATCCCCATCGCCGACCAGTTCGAACTGTACACCCACCTCCACGGCCTGCGCAACCGGCTGCTGTCCGACGCCCCGACCGACCCCTGGTCGTTCGTCCACGTCGACCCCGCCGAGGTCGAGCGGTTCACCACCGGCCTCGAACTCCCGTGGGGGCTCGGACGCGTCCAGACCGGCGACTGGGACCGCGACCGCCACTGCCAGGCCATCCGCGACAACACGAAATTCCGAGGACTCCACCAGCGGTTCGAGGAGGGCCGCGACTGGGTAGCCACCGACTACTACGAGGACGTGCAAGCGCGGTTCGAGGCGGGCGAGAACCCACGGGGCTACCCCGACTTCGAGACGTTCGAGAACGAGCGACTGGCCGATGTGGACGCCCTCGCCCGGTCCATCGAGGACGACGGCTGGCAGCCGAACGTCGAGACGGACCACGACCCAGAGGACTGGACCGAGTACGCCAGCAGCCTCGACCCACTGGTGGCCATCGGCCGCGACGGCGAGGTTCTCTGGTACGAGGGCTACACGCGGTTCATGCTGGCGGACATCCTGGGTGTCGACGAGATTCCGGTCCTCGTGCTCTGCCGGCACGAGCAGTGGCAGGCGAGGCGGGAGCAGGTCGCCGCGGGGGACTCGGCGGGTAGCGACCATCCGGACCTGCGAGCAGTCCCCACCGGGCAGGCCTGACCCGACAGCGGTGGAACCGTCGTCCGGGTCTTCATCGCCCACGAGGAGTAGGACGGACGCCCCGTGTCTTCCACGAACCAATCCCTGTCGTGTCCCCGGGTACTGGACCCTGAATTATTAGGACGGAAAGTTATGCGCCTTGCTACCGTACCGCGTATTATGCCCACAGTCCGTGCGGACTCACACCGGGGTAGAGTATGCGGCGCACTCGCCACAGACGACTGGATGGACTGTCACGACGTGGCCAGTCTGACCGAGTACTCCGCCGAGAGCGCCTCCAGCATGCTCGCCGACGTGAACCGGGCGGGCTACGTCGAGCGAAAGCGGGTCGGGCAGGACTACGGCGTCGAGTTCGAGTACCGCCTGAAAGAGACCGTCCGGGTGCAGTGAGTCAGTCGTCGGTGCGCACCGCCGACTCTTCTGGCACCGATTCCGCGGCGTGTGAGAGCGGGTCGCTGTCCCAGTAGTCGTGGTCGCCGTCGAGCCGGAAGCACGTCGCCTCGTGCTGGGGGCCGTGCTCGTAGGCCGGCGGCGTCTCCATCTTGCAGGCCTCGGTGGCGTACGGGCACCGGGTGTGGAACCGGCAGCCCGAGGGCGGGTTCCGCGGCGAGGGCACGTCGCCCCTGAGGACGTCGCCCCGGCGGCCGTACTCGTCGGTCGAGGGCCGCGGGACGCTCTCCAGCAGCGCCTCGGTGTAGGGGTGCTGGGGGTTCTCGAATATCTCGTCGACCGGCCCCGTCTCCACGATCTCGCCGAGGTACATCACGGCGACGCGGTCGGAGATGTGCCGGACCACGGAGAGGTCGTGGGCGACGAACAGGTAGGTCAGGCCGAACTCCTCCTGCAGGTCCGCGAGCAGGTTGAGCACCTGCGCCTGCACGGAGACGTCCAGCGCCGACACCGGTTCGTCCAGCACGATGAACTCGGGGTCGAGCGCGATGGCGCGGGCGATGCCGACGCGCTGGCGCTGACCGCCCGAGAACTCGTGGGGGTACCGGTCGACGTGATTCGGCGAGAGGCCGACGCGGTCGAGCAGTTCCGCGGCGCGGTCCATGCGCTCCTCGCGCCCCGCGATACCGTGGATGCGCAGGCTCTCGGTGACGATGTCCCCGATGGTCATCCGGGGGTCGAGACTGGAGAAGGGGTCCTGGAAGACGATCTGGGCGTCCCGGCGGAACGCCTTCAGTTCCTCCCTGTCCATCGAGAAGACGTCGTCGCCGTCGAACTCCACGGTGCCGCCGGTGGCCTCGCGGAGCCGGAGGACCGTCTCGCTGGTCGTGGACTTCCCGCAGCCGGACTCGCCGACGAGCCCGAGCGTCTCGCCCTCGTGGACCTCGAAGGAAACCCCGTCGACGGCCTTGACGCTCTGGCGCTCCTTGCCGAGCACGCGGTCGAGGAACGTGTCGTTCTCGTAGTAGTACTTCTCCAGGTCGGTCACGCGCAGCAGTGGCTCACTCATCGGTCTCACCTCGCTCGAAGTAGTCCTCGGGCAGGGCCTGTCCGGGGTCGAACTCGCCGTCTGCGAGCACGCACCGGGCCTCGTGGTCCGGGTCGTCGCCGACCCGTCGGTGGGCCGGATGGGAGAGACAGGACTCCATGGCCTTCGGACAGCGCTCGGCGAAGTAACACCGGTCGCCCATCTCGCTGTCGAGCAGGCTCGGGACGTTCCCCTCGATGGGGTCGAGGCGCGGTTCGGGGTCGTCGAGGTCCGGCAGCGAGCCGAGCAGCCCCTGCGTGTAGGGGTGCGTCGGGCTGTCGAAGACGGCGTCGAGCGACCCGCGCTCGACCACCTCGCCCGCGTACATGACCGCGACGCGCTCGCACATCCGCGCGACGACGCCGAGGTCGTGCGTGATGAGCACGATGCTCATCCCGCGCTCCTCCTGGATGTCACGCAGCAGGTCCAGAATCTGGGCCTGGATGGTCACGTCCAGCGCGGTCGTCGGCTCGTCCGCGATGAGCACGTCCGGTTCGCCGGCGAGTGCCTGGGCGACCATGGCGCGCTGGAGCATCCCCCCGGAGAACTCGTGGGGGTGCTGGTCGGCGCGCTCGGCCGCGTCCGGGATGCCGACCTGGTCGAGCAGTTCGACCGCCCGGGCGTGGCTCTCCTCGCTGGTGTAGTCCCGGTCCGGGACGAGGCTGTCCACGATGAGGTTCCCGAGACCGTACCCCTGGCTCCGCGACCGCGTCTTCCGGGGGTTGGCGGTGGTCCGGCGCTGGACCTCGACCGCCTCGGCGATCTGCTCGCCGACGGTGAGCGACGGGTTGAAGCTCGACATCGGGTCCTGGAAGATGGTGCTGAACGTCGGCCCGCGCAGGGACCGGCGCACCCCCTTCGGGAGCTGCCGGAGGTCGACGAAGTCGCCGTCGACCGCGGCGGGCTTCTTCGACCGGAACTCCTCGGCGAGTTCGTCGTCGCGCAGCCACACCTCGCCGTCGGTCACCCGGCCCGGCGACTCCACCAGGTCGATGACCGACAGCGCGGTGACGGACTTGCCCGAGCCGGACTCGCCGACGATGCCGAGGATCTCGTTCTCGCGCACGTCGAACGAGACGCGCTCGCAGGCGTTGACCTGCCCCTCCTCGGTGAAGAAGCGCGTCGAGAGGTCCTCGACGCGGAGCAGGTCCTCGCGTGCCCGGCTCATCAGACACCACCCTCCCCCTCGATACCGGGGTCGAGAGCGTCCCTGAGCCAGTCACCGACGAGGTTCAACCCGACGACGGTGACGACGATGGCCAGGCCGGGCATGGCGGCGATCCACCACGCCGTGGTCTGGTACTCGCGTCCCAGGGCGATGTCGAAGCCCCAGGAGACGTTCGCGGCCGAGAAGCCGAGGAACGACAGTGCGCTCTCCAGCAGGATGATGGCCGCGACCTGGATGGTCGCCAGCACGAGGATGGGCGTCACGGCGTTGGGCAGGATGTGCCGGAGCAGGATGGTCGCGTCGCTCGCGCCCATCGACCGGGCCGCCTTGACGTAGGACTCCTCGCGCAGGCTGAGTGCCTCCCCGCGGGCGACGCGGGCGAACCACACCCAGTTGACGAGCGCGACGACCACGATGACCGTCCCCGGGAGCACCGTCTTCTCGGGCATCGGCCCGGGGAGACCGACCGCGCCGCGGAAGGCTCCCGCCAGCCCCGTCTGGACGAACGGGTCGGGGATGGGCAGTTTGGCCTGTCCCCAGACGCCGACCAGCGCGATGGCCAGCACGAGCGACGGGAACGCCAGCATCACGTCGGCCGCACGCATCAGCGCGTCGTCGACCTTCCCGCGGTAGTAGCCCGCCGAGAGGCCGACGGTGACGCCGATGAGCGTCGCCAGCGACGTGCCGAGGACGCCGACGAGCAGCGACACCCGTGCCCCGTATATCAGCCGGGAGAGGATGTCGCGACCGTTCCCGTCGGTCCCCAGCGGATGCGACCAGGTCGCGTTCTCGTAGACGGTCCGGTTCTCGGTCACGATCTCGCCGTCCTCGAAGACGACGCTGCCGTTCTCCTTCTTCGTCACCTCCTGGACCGACTGCGTGGAGAACCCGATGGGGGGCGAGCGTGCCTCCTCCAGGTTCTGCTTGGTCGGTCGGTCCGGGGCGACGAACGGCGCGAACACCGCGACGAGGACGACCAGCACCACGATGCCGATGCCGATCTTCGCCAGCCAGTTGCGCCGCAGTTCCTTCTTCAGGTTCCGGAGCGTTCGCGGCGAGAGCGTCACACCACGCAACAGTTTCAACAGTGAATCGAGCAATGGCATCAGTCGAATCCCACCCGTGGGTTGATGTAGGCGTACAGCGTGTCGACGAGGATGTTCACGACGACGAAGCCGACGGCGATGACGATGAGCGAGCCCTGCACGACCGGCCAGTCACGCGCCCGGATGCTGCTGATGAGCAGCTGTCCGAGGCCGGGCCAGTCGAAGACGGCCTCCGTGATGACCGCCCCACCGATGAGGGTGCCGAGCTGGAGCCCGACGACCGTCACGATGGGGATGAGCGTGTTCCGCAGGACGTGCCGGTAGCGCACCAGCACCTCCGGGAGCCCCTTCGCCCGCGAGGCGCGGACGTAGGACTTCCCGAGCTCGTCGAGCATCCCGCTTCTGGTCAGCCGCGTGATGAGCGCCGTGAAGTACGTCCCCAGCGTGATGGCGGGGAGCGTGATGTAGCTCAGCCACGTGACGAACCCGTCGGTCGCCGCCTCGAACTGCCCGCTGAACAGGAGTTCGACGACGGCCGGGAAGCCGATGCCACGCTGGCTCGTCGGGAACAGGTTGAACTCGACGGCCATCACGATGACCAGCATCACGCCGAGCCAGAAGTTCGGCGTCGAGATGCCCGCCAGCGAGAACAGCGTCGCGGCGTAGTCCGGCGGCTCGTGCCGGCGGGTCGCGCTGATGACGCCGAGCGGGATGGCGAGGACGACCGCGACGAACGTCGCGGCGATGGCCAGCTCGAGCGTCGCGGGCAGCGTCCGCGCCACGCGTGACGTGACGGCGGTGTTGTTCGTGAGCGACGTGCCGAGGTCGCCGAAGGGGATTCCTGCGAGGAACTCGAGGTACTGGATGTGTATCGGCTGGTCCAGCCCGAGCTCGCGGACGACCTGCTGGCGGACCTCCGGCGCGACGTCCGGGGGCAACAGGACGTTCGCCGGGTTCCCGGGTGCGATGACCCGGAGCCCGAAGACGACCGTCACGACCCCCCAGACGACGAGCAGGCCCTGCAGTATTCGTTTGACGAGGAACCGGGCGAGGGACATGTGGAGTCTACTTCGGGCTCATCGCGTAGGCGTCGATGCGCTCGTCGGAGCGGGGCTGCCAGTCGACGCGGTCGGCCACGCCGTAGACGCTGAACTGCCGGTTGAGGAAGATCCACGGCGCCTCCTCGTGGGCGAGGGCGTTCGCCTCCTGCAGCGTCTGCACGCGGGCGTCGCCGGTCTGGTTGGCCGCCTTGTCGAGCAGCGAGTCGAACTCGTCGTTGCTCCAGGTGGTGAGTGCGCCGTTGGTGGCGAGCAGCGCCCGCATGACGAGCGCGCCCTCGAAGGTCGCCTCACCCCAGCCGATGAGGTACCACTTCGGCTTGTCCTCGATGTTGCCGGTGAGCAGTTCGTCGACGAGCGACCCGAAGTCCCGCTGTCTGACCGTCGCGGAGACGTTCGGGAGTTCGTCGATGTAGCCGGCGACCGCCTGGGCGATCTCGAGGTCCTTCAGGTAGCGTCCCGCGGGCGTGTGGAGTTCGATCTCCACGCCGGCGTGGCCACTCTCGTCGACCAGCGTCTCGGCCTGGTCGGGGTCGTAGGGGTACGGCTCGACGTCGGGGTTGTGCCCGACGAAGTTCTCGAGGGTCGGCTGCCCGGTCGGGGCACCGAAGCCGCCGAGGACGTTCGAGACGATGCTCTCCAGGTCGATGGCGTAGTTCAGCGCCTGCCGGAACTTCTTGGAGGAGAACGGTTCCACGTCGTAGCGAAGCGCGTTGTAGATGATACGCGTACTCGGCGAGGCCTTGATGGAGGTGCCGTCGTTGTTGTTGACCTTCGAGACCTGCTGTGGCGGGACGTTGACGACGATGTCGGTCTCGCCCGCGACGAGCTGGTTGACGCGCGTACTGGACTCGCTGGCCGCGGTGAACGTCAGTTTCGACACCGCGGCGGGGTCGTTCCAGTAGTCCTCGTTACGGACGAGGACGACGGACTGGTCCTCGGTGTAGTCCTCGAGCTTGAACGGGCCGGTCCCGTTCATGTCCTGGGCGATCTCCTGCTTCGAGCGCGCCTCGATCCAGGACTTCTGGACGATGTCGCAGTAGGTCGCGAACTCGGAGAAGACGATGGGGTTGACCCCGTCGGTGTTGACCCGGACCGTCCCGTCGCCGGCCTCCGCGCCGGTGACGCCCGCGAGCTGGTCGCTCTGCGGGCTGGCGAAGCCGACCTCCTCGTCGACGATGCGGTTGATGCTGTAGGCCGCGTCCTCGGCGGTGAAGTCGTCGCCGTTGTGGAACGTCACGTCCGAGCGCAGCTCGAACTCGACGGCGGGTTCGCCGTCGACGCGGGAGTAGCCCGTCGCGAGCCCCTCGACCATCTTCCCGCTGGCGTCGCGGGTGAGCAGGCCCTCGTAGGCGTGCAGCATGACGACGTCGGTCGGCGTCTCACGGTGGTCGTGGGGGTCGAGGCCGGACGGCATGTTCCCCTGCGTGATGGACACCTCGAAGGTCCCCATCGAGTCGTCGCCGCCGTCGGTGTCGGTCTCGGTGCCGCCCCCGTCACCGTTCCCGTCGCCGCCCCCGTCGGTCGGCTCGTCGGTCCCCTCTCCGTCCCCGCCGCCGATACAGCCGGCGGCGGAGGCCGCGATCGCAGTCGCACCAGCATACTTCAAGAATCCACGTCGGTCGGTGGTCTTCCGTGACATGGGACGGTATTACCCATCACGACCATATAAAACCCCCCTACAGGCGGCCACAAATCATGCGGTATCCGTACGAAATATTATGCTATCAGGGCGTCTGAAGGCGGTTCACCCGGAACCCCGGCCGACCCCGGGAGCACAAAGCGAATTATTTATGACAGATGAGAGCCCGGGAGGTGCCATGCGCGTCGTCTCGCTCGGCACGGGAGACCCCGAGGTGGCGGTCGTGGTCTGCATCCACGGCGACGAACTCTGTGGAAAGCGGGCACTCGACCGGTTTCTGGACGCCGACCCGACCGTCGAGGCCCCCGTGAAGTTCGTCGTCGCGAACGAACGGGCGCTCGATGCGGGCAGCCGGTTCGTCGACGAGGACCTGAACCGGGCGTTCCCCGGCGACCCCGACGCCGACACCCACGAGGGGCGACTGGCCGCCGAACTCCTGGAGGAACTCGCGGGGCTGCGCGTCCTCGACCTGCACTCGACGCACTCCTCGCCCGAGCCGTTCGCGCTCTACCAGCGGGCCACGCCCGGGACGTTCCACGTCCTCGCGCGGGCCGGCGTCGACCGGGCCGTCGACATCAGTCACGTCCCCGGCGGCCTCGTCGGCTACTGCGACGGTGCGGCGGTCGAGTGCGGGCTCAAGGGCAGCGAGGCCGCGGTCGACGCCGCCGAGCGCATCCTCCGCGGGTTCCTCGCCGGCAACGGCGTCATCGACGCCCCCGCCTCGCTGCGCGACCCGGAGGTATTCGCGGTCACAGAACGCGTCGAGGGCGCGGGCTACGAGTTCCTCGGGGAGAACTTCGCGGCGGTCCCGCCCGGCCAACCCTTCGCCCGCCGGGGCGACGAGGAGCTCACCCGGCCCGACTGCTTCTACCCGGTCCTCATGTCGACCGACGGGTACGACGACATCGTGGGCTTCGCCGCGAGACGGGTCGGCCGTCTCTCCGACCTCGACCCCGACTCCGGTCGCTGAGTCGACACGCGACGGCTCCGCGGGTTGGTGAATCGCATCGTTTTTGCGCCCAGGACGGGTGGTGTCTGACGAATGCTCGTCGAACAGTTGGGCGATGGCGACCCCGAGATCGCCGTCGTCGCAGGCATCCACGGCGACGAGCCGTGTGGCGTCCGTGCCGTCGAACGGTTGCTCGACGACGAGCCGACCGTCCGTCGGCCCGTCAAGCTCGTCGTCGCCAACGAGGAGGCGCTGGAACAGGGCGTGCGCTACCTCGAGGCGGACATGAACCGCGTCTTCCCCGGCGACCCCGACGCCGACACCCACGAGGAACGACTCGCCGCGGCAGTACAGGCCGAGGTCGAGGATTGTCTCACCTTCTCCATCCACTCGACGCGCTCGTACGACGACCCTTTCGCCGTCTACGACGTGCTGACCGAGTACGTCAGGCAGATCATCCCGCGGCTCCCGGTCGCCGCCGTCGTCGAGACCGGCGACTCCGTCGAGGGGCGGCTCCAGACCTCGGTCGACGTCATCGAGGTCGAGGCCGGCCTGCAGGGGTCCGAGGCCGCCGCCGAGAACGCCGACCGGCTGACGCGGGCGTTCCTCACGGCGACCGGCGTCCTCCCCGGGAACGTGCCGGCGAACGCCATCCCGCGCTTCCGGCTCCACGAACGCATCCCGAAGGCACCCGCCGAGCGCTACGAGGTCTTCGTCGAGAACTTCCAGCGGGTCGACTCCGGGACGGCGTACGCGGCCGTCGACGGCCACGAACAGGTCGCCGAGGGCGACTTCTACCCCGTACTCCTCTCGACCGACGGCTACGAGGACGTCTTCGGCTACACCGCGTCCCGGCTCGACGACCTGACCGTCACGACCTGACCGGAACGCACCACCCGACTACGCGTCCTCGAAGACGCGCTCGCGGTCGATACTGAACTCCAGCCCTGCCTTCCCGACCCGCCGAGAGGCCGGTACGTCCCGCCCCACGAGGTCGTCGAGGTCGTCGGGCGCGACGCCCATCGCGTCGAGGAAGCGCTTCAGGTCGCAGTTCGCGCCCCAGACCGGCGGGCGGTCGAAGGTGTCGGTGAACTCGTTGCCCGACGGGAGCCCGATGGTGACCTCGACTGTCGTCGGCGTCTCCGTGACCGCGACGATGGGGACCGAATCGAGGTCGCGGCCGGCCGTGACGTCGGCGAGTTCGTTCACCGCGTCGTCGATATCTCTGGCCATCCGTCGAAGGTTCGGGCCGGAGCGGCCTAACGGTTGCTGTCCGTGCTACAGCCGGCGTGCCAGCAGCACCAGCAGGGTGCCGAGGACGAGGAGGCCGAGGCCGCCGGCGACGAGCCGCAGGTCGAGGGTCCACGGCTGGGAGCCACACCGCAGGAGCAGCAGGTCGGTCCCGGAGACGGCGAAGCGACCTTGCCACGACCCGAGCGCGTGCTGCCGACAGCCGACGCCGGGGGCGAACACCGCCCAGAGCGAGACGACGACGCCCACGAGGAGCGCCGACCAGCCCAGTTCGGGCGTCCATCGGCGAACGAGTCCGGACATGGCCGGCGGTTCTCGGGGGGCCGGGAAAGGCGTTGCTACTGTCGCCGGGGCGAACCGGGTGCGGGCCGGGGACGCCGACACCTCAACGTGGCCGACTCCGGTTCGCCGCGCCGTCGAGCGCGGTCGCCACCCAGTCGGGGCGCTCCACGACGGTACTGCCGACCGCCCCCACCGACCAGTCCTGCTCGCGGAGGAATCGTTCGTCCCCGCGGACGAACGGGTACCGGAAGGTCAGGCGCGCGACGGCCCCGCTGTTGACCACGTTCGCGGAGAGCCGGTACAGGTCGGGGTCGGCGAAGCCGCTGATGTCGCCGGGTGCGACCGTCGCCTCGACCCGGTAGTAGGTGTCGCCGTTCCAGTACCGGGTGGTGACGTTCTGGACGGTGGCCCGTTCGAACAGGACCCGGACGCGCTCGGCGCCGGTCGAATCGGCGGGGAGGCGACGCCGTCCATCCAGCACCTCGTACGCGACGCCCGTCGCTCGCTGGACCCGGACCACCGTCACGGAGCCGTTGGTCCAGACCGAGTAGTTCGTCGCCCGGAGGCCGAACACACCGAGGTTCGCGCCGCTGGACCGGAATGTGTAGACGACCTGTCCGTCCTCGCCGACCCGGAGCACGCCGACCGCCCGGGCGCGAACCGACCCGTCGTCGGTCCGGACGACGTGTTCCCGCCGGAGGACGCGGGACTCGCCCGCGACGACCGAGCGATGGCTCTCCGCGAGCGCCTCGGCGTCTGTCACGGCGCGCCAGGTCAGGCCGGGGACGACCTCGGGACCCGACTGCGGGCCGTCCCGCACCGTCTCCTCGACCGCGAAGGGCTCGCGCGTGGTCGCGTCGGGAGCCTCGACGAGCGACCCGCACCCGGCGGTGGCGAGCAACAGCGCGACCGCCAGCACGCCGACCCCCCGATGCATACGCGGGACGTGGGCGGCCACCGTGAAAGAGTTTGGTTCGCGGTAGCACGCACCTCGGGGGCGGGTGGCCGCCGGACCCGCCGACGCCCTACAGCCGGCCCACGAGGAACGAGCCGACCGCGTTCGCGACCTTCTCGTGCTGGCCGACGAAGTGGTGGTCGGCGCCGTAGGCGACCGTCTCGTGGCCCAGTTCCTCGGCGCGCTCGACGACCGGCGCCCAGTTCACGAGGTCGTCGCGCTCGCCGTAGCACACCTGCACCGGGCAGTCGATGTCCTCGAGGGCGGCGACCGCATCGAGGTCGTCGGCCAGCCGGTCGGCCGGCGCGAGCACCGACACGGCGGCGACGGGCACGTCGACGGTGGCCGCCGCCAGCAGCGCCTCGCAGCCGCCGAAACTGTAGCCGAACAGGCCGACCGACTCGTACTCGTCGGCGGCCCAGCGCAAGGCGTTGCGGACGTCCTCGCGCTCGCCGTAGCCCTCGTCCCAGTCGCCGTAGTCGATGCGCAGGCAGTCGATACCGTGGTGCGTCAGGACCTCGCCGACCGCCACGAGCCGGCGGTCGCTCCGGTTCCCGCCGTGCTGTGGGTGGGGTGGACAGGCGACGACGCAGGTGGTCGCGTCCGCACCGGCCGAGTCGAGTGTCGCCCGGACGTCACGTGCGCCAGGTACCAGCAGTTCGTCGGACATGTAGATACATTCGCACAGTGACGTTTTTAAGTTCGTGGGATGAAATAAACGGGTATGGGAATACTCTCGCGCGCCTCCTACGTCATCAAGTCCAAGATCAACTCCATACTGAACCGGGCCGAGGACCCGACGGAGACGCTCGATTACTCGTACGAGCAGATGCGAGACCAGCTCCAGCAGGTCAAGCGCGGCATCGCGGACCTCACCACGCAGAAGAAGCGTCTGGAGATGCAGAAGCGACGCCTCGAGGAGGACGTCGAGAAGCACAACCGCCAGGCGCGCGAGGCCGTCCGCCAGGACCGCGAGGACCTCGCCCGGCGCGCCCTGGAGAAGAAGAAGACGAAGATGACCCAGATGGAGCAACTCGAGGGCCAGATCGAGCAGCTCCAGAACACACAGGACCAGCTCTTAGAGAAGAAGGAGAAGCTCCAGAACCGCATCGAGGAGTTCCGGACGAAGAAGGAGACGATGAAGGCGCGCTACGAGGCGGCCGAGGCGAGCAACCGCGTCTCCGAGGCGATGACCGGCGTCGGCGACGAGATGGAGGACGTCGGCATGGCCATCGAGCGCGCCGAGGAGCGCACCGAGGACATGGAGGCCCGCGCGGCCGCCATGGACGAACTGTACGACGAGGGTGCGTTCGACGACGCGCTCAGTGACAAGGACTCCATCGACCGCGAACTCGAACAGCTCGGCTCCTCCAGCGAGGTCGACGCCGAGCTCGACACGCTCAAGGCCGAGATGGGCAAGGGCGGCTCCGGTGGCGGCGGCGAGGACGTCGAGGCCGACGTGAGCGACGAGGACGTCTCGGCCGAACTCGACGAACTCGAACAGGAGATGGAGGCGGCCGAGGCGGCGAACGCCGGCGGCTCGGGCGGTGGCAGCACCGACGTCGAAGCGGAACTCGACGAGGTCGAAGAGGAGCAGGAATCGGAGAAGTAACGACCCGTTCGTCCCCGCCCACCACCCGTTACGGCCGTTTTCTCGCTCGTTTCCGTACCTGTCTCCTCAATCACACCTGTCGTCCCCCGCTAGAAACAATCATCCTACCTGCCCACGTACATGGAGTATTATGGCAGCGCGGGTCTCGACAGGAATCCAGGGTCTCGACGAGGTCCTGCACGGGGGGTACATCAGGAACCGGAGCTACCTGGTCCGGGGAGAACCGGGGGTCGGGAAGACCTTGCTCGGGCTCCACTTCCTGATAGAGGGCGTGACCCAGGGCGAGAACGCCCTCTTCATCAACCTGGGCGCGCCGGAGGCCGACATCCGGGCCGACGCCGAGGGACTGGGCCTGGACCTCGACGGCGTCGACATCCTCGACCTGAGCCCCGCCTCGGACTTCTTCGTCGAGAACAAGATGTACGACATCTTCACCTCCCCGGAGGTCGAACGCGGCGAGTTCACCGCCGTCATCTCCGACGCGGTCGAGCGGTACGCGCCGGAGCGCGTCTTCGTCGACCCCCTGACGCAGTTCCGCTATCTCTCGCCCGACGAGTTCCAGTTCCGCGAGGAGGTGCTGTCGTTCCTGCAGTACCTCAAGGAGAACGGGTGTACGACCCTGTTCAGCTCGCAGTCGACCCAGCACTTCCCCGACGACGACCTCCAGTTCGTCAGCGACGGGAACGTCCACCTCTACTACGGCCGCGTCCTGCACCACGTCGAGGTGACGAAGATGCGCGGCAGCGAGTTCGAGAAGGGCCCCCAGACCGTCGAGATCCGCAATGGCGGCATGCAGGTCTTCCCCCTGTTGCGCCCCGGCCGGTTCAAGCTCGACTACGAGCCGGTCCCCATCTCCTCGGGCAACGAGAACCTCGACGCGTTGCTCAACGGCGGCGTCGAGCGCGGGACGACGACGCTCATCAGCGGTCCGACCGGCGTCGGGAAGACCACCGTCGCCATGCAGTTCCTGCTGTCGGCGGCCGAACGCGGCGAGCGCGGCGTCATCTACCTCTTCGAGGAGTCAGAGAACACGTTCGTCCTCCGGGCGGAGTCGCTGGGGATGCCCATCAAGGCGCTCGCCGAGCAGGACATGATCTCGGTGATGCAGGTCGACGCCCACGAACACTCCGCCGAGCAGTTCTCCCGGCAGGTCCGCCGGGAGGTCGAGGACGGCGACACCCGGCACGTCCTCATCGACGGCATCGACGGCTACGTCGCCTCCATCAGCGGGGAGGAACGCGACCTCATCTCCCGGCTGCACGCGGTCGTCGCCTACCTGCGCAACGTGGGCGTGACGACGTTCCTGACCAGCGAGATGGAGACCATCACCGGCCAGTTCCGGCCGACCTCGCGGCGGGCGAGCTACCTCGCGGACAACATCATCTTCCTAGGCTACTTCGAACTGGGGTCGCGCCTGCACCGCTCCATCGGCGTCCTGAAGAAGCGCGCCAGCGGGTTCGACCACGCCATCCACGCGTTCTCCATCGGCGACGACGGCATCACGGTCGGGAAGGAACTGGACAACCTCCACGGCATCCTCAGCGGGACGCCGATGTGGTACGAGCGTGACATCCCGAGCCTGGAGGAACTCGACTGATGTCGCCGGTCCTCTCCGAGGCGGACCAGAAGGGCGAGACGGTCGTCCTGTTGCTGGTCCACCAGCGAAACCGCGAACTGCTGTCCGAGTGGCTCTCCCGGCACTTCACGGTCGAGACCCCGACCGACGGCGCCCTCCCGGACTCGTTCGACCTCTGCCTGTTCGACCTCGTCACGCTCCGGAAGTACCACGGCGAACTCGAACGCCGCAAGGCAGAGTCGACGCCCGTCTTCCTCCCGTACCTGATGGTGATGCGAGAGCGCGAACGCTCGCAACTCTCCGACGACATCTGGGACCTCATCGACGACCGGGTCATCATCCCCACGAGCCAGGCCGAACTCGGCGCGCGGGTGAGCACGCTGTTGACCGCCCGCTGGCAGTCGCTCGAACTGCAGGAACTCCGCGAGCACGAGGTCGGCACGGCCCACGCGTTCACCGAGAGCGCCCTGCGGGCCATGCCGGACATCTTCTACGTGTTCGACACCGACCTCGAACTCATGCGGTGGAACGACCGGCTGGCGGCCGTGGCCGGCCACTCCAGCGACGAACTCGACGGGTTCGACCTGACCGACCTCGTCGTCGAGGACGACCGTGAAGCGCTGGAGAACGCGTTCGAGACGGTCCTCGTCGGCGGCGGCACCGTCCGCGTCGAGTCGACGCTGGTGACCGAGGACGGGAGCGAGGTCCCCTACGAGTTCACCGCGGCCCGGCTCACCGACCCGGACGGCGAGTGCCTGGGCATCGTCGGGGTCGGGCGGGACGTGACCGACCGGGCGGTCCGACGCGAACTGGCCCGCCAGAACGAGCGCCTCGAACGCTTCGCCAGCATCGTCAGTCACGACCTCCGGAACCCGCTGACGGTCGCGAACCTCAACCTCGACCTGGGGCGCGAGACGGGCGACGACGAGTACTTCGAGAAGGTCGAACGCGCCCTCACCCGGATGAACGACCTCATCGAGGACGTGCTCGCGCTCGCCCGGAAAGGGCAGGTCGTCGGCGAGGCCGAGCCGGTGTCGCTCCGGACCGCCGCCGAGACCGCCTGGTCGAGCGTGCAGACCGACGGGGCCACCCTGGAGGTCGCCGACGGCCAGTTGCTCCTCATGGCGGACGACTCCCGGCTGCACGACATGCTGATGAACCTGTTCCGGAACTCGGTCGAGCACGGCGACGGGACCGTGACGGTCACGGTCGGCCCCATCGACAGGTTCGGCTTCTACGTCGCGGACGACGGCCAGGGCATCCCCGAGAAGGAGCGCGAGAAGGTCTTCGAGTACGGGTACAGCACCTCCGAGGAGGGGACCGGCTTCGGGCTCGCCATCGTCCGGTCCATCGCCGAGGCACACGGCTGGCAGGTCGACCTCGGCGAGAGCGAGACGGGTGGCGTCCGGTTCGAGGTGACGGACGTGGAGTTCGCGAACGGGGGCGACCTCCCGTCGGCCGACGACGTCGAGGGCGAGCCGGGTGACGACGAACCAGAGGAGACGGCACCTCGCGACATCCGGCACGCAAGCGACGGCGGCGACGACGAGGAAGGCGACGACGGAGCCGACGCGACCGGGGACGACGCCCCGGTCGAGGACGCGGCCGGCCCGTGACCGCACCCGGTTAGCCCCCCGATTTTTCCCGCCGGCTGCCCCACTGCCGGTCGTGTCTGGCACAGACGACGGAGACAGCGACCCGCAGCCGAGTGACAAACTTCGCCGCCGCGTCGACGAGAGCACCCTGAAGCTCCGGTTGCTCATGGACGCCGACCGGCTGGTCGTCGCCGCCGGGCTCGTCGGCTTCGTCTTCGTGTCCATCGTGGTCGTCGGTATCGCACATCCGACAGACGCCGCCGCGTTGCTCTCCGACGGCGACCCCACCGAGACACTGTTCCAGGCGTTCGTCACCGCCATCATCACCGGCGTCACCCTGGTGCTGACGCTCAACCAGCTGGTCCTCTCGCAGGAACTCGGGGCGGTGGGTGACCAGCGCGACCGGATGGAGGGCGCGATGACCTTCCGCGAGGACGTCCGCGAGGTCGTCACGGAGCCGGTCGCGCCGGCCGAGCCATCGGCACTCCTCCGGACGCTGGTGCTGACCTCGCGCGACCACGCCCAGGACCTCCGGGACGCCATCGCGGACGACGACGAGGAGGCGGTGCGCGACATGGTCGACGAACTCACCGACAGCCTCATCCAGAACGCAGAGGACGTCGCGAGCGACCTCGAAGGGTCGACCTTCGGCGAGTTCGACGTGGTGTTCGCGGCGCTCGACTACAACTACTCGTGGAAGATCCACGTCGCACGGCGCCTCCGTGCCGAACACGGCGACGAACTCTCCGAGGAGGCACTGGAGCGGCTCGACGCCCTGGAGAACGTGCTCTCGCTGTACGGTCCCGCCCGCGAGCACGTGAAGACGCTCTACTTCCAGTGGGAGCTGGTCGACCTCTCGCGGGCCATCACGTACGCCGCCATCCCCGCGCTGGTCAACACGACCGCGATGCTCGTCTTCTTCGACGCCGACGCGGCGCTGTTCGCGGGCCAGACCCTCGGCGTGAGCAACGTCCTGCTCGTGCTGGCGGTGGCGGTGGCCATCTCGGTGGTCCCGTTCGCGCTCATGCTCTCGTACGTGGCCCGCATCGCGACGGTGACGAAGCGGACGCTCTCCATCGGTCCGTTCATCCTGCGCGAGACCGACCGGTCGACCGAACCGGACACCGACAAGTAGCCCTCAGGCGCTCGCGCGCCGCACCGCCCGCCGGAGTTCGTTCGCCCGCTCTCTTGTACACGAGCCACGGGCGCGCCACCGGACCGTCCCGTCGGGGGCGAGCAACAGCGCGTGGACGGTGTCGACGCTCCGGATGCCGAGTGCCTGCCGGAAGCGCGACACGTCGACGTAGAGGCGGATGGTGCGGGCGCGCTGGGTGGCGTCGGGGACGCCCTCCGAGAGCCCGCCCGGCAGGACCGACTTCACCAGCCGGTGCCGGTGCGAGAGCGTGGGCAGTTCGTAGTACTCGAACCCGGGATACCGCCCCTGGAGCTGTTTCGCCGCCCGCAGCCACGACTCGACGGCGGGCTGGTGCCAGCGCTGGAAGGAGACGACGGCGAGCGTCGGGTCCCCCGCGAAGTCCGCCGGTAGCTCGAAGTGGTCCCCCTCCAGGTTCTCGCCCGACACCGACGGGAAGCGCATGTACCCGGTACGCGCCCGAGCCTCCAAAACCCGTCGTCGGCACCCTTTTGCCCCGGCCCGGCAAGGTGTCGACATGCGCCTGCTGTGCATCCACGCCGCCCGCCTCGGGTTCGAGGGGGGCGCGCCGGCCACCGAGGCCGCGAAGGCCCGCGGGCCGCCGGCGCCCGCCGACCTGTCGGACTGTCTCGTCGTCTCCCTGACCGTCGAACCCGGCGACGAGGCCGTAGGGGTGGCCGCCGAGGCCGCCGCCGAGATACGGCAGACGGCCGCCCGGCTGAACACGGACTCCCTCGCCCTCCTCCCGACCGAGCACCTGAGCGACGCGCCGGCCGCCGGCGAGGCCGTCGACGAGGTGCTGGCCGCCGTGGCGGACGCCCTCGCCACCGACCACTCGGTCACCCGCGCCCCGACCGACTGGTTCCTCGCGCTCGACCTGGCGTCGAAGGGCCACCCCCACGCAGTCCGGTCGGTCCACGTCACGCCGGCCGACGTGCCCCCCGACGCCGGCCGGGGCGAGCGCGAGTGGACCGTGCTGACGCCCGACGGCCAGCGACTCGACCCGGTGGGCGACCAGAATCAGCTCCCGGCATCGCTGGCCGCACTCGTCCGACACGATATCGAGGGCGAGGAACCGGCCGCCGCCGGGGAGCCGTCCCTCGACGACCTCCTGCGCGACCGGGGGTTCGCGGCGGGAGACACCGCCGGGGAGGAGCCGGAATCGCTCCACTACTCGCCGGCCGGCACCCTCGTCAGGGAGTCGATCCGCGCCGTCGTCGACGACCTCGCGGCGGCCGTCGGTGCGACCCCGGTCGAGTCGGCCGGTGGGAGTGCGACCCCAGCCGGTTCCGGGGACCGAGCCGCCGCCGCGGCCCTTCGGAACTGGACGCCGGGTCCGGAGCCCCGGCACCTGTTCGAGACGCGGACCGACGAGCCGGCGGCGGCCAGCCACCGGCCCTTCCGCGGCCAGCGTGGCGCGACGATACCGACGCTCACCAGCGCGACCAGCGACGACGCCGCGGCCAGAGACGTGTTCGTCGCACACGCCGGCCGCGCCGTCGCGGCCCACGAGAGCCTCGACCTCGCGCCGGTCGCCACGGTCCGCACCAGCCGGACCGTTCACGACGCCCACGCGGACTGGTTCGGCTCCCTCGCGGCGAGCCTCGACCAGCCCGTCCTCCTCGACCTGCACGACGGCGACGGGCCCGGGTGGCTGGTGCGCCTCGACCTCGCGGTCGTGGCGGGGGAGCGCGCACCGGTCCCGACGGGGTCGGTGAAACTCGAATCGCTGTCGGAGGACGAGGCCGACGGCGAATCCACCGTGGTTCACTGCGAGCCGGTCGGGAGCCTCGACGCCGCGATGGCCGCCCTGCTGGCGCGTGGTGCGGCGAGGGCCCACCCACGGCTCCCGACGTGGCTCTCGCCCACGCAGGTCCGGTTCGTCCCCATCGAGGGCGAGCACGTCGCGTACTGCGTGGAACTGGCGGACCGGGTCGCCGCCGGTGGCGGCCGGGTCGACGTCGACGACCGGACCGCCGATACGGTCGGGCGTCGCCTCGCCGACGCGGAGGCGGACTGGGTCCCCTACGTCGTGGTCGTCGGGGACCGCGAGGTCGACGGTGCGCCGCTGAAGGTGCAGGTTCGGGCGACCGGCCGCGAGACGGTGTTGACCGTCAGTGAACTGGCCGGGCGCGTCCGTGACGAACTCGCGGACGTGCCGGCGGTCGACTGGTCGTTGCCCCGGTTCGTCTCGCGGCAGGGCCTACCGTAGCCCGATTCCGGGCTGGTCGTCGAGGTCGATGGTGCCACCGGCGCGGACCGGCCCGTCGTAGGGGTCGGCGTCGTCGGCGAGCAGGAGGGAACCGTCGAGGTCCACGTAGTCACAGAGTGGCGCGAGCTGGCCGCCCGCGGAGATGGCCGCGTCCGACTCGATCATGCAGCCGAGCATGACCTCGAGGCCGTGAGCGCGGGCGGTGTGGATCATCCGCTTCGCCTCGACCAGCCCGCCGCACTTCATCAGTTTGAGGACGACCACGTCGGCACGGTCCGCGACCTGTGGTACGTCGGCGAGGTCGACACAGGACTCGTCGACCGCGATGGGCAGGGGCGAGTGCTCGTAGACGTAGCGCAGGCCCTCGGGGTCCTCGGCGGGGACCGGCTGCTCGACGAACTCCACGTCGTAGTCGGCGAGCCAGCCGGCGTTCTCGACCGCCTCCTTCGGCGTCCACGCCTCGTTCGCGTCCACCCGGATGGTCGCCTCGGGCGCGGCATCGGCCACGGCGGCGATGCGGGCGCGGTCGTCGTCGGTCCCGACCTTCACCTTCAGGATGCCGTACCCCGAATCGGCGGCCCTGGCTGCCTTCTCCCCCATCGTCTCGGGGTCGGCGATACCGACCGTGTAGGAGGTCTCGGGTGCGGCGGCCGGGTCGAGGCCCCAGTAGCGCCACAGGGGCAGGTCGGTCTGCTTGCCGACGAGGTCGTGCAGCGCGATGGAGACGGCGGTCCGGGCGGCGGGGTTCCCCCGGATGGCCTCGCGGAGGTCGCGCTCGATGGCCGCGACCCGGAACGGGTCGTCGATGGCTTCGAGGTCGGGTCGCAGGCCCGAGAGCACCGCCTCGACCGTGTCGGCCGTCTCGCCGTAGTGGCGCGAGGGGGCGGCCGCGCCGACCCCTTCGTGTTCCCCGTCAGAGAGCCGGACGACCACGTTCTCGGCTTCGTCCTGCGAGCCACGGGAGATGGTGAACGTCTCCGCGAGTGGCAGGGAGACGCGCTCGATGGCGACGTTCATAGAATCGCCTCCAGCAGGTCGTCGGCGTCGAACCGGACGAGGTCGGCCGCGGGCGCGTCGATGGCGTCGGCGAAGTCGGCGAGGGCCTCGCTGGCGTCCTCGTCGGAGTCGATGCTCGACGTGTTGAGTGCGCCACCGACGACCTCGGTCTCGTGGACCGGCGCGGCGAGCGACTCGTAGAGGTCGACGTAGGTGTCGAGGGCCTGCAGGGGATAGTCCTCGTAGCCGTGGACGACCTCGCGCCCGGCGTCGTGACAGAGGACGAGTTTGTCGGCCTGCGCGCCGTGGAGGATGCCGCAGGTGACGGCGGAGTACGCCGGGTGCGTGATGGCGCCCTGGCCCTCGACGAACAGGTAGTCGTGGTCGTCGCCCTTCTCGAGTATCATCTCCTCGACCGCGCCCGCGGTGAAGTCGCTGACGACGCGGTCGACGGGGTTGCCCCACCCCTCGATCATGATGCCGGTCTGACCCGTCGGGATGACGGCCGCGTCGTGACCGGCCGCGCGGGCGGCCTCGCAGAGTTCCATCGTCGCGGTCATCTTCCCGACCGAGCAGTCCGAGCCGACCGTGAGGACGACCTCGGCGTCGACCTCGCCGGCGACGCCCTGGGCGACCGTCAGGTCCGGGTCGGGCTTGCGCACGTCCCAGATGTCACAGTCGTGTTCGGCCGCGAGGCTCGCGAACTCCTCGTCGTTTTCGAGGAAGTAGTGCAGGCCCGAGACGAGGTCGCAGCCACGCGAGAGCGCGGTCCGGACGTCGTCGCGCCACGTCTCGTCGAAGCCACCGCCGATGGGGGCGATACCGATGACCAGCGCGTCGCAGTCGGGTGCGTCGGCCATCGAGGCGACGATGGGGGCGTCCTGGACGTCGTCGACGAAGTCAGAGACCCGCGAGCCGGCCTCGTCGCGGTCGAGGACGGCGACGACCTCGTCGTCCGAATAGCGCAACAGCCCGAGTGCGGTCTTCGCGCGGTCGGGGAACTTCTCGTGGGCGAGGATGGCGATACGCATGCCCGCCGGTTCCCCGTGCGGGGAAAAAAGGCTACCTCCTCCGGGCCGCCTCGTAGCTCCGCCGCAGGTACGGCTCGGCCACGTCGAGGTCGGCCAGCGAGACGACCGCCCACCGGGCCACGGTGAGGCCGTCGGTGACGAAGGGTTCGACCGGCGCCCGCGAGGCGAGTTCCTCGCGCCCGGCCTCGGTGAGGTTCGTGATGACGAGGCGGTCCGCGTCGACGAGCGCGAACAGGCGGTCCTCGACCGTGAAGGAGGGCAACCCGAACATCCGCCCGGATTCGACACCGTCCCAGGACCCGACCACCGACTCGACGACCTCGATGGTCATCGTCCCCCTCCCGTGGCACTACGACCCATACTACCCCTACGGGTCGATTCCTCTTGGCTGTTTCAGGGGGGAGGGATGGCCGAAAGAAATTAACCAGCGGGCCTGACAGATACTGGCATGCTCCCGGGTGCCCTCTTCGCCGCGCCAGTGACGATTCTCGGCGGCTGTGCCGTGGCGATGGTCGCACTCGGGGCCCTCGCCTTCCGGCGCCGGGACGCCCCGGGAACGGCCGCCTTCGGCGCCCTCACGCTCGCTATCGCCTTCTACACCGCGACGTACGCCGTCGCCCTCTCGACGCCGGTGACGGCCCCGACCGCCCGCGTGTTCTGGGAGCGCGTCATGTGGTTCGGTATCGCGGTCATCCCCGTCACATGGTTCGTCTTCGCGGTCGAGTACACCGGGCACGAACGGTGGCTGGACCGGCGCCTCCTCGCGGTGGTCTGCATCGTCCCGGTCGCGGGCCTCCTCGTCCTCTGGGTGGACCCGGTCCCGACGCTCTGGCGCAGCTACGACGTCGTCAGCCGGAACGGCCTCACACTCGTCGACCAGGAGTACACGCCACTGTTCTGGACGATGTACGTCTACGAACTCGTCCTCATGCTCACCGGCACCGGCCTGCTCGTCCGCCACGGCATCGTCGCCGACGAGGTCTACCGGGACCAGACCGCCGCGTTCGTCGTCGGTGCCGGCGTCCCCGCCGCGGCCAACCTGCTCTCGATATTCGGGTACGCCCCCTACCAGGGGCTCGACCTGACGCCGTACGCCTTCGCGGTCACCGGGCTGGCGTTCGGCGTCGCCATCTTCCGCCACGAGGGCTTCGAGTGGGTCCCGGCCTCGCGCCGGCTCGGCCAGCAGGCGATGGTCGAGAACATGACCGAGGCCGTCGTCCTCGTCGACCACGACGACCGCGTCGTCGACGTGAACCCGGCGGCTCGCGAGCGACTCTTCTCCGGCGGGCGGGACGTGACCGGCGAACAGCTCCGCGACGTGCTCCCCGCCGTCGCCGCCCGCCCCGACGGTGGGACCACCCAGCACCAGACCGAGGTCGACGACCGGGTGTACGAGGTGAAGGCCTCCCCGGTGACCGACCACCGGGACCGGGAACTCGGCCGGGTGCTCGTGCTGACCGACGTGACCGAGCGCCACCGCCGCGACAAGCGCCTGTCGGTGCTCAACCGCGTCCTCCGGCACAACGTCCGCAACGACGTGACCATCGTCGACGGCTACGCCCAGCTCATCGCGGACCAGGCCGGCGACGAGGACCTCTCGGCGGTCGCGAACGACATCCGCGACGTGGCGACGGACATCGTCGGTATCTCCAGGCGGGCGCGGGAGCTCCAGCTCGTCCTCGACGCGGACGGGGAGCGCGTGGGCGACCTCGCCAGCAGGCTGACGACGACCGTCTCGGGGGTCAGGTCCCGGTACCCCGCGGTGGCCATCGACACCGACCTGCCGGCGCGCGCGGTGGTCCCCCGTCCCGGCGTCTGCGAGACGGTCGTCGAGAACCTGCTCGTCAACGCCGCCGAACACAACGAGGGCGAGGACCAGCGCATCTCCCTGACCGCCGAACACGACGGCGAGGACCTGCTCGTCGTCGTCGCCGACGACGGGCCCGGCATCCCGGACTCCGAGCGCGCGCCCCTCTCGAACGAGGCGGAGACGCCACTGGACCACGGGAGCGGGCTCGGGCTGTGGGTCGTCAACTGGGGGACCCAGTCGGTCGGCGGGGACGTGACCTTCGACACCGACGACGACGGGACGGTCGTCACGGTCACCGTCCCCTGCGCCGACGGGTGCGAGGCCCCCGAAAAGTGACCGCGCGGCCCGGAGACGACCTACAGCAGGTGTAGGCGGATGGTGAAGAACTCGCGGAAGGCGTCCGCGAGCGCCTCCTCTGGGTCGCCCGTGGCGTCGACCGCCGCGGTCGCGACCGCCTCGTCGGCGAACTCCCGGACGAGCCGGCGGTCACCGACGACGACGAGCCGGTCCGCGTCGCGGTCGGCGATGGCGGCCCGACAGTCGTCGAGGTGGTTCTCGATCTGTTCGTCGCGGATGCGCTCGAAGCGCGACTGCGAGAAGCCACCCTTCGAGTGCTTGCCCTTCACGTCGCTCTCGAACCCGGAGACGGCGACGCGCTCGTCGCCCTCGTAGGTGCCGAGCGCGAACAGGTCGGCGCGGACGAGCGCCAGCGAGAACCGGCCCGTGGGCTCGAACCACGCGCGGTCGAGCCGGAAGGCGTCGTCCCACTCGCAGAACGCGTCGGGGGCGACGGTGGGCTCGATGGCGGCCTGCACCAGCCCGGCGTCGTCGGCGTAGCAGAGGCAGGGGGCGGCGCGTTCGAGCAGGGCCGCGCGCTGGCCGAGCTGGTCCGCGGCGGGCTCGGGGACGTCGTCGGTCACCATCGCCGAGAGCGCGCCCTCGGGGCCGGCCGCGACGCTCTCGAGCCGGGAGAGGACGGCCGAGAGGCGGTCCCCGCGGAGGTCCTCCTGGCCCCGGTACTCGAGGGCGGCCTCTTCGCCCTCGACCCGGTCGAGTTCGCCCTCCAGCTGGGCGATGCGGTCCTCCAGGCGGTTCACCCGCTCTTCGGCGTCCTGTCTCGCGGTCGCGGCGTCGGCGCGTCGCTCCTGTTCGGCCTCGAGCTGGTTCTGGAGGCTCTCCTTCTCCGCCTCCAGCTCCTCGATGCGCGTCTTCAGTTCGGCGCGGCCGAGCAACTCGTCGAGCATCGAATAGAAGCGGGCGAGCCGGCCACTTCTACGTTCCGGCGCCGGGACCGCCGGGACCGAGCGACCAGCCGGCGCTGGGGCCGCCACCGTCGCCGGGGTCGTCCCCGTCGTCACCGAACAGGTCCTCGCCGTAGCCGGTGAACTGGAGGAGCTGGCTGGCGCGGTCGGCCTTCGCCAGGAAGACCTCCGTGAGGGCGGGCGGGCTGTCGAGGTCGAGCCGGTCGAACAGGCGGCCCGGGACCGCGAGTGTATCCGAGGGGACGCCGTCGTCGCCGTGGACGGCGAGGTGTGCCGTGTCGAGTTTCATCACGAGCGGGCTGTCGAGTCGCGTGATGCCGGACCCGTCGTGGTAGAGTTGTTCGGTGACGCGCTCGTGCTGGTCGCGCGCCATGACTGCACCGTCCTGGTCGGCCGGGGTGACGTAGAGTCGACCGAGATAGTAGCTGCGAGAGAATTCCTCGAACATGCTGTACGCCTGTGTGCATGTCATTGACACTCAAAAGGGTTGTCCAGAGTACTTATATCGACCCACAATTCGACCGTGAAACGGCGTGAAAAACGGTTCTGAACGGATTCGAAACCGACGTGAAGACCCACCTGAACGGTCCGAACGGTGTCCCGACTTTTTAGTGGTGGGTGGTCTATCAGTAGGTGATGCGGAGCATACTCGCCGTGGTGCTCAGTCTCTCGCTCATCACAGGGGCGGTCTCCGTCGCGGCGACGGGGACCGGGCCGGGGATCTCCCTGGCATCGGGTGACGCAGACGGGGACGTGCAGCTACAGGAGAACAACACGACAGCGAACTCGTCGATGGGCTCGCAGATATCGACGTTCATGCAGTCGAGCGCGACAGAGGCCAACGCGTCGGTCGAATCCGGCATGTGGAACGCGGCCTGGAACGGCTCGGCGAACGAATCGAAGGCGAAACTGGTCGACCAGCGCGTGAACTCCATCGACGCGCGGCTGACCGCGCTCGAGAAGAAGAAGGCGCGCCTGAAAGAGCGCAAGGACGAGATGAACCCGGTCGCGTACCGGGCACAGCTCGCGGCCATCACGAGCCAGCTGATGGCGCTCTCGGACGCCATCAACGAGACCGAGACGCGGGCGACCGAGGCCGGCGTGAACACGACCCGGCTCGACGAACTCCGGGCGAACGCCAGTAACCTGACCGGCCCCGAGGTCGCCGAGATGGCGCGCGAACTCGCCGGTGGCGGCCCGCCCGAGGACGTCCCCGGACTGGGCCCGGACAAGGGCAACGACAACGAGACGAACGGCAACGGGAGCGGTAACGGGAACGGCGGCCCGCCGGAGGAGACCCCGGGAAACTCCAACAAGACCGCCACGGGGAACGAGACTGGCGGCAACAACGGTCCGCCGGACGACCCCGGTAACGACGGCGGGAGCGGCGGCGGCAACGGCAACGACGGCGGGAACGGCGGCAACGGCGGCGACAAGGGCGGCGGCAACGCTCCCTCGGTCGTCACGGACCACATCGCGGCACGGCGGTAAGCACAGACATTCTTTTACGCACCCCTCGCCAAGGTTGTGACAGATGGATTCAGCGGCGCTGCTAGACCTGCTCGGGAACGAGAACCGCAGGCGGATACTCCGTCTGCTGGCACGCAAACCGTGTTACGTGACCGAGATCAGCGAGTACCTCGGTGTCAGCCCGAAGGCGGTCATCGAACACCTCCGCAAACTGGAGGACGCGGGGCTCATCGAGAGCCACACCGACGACCAGCGTCGCAAGTACTTCCACATCGCCCGGAACCTCCGCCTGGAGGTGAACGTCTCACCGTACGGGTTCGCCACCAAGAGCGCCTACCCGGCGTCGAAGAGCCTCGACATGACGACGTGTCGCCACCTCAAGCTCGACGTGCAGTACTCCGAGGACGAGCACGAGCCCAAGGACCTCATCGCGGACCTCTCCCGGCTCGAGGAGCTGGAGAACGAACTCTCGATGGCCCAGCGATGGGTCCAGGGCCGGATGACGGACGTGCTCGACCGCATCACGGAGACGGTCGGTGCGGGCTCCGACTCGCGGCTCTACGCGGACATCCTGCTCGCGGTGCGCTCGGAGCCGAAGTCGGTCGTCGAGATCGCGAACTCGGTGGACGCGCCGCCCGCGATGGTCGAGGAGGTGCTGGCGGACCTACAGGAGAACGGTCTGGTGCGGTACACGGGCGAGGGCTGGTCGCTGGGCGACTGACCGCGCGGATTCTCACCAGGACAGGTCGTCCTCGAAGTCGTCCGGGTCGGCGGTGAGCCCGTTCCGGAGGTCGCGGCCGAAGTAGTACCCGACGAGCGCGCCGACCAGCCCGAGGCCCGCGCCGAAGGCGAGCAGCCACTCGCCGCCGGGGAGGAACGCGAACCGGACGTTGCTGAGCAGCGAGGTGCCGAGGCCGACGCCGAGGCCGGCGAGGGCGGTCTCTGCGTAGCGCCGGGTCGAGGTCCCGAGGCCGTAGACGAAGGCCGCGGCGACCATCCCGACGAAGCTCGCGATACCGCCGAGCAGCGGGGTGAACCCCGCGGCGACGAACCCGACGGTCAGGAGGACGCTGACGAGCAGGAACGACTTCGGGTTGAAGTACCGCGTCCAGCCCTCGTCGCCGCTGCCGGCCGACTGCTGGGGCGCGGCGGGCTCGTCGTCGAGGCCGAGGTCGAGGTCCATGTTGGCCTCCTCGGAGCTGGCGCGACGGTCGCGCTTCTGGCGGTCGCGGCCGCCCTCCCCGCCGGCGCCGTCGCTCTCGCCGCCCTCGAGGTTCGAGAGCAGTTCGTCGGTCTCGGCGAGGAGGTCCTCGGTGGACTTCTCCGGGGGTTTCTCGACCGTCTTCTCGTCACCGCGGTCGGACATATCCAGAAGTAGTGCTGGAACTGACAAGAGCCTTTTCGTGGGTCCAGTGACGACTTCACCGACCGTCGATTCGCGCGGGAGTGGCCCAGAAGGATGCCTTTAGGTGCAGGCGTAGCGAAGCGCCTCGCATGAACCCAGGCGACCGCGTCCGTGTCACGCGGGCGGACAGCGAGTACGAGGGCGTCCTGCTCCCCTCCTCGACAGCCGAGCAGCTCGTGGTCAAGCTCGACGGTGGCTACAACGTCGGCATCGACCGCGAGGACAGCGACGTCGAGGTGCTGGAGTCCGACGTCTACCAGATAGAGAGCGCACAGAAGGACGACGGCGACACCTCCACCGTGGAGTTCGACGAGGACCTCCCGACCATCGCGCTCATCTCGACCGGGGGCACCATCGCCTCGACCGTCGACTACCGCACCGGCGCCGTCACGGCCCAGTTCGACGCCGAGGACGTGCTCCGGGCGGTCCCGGACCTCGCGGGCCGGGCGAACTACCGCGGCCGCGTCGTCGCGAACATCCTCTCGGAGAACATGGAGGTCCCCATCTGGCAGGACCTCGCCGAGGCCGTCCACGAGGAGATCGAGAACGGGGCCGACGGCGTCGTCGTCATGCACGGCACCGACACGATGCAGTACTCCGCCTCCGCGCTCTCGTTCATGCTCGACTCGCCGGTCCCCATCGTCTTCACCGGCAGCCAGCGCTCGGCGGACCGCCCCTCCTCGGACAACGTCATGAACGCGGTCTGTGCGGTCGAGGCCGCGAAGGCCGACGCCGCCGAGGTCATGGTCTGCATGCACGGCTCCGAGAGCGACGACTTCTGTGCGCTCCACCGCGGCACCCGCGTCCGCAAGAACCACACCTCCCGGCGTGACGCCTTCGAGACCATCGGCGGCGAACCCCTCGGCATCGTCGACTACGACGCCGAGAGCGTCGAGTTCCACGGCGAGTACGAACCGCGCGGCGAGGCCGACCTCGCCATCCACCCGGACCTCGAGTCCGAGGTCGAACTCGTGAAGTTCACGCCCGGCATGGACCCCGGCTTCTTCGAGGTCTGTGCGGGCAAGGCGGGCGTCATCATCGAGGGGACCGGCCTCGGTCACGTCCACACCGACTTCATCCCGACCATCGAGGAACTGGTCGAGGACGGCACCCACGTCGTCATGACCAGCCAGTGCCTCGAGGGCCGGGTCTGCGACCGCGTATACGACACCGGCCGCGACCTGCTCGACGCCGGCGTCGTCGAGGGCGAGGACATGCTCCCCGCCGTCGCGAAGGTCAAGCTCATGTGGACGCTCGCGAACCGCGACGACGCCGAAGTCGCAAAGACCATGCGCGAACCGCTGGCCGGCGAGATAACCGAGCAGTCCCGCCCCTGGGACGCGTAGATGGCAGGCGAGATGAGCGGGGACGTGACCTACCGGCGCGCGACCCACGACGACTACGACGACGTGGTCGCGTTCACCAGCGACACCTGGGCGGACCGCGACGGGAGCGACTACATCCCGCGGGTCTACCACGACTGGCTGGAAGACGAGGACGAGTACGACCAGCAGTACACCTGCGTCGCCGAGGTCGACGGGACGGTCGTCTCCATCGCCCAGACCGTCCTGCTCTCCGGGCGAGAAGCCTGGTGCCAGGGCATGCGCACCGACCCCGACTACCGGGGCATGAACATCGGCCTGGAGCTCACCCACGAGATGTGGGACTGGGCCCGCGAGCAGGGCGCCACCGTCGCCCGGAACATGGTGTTCTCGTGGAACACGATGGGGCTGGGCCACTCCCGCGGCGTCGGCTTCGGCCCCGCGACCGAGTTCCGCTGGATGCACCCCGACCCGGACCCGGCGGCCGAGGGGCCCCTCGCGACAACCGCCGACCCGAACGTCGCGTGGAACTACTGGACCGACTGCGACGCCCGCGACCACCTCCGCGGCCTCGGCCTCGCCATGGACGAGTCCTGGGCCGTCGTCGAGCTGCGCCCCGAGCTGTTCGAGCGCGCCGCCGAGAACACGATGCTCGCCGCCGTCACGAGCGATTCGGGCGTTCGCGGCGTCACGTACCGGGTGCGGGACTACGAGCGCGAGAACGAGGAAGGCGAGGAGAAGACGTGGGTCGAGTACGGCGTCGCCGGCTGGGACGACCTCGACGCGGCCCGCGAACTGGTCGCGACCATCCAGCGCGATGCCGCCTCGCTCGACGCCGACCACGTCCGCGTCCTCATCCCCGAGACAGTGGCGTACGTGTCGGATGCATCGTTGCTCCGGGCCGGCATCTCGGACGAACCCGACTTCGTGATGGCTGCGGATCTGACGGCCGATTACCGGGAGAAGTTCGGATAGGAGACTGTAGAGATATTGTGGGTTTCGCTACATTCCCAACACCCAACAGATAATTTCACATCATATGTATATTCAAGCCAATGAAAAATCCACCATGGGAAAATATTCTAACTATGGACAGACGCCGCTACCTGATACTCGGAAGCGGGCTGCTCAGCACCATCGCAGGGTGTAGTGAAACCGAAACACCACAGAAGGTTACGAGCTCCAACGGGCAAGCAACCCAGGGAGGAACCGATACGGCTGCCGGTGATACCGACACGGGTGACTCTACAGAACAAGAAACGACGAACGAGGAAACCGGAGGAACTGGCGAATTCATCGTCGGTGAGGAGATTACCGGTAAGCAACTCTCCATGGTCGTTCGATCAAAGACGACGACCAAGGAACTCGACCAATTCCAGGAGGCAGATTCTGGGAACGAATTCGTCGTCGTGGAACTTGCAATCAAGAACACGAGCAGCGACGAGTTCGTGGGATTCAGTGGACTTCTGCAGACTCGTCTCAAAGATTCCGAGGGGTACACCTACCAACAGGCGTTCGCATCGACTGGCCAGAATCTTCGAGGAGGACAGATAGCGCCTGGTGAAGTCGCCCGCGGTGACATGGTGTACGAGGTCCCGACAGACGCAGATGGGCTCACACTGCAGTTCGACTTTTCAGGAATCTCACTCTTCAATCTCGAGCGAGCAATCGTGAACCTCGACTCGGAAGCATCGTCCGTCGCAAATCTGGAACAGAATCTCAAGGTGGAAACATACGCAGTCGGCGACACGGTCGAGTACAAGGGAACCAAAGTGGCGGTCAACGACGTAAGTACGACCGAGAGCCTCGGGGAGTTCACAGAGGCAGATTCCGGGAAGGAGTTCGTCGTCATCGATATCTCGACTACGAACGAGACCGGGGAGAAGCAGACAATCTCGACCATCGTACAGATGCTGTTGAAAGACGGAGAGGGATTCAGTTACCAGGAGGACCTGATGGCCACATCTTCTCTGGACCGGAACTACGAACAGGGAAGTCCCTTGGCCGACGGTGAGACCAGACGGGGACGCCTCGCGTACGAGGTGGAGGCTGGGCTGTCTCCACTGTACTGGATATTCGATTTCTCGCTGTGGACAGAGCAGGACAAAACGTTCTGGAAAATCCGATAACGTCGGTCAGCGAGCCTTCAGCCACCACTCACGGGCGGGAACAGTGCCAACTCGTCCGTCTCGTCCACGGGTTCGGCCAGCCCGTCGCCCTCCATCTGGACGTTCGAGCCGTTCTTGAGGATGTTTATCTGCGGGGCGACGTCGCCCGCGTCGTCGAGGACGCGGTCGCGGAGGCCGGGGTGGGCGTCGAAGAGCGCGTCGAGTGCGTCACCCACCGTGGGCTCGGCGGCCGCGACCGCGACGTCGACCTCCTTCGACCCGGCGACCTCGGCGAGGTCGGCGAAGAGCTTCCAGTGCATACCGGAACTCACCGACGGAGTCACGAAAGCGTTTCTGCCTCGGCAGCGACCGCGGCGGCGTCGGCGTCACCCCGCGCGGCGGCCTCGAAGGTCCGGAGGGCGTCGGGCCGGGCGATGACGTAGACCGTCGTCCCGGCCGGGAGCGGCGTGGTCCGCGGGGGCGTGGCCGTGACGGCGCCGTCGGGACTGCGGATGGCGGCGACGGTGACGTCGAGCGCGCCGACGGTGAGGCCGGCGAGCGCGGAGCCCTCGTCGATGGCGACCGCGCCCATGGTCTCGTCGGCGACCCGGAGCAGGGAGGCGAACTCGCGGTCGGCGCTGGGTTCGGCCGGCAGGGTGACGAGGCGGTACTCGGTCGTGTCCGAGAGCGCCTCGGCGTCGGTCTCGTCGACCGCGAGGGTGACCACGTCGCCCTGGGTGGCCCGGAGTTCGCCGGTCGCGCGGCGCTGGAGGCCCTCCTCGGTGCGCTCCCAGACCTGCACCACGTCGCCGGGGCTGGCCGCGTTCGCGGGGTCGGCTTTGATGGCGACGGCGACGGTTCCGGGCGCGAGGGTGGGCCCGAGGCCGGCGGCGCGCGACCCCACCGCGAGGTAGGGGACGCTCCCGTCCTCGGCAATCTCGATGTCGACGTGGCCGACGCCGTAGTCGTCCTTCAGCCGGCCGACCACGCGGTCGCGCAGTTCCGCGACGGTGATGCGCCGCGGGAAGACGAACGTGGTCTCGGCGAGGGCCTCCTTCGTCTTCGGGTCGACCGGGTCGTAGCCGTCGATGTCCTCGATGTCCTCGGGGAGGGTGACGGTGACCACGCGGCCGACCGCCCGGACGAACTGGGAGACCTCGCGGTCGAGCCTGGCCGTGCCGGTGACCGCGAAGGCGCTGGCTGCGAAGGCGTCGCCGCCCCTGCGGCCGAGGTCCGAGCCGATGCCACTGACGACGATGCTGGCGATGGTCGTCGCGGCCGCGACCTCCTCGAAGGTGGTGGTCGACAGCGCCTCCTCGGTGTTGAGCAGGAGCGCGACGACCCCGATGCCGAGCAGGATGGCGACCCCGTCGGGGACCGCCTCACGGGTGTACCAGCGGTAGAGGACCGCGACGCCGGCACCCACGGCCGCCGCCAGGACACCGAGGCCGAGCACCTCGATGACGGCGACGAACAGCTCGCTGGTGGTGACGCCGGGAACGACGACCTGGGCGGCGCTGGGGGCGTCCAGCATCACGCGACCGCCTCCGTGAACGAGTCGAGGGCCTGGCGACGCCCGACGACGAACAGTTCGTCGCCGGCGCGCAGCCCCGTGGTACCGCGGGGGGCGAACACCCACCGACGCTCCTGCTCGGACACGTCGTCACCGGGTGCCCGACGGACCGCCATCACGGCCACCTCGTAGCTGTCGCGGATACTCGCCTCGCCGATGGTCACGCCGTCGAGGGGGCCGTCGGCCCGGGCCGTGAGCTTCCGGAACCGCTTGCCCGAGCGCCGCAGGAGCGAGACGAGTTCGAACTCGCGGCGGGTCCCGCGCGACCGGATGGCCACGCGGGCACGGTCGACACCGAGCAGGTCGGCGGCGGCTGTCCGGGGGACGGCGGCGGTCAGCCGGCCCTCGCCACCGGTCGTGGTCGGGGCGGTCGTCGGTGCCGCCGGGGTGTCCTCGTCGGTCCCGCCGTCGGTCGCGGCCGGCTTGTCGTCCGCTTTCGCCTTGCCGTCGTCCTTCGTCTTCCCGGCGCCCGAGGCCGCGCTGAGGAGCGTGCCCGTCGTGGTGCCGGCCTCGGTGTGCAGGGTCAGGTCGTCGCCGCGGGCACAGCCGGTCGGCACGAGCGTCTGGACCGACACGGCGCGTCTGCCCGTCGGCACGCGCCGCGAGAGCCCGCTGGACGGGGGTGCCGCCGTGATGGTCGCGCGGGCCCGCGAGTCGAGCGAGACCGCCACGTCGGCGAGGTCGTACTCGGTCTTGAGGCGCTCGGTGAGTCGCGCCTCGAGTTCCGAGAGCGGGAGGTCCGCCGGCAGCGCCCACGACCCCTCCGAGAGCGTCTGGCGGAGGTCCGCCGGCAGCGCCGGGTAGCCCTCCATGTCGCGGATGGGCCCCGAGGGTTCGATGGTGACCTTGCCGACGCCGCCGACGAAGTCGACCACGTCCGCCGAGAGGGTCCGCTTTCTGAGCCCGGAGAGCGAGAACCGCCGCGGCAGGTTCGCCCCGAGCTTGTCGCCCTGGCTGTGCGCCCACAGCGAGAGCATCATCACGACCACGGCGGCGGTCAGGATGCGGGGCGAGCTCTTCACGCTCTCGTCGAGCAGGCCCATCAGGCCGCCGTTGATGCCGGCGATGGCAGTCGCGAGGACGACGACCCCGAGCCCGGGGACCGTCACCCCTGTGAAGTACTTGAAGATGAAGCCGAGGCTTCCCGAGACGAGCGCGGGGATGATGCCCGCGAGCAACCCGAGGTAGACCCCGAAGAGGATCTCGACCGGAAGTGACGCCATGGCGGACGAATCAGCCGCCGACGATAAACCAGTATCGCCGCCCCCGTCCCTGTCCGGGATAGCGTTCTTTATCAGACCGGCCGAACGAGACACGAGGGAGTATGGTGTCGACGAAGCGGCTGTTCGGTGCCCGCGCCCCCGTCCTGCTGACGATGGCGGTCGCGGTGCTCTCCATCGTCACGGGACTCACCAACATCGGGGTGGACACGACGCCCGTCTTCCTGGGCACGTTCTTCCCCGAAGCGGTCCAGGAGACCGCCGGCTTCACCGGGGCACTCACCGGGTTCGTCATGCTGGTGAGCGCCTGGGGACTCCGGCGCGGGCTCCGGGTCTCGTGGTACATCTCGCTGGTCCTGTTCCCGGTGACGGCCGCCCAGGGCGTCATCCAGGGGAGCCAGTACTCCTACCCCCTCATCGTCCTCTCGCTGCTGAGCATGCCGGCGCTCTTCCTGAACCGGCGGCGGTTCGACCGCGAGGTCGAACTCAACGCGACCCAGAAGGCCGCCGGACTGGCCCTCGTCGGCGTCCAGCTGTACGGGACCATCGGGGCGTTCGCGCTCCGCGACGAGTTCCCCGCCGTCGCCGAGGGCTCGGAGGGCCTCATCGACGCCTTCTACTTCACCATCGTCACCGCCAGCACCGTCGGCTACGGCGACGTCACACCCGGTACCTTCCGGGGCGAACTGTTCGCCATCTCGGTCGTCGTCCTCGGCACCGCGAGCTTCGCGGTCGCCCTCGGTGCCCTGTTCTCACCCATCATCGAAGCACGGTTCGCACGCGCACTCGGTAGAATGACTGAAACACAGCTCGAACTCCTCGAAGACCACGTCATCGTGCTCGGCTACGGTGACCTGACGGAACCGATCCTCGAAGAACTCACCGCCAGCAACGTCCCGTTCGTCGTCATCACGCCGGACCCGTCGCGGGCGGCCGAACTCTCGGAGCGGGACATGAACGTCCTCACGGCCGACCCGAGCGACGAGGAACCGCTCCAGCGCGCCCAGTTGAAGGACGCGACGGCGGTCGTCGCCGCGACCAACAACGACGCGGAGGACGCCCTGGCGGTCCTGACCGCCCGCCAGCTCCGGCCAGACGTGCGCATCGTCGCCGCGGCGACCGACGACGAGAACGCGGGCAAGCTCCGGCGCGCCGGCGCGGACACCGTCATCAGCCCGGCGAGCATCGGCGGCCACCTGCTCGTCGAGTCCGCCCTCAGCGGGAAGGACACGGAGCGCATCGCCGACGAGATACTGGAGACGAAAGAGAAAGACGACGTCGAACAGGAGTCCGGACCCGGGGCCTAGGCCGCGAGCAGTTTGCCGACGGTCCGCTCGATGTCCTCGAAGGCGTCGATGTTCATCTCGTCGGTCGTCACGACGACGCCGCGGTCGCCGACGATGACCCGGCCGAGGTAGCCGTGGTCGAAGACGCGGATGGTGAGCCGGTACCCGCCGAGCGAACTGCTCGGGCCCTCGCGTCGGGCGAGGGAGTCGTACGTCTCCTGTGAGGTGAACCCCATACGTTCGTTCGCCACCATGAGTGCCTTGACCTCGCGAAGTTCCGATTCGTCGGCTTCGAGGTCCTTCCGGATGTACGAGACCTCCCAGTCGTCGGGGGTGAACGTGATGACCGACCGGAGGGTGTCGCCGAGCCCGGTTCGGCAGGCAGCGACGATCTCCTCGTCGAGTGTGGTGGGCGTCTTCATGGGAGTACTACGCCCCGCACGGATATGAGCACGACCCTGTCAGGTGCGGGGCCGAGAAGGTTCCCGGACGGGGGGGGTCACGAGCCCCGGTGGACGATGGCCACGTCGCAGTCGATGTCGCGGATCTTCTCGAACGTCGGCGGGGCGATGAAGCGCGAGGCGGCGGTCCGGTCGGTGCTCGCGCCGACGACGACGAGGTCGTACTGGGGCGCGTTCGCGGTGAGGAACCGGCGGATGGACGACCGCGAGACGCGCGTCTCGAACGTCGCGTCGAAGGGGTCGACGAGGTCGAGCAGCATCGACTCGGCGCTGCGACGCTGGCTCTCGTGGTCGATACAGGTACAGACGCTCAACTCGCCCGCCCGCCCCGTGACGCGCTGGGCGAAGTCGAGCATCGCGTGGGCGTTCTGTCCCGCCCGGGCGACCGCGACGAGCGCCCGCCGCCAGCGGGTCTGCTCGGAGCACGACCGGAACGCGATGACGTCCAGCGGGTCGTCGAACAGCTGCTTGACGAACGGGGAGAGGCTCCCGTGTTCCTCCTCGTAGGGCGTGACGACGAGGTCGCAGTTCACCTCGCGGGCGGTCCGGAGCGTGACCGCCGAGGGGCTGCCCGTCTCCGAGGCGACGACCACCTCGCAGGGGACGCCGAGCTTGGTCCGGATGCGCCCGGCGAGGCGCTCCAGTCGCATCGCAGCCTGCCCGGCGACCCGGTCCTCGGCCTCGCTCTCGACCGCCGCCTCGTTCCCGGCCATCCCCTCGGCCTCGCCCAGCACGTCGCCCTCGACTGCCACCTCGCGGTCGGCCGGGTCCGCAGACTCGGCCAGTGGGGCGGCCGCCTCGCGCTCCAGGATGGCGTCGGCCGCCGACGCGATCGCCTCGTCGCTGACGATGTCCAGCAGGACCACCTTCCCGGCGTCGTGCGCCCCCGCGATGCGGCCGGCGAACATCGCCGTCTCCTCGGGCGACTCGCCGCGGACCGGCACCAGCACGTGGTCGTCGCCCTTCGTGGTCTGATAGAGGTACCGGGCACGCTGCTGGTAGAAGTTCCGCTTCCAGAGGTAGAAGGCGCCCGCGACCAGCCCCGAGGCGGCGAACACCGACCCGGCGTACTGCAACAGGAAGGTGACGACGCTCTGCGTGTCGGTGAACGCCGGCGCGATGAGCGCCAGCAGGGCCGTCGAGAACGCCGAAGGCTGCTCGACGCCCCCGGCCCACGTCACCGCGCTGGTCAGGAAGACCGCGATGGCGGCCGTCACCGGCGAGACGACGAACGCCTCGGCGGTCAGGGGGTTCATCAGCCCGGTGTTGGCCGCGACGAAGATGGCCGCGGTCCCACAGAGCGCCCCCGCGGTGAGTCCGCCGACGAACGTCGCCGGTGAGGCGTACTTCCCCTCGGGGTCGGCGAACAGCGAGTACGTCCCCGACGCGAGGGGTGGGAACAGCACGAAGGGGAGGAGGTCCTCGGCGTTCGCGATGGCGGTCACGCCCGCGATGAGCAGCGGGACGAAGACGAGCACGGAGAGGTGGACGAGGTTGCCCGTGTCCTCGACCCACCGGCGGAACTCCCGCCATTCGCGCCGCTCGGCCCGGCGAAGCCGGCTGACGATGGCGTGATAGCGCGCCCGCAACTCCTCGAACACGTCCCCCGGTTCCCCCGCCACGCAGTAAAGCGGTTCGCTCGTCCCACAACGCGACGAATCGCCGCCTGCGCCGGGTTCCCGCTCCGGAAGGAGGTTTCTCCCGGTTACCGACTGGTTGCCTGCGGTTTATGCAGATACGGTCGCTAGGATGGCCCATGAGTACCCGCGCGGCACCGGACCCGGTCGCCCTCTCCGGGCGGTTCCTCCGGGCGGTCAGGACCGGCGAGGACGAGAGCGAGTACCGCCGCGACCTCGCCCGGCTGGACCGGCGCGTCCTGCGCCAGCAGGTCTCCGACGACGACGCGAAGCGGGCGTTCTGGCTGAACGTCTACAACGGCTTCGCCCAGCACCTGCTGCAGGCGGACCCGTCGCTCTGGCAGAAGGGTACCATCCTGCCGACCCGGCCCATCTTCACCGACGACCTCGTGACCGTCGCCGGCCACGAGTTGAGTCTCGACGACATCGAACACGGCCTCCTCCGGCGGTCGAAGACCACGTGGGGGCTCGGGTACGTCCCCCGGCTGACCGCCGGGTCGTTCGAGCGCATGCACCGCGTCGAATCGGTGGACCCGCGCATCCACTTCGCGCTGAACTGCGGGGCCGCGTCCTGCCCGCCAGTGGCGGAGTACACCGCGCAGGGTATCGACGCGGAGCTGGACCTCGCGACCGAGTCGTTCCTCCAGACCGAGTGCGAGTACGACCCGGCGGAGCGCGTGGTCCACGTGCCGAAACTGTTCTCGTGGTACCGGGGCGACTTCGGCGGGAAGACCGGCATCGTGCGGTTCCTGCAGGAGTACGACGTGGTGCCGGCCGACGCGAGCCCGAAGGTCGCGTATTCGGAGTACGACTGGTCTCTGAAGCTCGGGGCCTACACCGACCTGGAGGCGTGAGGCGGGGCGATAGGCGGTCGTAGTGCCGCGTTCGTCGACGAGTAGGTGACTCACGCTGGCGTCCATGACCGCACCACAGCCTCCCCAGCCGATTTCGATGCTCGGCTTCGCCTGCGCTTCTCATCCCTCGCGCGGTGTCGTCGGTGGCCTCGCTTCGCTCGGACCACCAACCGCGCACGCCACGGTGGAGAGTCAGTTGCCTGGCGCGCGCTGACTCGCGTGCCGAGCACGAGGCGACTCTGTCGCCTCGCAATGCGAGGCCGCGAGTCGGCTGCCCGTCACCACGAACAGCAGAAACGACGGACTCACCACTCAGAACGGTCTCGAACGCCCAGCAACACGAGAACGAAGACCCGAAATCCGGTTATTCGGCCAGCGCTCGCACCGCTTCCAGCGAGATGTCGATGGCGCGGCCGACGTTGTTCTTCGCCTTCTCCGGCAGTTCGTCGTCCTCGGTGTCGGTGCCCTTCTGCGTGCCGAGCACGAGGTTCCCGTCGACGGTGCAGATGGCGCCCGCGGCGAGGCCCTTGCGCCGGGCCAGCGTGAACACGGTCGCGGCCTCCATCTCGACGCTCAGGATGCCGGCGTCGTTCCAGTCCTCGACGTACTCGTCGGTCTCGGCGTAGTAGGCGTCGTCGGAGGCGATGGGGCCGACGTGGATGTCCTCGTCGTTGGCCTCGGCGCCGGCGACCAGCGCGTTCATCACGTCGAAGTCCGGGACGGCGGGGTACTCGACGGCCTCGTACCGTTTGCTGGTGCCCTCGTTCTTGGCCGCGCCGGTCGCGACGATCATGTCGCCGATCTCGACGTCCTCCTGCAGCGCGCCGGTGGTGCCGACGCGGATGAACGTCTCGACGCCGACGTTCGAGAGTTCCTCGACCGCGATGGCGGCGGAGGGACAGCCGATGCCGGTCGAGCAGATGGTCAGGTCGACACCCTCGTAGGTGGCGTTGACGACCTTGTACTCGCGGTTCTCCGCGACGACCTCGCTATCGTCGCAGTGGCCGGCGATGCGGTCGACGCGGCCCGGGTCGCCCGGAATCAGCGCGATGTCGTTCACGTCGCCCTCGTCCACGAGGAGATGCGGTTGCGTCATGTGGGCGGCTTCGCGCAAGCACAGCAAAAAAGGACCGTTCTCCGGTGGACGTCCCGCTCTCACGAGGGGAGCAAGAGGAGCGTGACGGCGGCGACGACGACGCCGTACACCACCGCGGAGAACAGCCACTGCTGGAAGACGGTCTCGCGGCGCTCGGCGTCGAACCCGGCCCGTGGGAGCACCACGAACCCGAAGAAGTTGATGATGAAGACGGTGAGGACCGTGGTCGCGAGGATGACCGTCGACCAGAGCCCGAGCTGGGGTTCGAGGACGACCACGGCGGCACCGAGGCCGAGTCCGCCCACGAGGCCGGTGCCGTGGTGGACGACCTGCGCCGCGACCTGCGACACCGCCTCGATGGGCTGGCGGGTGAGCTTCGCGGCGGCGACGGAGGCCGGCGTGAACCCCTCCGGCATGAGGAACATCGGGAGGTCCATCACGACCGCAGCGACGAGGCCGGCCAGCGCACAGACGAGCAGCGTATCGACCGCGGACATACCCGCACGATGGGACGACGCCGAGAAAAGTCATCGGGTGGCGGCGGTGGCCAGGGGCCCCCACCGAGTACCGACCGGTTCAGAACTGCTCGTCGAGGAACGCCTCGACCGCTTCGACCGACGGGGCGGCACGGGCGCCCTCCTCGGCGGCCGTGATGGCGCCGCAGGCGTTCCCACGCTCCAGGGCGCGCTCGTGGTCGTCGGTCGTCAGGAGCGCCGAGAGGAAGCCCGCGGCGAAGGCGTCGCCGGCCCCGGTCGTGTCGACCGGGTCGATGCCGAAGCCGGGGTGTTCGTAGGTCGCGTCGGGGGTGTGGACGACCGCGCCGTCGGCGCCGCGCTTGATGACCAGAGTGCGGTCCGCGAACGCGGACTCGGTGTACTCGTCCTCCAGCACCGTCCGGGCCTCCCTGTCGTTCAGGAAGACGATGTCCGAGTCAGCGAGGGCATCGGAGAAGTCACGGTCGGCCAGTCGCCGGCCCGGGTCGAAACTGACGGAGATGCCCGCCTCGGCCGCCACCTCGGCGATCCTGGCCGCGGTGTCGGGGCGCTGGCTGGTCAGGTGGACGTGGTCGGCCGCCCGGACCGCCTCCGGGTCCACGTCGTCGGGGGAGACGGCCTCGTTCGCGCCGTCGTTGCCGAGCACCGCGACCTCGCCCTCCTGGTCGACGAGCAGGTACTTGACGGTGGTCTCGGCGTCCTCGGCGACGAGCAGGGACCCGAGGTCCACGTCGGCGGCCTCGAGTTCGCGGCGGGCGAGCAGGCCGTGTTCGTCGTCGCCGACGCTGCCGAGCAACTCGGCGTCGACGGCCAGGTTCGAGAGCGCGACCGCGACGTTGGCGGCACTCCCGCCGCCGGAGGCCTGCTGGGAGTCGATGCGTGACTCGCCGTCGGGTTCGGGGAGCCGGTCCACGCGGAGGGTCACGTCCCAGTTGACGTGGCCCGCGGTGAGGACGCGCACCATCTCAGGCCACCACCGGGAGGAGCGTCATCACGAACGGGAGGCTCGAAACCGCCCCCTGCCCGGAGACGGTGAACAACACGAGGTTGTGGACGCCGGGGCCGAAGCCGACCGCGGCAACGAACGTGAGCAGGAGCCGTGCCTGGCGGGGCTCCTCGTCGACGTACTCCTTGAACGCCGCCACGATGACGAGCGCGAGGACTATCTTCACGAGGACGAACAGCCAGCCGGCGCCGATGACCTCGGCGGTCGGCAGGCGGTCGCCGGCCTCCAGCACGTACCGCGAGAGCGCGACGCGCTCTTCGCTCCCGAGCACGTCGTAGCCGATGGCGGTCGTGATGCCGTCGAGGGTGTGTGCGAAGACGACGAAGGCGCCGGTCTTGCCCACGTGGGCGGCGACCTCGGTCCACTTCAGGCTGAACAGCAACCAGGCGACCGCCGTCACGATGCCGGCGATGACGCCGCCGATGACCGACCAGAACGGGGTGAAGTTGCCGGCGTCGACCGCGAGCAAGATCGCGAAGATGAGGAACATGACGCCGAAGCCGGTCCCGGCGGTGCCGACGGCCCGGTCGACGTGGAAGTGCTGGCGGATGGCCGCCAGGAACGTCATCAGTATCCAGACGAGCCCGGTGAAGGTCGCGACGGTGATGTAGACGGTGATGGTGCCGAACAGGGGCGCGATGGCGTCGGGATAGGCATCGAGCTGGTAGAGCACGTGGAGGACTGCCCCGGTCAGCATCCACGGGGCGAACGCCACCGGTGTCCAGTCGGTGACCGGCGGGTGGACCGCCCAGGTCAGGGCGGCCACCCCGACGAACGCCAGTACCAGCGGGACGAGATAGACGAGCGGGGGGAGTTCTGCCCCTACAGGTAACATGTCCGATATCGTGAGGGCGAACAGAAAGAAGGTTCCGGTACCGAGTGTCAGGCCTCCCACGGGCGCTTGGTTTCCGAGCCGAACAGCTCACGCATCAGCACGACGACACTCTCCGGCGGGAACTGGCCACGCTCGGTGACGATGGCGTCGACGTATCGCGGCGGCGTCACGTCGAACGCCGGGTTGACCACGTCGAACCCGTCGGGGTCACCCTGTATCTCGGCGCGCTCCTCGTCGGTGATGACCTCCGTCTCGTCGCGCATCTCTATCTCGACGGTGTGCCCGGTGAGGGTGTCGGGGTGGAGCTTCAGCGTCTGGGCCGCGACCATCACCGGCGTCCCGCGGTCGCGGGCGTTGACCGCCAGCCCGGACGTGCCGATCTTGTTGATGACGCTCCCGTCGGCCGCGATGGAGTCCGCCCCGACGAGCACGTGGTCCACGTCGTTGAGGTAGCGCCGGGCCGCGCTGTCGACGACGAGGGTGACCGGGACGTCCCACTCGCGGAGCTGTTCGGCGGTGATGTGACCCTGCTTGCGCGGGCGGGTCTCTTTGACGATGGCCTCGATGTGCTTGCCCTGGTCGAGCGCCGCCTTCACGCAGGAGAGCGCGTCGGTCGAGTGACAGTGCGTCATCACGGTGTCGCCGTCGCGCAGGCGGTTCGCGCCGATCTCGCCGAGGCGGCCCTGGGCCTGGTCGAGGTCGCGCTGGAAGGATTCGGCGCTGGCAAGCACCGACTGGCGCAGGTCCTCCACGTCGTCCCCCTCGACGTCGGCCATCACGAACCGGAGGGCGTTCGGCAGGCTGACCGCGGTCGGGCGGGTCTCGTAGAGGACCCGCGCCGCCTCGCGAAGTTCCGCCCTGAGGGCTTCCGGCGTGTCCGCGTCGCTCTCTCTGGCCTGCGCCGCGAGCGCGCCGGCAGCCGCGTCGGCGATGGCCGCCGCCCCGCGGATCTCCATGGTGGCGATGGCGTCGGCCGTCTCGGCTACGTCGGGATGGACGGATGTGGAGGTCATAGCTACAACTCTATCCGCACCGGATAAAAAGTGCCCGACAGCCGACCCAGGCGCCGACGGCGGAACGCCCCGTATTTTAATCCGGCGCGACAACACCGGGCCATGAACCGCGAGGAACTCGCCGCGAGCATCGACCACACCGTCCTCGGCCCGGAGACCACCCTCGACGACGTGAAGACAGTCCTCGACGAGGCCGCCGAGTACGGCATGAACGCCTGCATCCCGCCGTGTTACGTCGCCGAGGCCGCCGAGTACGCCCCCGACGTGACGCTGGCGACCGTCGTCGGCTTCCCCCACGGCCAGCACGCCCCCGAACTCAAGCGCGAGGAGGGCGTCAAGGCGTGGGACGACGGCGCCGACGAACTCGACGTGGTCATCAACATCGGGCGGCTGAAGGCCGGCGACGCCACCGCGGTCGAGGAGGAACTCGCCGACCTCGTCGCCGCGGTCCCCATCCCGGTGAAGGTCATCATCGAGACCGCCCTGCTCACCGAGCCGGAGAAACACGCCGCCTGCGAGGCCGCGAAGAACGCGGACGCGGACATGGTCAAGACCTCGACCGGCTTCGCCGACGGCGGGGCCGTGGTCGCGGACGTCGAACTCATGAGCGAGTACCTCCCCGTCAAGGCCAGCGGCGGTGTCGGCTCGTGGGCCGACGCGGCGGCGATGTTCGACGCCGGTGCGGTCCGCATCGGCGCGTCCAGTGGCGTCGCGATCGTCGAGGACTACGTCGCGAACGAGGAGTAGTCCGAAAAACGGGGTTTCGTCGGCTGACAGCCCGGTCAGACAGGCCGGTCAGAACCGGTATCTGCGTGCGAGCAGCGCCGCCCCGAGGAGGGCGACGAGTGCCAGACCGACGGTGCTGCCGGAGACGCCGGCCGCGATGGGCTCGGGCTGTTCCTCGCCGGCGACTGGCAGGTCGTCGTCACCGGCCGGGGCGGGGTCGTCCGCCGTCTCCTCCTCGAGGAACGCGGTCGTCTCGATGACGTCCATCTCGGGGAAGGTGGTGGTCATCGGGTCCCACTCGCCCGGCATGTGGACGACGGTGTCCACGCCGACCTCGGGCAGGAGCTGGACGTCGTCGATGGTCGGGTCCGCGGTCGTGGCACCGACGACCTTCACGTAGGTCGTGGTCTCGCCCGCGTCGAGTTCGCTGTAGAGCGCCTGGACGTGCAGGCCCTGGAACTCCTCGTCGAGCAGGGCACCGAGCTTCGAGAGGTCCGCGAACTTCGCGGCCGCCTCCACGGTGATGGTCCCCTCCTGCATGTTCGCCGTGAGCTTGGCCTTCTCGAAGTCGCCCTGCTTCAGCGCGTCCACGAGCTTCGCGGACTTCGGGTCCATCTCGTCGGCCAACTTCTGTTGCGTGAGCTGGGCCACCGCCATGTCGACGAGGTCCTTCTGGCTCACCGTCACGGCGATGTCGGTCGAGAGGACGCCGTCCTCGATGCCGGCGGCGATGTCGACGGTCGAGGTCCCGACGTCGATGTCACGCGCGTCGAGTTCCGTCACGAACGCGTCCCAGTTCTCGGTCGCCATGGCCGCCTCGAGCTGGAGCCGGTTCGTCAGGGTGTCCGCCTCGGCGGCCGAGACCAGCCCGCGCCAGGTCAGCGTGGTCGACAGGTCCGCGGTCTGCTTGGCCGCGAGCTTCGACGTGGCGGTGTCGATGGTCGCCTCGTCCTGGCCCGCGAGGGCCATCAGCTCGATGTTGGCGGTCATCAGCTCGTCGATGCCGTCGAGCTGGACGTTCCAGACGAAGACGGTCGACTGCTCGGTCTTCTCGTAGGCGACCGAGAGGTCGGACAGCGTCGCCGCGGCGATGTGCCCGGCGATGATCTCGCGCTCCTCGTCGGTCAACTCGACGTCCTGGCTGTCGGCCATGGCGTCGGCGAGCATGTTCGAGAGGGCCGGCTCGACGTCGGTGAACAGCACCGTGTAGGCCATCGTGAGCTGGCCGGTCTCCTCGTCGAAGACGTGTTCGTCGACCGTGACGGTCGCCTCGCCCTCGAGCATCTCCGCGACGCTACCGACGGTCATCAGGAGCGTCTCCTCGGCGGCCTCGCTGGTCTTCCAGCTGTCGGTGGCGAACTCGCTCACCTGCATGGACTGGTAGCCGGTGAGGACGAAGCCGTCGTCGGTCTCCACGAGGGAGAGCTCGTAGAGTTCGCGCTCGACGTCGGTCACGTCGGGTTCGGCGGGCGCGTCGGCGTTCTCCGCCTCGCTCGCCGGCTCGCCGACCTCACCCACGAACACGTACCCCTGCATGGCGAGCGACGAGCCGACCGTGACGATGCCCTCGGTCGCGAGGATCTCCTCGGTCGACTGCACCGGGAGGTCACCGGTCATCGCCGGGTCGGCCGCGAACGTCGCGTCGATGGCGAGCGAGCCGGTGCTCTCGGTCTCGTCGGTGGTCGTGCTGAGGTCGACCGTCAGGTCGGTCAGCGACTCGGGCGCCGGCACCGCCACCGCGCCCGTCGCGTCGAGCATGTCGGGGGTCAGGACCACCGTCCCCTGCCCGCTGACCTCGGGGTCGATGGCATCGGTCAGGAAGATGGCCGCGAGGCCGTTCGCCACGTCGATGGCGGCGTGCCCGGAGGCGGTCGCTGCCTCGCTCGTGCCGTGATAGACGAGGACGGCGTCACCGTTCTCGAATACCCATATCTCGTCGGCCGCCTCGACCGACGCCTCGTGCATGTCCGGGCTCGTCGCGTCCCCGAACGCCGCCCCCGCGACGCCCGGGCTCGTGACGAGCATGAGTGTGACAGCGACGACGAGCGCTGTCGCGAACTTGGAAGGCATTACGAGTGACATTGGGCGCTCGGTTCGATAAGACTCTCGTATAATCTGACACTATTTGGGAGTCTCCAGCACGGTGAGCCAGCGGTAACGAACACGACGACTCGGCCGGGCTAACAACGAGTTCGGGGAGCCACGTCCCTCTCTACAGACCAGAACCGGTCAGAAAGATTATGATATCGTCGGCCACGGCGGTCGCTCGTCGGTGGGGGTCGCGAAAGAATGGAGGGCGGTCGTCGGTGCGTGGGCCGTCAGTCGTGCCGGCGGAGCGCGACGAGGCTCAGCCCGAGGACGGCGGCGATGGCGGTGCCGACACCGAAGCCGGGCATGCCGCCGAGGACGCCGCCACTGTTCGCCTGCACGTCGACGAAGTCACGGACCTCCTCCTCGTCCATCTCGGGGAAGGTCTTCTCGTCGGGGTTCCAGTCGCCGGGCATGTGGACCGTCGTCTCGCTGTCCACGACGGCCAGCTCCCGGACCTCGGACTCGCTCGCGCCCTCGGAGACGGCGCCCTTCAGGCGGACGTAGGTCTTGCCGTCCTCGCCGAGGTTGCCGTAGGCGCTCGTGACGGAGAGGTCACCGTACTCCTCTTCCATCACGTCCTCGAACGCCGAGAGGTTCTCGAAGGAGGCACCGGCCTCCATCGAGACGGTCCCCTCCTGCATCGAGACGTCCATCTTGGCCTTCTCGAAGCCCGAGCGCTTGAACGCCTCGAGGAACTTCCTGGCCTGCGGGTCCATCTCGCTGCCCTGGGCCGACTCGATGATGCTGTCGACGCTGCTCTTGAGGAAGTCCTGCTGTTCCATCTCGGCCGACATCGTCGTCTCGAGCTGGCCGTCGTTCGTCTCCGCGTGGAACTCCGCCGTGAACGAGCCGAAGTTCTTGTCGGTCCGGGACTGCATCTCGGAGACGAACGCGCCCCAGTTCTTCGTCTCGTAGTTCGCGTCGAACTTGAGACGGGCGCTGTTCTGGTCCGGCGAGGTCAGCTCGCCGCTCCAGCTGACCGTCTGCTGGAGGTCGGCTGCCTGCTGGGCCTCGAACGCGGCCCGTGCCTGTTCGAGCGCCTCGGCGTCCTCGTCCTGCATCTCCGAGGCCGCGGCGACGTCGAACATCGCGGTCACCGCCTCGTCGTACTGGTCGAGCTCGACGTCCCACGACGCCTTCGCGTTCGTGTCGGTCACGTCGACGGTCGCGGAGACCTTGCTGACCTCCAGTTTCTGGATGCGCTGGGCGAGTTCCTCGGCCTCGCTCTGGGAGAGGTCGAGCTGCTGGGAGGACGCCATCGCGCTCGCCAGCTGCGTCGAGATGGCCTCGTCGACGCCGGTGAGCTCGACGCTGTAGGCGATGTCCAGCCGGTACGTCGAGGAGTCGAAGGAGTACGAGTCGATGGTCACCGTGGCCTCACCGTCGAGCTGCCGGGTGAGGGCGCCGACCTGTGCCTCGAGCTGCTGTTTCGCCTTGGCACGCGTGCTCCAGGCGTCGGCCGAGTACTGGCTGACCTCGTAGTCCTGGGCCGCGGTCAGGGTGTAACCGTCCTCGGTCTCCTCCAGCGTGAACTCGTGGTGCTGGTTGGCGAGGGTGCCGGGCTTCTGCTCGAAGGCGACGTCGACCGAGCCGCTCGTCGTGAACGTGCTGGCCGTCGTCGTCATCGTCCCCTCGGTGGAGACGGATTCGAGCATTGAGGTGCCCTGCCCGACGGTGCCGGACTCGCTGGTGAAGGTGCCGTCGAAGGAGGCCGACGCCTTCGCGTTCTGCTTGTTCTGGGTGACGGAGGCGTCGAAGGTCAGGTCCTCCACCGAGTCGGGCGTCGGCATCTGGAAGTCGCCCTCTCCGGAGAGGGAGTCGGGCGTCATCGCCAGCGTCCCGTTGCCGGTGACGTTGGTCTGGCCGGTCATCTCGTCCTCGACCATCATGTGCATCAGTCCCTTCGAGAGGTCGATGCCGTAGTGGCCGGTGGTCGACGAGGAGGCCGACGGGCTGGCTGTGTCGTAGACGAGGACGGCGTCACCGTTCTCCTTGACGTATATCTCGTCTGCCGGTTCGAGCGAATCGTCCTGGGCGAGTGACCCGACGGCGGCTGCCGAGTCCTCACCAGCGGGGGCCGCTCCCACCGTCGCCACACTCCCGACGGAACTCACGAGGAGGAGTGCGGTGACGGCGAGAACGAACACTGTCTGTTTTGTCGAACGCATTCGGTGGTGTATCTTCTAGCCAACCTAATAATTCTCCCGCTTCCGTTGAAATCGGAATTATATTTCTCTGCTGGATAGGGGTCCGGCCGAGGGCCCGCATGGTCGTGGTAGACCGTCCCTCCGGCCCGAACGCTGGTAGAAGTCGCGGCAGCCCTGCGGCCACGCGAGTTAGTGCCACACATATTATAGAACGCCGACCGGCGACCCGGTGCCGACGGCTCGCACGGTGACTCGCTTTCGTGGCGCTTTTGCCCGCGCACGGGCAAAGACCGATAGCATGGCCCGGTATCACATCGAAACCTACGGCTGTACCTCCAACCGCGGGGAGAGCCGGCAGATCGAGTCGGCGCTCCGGGACGCCGGCCACTACCGCGTCGACGGTCCCGAGGCAGCAGACGTCGCCATCATGAACAGCTGTACCGTCGTCGAGAAGACGGAGCGCAACATGCTCCGCCGGGCCAAGGAACTGGAGGCCGAGACGGCCGACCTCATCATCACCGGCTGCATGGCCCTCGCACAGAGCGAGGAGTTCGAGGACGAGGACATCGACGCCCAGATACTCCACTGGGACGACGTGCCCCAGGCCGTCACGAACGGCGAGTGCCCGACCCCCGGCCCGGGCGTCGAACCCGTGCTGGACGGCGTCGTCGGCATCCTCCCCATCGCCCGTGGCTGCATGAGCGACTGCTCGTACTGCATCACGAAGCACGCCACCGGGAAGATCGACAGCCCGTCGGTCGAGGAGAACCTGGAGAAGGCCCGCGCACTCGTCCACGCGGGGGCGAAGGAGATTCGCATCACCGGGCAGGACACCGGCGTCTACGGCTGGGAGCAGGGCGAGCGCAAACTCCACACGCTGCTCGACCGCATCTGTACCGAGATAGAGGGCGACTTCCGCGTGCGCGTTGGCATGGCGAACCCGAAGGGCGTCCACGGCATCCGCGACGACCTCGCGGCCGTGTTCGCGAAGCACGACGAACTCTACAACTTCCTGCACGCGCCGGTCCAGTCCGGCTCGAACGACGTGCTGGGGGACATGCGCCGCCAGCACCAGGTCTCGGAGTACGTCGAGGTCGTCGAGGCGTTCGACGACGCGCTCGACTACTGGACCCTGAGCACCGACTTCATCGTCGGCTTCCCGACCGAGACCGACGAGGACCACCAGCAGAGCCTCGCACTCCTGCGGGAGACGCGCCCCGAGAAGATCAACGTCACCCGGTTCTCGAAGCGCCCCGGCACCGACGCCGCCGACATGAAGGGCCTCGGTGGCACCCTGAAGAAGGAGCGCTCGAAGGAGATGTCCGAACTGAAGATGGACGTCGTCGGCGAGGCCTACGAGGCGATGGTCGGCGAGACGATGGCGGACGCGCTCGTCGTCCAGGAGGGGACCGGGGACTCCGTGAAGTGCCGCGACGCGGCCTACCGACAGATCATCGTCCAGAACGCCTCCGAGCACGGGCTCGAACCCGGTGACTTCGTCGACCTCGAAGTGACCGGGCAGAACACGGTGTACGCGTTCGGCGAGCCGGTCTGACCGGCCCGGCGAACGACGACGCTTCTACTCGCCGTCGACGAGGTCGTTGATCGGCGGCTGGATGACGAACGCGCCGAGTATCGGGACGAGGACTCCGATGGCTGTGAGTCCCGTCGAGAGGTCGTCGGTCACCTCGGTCGCCGTCTGGCCGACCTGCCAGGCCGCATAGAGGTTCACGAACGGGACGAGGAACATGAGGGTTCGGACCAGCGGGTTGTACCCCGCGTCGAGGTACTGTTTGAACGACGTGTTCAGGCTGTGGACGTAGTACAGCCAGTAGAGGCCGAGCGTGACGATGGTGAACAGGAGAATCTTCGGCGGGCTACGCTTGCTGAGTGCTGCGGTATCGTGTGACATGCGGTTTCGAATGTCCGGCGACCTGTTATAACTATTCGCAGACGTGTGGAAGTGAAAGGAAGTCGCTCACTCCCCGCCGGACTTCCGTAACAGCTCCTCGGTCTCCCGGTCCTCCTTCCACTCGCCGAGTTCCTTCGGGTCGACGTGGACGAACACGTCGTCGACCTCGGGGATGGCGCGGATGGCCTGGACCACGTCGGACTCGATGTCGTGGGCCTCGAACAGCGTGTGGTCGCCCTCGACCTCGATGTGCAACGAGACGTCGATCTCCGGGCCGACGTAGTGGGCGACCACGTCGTGGACCCCGTGGACCTCCGGGTGGTCGAGGGCGCGCGCGACGATCTCGGCGCGCAGGTCCTCCGGCGGCGCGGCGCCGACGAGGTAGTTCACGTTGTCGCGGACGATCTCCACGCCGGTCCAGAGGATGGCCAGCGAGACGACCCCGGCCGCGAGTGGGTCCAGCACCGGGAATCCGACGCCGGAGCCGACGACGCCGACGAGGGCGGCCACGGCGGTGAGGACGTCGTTGCGGTTGTCGAGCGCGGTCGCGACCAGCGCCGGCGAGTTGTTGACCTCGCCCTCACGCAGGCAGTAGCGGTAGAGGGCGAGTTTCACGGCCGCGGAGCCGACGAGGACGGCGACCGCCGAGAGCGAGTAGCGGACGACGAACTCGCCCGCCAGCAGCGTCGTCACCGACTGCCAGAGGACGAACCCGCCGGCGGCGAAGACGCCGACGGCGACGAACAGCGAGACGAACGGTTCGATGCGCTCGTGCCCGTGGGGATGCTCGAAGTCCGGCGGTTGCGTGGTGAGATAGAGCCCGAGGAAGACGATGAGGCTGTACGCGGAGTCCGAGAGGCTGTTGACGGCCTCGGAGCCGACCGCCAGGCTGCCGGACTGCCAGTAGACGGCCCCCTTCGTCACCGCGAGCAGGACGTTGGCGGCCACGATGATGGCACCGACCCGCCGGACGGTACTCCCGCGTCCCATTCGTGTGCCGAATACGAGAGGGGAGTAAAAGGGCTTGTCGTGTCCCCTCAGATGAACGCGAGCGGGAGCATCACGGCGAAGCCGAGGGCGACGCCGGAGACGAGTTCGAGCCGGCCGCCACCCTCGACGTGCTCGCCGAGTTCAAGCGCCTCCGGGATGAACTCCGTCGCGACGAGGAAGATCATCGCGCCGGCCGCGAAGCCGTACCCGTAGGGCAGGAACTCCTGTGCGTACCGGACGAACGCGAAGGCGACGACCGCCCCGATGGGCTGGGGGAGACTGGAGAAAATCGCCCACCAGACCATCTTGAACTCGCTGACGCCCATCGTCCGCAGCGGGATGGAGATGGCCACGCCCTCGGGGACGTTGTGGATGGCGATGGCGACCGTGATGAACACGGCGACGACCGGGACGCCGAAGCCGAGGAACGAGATGCCGTCCTGGAGCCCGGGGAGGTTCAACTCGGCGAAGGAGACGCCGACGGCGACGCCCTCCGGGAACGAGTGGACGGTGAGGATGCCGAGGATGAGCAGGAGCTTCTTGAAGTCCGCCTCGGCGTACTCGCCGGGGTCCGGCTCGTAGTCCTCGATGAGTTCGTGGGCGACGACGACGAGGACGACGCCCGCGAGCATGCCGACGCCGACGGCGACGAGTCGCCCCGCTGCGGCCCCCTCGAAGATGAGGCCGAACACCGACGCGGAGACCATGATACCCGAGGCGAGCCCCCAGAGCACGACGTTCCAGCGGTCGCTGATGTCGTCGAGGACGAAGAACGGCAGTGCCCCGACGCCGGTCGCCAGCGCGGTGATGAGCCCGGCCACGAACACCAGCACCAGGTTCTCCAGTAGTGCCATCGCTTGGTAGAGAATTGCTGGAGCAGTGCAATAACGCTTGTCATTCAGAAAATAGATTTTTGGTTTCCCTAAAACGAGTTGCCGGTCGTGTGTAGGGCCCCGCGACCCGGACGGGCCGTGGCGCGCGCGGCGGCGACCGCGACCACCCGTCTGTCAGTCGAACGAGAGCCGAACCGCGGTGTCCGAATCGACCGCCGTCGCGCCGTCCTGGGCCGCGAACGCCTCGTGGAGACGGTCGTAGGTGTCCGCGAGCGCCTCGACGATGACCTTCGTGTCGGAGACGACGGGCATGAAGTTCGTGTCACCGTTCCAACGGGGAACGACGTGCGTGTGGAGATGGTCGTCGATGGACCCCCCTGCGGCCCCGCCACCCAGGTTCAAGCCGGCATTGAAACCGTCTGGCCCCATCGCCTCGCGGAGTGCGGCGAAGGTCCGTTGCTTCAGTCTTGCGTGGTCGAGCAGCGTCTCGTCGGTGAGCTCACCGTAGTCGCCGGTGTGCTGGTTCGGGATGACCATCGCGTGGCCCGGGTTGTACGGGTAGTTGTTCAGCATCACGAACGCGTGGTCGCTCCGGGCGACGATGCGGTACTCGCGGTCCGACTCCCGCGTCGGGAGTTCACAGAAGACACACCCCTCGATGTCCTCGTTCTTGTCGTCGCGTTCCACCCACTCGATGCGCCACGGCGCGAACACCTGGTCCATACCTGCACTCGGGGGGCCGATGATTTCAATCCCACGTCACAGAACCCCTCCAGAATCAGATACGAAAGGGGTGCTATCCCTGTTTCAAGAGGCAACATCCCTGTTACAAGCACCCCTCATTCAGGATGTAGACGTTTCGAAACCGCAGAAAACGGCACATCGGTCATATTTTGCTAGAGAATGCCACGAACAGTCCATTCAACCGATTAAACGGTCTGTTCTTTTTATGCTGGTATCCCTCATCTAACCGAGTGGATGGCGACGACTGACAACTCGATCAATGGGCGAAACGAACACTGTGACAACTGTGGGACGGACACGCTGCACAGCGTGTCGGTGCAGCTGGTGACCGAGAGCACCAAGCAGGAGAACTCCCAGTTCTCGCGCGAACCCTACCGGGTGACGGAGTGCCAGCGGTGTGGGGAGCGGGCGAGCCAGCGCATGAACAACGCGTAGGTGGGGGATTCAGCAGGGTTCACGCACGTACCGGCACAGAACCAAGGGAAAGGCAGTTCCGCGATTTGCTTGCACGAAGGCGGTCAGCGTGACCGAGTGGTCACTTCACAGCCGTCCTCCGTGACGATGATGGTGTGTTCCTTCTGACTGACGAGTTTCCCGTCGTCCTCCTTGAGGACCGGGTAGCCGTGGACGATGTCGTTCATCTTGAGCCGGCGCAGTGCCATCTCCGGGCGGGCGATGTCCAGCCAGCGGGTCGCGAAGGGGAGCGTCCGGAACTCCTCCGTGATCTGCTCGAGGGCCTGCCGGGCGTTGCGGTCCCGGACCGACGCCTCGCGCTCCAGCGCGAAGATCTCCTCGTCGGCGCCCTCGGAGACCTTCCCGCTCCCGTCGGTCGCGAAGGGCTCGATGGCGACCACGTCGCCGACCTCGAGCGTCGTCCCCTGCGAGACGGCGCGGTTCGGGATGTTCGGTTCGGTGTGCTGCTCCCAGTGGCCCAGGCCGTGCCCGGAGAGGTTGACGACCGGGTTGAAGCCGTAGCCCTTGATGACGTCCTCGATCTCGGCACCGATGGTGCCGGTGTCGACGCCCGGTTCGACGACGTCCAGGGCCGCCTCCAGCGCCTGCTCGGACGCCTCCGCGAGTTCCGGGTTCCCCGAGAGGTCGACCGTGACGGCGGTGTCGGCCAGCCAGCCGTCGATGCAGACCCCGATGTCGAGGTTGACCATCTCCTCGCCGAAGACCGCGTCGTCGTCGATGCTCGGCGTCGCATGGGCGGCCTCCTCGTCGATGGAGATGTTGACGGGGAACGCGGGCTGGCCGCCGAGTTCGCGGATGCGCTCTTCGGCCCACTCGGCGACCTCGAGGTGGCTGGTGCCGACCTCGACCATCTCTGCGGCCTCGTCGCGGACCTCGGCGAGGATGCGACCGGCCTCACGGTGTTTCTCGTACTTCTCTGCGTCCAGGTCGACCTCGGTCTCGCTCATGGCAGGTGGTTCGCCCACGGTGGAAAAAGAGGTTGCGCATGGCGGACGTGCGAGCGAGTGGCGTACGCGAGGAATTGGCGTACATTGGGCTATATAGCTATCTTAGAAACTGTTTATGCCGGTGACTGCCTGGCTATCGTAAGTCACTCCGATGAGCGCACCAGAACCATCCTTCTCCGAGACACCGGCCGCCTGGCATCAGACCGTCGACGCGGACGACTGGGACGACATCTACGTCGTCGGCGACGTGCACGGGTGCTTCGACGCGCTGCAGCGACTCCTCCAGCGAATCGACCCGGGCGAGGACGACCTCGTCGTCTTCGTCGGTGACCTCGTCCGCAAGGGCCCGAACAGCCGCGGCGTGGTCCAGCTGGTCCGCGAGTCGCCCAACATGCTGTCGGTCCGTGGGAACAACGAGGAGAAACTGCTCCGCGGCGAGAAGGAGCTCGACGAGCTGAGCGCGGTCGACATGGAGTACATCGCCTCGATGCCGGTCGCCATCTCCTTCGACGAGGCGCTGGTCGTCCACGGCGGCATCGACCCGCGCAAGCCGCTCGCCGACCACAGCGTCGACGACGTCCAGAACATGCGCTCGCTCGCCCCCGACGGGAGCTACGACCGCCCCTTCTGGTTCGAACGGCACGCCGAGACGCCGACCGTCTTCTTCGGCCACACCGTCCTCGCCGAGCCGGTCGACCGCGAGTACGCCATCGGCCTCGACACCGGCTGCGTCTACGGCGGGGAGCTGACCGCCTACGACTACTGGGCCGACGAGTACATCACCGTCCCCCTCGACCGCGAGGGTAAGGGCCGCAAGTCGTCGAAAATCGTCACCCCGCCCGAGCCTAACACCGCATAAGAAGCAGTTCCGGCCGCCCGGTTCCACACCGCCCGACTCTCGGCCTCGCGGGTCAGTTCGGGGCGTCGCGGCCGTCGACCCACGCACACTGCGGGCAGGCGTCGACACCCTGGACGTTCACGGTCTCTTCCTCGCACTCGGGGCACCGGCGTGTGTCACCGTGCTGGGTCTGCTCGAGCATAGGTGAACCGAGGATTTCGACGGCATTAAATATTCACTTCGACATATGTCGTAAATTTCGTGCTACCGCGTCCCACGCCAGCGCAGCGACAGCACCCCGATGACCCCCGGCCCGACGAGCGCGATGGCGACCACGAAACCGAGGGCAAGCAGGCCGACCAGCTGGTCGAGGAACGTGACGTTGTACCGGGAGAGCCCGCCCGGCAGGAAGAACACCAGGGCACTCGCCAGCAGGGCGACCGGCCACGCGAGGGCGACGCGGCGCAGCGCTAACGGGACGTTCCCATCGGCACGCGTCGAAACCAGTGCGACGCCCACGAGGAGCGGGCCCACGACGAGGACCAGCGCGGTCGCCGCGACGACGAGCGCCGCGACCGGGCCGCCGAGGACCAGCACGCCGAGGATACCGGCGAGGACGGCCCCACCGACCACGAGCGAGAGCGCTCGCTGGAACGGGAGCCACCGCGCCAGCAGGAACGCCAGCCCGACCGCGGGGGCGGCACCGGCGACGATGGCCACGTAGCTCAACAGCGAGAGCAGCGGGAGGAACGATTCCACGCAGATACTACGGCGGGTCGAGGGAAAAGCTAGCGCGAGACGGCAGTCTGCATCGCGTCGGAGTTGAACGCGCTGCCGGCACTCCCGTCGCGGTCGAGGACGATGATGCCCGCGTTCGAGCCGGTGAGTTCGCCGAACTCGTCGATGGCGAGGTCGGCCGCGGCCTGTGCGGAGTGGCCCGATTCGAGGTGGCGGACCGCCCGCCGGGAGAGGGTGACCCGGGCGATGTCCTCGCCGGCGCCCGTGGCGGAGGCGCCGCCGGCCGGGGAGCAGTAGAAGCCGTTACCGACCTGGGGCACGTCGCCGACCCGGCCCGCGAGCGCGAGCCAGCGCCCGCCGGTCGAGGTCGCGGCGGCGAAGGAGTCGCCGTCGAAGGCGACCGCGCCGACCGTGTCGTGATCGAACTCCGCCGGGTTGCCGTCCGGGTCCGTCGTCCCGAACCGCTCTTCCAGGTAGGCGAGGTGCTCTTTGGCCCCGCCCTCCGGGACGTCCTCCTCGGCCCAGCGCTCCCGGGTGCGGTCGCTGAACAGGTCGACGCCGGTCTCGACGCCGAAGTCCTCGGCGAGGGCGACGGCGTGCTCGCCCGAGACGCAGATGTGCGGCGTCTCCTCCATGACGGTGCGGGCGACGCTGACGGCGTGTTCGACGCCCGGCATGGAGCAGGCCGCGCCGGTCTCGCGGTCGTCGGTCATGACGCCCGCGTCGGTGCGGACCACGCCGTCGGACTGCACGGCCCCGCCGAAGCCCGCGTTGAACCGGGGCGACGACTCGAGGACGTGGATGGCCTGTTCGACCGCGTCGACCGGCGTCTCGGCGGCGGCACCGGCCCCGGCGGCCTCGTCGAGTACTCCCTGTCGTGTCTCCGGGTCGTCGGGGTTCGCACCCGCGCCCCCGTGGACGATGACGTGCATGGGTCGGTCGTCGGCACCGCTCCAATTAAAGGTCGCGACCGCGGCCCGTCCCGGGAACCCATGGGAATCACCAACACGGTCGCCAGCAGTATAGCTGCTGGCATGACCAGTAAAGATTCAGTAAGCTCTTTCATTACCGATTGCGATATATGGCGCTTTAGCGCCCAGAGACAGAGTTCTAGCGCATTTACACTTGCATAAAGATTGTAGTAATATCAGATTAATTCTCACTATATGAGTGGTGAAGACCCACTCGTGCAGTACGAGTCCGGCGGCCAGGCATCGGTCATCAACTACAACATCCCACTGCCCACGTCCTACGGGTGTCGCAGCATCGTCGAACTCGACTTCCCGTCGTCGTACTTCCGCTCGCACGCCGACGAGAAACCGGGCAGCACCATCCGCGACGACCTCGCGGACCGACCCATCGAGGACATCCGCGACCGGGTCGCACAGGCGATGCGAGAGGGGTTCTACGACCCGATCCTGTTCGAGCACATCGACATCGGACAGGAGTCCCCGGTCCAGCCCGGCGGCCCGCAGCCCGTCGACCCCGCCCCGTGGGGCGGCGACGGTGCCCGCGGCGGGGCCATCGACCGGTCGGAGATGAGCGACACGGTCCGGGAGATCGTCGAGTCCCCGGCGGCCATGGACGCGCTCGCCGAACACATCAGACTGCGCGACCTCCAGAACGTACGGACCGACGGGGGCGCGGCCGCGGCGGCCGCAGGCGCCATCGAGCAGGAGTCCCTCGGCGAGTTCGACTACGACGACTACCTCTCCGTGAAGAACTACTTCCGGCCGGTCGCCTCCCTGACACCGGAGCAGGTCGCCCGACGGGTGAAGGACGGCCAGTTCATGTACCTCCGGTCGACGCTCCACGGCGACGTGGTGCCGGGGTTCGCCCCGGAGCCGGTCGAGCCCGAGCCGCAGTTCGCCATCGTCGAGCGCTACCGCATCTCGAACTTCCTCGGGAACTACGGCGCCGGGCGGACGCTGAAGACGTTCTCGCTGTTCCCCGGCGAGGAGACCACCATCACCCTGAAGACGTACCGCAACGAGAAACGCTCCCGGCAGGAGGCCGCGAGCATCTTCGAGTCGAGTTCGCGCGAGGCCGCCTACGAGTTCGAGCGCGAGCTCCAGACCGAGACCACCTCCAGCGTCAAGGAGACGAAGAAACGCAACTGGAAGGCCGGCGGCAAGGCCGAACTCAACCTCGGCATCTTCAAGGTCGGTGGCGGCGGCGGCGGTGGCGGGAGTTCGACCGCCGTGCGCGAGCACACGGCCCGGTCGGTCGCAAGCGCCTCCTCGCGGCACGCCGCGAAGGCCTCCGCCAAGCGCGAGGTCGAGGTCAACAGCGAGGCGAAGGAGTCCGTCGAGACGGGCGAGGAGCGGCTCATCGAGCGCAAGATCGAGAACATCAACGTGAGCCGGACGCTCAACCTCGTCTTCCGGCAGCTGAACCAGCAGTACCTCACGCTGTTCCACCTCACCGACGTTCGCATCGCGTTCTCGAACGGCTTCCCCGGCAGCTACCGGGAGGCACCGCTGTACGAACTCGACCAGCTGGTCGACGACGTGGTGACCGACGACGACCAGGCCGCGGTCAAGCAGGGCATCCTCGAGGAGCTCTCGCGCATCTACGACTACCGCGGCGAGGCCCACGACGACTTCGTCGAACAGGTCGAGCGCGGCGACCACAGCTACTGGCGGGTCAACGAGGACCTGGAGACGACGTTCGAGGACGAGGCGACCGGACTGAGCAAGACGGTCCCCGGCGTCGTGCTCTCGGGCACGGTCAACGCCATCCGGACCGACGGCGTCATCGTGGAGGCCCTGCTCGGCCGCGGCGAGGCGCTGGACGACTACTCGCAGGCGCTCCAGTCCGAGGCCGTCCGGGCGCGCGACCTGAACAACGACCTGCTCGCGACCGAGATCGACCGGGCCGAACTCGGCATGGAACTCGTCGAGAACGACGACAACGAGGGCGCGGCCGTCTACCACAAGGTGTTCGCCGAGGAGGAAGAGGACGAGGACGAGGCCGAGGCGGAGCCGATAGAGCGGCGCACGGACGATGACTGACGGCCTCTTCGGCAACCGGCGCCGACTCCTCGCCCAGAACGCTCGCCGGAACGAGGACGCGGTGACCCACGACGACGCCACGAGCGACACCGGGTTCACCCCCTACACCGGCGACACCGGGACCGCCGACGCCGGTTCTGCGGACGCGTCGGCGTCGACCGCGAGCACGAAGCAACGCGTGGAACGCGTCCGCCAGAAGGTCGAGGCGCTCATCGAGGGCGGCCGCGCGAACGGTTACGACCTCGCCGCCCAGAACCTCGAGGACTGGCTCGAAGAGACCTACGCGAACGGGACGAAGACGGTCCCCGCGGCACATTTCAAGACCTCCCCGGACATCCAGCAGGCGCTCGTCTCGGAACACCGACCCAAGATCGTCGAGGGTGCCCGGAAGCGCCTCCACGGCAGCGTGGACGAGAAGTTCCCGAAACAGCGGTTCGACCTGCTCTGTGGCGACATGCAGGTCGGGCCAGCCCCGAACACGCTGAAGACGACGAAGCCCGCGAACGTCGGGCGGGCGACGCTGTACTGGGACGAATCCGTCACCCTGAGCGACGAGCTGTTCTACGCCTTCGGCGGCGTCACGGTCCACTCCGAGGTCGAGCTACGCGCCCAGCTGGCCGGCCAGGACCTCGCCGACGGCTGGACCGTCGAGGTGCTCTCGTGGACCTGCCAGGTCTGTGACCGCTACAACTGGGACGCGAACAAGGCCACGCTGATTCCCGGCTTCGGCAACGTCTCCGACGCGGAGCTGAAGATCCTGGAGGAACACGGGCAGGCGGCTCCCTACGACGTTCGCTCCGAGGAGTGGTCGGTGTCGGACCCACGCGTCGTCGGGACGTTCGACGTGGCTGGCCCGCCAGGCGCGACGCAGGAGTCGCAGTCGCAGGGACAGCAGTAGCCCCGCAACCGAACGGGAACCTCTTTTTTGCGGCTCGCTGACAGTCCTCGTATGCCGGTGTACGACCGAGGCCACGCGACCGACTACGCGGTCGTCGACGAGTTCGACGGCGGCGTCGGCTGGCTCGCCCACCCCGACGAAGAAGGCAAACGTACCAGCCACGCGATCCGCGGCGACGACGGGCGCGTCTGGCTGTTCGACCCCATCGACGCCGAGGGTATCGAGGACGTGTACGCCGACCTCGGCGAGGTGGCGGGCGTCGCCGTCTGCTCGAGCTGGCACGCCCGCGACGCCGCCACCTTCGCCCGACGCCACGACGTGCCGGTGTACGCCCCGACGTGGCTGGGGCGGGTGGGCGACCTGCTCGACGCGCCCATCGAACGCTACGAGGGCGAACTCGGCACCTCGGGCTTCGCGGTCCGCCGGGTCGACCCCCTCCCGGGCTGGCAGGAGGCCGTCTGCTTCCGAGCGTCGGACCGGACCCTCTACGTCCCGGACGTGCTGAGCACGGCGATGAAGTCCTGCGTCGGCGACGAGCGCATCGGCCTCTTCCTGTTCGCGCGGTTCTTCCCGCCCCGGGCGGCGTTCGCCGACTGGCACCCCGACCGCATCCTCGTCGGCCACGGGACCGGCGTGTTCGAGGACGCCGACGCCGCCCTGCAGGACGCCCTCGCCGGTGCCCGCCGCCGCCTCCCGCGCGGACTACTCACGCGCGGGCCGGCACAGGTACGCGCGATGCTCGGGGCGGTGCGGGACTGACAAACCGTCGGAAACTCCCCGAGCGTTCCCAGTTTGTGCCTCGTCAGCATACAGCAGTCGAGATGCTGCAAAAATTGCCACGAGCGGCGAATGGCAGGTCTTTTAGGCACCTCTGCCGAGGCTCTAGACGACATGAGCTACGACTACGACAAAGTGGACGTCCCGGCCGATGGTGAGCCGGTCCAGGTCGTCGACGAGGAGAACGACGAACTCGACATCCCCGAGACACCCATCGTCCCCATCATCCACGGGGACGGTATCGGCAAGGACGTCGGCCCGGCCGCCCAGAAGGTCCTGAGCGCGGCCGCCGAGGCCACCGGACGCGACATCGCGTGGATGCGTGTCTACGCCGGTGAGTCCGCTCGCGAGCGATACGACGGCGAGAACCTGCCGGACGACACCGTCAACGCCATCGACGAGTTCCGCGTCGCCATCAAGGGCCCGCTCACGACGCCCGTCGGCGCCGGCTTCCGCAGCCTCAACGTCGCCCTCCGCCAGACGCTCGACTTCTACGCGAACGTCCGCCCGACCTACTACCTCGACGGCGTCCCGTCCCCCATGAAGAAGCCCGAGGACATGAACATGGTCACCTTCCGTGAGAACACGGAGGACGTCTACGCCGGCATCGAGTGGGAGCAGGGCACCGAGGACGTCGAGAAGGTCCGCAACTTCGTCGAGGAGGAGATGGGCTTCGACGAGACGATGCACGATGGTCCCATCGGCATCGGCATCAAGCCCATCACCGAGAAGGGCAGCAAGCGCCTCGTCCGCAAGGCCATCGACTACGCCATCGAGCACGACCGCGACAAGGTCACGCTCGTCCACAAGGGGAACATCATGAAGTTCACCGAGGGGCAGTTCTCGGAGTGGGGCATGGAGGTCGCCGAGGAGGAGTACCCCGACGACGAGGTCTTCGCCGCACCCGACTCCCTCTGGGAGACCCAGGACGACATCGACATCCCCGAGGGCGCCGTCATGGTCGAGGAGCGCCTCGCCGACGCGATGCTCCAGTGGATGCAGCTGCGCACCGACGAGTTCGACGTGCTCGCCATGCCGAACCTCAACGGTGACTACCTCTCCGACGCCGCCGGCGCCCAGATCGGTGGCCTCGGCATCGCGCCCGGCGCGAACTTCGGTGACGCCCGCGTGCTCGCCGAGCCGGTCCACGGCTCCGCGCCCAAGCGCGCCGGCCAGGACCAGGCGAACCCGACCGCACTCATCCTCTCCGGCCGCCTGATGTTCGACTACATGGGCTGGAAGGACGCCGCCGAGCTCGTCCGTGACGCCGTCGAGGAGACCATCTCCTCCGGCACCGTCACCTACGACCTCGAGCGCAACCTCGAGGACGCCGAGAAGGTCTCCACGACCGAGTTCGCCGACACCGTCATCGAGAACATTCACGACCTCGCGTAAAGCGAGTCGTGGGTCTGCCGGGCTTCGCCCGGCAACATCGAAAAGCTCGCGTAAGCGAGTCCTCGAACCACCACGTTCCGTTCTTCTTTCGCGCGCGTCGTCGCGACCACGCGCCCGTCCACTCCGTAGTCGTCCCGACCCCTCCAGCGCCGGGTCGTACGTAGAGTTATCGTGGTAGCAGCCCTCTCTCCGGGCATGGCGATCATCGCGGAGGTGACGATCGCCTCGGATGCGTTCCCGCTGGGGCAGCTGACGCTGGAGGAACCAGGGATGCGGATCGAACTCGAACGGGTAGTGCCGACCGACGACACGGTCATCCCGTTCTTCTGGGCGCAGGGGGGCGACTTCGAGGCGTTCGAACGACGGGCGGGCGAACTCGAATCGGTCGACAGGTTGACCGTACTGGACAGGCTGGACGACGCGGTGCTGTACCGCGTCACGTGGGGCGAGGACGTGGTGAGCTTCGTCTCGGTCATCGCCGACCTCGGGGCGACCATCCTCGAGGCACACGGCAACCACAAGTGGCTGTTCCGGTTGCGGTTCCGTGACCACGGCGACCTCTCGGCGTTCAGCAGCTGGTGTGCCGAGAACGAGGTCCCGTTCGAGCTGCGGCGCCTGCACTCCCTCGCGGACGTGCAGGGCCAGTCGTACGACTTCGGGCTCACCGACGAACAGCGCGAGGCGCTGGAGATCGCGGTGCGCCTCGGCTACTACAAGGTCCCGAAACGGGCGACGCTGGCGGACGTCTCGGCGAAGCTCGACATCAGCGAGCAGGCCACCGGGGAGCGCCTGCGGCGGGCGATGGACAAGCTCGCGAACGTGGTCGTGCTGGCCGACGAGGCGGCCTGACCGGCGACTGGTGGCCCGACGACTCCACGGCGTGTGCCGGTCCGACTTAAGCAGGTTGTGGTGACCGGGTGTACCGCCAAGCCCGTGGAGTGGCTACCTCCGGTAGGGATGGTACTCGTCGACGTCGCGGTTCCGGCGACCGGTTTCCCGGTCGGTGCCCTCACCGCCGAGACGCCGGCGACCGCCATCGAACTCGTCCGGGTCGTCCCCATCGACGGGGTCATCGTACCGCTGTTCTGGGCGGTCGGCCGCGACCTCACCGGCTTCGAGCGCTCGGCCGGGGCGCTCGAGCAGGTCGAACGGCTCTCGCTCGTGGAGTCCCATCCGGGGCGGCGGCTGTATCGGGTCTGGTGGCGGCCGGAGGCGACCACGCTCGTCAGCACCATCCACCGGCACCAGGGGGCGATACTGGACGGGCGCGGGACCGACGAGTGGCACTTCTTCGTCCGGTTCCCCGACGAGGGTCGCTTCGAGTCGTTCTTCGCGGCGTGCACGCGGGCCGGTATCCCGGTCGACGCGACCGAGTACAGCCCCGTCGGGTGAGCCCCGGTAACGGCTTTAGCCGCTGACGGCCTAGATTCCTCGTGGTACACGACTCGAACACGTTCGACGACCTCGACATCGACCTGCTCGGCGACCTCGACCGCGCCGAGGCCGAACTCACGGTCCGCACGGAGAAGCGACGCTACGGGAAGCCGGTGACCATCGTGGAGGGGTTCCCCGAGGATACCGACCTCGACGCGCTCGCGTCGACGTTGAAGCGGGCGGCCGGTGCCGGCGGGACCGTCCACGACGACAGGATCGAGATACAGGGCGATCAGGTCGACCGGATCGTCGCCCTGCTGCGTGACAACGGCTACACCGTCTGACCGTTTTCCGGCCGTCCTATAACGGCTCCACGCCCGAGACGACGAACCGGGCACCGCCGGCCTCGCTCGCTTCGACCGCCACCGACCAGCCGTGGGCCTGCGCGATGGTCTCGACGATGGCCAGCCCGAAGCCGGTTCCCTCCGAGTCGGTGGTGAAGCCCTGCTCGAAGATGGACTCGCGTTCCGCCGGGTCGATTCCCGGCCCGTCGTCGGCGACGTAGAAGCCGGCGTCGTCGCCGGGCTCGGTGCCGAGCCGGCCGATGGTGACGGTGGTGGCGCCGGTGGCGTGGTCGACCGCGTTCCGGAACAGGTTCTCGAACAGCGTCTGCAGCCTGCTGGCGTCGGCCTCGACCATGCCGAGGTCGTCGACGACCTCGATGTCGAGGTCGCCGGTCTCGCCGGTCTGCCAGGCCTTCGTCACGATGGACTCAAGTGAGACGGGCGCCGGCTCGTCGACGGCCTCGCCCTCGCGCGCGAGGGTCAACACGTCGTCGACCATGCGCTCGATGCGTTCGAGGGCCTCGAGGGCCGCGTCGAGGCCGTCGGTGGACTCCTCGGCGACGGCCATCTCGACGTGGCCCGTCGCGATGCTGAGTGGGCCGCGGATGTCGTGGCTCACGACGGAGGCGAACTCGTCGAGGCGCTCGTTCTGGCGGCCGAGTTCGCGTGCGAGTTGCTCGCGCTCGGTGACGTCCTTCTGGAAGCCGAAGTAGTGCGTGACCTCGCCCGTCTCGTCGAACACGGGCGAGATGTCGAGCTGGTTCCAGAACAGCTCTCCGTCGGCGTCGTAGTTCCGGAGGACGATGGAGATGGGCTCCTCGGCGTCGATCGCGGCCCGGATGGCCGCCACCTTCTCGGGGTCGGTGTCGGGCCCCTGCAGGAACCGACAGTTCTCGCCGAGGACCTCGCGCTCGTCGTAGCCCGTCAGCTGCTCGAACCCCTCGTTCACGTAGATGAGCGATTCGTCCGGGCCGGCGATGGTGATGCCGACGCCGGCCTGGTCGAGGGCGCGGTCCTTCAGCTGGTGGTCGCGTTCGCGCCGGAGTCGCTCGACGAGCCGGGTGACCCGGGTCGCGAGGAGGCTCCCGTCCGCGCCGTCGAACCGGGGGACGAACTCGGTCCACTCTGCAGAGAGGACGCCGTCGAGGGTAGCGGGGTCGGGGTCTGCAGCGTACAGGACGAACGGCGTCTCCCGGACCGAGCGGACGGTCTCGAGCGTCGTCTCCGCCGCGGACGCGTCGCCGGCGAAGACCACGCAGTCGACCGGCACTGGGGGGTCGGTCAGTGCGTCGTCGACGGCGGCGGTCGAGACGCGGGTGACGTCGAGGCCACCGTCCTCGTCGAGGCCGACGGGGTCGTCGTCGCTCGCGACGAGGAGGACCGCGACCGGCGAACTGGCCGATTCCTTCCGGTGGTCGGCCGGCCGCGTGCCGCTCGAGCGTGTCATTGTCGGAACGTGGGTACCCGGTGTCTTGAGCGTATCGCCCAATCAAGCGAAGGTTCAAACACGTGGCCGCACCACCGTCGGGTATGTACCACGTGGTCGGGTGTAGCGACTGCAGCGCCCTGCGCATCGTCGAGGGTCGCCCCGAGACGACGCAGTGCGGTCGCTGTGGCAAACGACGGCAGTTCTCGAAGGTGCGCTCGTTCCTGTCGACCGAGGACCTCGACCACGCCCGCGAGGTCCGGGCGTCCATGCTGGCGAACCGCCAGGGCGAGGGCGAAGCGTTCGCGGCGGTGGAGTCGTTCGCCGAGCTGGACGACGCGGTCGCCGACGGCGTCATCGACGACGACGCGTTCCTCGACGCCTCGGGGCTCGACGTCGACGAGGTGGCGGACGCCGGCGAACGCGCGAGCAGTGGCGGTGGCGGGTCGATGAACCGCAAGGAGACGGTCGAGGCCGCGCTCCGGGAGCTCGACCAGCCCACCGAGGACGAGGTGGTCGAGTACGCCGCCGAGCACGGCGTCCCGGCGGACTACGTCGAGACGGCACTGCAGAAGCTCGTCCGTCGTGGCGAGGTCAGCGAGAGTCGCGGGCGCTACCGCCGGCTCTGAGTCGGCCGGGTGCGGGGGCTCTCATCCCAGCACGCCGCTGGTCGCGAGGAAGACGGCGATGGAGGTCAGCCCCGCGCCGAGGGCGGTGAACGCCAGGCCGAGCCGGCCGGGGATGCCCTGTGGCTGCAGGGAGCTCGGGTCGGTGACGTCGAAGCCGCCCTGGACGCCCGCCGAGGTCGTGTCCAGCCCGGCGTCGCTCGCCGCGAACGGCAGCGGGGCACACACCAGCATCGCGACCCCGAAGAAGAACGAGGCCGTGGGGAGGGACACCCCGCCGAGGGCGCTGGTGCCGAGGACGAGCGCGGCGACGACCGGCCCCGCGAGCAGCGTGTACCGGAGGACGTACGGCTTGAGGGCGGCGAGATTCATACGCCCACGTTCATAACAGAATTATTTCAATCTTCCGCCGGTGGGCGGTCGTTCGACCGTCTCAGTCGTCGTCCTGCCACGCCGGGTTCTCCCGCGGCGGGCTGAAGATGTCGAGGCCCTTGACGGGCACGTCACCGCGGTTCTCGGCGGCGTGGGGCTCGTCGCCCGGAATCGAGTACGAGTCGCCCGCGGAGACGTGGTACTCCTCGCCGTCGACGAGGAAGGTGAGCGTCCCCTCGTAGATGAAGCCCGCCTGCTCGTGGGGGTGGCTGTGCTCGGGGACGGTCGAGTCGGGCTCGATGAAGAAGTGCTGGACGTTCATCTTCTCTCCGCCGGCGAGCATCGAGAGGTGGGTACCGTCGACCGCCTCGGTCGACTCCACGGAATCGTTCGGGACGTGTTCCATACCGGGTCGACAGCCGGTGACCACCTAAATCTACGGTCGGTACCGGGCCCGCGACCGTGGCCTACCGGCCCAGTTCCTCGTGCGCCGAGGAGAGGTGGCGCGAGGCGAGCGCGGCGAGCAGCGAGAGTTCGCCGGCCAGCGCGCCCGTCGCGATGATCTCCGCGAGGGCGTCGGCGTTCGAGCCGGCCGGGTCGCCGCCGCCGCGCAGGCCCAGCACGTCGAGCGCCTCGGACTGGGTCGGGAGTTTGGTGCCGCCGCCGACGGTCCCGAGTTCGAGCGAGGCCAGCGAGACGGAGGCGTAGAGGTCGCCGTCGCGCTCCTCGACCGTGGTGATGGTGTTCGCACCCTCGACGACCTGGGCGGCGTCCTGCCCGGTGGCGAGGAAGGCCGCCGCGACGACGTTGGCGGCGTGGGCGTTGAAGCCCAGACTCCCCGCCTTGGCGCTCCCGATGAGGTTCTTGCGGGTGTTCGCCTCGGCGATGGCGCCGGGCGTGGTGTGCAGGCGCGCTTCGACCACGTCGCCCGGGATGACCACGTCGGCGGTCACGGAGCGCCCGCGGCCCTCGACCGCGTTCACGGCGGCCGGCTTCTTGTCCGAACAGAGGTTGCCCGAGAGCGCGACCAGCGACGCCGGCGTCTCCGTCTCGACCACGTCGCAGGCCTCGCCCGTCGCGATGGTGGCCATGTTCATCCCCATCGCGTCCTTCGTGTCGTAGCGGAAGCGCAGGTACACCGAGTCGCCGACGACGTAGGGCGTCACGTCGAGCAGTTCGCCGTGGCTCGTGGTTGACTCGGCGGCCTCCCGGAGCCGGTCGGTGTGCTCGCGCACCCACTCGACGGTCTCGGCGGCCTCGACGACGCCGGAGACGCGGAAGACGGGCGCGCGGGTCATCCCGTTCTTGGTGACGCGGGCGTCGGCGCCGCCCGAGGATTCGATGACGGAGAGGCCGCGGTTCACGCTGGCCAGCAGCGCGCCCTCGGTCGTCGCGAGCGGGAGGTGGTACTCGCCGTCGGCCGCGCCGCCGTTCACCGTGACGGGGCCGACGATGCCCATGGGAATCTGGGCCGCGCCGATCATGTTCTCGATGGCCGAGTCGGCCACCTCGGCGTCGAAGGCGTACTGGCCCACGGTGTCGAGGTCGGCGTCGGTCGACTCCTCGACGAGCAGGCGACGGGCCGCGACGGCCGTGTCGTGGTCGGCGTGGTCTTCGAGTTCGTGCAGTCGGAGGTCCCCCTCGCGGACCCGCTCCGCGAGCGTCGCCGGGTCGGTCATAGAAGAAGGTGTTCGGGGGCGGTTGATACCGGTTACCCTTTCAGCCGGGGTGTGTCGGCGGACGTGCCCCGGCCGTCACGACCGCGAGTCGCCCCGGAGCCGGGAGAGCACGTCGATGAGTCGGTCGATGGAGGTCCCCGCGAGCAGCGAGATGAGCCGGTCGCTCTGGCGGTAGACCTGCTTCAGCGTCCGTATCTTCTCCAGGTCGCGCTCGGCCTGCTCGCTCTCGGCGTCCTCGAGCGCGGTCTCGGCGCTCTCCAGCGCCCGGAGCATCACGTCGACCTCGCGCTGGGCCTTCTGGCGGAGAAACTCGCGTGCGATGTACCAGAAGTCCCGCTCGGCCTCGAAGAAGGCCCGTTTGCCCTCGCCGGGGAGGGACTGGCGGTGGACCATCTGGTAGGACTGCAGGGTCCCCATCGCGGTGCTGACCGTGGACTTCGCGTACCCCGACTCCTCGACCAGGTCGTCCAGCGAGAGCGGGTCGTCCGCGAAGTAGAGGATGCCGTACAGTCGCCCGTAGCTCCGGTTGAGCCCGTATATCTCGGCGGAGCGCGCGAGCGCGTCGATGACCTCCTCGCGTGCCCGCTCGACGTCGTCGCTTGGCATACTCGGACTTGCCCACCAGAAAAGATAAATCAGTTGGTTCAGAATATTCGGTAGATGCCGAATATACAGAATCAGTCCGGAACCGACAGCAGCGACGCCGGCGCGACGCTGCGCGCCGAGAACATCGAGAAGGCCTACGGCTCGCGGCTCCCGTTCACCCGCACGGTCGAGGTGCTGACCGGGGCGAGCATCGAGCTCCGGGCCGGCGAGATCGTCGGCATCGTCGGCGAGAACGGCTCGGGGAAGTCGACGCTGATGAAGGTCCTCGTCGGGGCACTGGAACCCGATGCCGGCGAGGTCGTCCGGAACGCGACCGTCGGCTGGTGCCCGCAGGAGACGCTCCTGTACGACCGCCTGACCGTCCGCGAGACGTTCACCCTGTTCGGCCGGGCGTACGACATGCGCGACGAGGCCATCCGGGACGCCCGCGACCGCCTCGCCGAGACGCTCGACTTCGAGCGCTTCCTCGACTACCGCGTCGACCACCTCTCGGGCGGCAACCGCCAGAAGGTGAACCTCGCCGTCTCCCTGCTGCACGACCCCGACATCCTGCTGCTGGACGAACCCTACACCGGCTTCGACTGGGAGACCTACCAGGCGTTCTGGGACCTCACCGAGGAGCTGACCGAGCGCGGCACCGGCATCGGCATCATCTCGCACCTGCTCAACGAGCACGAGCGCTTCGACCGCATCTACGAGTTGCGAGACGGGACGCTGTCGCTGCAGGACGCGGCCGAGCAGGCGGCCCAGAGCGACGACGAGCAGGAGGTGCAGGGTCGTGCCTGAGGTCCGGACCGCCGTGGTCGCCAGCGGCCGCGAGTTCGTCCGCAAGCCCCTGAACCTCGTGCTACTCGCGGTCCTGCCGCCGGCCGTGGTCGTGGGCTACGCCGAGGCGATGGCGGTGTTCCCGGTGCTACCGGGGGTGACGGCCCCGCCGGCCACGCTCGGCCGGGTCAGCGGTGCACTGTTCGCCGCGGCCTTCCTCGCTGGCGTCGTCGGCCTGTTCCAGGTCATCAGCGCCCGCAGGGCCGACGGCAGGCTGGCCCTCGCCGGCTTCTCCAGGCGTGGCCTGCTCGCGGGGCGGTTACTCACCGTCGCCGGGGTCGGCGTCGCCGGGGCCACCGTCTCGCTGGCCGCGCTCTGGTACGGCGTCGAGCCCGAGCAGCCACTGCTGGCGTTCGGGGCGCTCGTCCTCGCCGGCCTGAGCTACGGCCTGCTCGGCGTGCTCGTCGGCTCCGTGCTCCCCCGGGAACTGGAGGGGTCGCTGGTACTGGTGTTCGCCGCGGACGTCGACGCCGCGCTCTCCTCGGGGCTGGTCGAGGGCGTCGAGAGCGTCGCCCGGTTCCTCCCGCTGCACCACGTCCACGCGGTGTTCGAGGCCGCCGTTCTGGACTCGTCGGTTCCGACGGCGGACGCCGGGCTCGCCCTCGCCTACACCGCGGTCCTGGCCGTCCTCGCCACCATCGCGTACGCCCGGCTCACCCGGGGTGGTGCGGCGTGAGCCGGACCGGGTCGGGGCGCGGTGGGGCGGGCGGTTCCCACCTCCGAACCGTCGGCACCACGCTGGCGATGGGGCTGCGCGAGTACGCCCGGACGCCGGTCCTGCTCGCCCTGTTCGCCTTCCTCCCGGTGTACTTCGTGGCCGTGTTCGCCTCGGTCGCGCCGGCCGACGCGGTCCCGGTCCACCTCCCCGGGGGCGGGACCGCCACCCTCCCGATGGACGAGACGATGGCCGTCCTGATGGCGCCCGTCGTCGGCGCCCTCGTCGTCGGCATCTCCGGGCTGTTCCTGATGCGGAGCGCCCAGCAGACCGACCGCCGGCTGGTCATCGCGGGCGCCGGCACCGCCGAGGTCGTCCTCTCGCGGTTCGGCCTGCTGGCCGTGGTCGCGGTGGTCGAGGCCGCCGTGACGACCGCGGTCCTGCTCGCGTTCACCGCGCCCGACCACCTGCTCGGCGTCTGGGCGGCCATCCTGCTCGGCGGCCTGACCTACGGCATGGTCGGCGTCCTCGCCGGCATCGTCCTCGACCGGCTGCCGGGCGTCTACCTCATGCTGTTCGCGCCGACGCTCGACGCCTTCCTGTTCCAGAACCCGCTGACGGCTGAGGCTCACGACCTCGCCCCGTACATGCCCGGCCACTACGCCAGCGACCTCGTCGTGGCGAGCGCCTTCGGCAGCGGCCTGCCCGGAGACGCGCTGGCGGGCGGCCTCGCCTTCCTCGGCGTGGTCGTGGTGCTGGCCGGCGTCGCCTTCTGGCGGTCCGCCCGGCCCGCGTGAAGCCACGGCATCCAAACGTTTACCCACCAGCGCGTCGCCCCCTGAACTATGACAGACGCCGCGGACCTCGTGCTGACGAACGCGGAGGTCCACACCCTGACGGAACCGGACGAGACCGCCGAGGCGGTCGCGGTCCGCGACGGCCGCATCGTCCGCGTCGCCGACGCCTACGAGGTCGACTTCCTCGTCGGCGTCGACACCGAGGTCGTCGACTGCGACGGCCGGGTCGTCCTCCCCGGGTTCGTCGACGCCCACACGCACATGCAACAGCTCGGCCAGTACCAGGTCCACGCCGACCTGGGCGAGGTCGACTCGCCCGGGCACGCGGTCGACCTGCTCGCCAGCGAGGCCCACGACGACCGCGAGTGGATCCTCGGCTTCGGCTGGGACGAGTCCGGCTGGAGCGAGGACCGCTATCTCACCCGTGAGGACCTCGATTCCGTGAGCGAGGAGCGCCCGGTCGCCGCGGTCAGAGTCGACATGCACACCGCGGCGCTGAACTCGGTCGCGCTGGACCGCCTGCGCGGCGAGATGCCGGAAGAGGACGTCCGGACCGACGAGGACGGCGAGCCGACCGGCGTGGTCGTCGAGGACGCCATCGAGCCGGTGTGGGACGCCATCGACCCCGACCCCGCCGAGACGCGAGAACTCCTGCGGGCCGCCCAGCAGTACGCGGTCGAACGCGGCGTGACGGGGGTACACGACATGGTCCGCCAGAGCCACGCGCCGCGGGCCTACCGCGAACTGGAGCAGGCGGGCGAGCTGGACATACGGGTGCGCATCAACTACTGGAGCGACCACCTCGACGCGGTTCAGGAGGTCGGCCTGCGGACGAACCACGGCAGCGAGAAGGTCGAGACGGGCGCCATCAAGTCCTTCACCGACGGGAGCTTCGGCGGCCGGACCGCGAAGCTCTCCGAACCCTACGCCGACGCCGGGGACGAGACCGGTACCTGGGTCGTCGAGCCCGACGACCTCCACGACATCGCTCGACAGGCAGACGAAGCGGACCTCCAGCTGACCGTCCACGCCATCGGCGACGAGGCCATCACGGTCACGCTGGACGCCTTCGAGGATACGGAAGACCCGGGCGAGGCCCGCCACCGCGTCGAGCACGTCGAACTGGTCACCGACGAGCACATCGAGCGGTTCGCCGAGCTCGACGTGGTCGCCTCCTGCCAGCCGAACTTCCTCCAGTGGGCCGGCGAGGACGGGCTGTACCAGTCCCGGTTAGGGACCGAGCGCCGCGAGCAGTCGAACCGCTACCGCGACCTGCTCGACGCTGGCGTCCACCTCGCCTTTTCCAGCGACGTGATGCCGATGGACCCGCTACTCGGCGTCGACTACGCGGTGAACGCACCCGCCGAGAGCCAGCGGTTGACTGTGACTGAAGCACTCCGCGCGTACACTCTCGGGGGCGCGTACGCGGGCTTCGCCGAGGACCGACGCGGGACCATCGAGGTGGGCAAGCAGGCTGACTTCACTATTCTGGACGAATCGCCGTGGGAGCACGAGGAGTCGATTCGCGACATCGACGTGTCGATGACGGTCGTGGGCGGCGAGGTCGTCCACGACGGGCGGTAGTCGCCACACACCGGCCCCACCGCCACCGTTTTCTGTCGGTTGGCAGAACCGTCGAGCATGCCCTCCGCCCTCCTCACCAGCCTGCGCGAGCGACGGTTCGCCGCGCTGGCCCTCTCGGTCTCGCTCGGACTCTGCGCCGCAGCCGGGGCGTTCGTCACGCTCGGCGAATCCACCCTGCTGGTCCCGCTCCTCGTCGGTGTCGGCGGCACCGCCTACTACCTGCTGTACCACGGCCACCGGCTCTCCCTGCAGGAGCAGGACTTCGGCAGGGGCGTCCTCCGGGTGTTCGCCCTGATCGTCCTGGTCGACCTCGTCACGACCGGTGGCGAGCCCCTCGCAGAGGCGCTGTCGACCGCGATTGCGGTCGCCGGCCTCGCGACGGTCTTCGCGTTCACGGTCCAGCTCGACCACGCCGAGCAGTGACCACCGAAGTCGATTCGTCATAGAAACCCGGTGAACCGGGTTGGTTCTCATCGTTCACTCGGTCTGTAGTTTATTCCTCACGCGACGGGGTGTACCCGACAGTATGCACTCTGATAGCACTATCAAGTGGTGGTAATCCCCCATACCAGACTATCGAAGAGAAAATTTCTTCAATACGGGCCTCTGACGGGCTAGGTAACCACAGGTGTCCAGACCGTGCCAAAGATGGAAACTGCGAACTTCGAGACGGAGCTGAGTCTCTTCAAGTACGACAATCTCGAACAGCTCCCGCCGGAGTACCGCGAACTCACGGAAGACGAACGGACCGAACGCATCGAGGCCGCGAAGGCCGAACTCGGCGACGACGTGGTCATCCTCGGCCACAACTACCAGCGCCGCGAGATCGTCGACCACTCGGACTTCATCGGTGACTCCTACCAGCTGAGCGTCGAGGCGGCCAACGCCGACGCGAAGTACGTCGTCTTCGGGGGTGTGACGTTCATGGCGGAGTCGGCCGACATCATCACCGACGACGGCCAGACCGTCATCCTGCCGAGCATGGAGGCCTCCTGCCCGATGGCCGGGATGGCCGAGGCGCTGCAGGTCGACGCCGCCTGGGAGGAGATCACGAGTGCGGCGCCCGACGCCGACATCATCCCCATCACGTACATGAACAGCTACGCCGACCTGAAGGCGTTCTGCGCCGAGCAGGGCGGGCTGGTCTGTACGTCCTCGAACGCCCACCGCGCCTTCGAGTGGGCCTTCGAGCGCGGCGACAAGGTGCTGTTCCTGCCGGACAAGCACCTCGGCGAGAACACGGCCCACCGGCTCGGCATGCAGGACAACATGGCCGAGTGGGACCCGTGGGACCCCGAGGGCAAGGACGCCGAGCAGGTCGCGAAGTCGGACATCATCCTCTGGGACGGCTACTGCCAGGTCCACGAGCGCTTCCGCGTCGACCACATCGAGCAGGTGCGCGAGGACCACCCGGACGCGAAGGTCATCGTCCACCCCGAGTGCCGCCGCGAGGTCGTCGAGGCCGCCGACAAGTCGGGGAGCACGGCGACTATCACGGAGACGGTCGAGAACGCCGACCCCGGCGAGACGTGGGCCATCGGCACGGAGATACACCTCACGAACCACCTCCAGCGCTGGCACCCAGAGGTGAACGTGCTTCCCCTCTGTGGCGACGCCTGCATGGACTGCAACGCGATGCGCCAGATCGACCCGAACTACCTGACGTGGGTGCTGGAGGAACTGGTCGCGGGCCGCGAGCGCAACGTCATCGAGGTCGCCCCGGAGGAGAAGGAACTGGCGAAGGTGGCGCTGGACCGGATGCTGGAGGTGTAGCGATATGAGACAGACAGAAGTCCTCGTCGTCGGCACCGGCATCGCGGGCTGTGCCGCCGCCCTCGGCGCGGCCCGCGAGGGCGCGAACGTCCTCGTCGTCACCAAGGCGGAGCGCCCCGAGGACGCCTCCTCGGACTGGGCGCAGGGCGGCATCTCGACCACGGGCACCGACCCCGAGCGGTTCAAACAGGACATCCTTGCGGCCAGCGCGGACACCGCCGACGAGGCCGCGGTCGACGTGCTGGTCGAGAACGCGGACGACGCAGTCGAGGACGTGCTGGTCGACACCCTCGGCGTGGAGTTCGACCTCGACGCCGAGACCGACGAGTTCGACTACACCCGCGAGGCGGCCCACTCCGAGGAGCGCATCCTCCATGTCGACGCCTCCACGGGCAAGCACATCCTCCGGCCGTTCCTCCGCTACCTCGACGACCACGAGAACGTCGAGATACTGGAGGACACCGCGGCCCTCCAGCTCATCACCCACGAGGGCCGGGTCCACGGCGCCATGCTGGACACCGAGACGACGGGTGAGCCCGTCTTCGCAGGCACCACCGTCCTCGCCACCGGCGGCATCGGCGACCTGTTCGCGCGCAGCACGAACCCCGCCGGTTCGACCGGTGACGGCATCGCGATGGCCGCCCTCGCGGGCGCCGACGTGGCCGACATGGAGTTCGTGCAGTTCCACCCGACGGCCTTCGCAGGGGAGGAGCCGTTCCTGCTCTCGGAAGCGGTCCGCGGGGAGGGCGGCCTCCTCCGGAATGCAGAAGGAGAGCGCTTCATGCCCGACTACCACCCGGACGCCGAACTCGCGCCGCGCGACGTGGTCGCCCGGGCGGTCCAGGACGAGATAGACGCCACGGGCGAGGTGACCCTCGACGTGTCCACCCTCGAGGAACCCTTCGCGGAGGCGTTCCCCGACCTCGCCGCGAAGTGCGAGGAGCACGACGTGGACTGGGAATCCGGCATCCCCGTCGCCCCCTGCGAGCACTTCCTCTGCGGGGGCGTCGACGTTGACGACCGTGGGCAGACCACCCTCGACCGGCTCTACGCCGTCGGGGAGTGCGCCCGGACCGGCGTCCACGGCGCGAACCGCCTCGCCAGCACGAGCCTGCTCGAAGGGCTCGTCTGGGGGCTGCGCGCCGGCGAGGACGCGGTCGGCGTGGAGCCGGAGCCGGTCGAGGCCCCGGACCTGCTCGACCGCGACCCGGACCTTCCACCCCGGTTCGCCGCCGAGAAGTTCCACCGCCTCCGGCACGTGATGGACGAGTATCTCGGCCTCCGGCGCGACCCGGCAGACATGGCCCGCGCCCAGGGTGTGCTCCGCCGGCTCAAGGGCGAGGTCGACGCCTACATCCGGACCCGCACCGCGCGAGACCTCTACGAGCTCCGGAACGCGAGCGTCACGGCCCTGCTCGTCGCCCGGGCGGCCGCCGACAACGAGGAGAGCGTCGGCTGTCACTACGTCGTCGAGGCGGCCGACGAGGAAGCCACCGCGACCGCGGACGACTGATGGGAGGCGAGTGAGACAGATGATCCACGACTCCCAGATAGAGCAGTGGTTCCGGGAGGACCTCGGCCACCACGACGTGACGAACGAGGTGCCCGGCGAGACGACGGGGAGACTCGTCGCCAAGGAGCCCGGCGTCGTCGCCGGGATGGCCGCCGCCGAGCGGGTCTTCGACTACGTCGGCGTCGACGTGCTGGAGACGACAGAAGACGGCACTCGAATCGAGTCGGGCGACGTGGTGCTTCGCGTTTCGGGCCCGGCGAAGGCCGTCCTCCGCGCCGAGCGCATCGCCGTCAACGTCGTCGGACACGCCTCCGGCGTCGCGAGCCGCACCCGCAAGGCGGTCGACGCGGCCCGCGAGGTCGACGACGAGGTGCGAATCGCGGCGACCCGCAAGACCACACCCGGTCTGCGCGGCATCGAGAAGCGCGCCGTCGTCGCCGGCGGGGGCGACACCCACCGGCTCGACCTCTCGCACATGGTCATGGTGAAGGACAACCACGTCGCCGAGATGGGCCTGGAAGGTGCCATCGCGCACTTCCGCGACCGCGTCTCGTTCGCGACGAAGATCGAGGTCGAGGTCGAGGAACCCGAGGACGCGCCGACGGCCGCCGAGGCCGGCGCCGACATCGTCCTGCTCGACAACATGCGCCCCGAGACGACGACCGAGGCCGTCGACCTGCTGCCCGGGGGGGTCCTCGCCGAGGCCTCCGGTGGCATCACGCTGGCGACCGTTCCCGACTACGCCACGACCGGCGTCGACGTAATCTCGATGGGGTCGCTGACCCACTCCGCGGCGAGTCTGGACTACTCGTTCCGGACCGGCGAGTGAGGTCGGGACGGCCAGCACGGCCGGGTACTCCACGGGGATCCAGGGCATCGCACACGGAACACCCCAGTTTTTTGAACAGTGCAGTGGTACCTATGGGCATGGTGTCTGAATGGGGAGGGCCGAGGGCAGTCCTCGGAGTCACGGGAGGGGCGAGCGATGGTTCGTAAACGTACCTACTACCGGGTGGCGTCGGTGCTCTGGTTCTTCGGGTCCATGGTGGGGTTCATCGCGGTGGGGCTCGGGATGCTCGAGCCGACCGTCCCCGCGTCGCTGGTCCCCAGTCGGGCCGTCGCCTTCGGGGGCGGAGTCGGCGTGGGGCTCGCCGGGCTGGCGGTCATCCAGTTCTTCAGGGGGAGAGCCTGGGTCCGGGCGGGTCGGGGTGCGGACCTCTCGACCCAGGAGCTCGCGCTGCCACTCCGGACGCCCGACCTCGCGGGCGAGGTCGACGGCCGACCCGTCCGGGCGTACACGCTCAGCCGGTCGACCGGGAGCGGGGAGTCGAGTAGCAAGACGACGTACACCCGCGTCGAGGCCGACCTGGACGAACCGGCCAGGACTGGCTGTCTGGTCTACCCCCACGGCGACGCGAGTGCCGGCGACGAGGCGCTGCGGGACCTCCAGCTCCCGGCCGCCACCGTCGACGGCGTGCTCGCCATGGGACCGTCGGCGGAGTTCGCCCGGGCGGTCCTCACGCCGGCCGTCGTCGACACCCTCGGAGAGGCCGACTCCGTCGGTGGCGTGTACGTGGGCGACGCCGGCGGGCTGGTGCAGCAGCTGGTGGCCGAGGAGGACAGCGTGCTCCTGGGCGCCGTGGCGAAGCGAGCCATGCAGTCGCTCCCCGGCGGCGAGTCGTCGGCCGGCATCGAGACGAAAGGGGCGGTCCTCGACGCGGACATGCTGGCCGAACAGACGCGGGCCGTCGCCACCGTCGCCGAGGGGTTCGAGGAGGCCGCCAGAACCGTCGAGCCCGTCTGACGGGCTATCCCTCGCCCTCGGATGGGAACGGTTCGCCGAGGAATCCGGTGGCATCACACTGGCGACCCTTCCCGACTGTGCTACGACCGGCGTCGACGTCATCTCGATGGGGTCGCCGACGCACTCCGCGGCGACTCGGGACTACTCGTTCCGGACTGAGGAGCCCTGACAGAACATATACAAGAATCGGTTTCAGAAAACGGTTTAGGGGCTGCCACGACGATGCTTCGGCGTGTCCCCGCCCCGCCCCTCCCGCCCCGTGTTCAAGTACTACGCCTACAAGGCGACGGCCTCGGTGGGGCTCTCCATCCCGGTCTGGGTGCTGTTCCTCCGCGCCAACGGCCTGAGCTTCACCGAGATCATGGTGCTCGACGCCATCTGGTGGGTCGGCATCACGCTGGGCGAGGTCCCCACGGGCTGGGTCGGCGACCGCATCGGCTGGAAGAACAGCCTCGTCGTCGGCAACGCCCTCCGGGCTGTCGCCGTCGTCGCGATGGGAGCCTCGGGCACCTTCTGGGCGCTCGCGGGCATCTACCTGCTGTGGGCGCTCGGGTCGACCCTCCAGTCCGGCAGCACCGACGCCTGGCTCTACGAGGTGCTCGACCGCGGCGATGACGGCGACACCGACGACTTCACCGGCATCCGGGGGCGCGGACAGTCGCTGACGCTGGCCTTCGGCGCGGCCGGCGCGGTCGCGGGCGGCTACCTCGGCGAGGTGAGCCTGCGCTGGCCCTTCTACGCGACCGGCGTGCTCTGGACACTCGGCGTGCTCGTCCTGCTGACGTTCCCCAGCGTCTCGGTCGACGACGACGACCGCATCACCGCCGCCGACGCCATCCCGGTCCTGCGCGAGCGCCTGCTCTCGGTCGAGTTGCGCGGGTTCGTCCTCTGGGTCGCGGTCGTGCTCGCCGTCGCGAGCGCGACCAGCCGCCTCACCCAGCCGGTCGCGGTCGACCTCGGCGTCCCACAGGCGTGGCTCGGCTGGCTCTACGGCGGGTTCACGCTACTCGCCGCCGGCGCCAGCTACCGGGCCGGCTGGATTCGGGAGCGCTTCGGCCTGCTGGGCTGGGTGACCGTCGCGCCCGCCGTGCTCGGGGTCACGCTGGCGGTGGTGCTGGTGGCGCCGGTCGCCGCCCTGCCCGCGTTCGTGCTCCTCCGGGCGGTCAAGGCGCCGACGAGCACCCTCGCCACCCAGTACGTCAACGACCGCATCGAGACCGCGGGCCGGGCGACGGTCCTCTCTGGCGTCTCGATGGTGAACGCCGTGGTCGCCATCCCCTTCGGGGTGGCCGTCGGCCGGGTCGCCGACGCCTCGCAGTACCTCTCGCTCGGGCTGGCCGGCCTCGCGCTGGTGCTGCTCGCGGGGGTCGCGTCGCTGCGGCTCGCGGGGAGCGTGACCGACGTTCGCGCGGCCCAGGAGGCCGACTGAGAGGAGAACTGGCGGACGCCAGCGACTCGCCTACTCGTCGTCGAGCAGGTCGGCCTGCTGTCGCTGCCGGTCGGCCGGGCGCCCGGACTGCTCGGGGACGAGCAGGCTCTCGCCGGTCATCGCGGCCGGTTGCTGGACGCCGACCAGCGAGAGCAACGTGGGTGCGATGTCACAGAGCGACCCGCCCTCGCGCACCTGCTTCCCGCCGCCGTCGCCGCCCGGCGTGGTGTAGATGAAGGGCACGTCGTTGTAGGTGTGAGCCGTGTGCGGGTCCTCCTCGGTGCCCATGTCGTCGGCGTTGCCGTGGTCGGCCGTGACGAGCACGTGCCCGCCCGCGGCCCGGACCGCGGCCTCCAGCCGCCCGAGTTGCACGTCGACAGCCTCGACCGCCTCGACGGCGGCGCGGTAGTCGCCCGTGTGCCCGACCATGTCGGGGTTCGCGTAGTTCAGCACGAGCACGTCCGGGTCGGTCGTCGCGATGCGCCGGACCGCGGTCTCGGTGAGTTCGTCGGCGCTCATCGCCGGCGTCGCGTCGTAGGTCGGCACGTCCGGGCTCTCGATGATCTCGCGGCTCTCGCCCTCGAAGGCGACCTCGCGGCCGCCGTTCAGGAAGTAGGTGACGTGGGCGTACTTCTCCGACTCGGCCATCCGGAGCTGAGTCTTGCCCGCGTTCGAGAGCACCTCGCCGAGCACGTCCTCGGGCTCGTGGGGCTCGAACGCGACCGGGAACTCGAACGTCTGGTCGTACTCCGTCATCGTGACGAGGCGCGTCTCCGGCGGTTCGGGCCAGTCCTCCTCGGGCTCGACCGCCTGGAGCATCCGGACGAGCTGGCGGGCGCGGTCCGACCGGAAGTTGAAGAAGATGACCGCATCACCGTCCTCCAGACCGGCGTGCCCGCCCACCGTCGTCGCCTCCACGAACTCGTCGGTGTCGCCGCGCTCGTAGCTCTCCTGCACCGCCTCGACCGCGCTGTCGGCGTGGTGGGGTGCCTCGCGCTCCACGATGGCGTCGTAGGCCATGCGGGTGCGCTCCCAGTTCTGGTCGCGGTCCATCGCGTAGTAGCGCCCGCAGACCGTCGCGACGTTCCCCGTGCCGTACTGCTGGACGTGTGCTTCCAGGTCGGCGAGGTAGGACTCGCCCCCCTGGGGTGCGGTGTCGCGGCCGTCCGTGAAGGCGTGGGTGACCGCCGGGACCTCGCGCTCGGTCGCCATCTCGATGAGCGCGTGGAGGTGGCGCTGCGAGGAGTGGACGCCGCCGTCGCTGACGAGGCCCATGAGGTGGACCCGGCCCCCGTTATCGTCGGCGTACTCGAACGCCGAGGCCAGCGCCTCGTTGTCGAAGAAGGAGCCGTCGTCGATGGCGTCCTCGATGCGGGTGTACTCCTGCATGACGACCCGGCCCGCCCCGATGTTGAGGTGGCCGACCTCGGAGTTGCCCATCTGGCCGTCGGGGAGGCCGACCCGCCGGCCCGCGACCGACAGCCGGCCGTACGCCCCGGTTCGCCTGAGCCGGTCGAAGACGGGTGTGTGCGCTGCTGCGACCGCGTCGCGATGGTCGCCGGGGTCGTCGTTGAGCCCCCAGCCGTCGAGGATGATGAGTGCCGCGTCCATGTCAGAGGGGTCGCGGGTCGGTACAAAGAAAGGTTCGTTCGCGACAGTGAGATGGTGAGGGTTCGCGTGTCGCTATCGGTGGTGGGTTTCGGGCGGGAGCTCGCGTCGAGACGGTCGGTTACGACGAGCAACCAGCTCGCGCTGGCGGCATGGAGACCGCACCACAGCCTCCCCAGCCGACTCCCTTCGCTTCGTTTCACTTCGCTCCAGTCGTCCCTCGCGCGTTGGCGGGCGGACGAGAACCGCCCGCCTGCACACGCCAGACCGGGTGGCCGAGTGCAGACGCTCGACTGGCCAGCCGGGTGGCGCGCGCTGGTGAGCGTGTCGAAGACCGCGAGCAGAACTCGCGCGAGGGACGAGACGCGCAGGCGAAGCCGAGCATCGAAGTCGGCTGGGGAGAGTGTGGCTGCGGTGCTGTGCGGTGGCGGTCACCATGCCGCCAGTGCGAGTGACCTGCGCGTCGAACCTGACCCTGTGAGCAACTCCAACCCGGTCCGGCCCAGTGAACAACACGAACCCGGCCCAGCGAAGAACTCGAAACCGACGACCGACAGTGAGACGCGCGAATCCAGCCACCCACAGACCGACTCGTCACCCGTAGCGCGGCGTGAGACACTCGAACTCGCCGTCGCGGACCTGCACCAGACAGGTCTCCCCGGAGGACTGCTGCTGGGGCCCCGGCTGCCACTCGGTCTCGTGGCGCTCGTCGTCGTACTCGAGCGCGATGCGGTAGGCCCCGGTCGGGGGGACCCACGCCAGCGTCGCCAGCCGGTGTGGGTAGAGCCGACCCTCGTAGGTGGCCACCAGCTTGCCGGCCTCGTCGTGGACGGTCGCCCGGACCCACAGCTCCGGCCGGTCCCGGTTCACGACGGCGATGCGCGGATAGTCCGGCGGCTCCAGGGTATTCGGCATGCGACCGTACTACACACTGGCGGGACAAGAAACTGGCCTCGGCGGGTCCTGCTCACTCGGTCGCGAACTCGGTCTGGCACTCGCCACAGACCGAGCAGTTGCCGGGGCGGGTCGGCTGGGGTGCGACGGCCCCGCACTCGTCGCAGACCATGAACAGGCGCTTCTCCGGCGGGACGCCGGCCTCGAACTCCATCTCGACCCACGCGTCCGGGTTCTCCGGGTCGTAGATGCGGACGCCGCCGTCGGTCCGCGTCCAGTCGTAGGCCGGGTCGTCCTCGGTGACCGCTTTCGCGGTTCGCTCCGTCATCACCTCGAACTCGCCGACCCATTCATATAAATCTCTTGATAAATTTGAACACGGAATCGAGTTAACGCTCTCCCGACCGTCGGCTTTAGTACGGCAGGGCGGGTCCGGTGGGATATGACGCTGGACCCGGTGCACTTCGAGGGCATCGCGCAGCTGGCCCGCCGCATCAGGTACGACGTGGGCGAGGACGACCACCGCGACTTCGCCCGGACGGTGTGGGCCGAGTTCCTCGACCCGCTGGTCGACGACGGCCGGACGGTCCTCGAACCGCTGGGCGAACAGGGCCGCCACTCCGCGCCCATCGAGGACGTGGCGCTGACCGACGAGCCCTTCGAGACAGTCCACGGGCTTGACTCGGGCACCATCAACCCGACCACCTTCACCAACGGGCTGGTGCTCGACATCGCCCAGGCTGCCATGTCCGCGACGCCCTCGGACCTCGAACTCCACCGGGCGCGCACCCTCGTGATGACGGTCCACACGAACGACCGGACCGTCGACGTCTCCGAGTCCGACTGGGAGATGGGCGACGAGGGCTACATCCGGTCGCAGATTCGGCAAGCCCCGCGCGTCGACCGCTTCGCCGAGGGTGTCGTCCACGCGCTGGCGCTCTACCTCGCGGAGTCGAAACACGCCCTCACGCAGGCCGAGGTGGTCGACGACCTGCTCGTCCTCGACGGGCCGCTCTACCCGAAGGGGCTGTTCAAGTGGGCCGACCGCCACCCCGAGCTGGCGGCCCTGCTGGACGAGGACGACCGGGTGCGCGAGGTCGTCTCGAACTACGTCGAACTCGTCGAGCGCTTCGTCACCCGGGACGTCCCCCTCGTCGGCTTCGTGAAGAACCCCGCGACGAAGGTCATCACCCGGACCGTCCAGAAGAAGGGTGCACACGCCCCCTGGGTCGACGACACCGCCTTCTTCACCCGCGTCCTCGAACGCGGCGGGTTCGACCCCGACACCGAGCAGTGGGAGCGCGACACGAACCACCTCACCTGCACGAACTGGTTCGCCTCCCGCGGCGGCGCCGACCACCCGCTCTCGACGGACGGGGACGCCCTCGGCGTGGAGCGCCGCCTCGACGACGAGGACTACGAACCCACCTTCTGTGCCATCTACGACCCACGGAACGACCTCGTCTACCGGCTCGAGGCACCCTACGCCTTCACGAAGGACGCGGCGACCCGCGAGGACCTGCGACTGTTCGCGCTGCAGGAGATCGCCGCCCGGAACGGGCCGCCCCTGGCCGTCGCGAAGGCCGACGAACTCGCGCGCATCAGCCGCGACGAGAAGCGCGCGCTCACCGCGACGCTCGAGGAGACGTTCGAGGCCCGCCGGATGCGGGACTACGACGACACGCGCTGGGACTGAGTAGGACGAGACAAGAAACCGAGAGAGAAAGACCCGACTCAGGCCGTCTCCGCCTTCTGCACCGAGATGTCGACCACGTCGGGGTCCACGCCGACGCGGGCGAACTGCGTCCGGATGTGCTCCTTGGCCGCGGTCAGCGCCTGGTCCTTGGTGTCGAACCCGCGGGGCATCGGCGACTCGAAGGCGATGTGGATCTCCTCGCCGTCGACCTCCTGGACCGTCCCCCCGCTCTCGACCTCGTAGAACTCGTCGCACACCCAGACGTAGGGAGCGTCCTCGTCGGGCGCGCCGCGGAACTCCGGCGCGTCCTCCCCCCGCTCGTAGATGGTGCCGGTCAGGTCGGTCCCGGCCGCACTCCCGCGTACTAGCAACATGCCCAGAGAATAGGCGACGGACTCGCATAAGACCATGGCTTCACATCGCCACCGGCGCACAGGCGACCGAGGGAAACCGGTTTCACGCCGCGATTCCTTGCGTTGGGGTATGACCGACCTCGGTGACTTCGGGGACTTCGACGTCGACGACGAGTCGGCCGGTGACGACGCGCTGGCCGAGGAGTCCACGGGGGACGACGCCCCGCAACGTGGCGACGACCAGCCGGCGAGCGACCAGCAGGCCGACGACTTCCAGCGCATGGACGTGACGCCCAGTGGCCGCGACCGCGGCATCGGGACCATCGCGGTCTCGGAGGGCCTGCGCATCGCCGAACGCGAGGAGGACACCCAGTTGCGGGCGTACGTGACGACGGGCAACCGGCCGAACGTCCGCATCGGCTCGTACCTGCTCGCGCCGTACCCCGACGGCGAGAAACTGTTCGCCCGCATCACCGGCCTGGAGTACGCCCAGGCGTTCCACGCCGACGACGCGACCGAGATCCACGCCCGGCGGGCGATGCGCCGCGACGGCATCGACGAGGCCGACTACAAGTTCATGGCGACGCTGGAGCCGATGGCCGTCCTCTTCGACGACGAGGGTGAACTCAAACGACGGATGGTCGACCGCGTCCCCAAGCCGGAGACCATCGTCCGGGAGGCGACCGACACCACGGAGATCAAGACCGGCCTGAAGATGCCCGAGGAGGGCGTGTTCCTGGGCCACCTCTCCGTCGGCGGCGAGAAGGTCCGCACCAACGCGGAGCCGCCGACCATCGACTACCGGCTGAAGGACGACTACGAGGCCGGCGACCCCCTCGTCTTCCGGCACACCCTCGTCGCGGGTGGCACCGGGTCCGGGAAGACCCACGGCGCGAAGAACATCCTCCGGCAGTACCTCGCCGAGGACCGCACCTACCCGATGGAGGGCGGCCGCGACGTGCGCCCCGCGATGGTCGTCTTCGACCCGCAGGACGAGTACGCCCAGATGCACGACGACAACCCCGGGATGACCGACGAGTTCGCCCGCCGGCTCGAACGCGAGGACATCGCCCACGGCGGCATCGACGACACCACCGCGTTCGTCCCGAAGGTCGGGCAGGCCAGCTACGCCGCCGACCACCACCGCGCCGAGCAGGTCGAGTTCACCATCCCGTTCTCGATGGTTCGCTCGCGCCCCTGGCTCGTCGCCAGTGGCGGCCTCAACGACAACCAGTATCCCGCCCTCAAGCAGCTGCTCCGGCGCTTCTTCGACCAGTACGGCAACGGCGGCACCTACTCGCAGTTCCGGTCGTTCCTCGACGACCCCGCACTCAAGGAGGAACTGCACGAGTCCGGGCGCATCCACGAGGCGACCTTCGACGCGGTCAAGCGCCGGACCTACGGCTTCGGCGACGTGTTCGACCAGAGCGCGAAGCCCATCACCGACCTCGTCCACGAGTTCGTCCGCCCGGGCGGGCTCTCGGTGGTCCCGACCTACCACGTCAACGACTCGCGGACGACCACGACCGTCGTCCTCGCGCTGGCGAGCCTGCTGGTCGACCAGAAGCTCTCGAACGACCCCGACTTCGACCGCATCAAGGAGACGCCCATGGTCCTCGGGATGGACGAGGCGCACAACTTCCTCACCGACGCCGACACCGTCCAGGCCCGCAAGGTCATCACGAAGTTCACCGAGGCCGCCAAACAGGGCCGCAAGGAGCGCCTCGGCCTGTTCCTCATCACGCAGGACCCACAGGACATCGCCGACCCGGTGTTCAAGCAGGTGAACACGACGGTCGTCCTGAACCTCGGCGACGAGGACGCCATCAAGAGCGTCAACATCCCCGCGAACCTGGAGTCGAAGGTCCCCTACATGGAGAAGGGCCAGATGGTCGTCTACTCGCCGGACAACTCAGAACCGGTCGAGTGCATCGGGCTCTCGACGTGTGTGACGAGTCACGGGCGCTGAGGGCGACGGACGGAAACCGCCCGACGTATCGACCCGGGTTCCAGCCACGACACCGCGATACCGCCGACGGGAGGGGGATTTATGCGACAGACCGTGCTAGTCTATACCAATGGCACAGCACGTCCTCGTCGCCTACGACGACTCGCCGCAGGCCGACCACGCCCTGCGGCTGGCACTCACCGAGTTCGACGACGCGGGACGGATGACGCTCCTCACCATCATCGACCCCGCAGACGCGGGCTACAGCCGGAACCTCGCCATCCCGAGCCTCCCCGAGGAGTGGTACGAACAGCGCAAGACGGCCGCGACCGAACGCCTCGGGACCGCCCAGCGCGCCGCCGCCCAGGTCGGCGTCGACGCCGAGACGGACATCGTCGTGGGGCGGCCCGCCCGGCGCATCGTCGACTACGCGAACGAGCACGACGTGGACCACATCGTCACCGGGAGCCACGGCCGGTCCGGCGTCTCCCGGATCCTGCTCGGGAGCGTCGCCGAGGCCGTCATCAGGCACGCGGACTGTCCGGTGACGGTGGTGCGCTGACCCGCACCCGGTCCGCGCTCCCGCGACTCACTCCTCGCGGATGGCCTCGAATCCCGAGTACGAACTGCGGTGCGTGTTCCGGACGAGGTCCTCGTCGGAGACCTTGAGCCCGAGTTCGTCCAGTTTCTCGCCGATGCGGGTCAGGTCGTCGCCGTCGGCCCCGACGGCCCGGACGAGGACGTTCCCCTCACCGGTCATCACCTCCTGCACCTCGACGACACCGTCCACGTCGGCCGCCGCCTCGGCGAGTTCCTCACGGGTCGGAATCGGCGCCGTACACACGATGAGGGTGAAGAGCTGGTAGCCGGCGCGCTCGTAGTCCACGTCGGCGTGATACCCCTGGAGCACCCCGTCGTCTTCGAGCCGCTGGATGCGGTTCCGGACGGTACTCGCGGAGACGTCGAGGTCGGCCGCGATGTCGCTGGAAGACGTATGCCGGGCCTCCGACTGGAGTTCGTGGAGGATGCGTCGGTCGAGGTCGTCCAGTTCTCGAATCGCCATTTGACTACCCTCTTCGGCTGGGTAAGTAAAAACGTGGCCAAAGTGGCTTGTCAGAACAACACCGAGCAGCAGATTTTCTCGTTTTTCGCCAACTACGTATTTAAACTACAGGACAGTCCGACACATTTTCCCGTCCCGAGCGGGAATCGGGAGCACGGACGACAATGAACACCCTCGAGATCTTCATCCGCCTGTTCGCGGGCGTGTTGCTCATCCTCGCGAACGGCTTCTTCGTCGCCATCGAGTTCGCCCTGACGCGTGCCCGACAGTTCACCGAAGAGGAGTTCGTCGACGGGGACTCACGGCTGGAACGCGCGTGGAAGATGACCAACGACCTCGAACTGTACCTGACGACGTGCCAGGTCGGTATCACGGCCTCGAGCATCGCCGTCGGTATCGTCGCCGAGCCGGCGCTGGCGGCCATCTTCAAGCCGCTGTTCGGGAACACGCCGCTCGCCGGCATCGGGGCCGGTGCGTTCATCGCGTACTTCATCATCAACCTCATCCACCTGACCCACGGCGAGCAGACGCCGACCTACCTCGGCGTCGAGCGCTCCCGACTGGTCTGCCGGTACGGCGCCGCGCCCCTCCACTGGTTCTACGTGGTCATCTCGCCGGTCATCAAGCTCGGCGACTGGGTCGCGAAGTGGACGCTCCGGATGTTCGGCATCGAGATGTCCGGCGCGTGGCTCGAGACGGAAGAGGACGCCATCGAGTCCCGGAGCCAGCTCCGCAACCGCGTGAGTTCCCTGCTGGAGCAGGGTGACATCGAGGGTGAGCGCCACGACGAGGTGCTGAGCGCGCTCGACGCCGGGACGATGGAGGTCCGGAACGTGATGGTCCCCGAGTCCGACGTCGTGTTCCTCTCGACCGAGGCGACCCCCGAGGAGAACCTGCGACGCGTCTCCGAGTCACAGCACACCCGGTACCCACTGGTCGGCGACGCGCCGAAGGAGGCGGTCGGCATCGTCTACGTCCCGCAGGTCGTCGAGAACATCGACGCGTTGCGCGACGGTAGCATGACGTTCGCGGACATCGCCGCCCCGCCGATGACCATGTCGGCCGAGACCTCCGTCAGCGACGCCATCGACCGGTTCCAGGCCGAGAGTCAGGAGCTGGCCCTGATACTCGCCGACGGGGACATCGTCGGGCTAGTCACCGCGACCGACGCGCTCGAGGCGGTCATGGGCGACCTCGAGGACCCCCTCGACACGGGGACCTCGAACCCGTCCAGACGGGGTCAGGCGACGCCGAACTAGGCGTCAGAAGATGTTCGCCTGCCGGTGGACCGAGATGCCGTCCTCGGTTATCTCGTAGGGCTTGGTCTCCCGGGAGTGGTTCGCGTCACGTATCTTCTGTATCTCGACGGCGAGACGCGTCTCCCGGAAGTCCGACGGCCGGACGTACTGCAGGATGAACACGGCGTCGGTGAGGTACTCGACGATGCCGTGACGGGAGGCGTAGGGCGAGTCCTCGCTGGCCTCGGAGGTCATCATCGTCGTGATACCGGCCTCCTTCAGGCTCTTCGTGAAGTCGTAGATCTCGTTGCGACGCTTGGCGCGGTCGTCGTACATCATCTCCAGCAGCGACACCGAGTCCAGCACCAGCCGGCTCGCGCCGAACTGGCTGATGAGCCGGGGGAGTTCGGACCGGATGGACCCGAGGCTGTTGGCCATCTCGATGGGGTCGATGTCGACGACCGCGAGCAGGCCGTCCTCGACGTACTCGTCGAAGGGCATCCCCTTCTCGGTGGCGGAGTTGATGACGCGGTCGCGGTTCTCCTCCAGCGTGATGAAGATGCCACGTTCGCCCTGTCGCATCCCGTGGTCGAGGAACTGCAGGCCGAAGGTGGTCTTCCCGGTCCCGGCCGACCCGACCGCGACCATCAGCGAGCGCTCGGGGACCCCGCCCATGATCATCTCGTCGAGGCCCTTGATGCCGAGGTTGATGCGGGGGAGTTCTGACTCGAACTCGTCGGCGTCGAAGTCGGTCGTCCCGAACCCGCCGCCGGTGTCGAAGCCACCGCCGCCCATGCCGAAGTCGTCGGAGGCCATGTCGAACTCGCCGTTCCCCACGTCGAACGGATTGCCCTCGACGTCGAAGCCGTCGTCGACGTCGCCACCGGCACCGCCGCCAGCACCGTCGTCGACGTCCGGCATCTGGACGTTCCCCATGGCCGCGCCGAAGTCGTCGTCGAACAGCGACCCCGACGAATCGTCGGGCTGGTCGCCGAAGTCTGGGTCGGAGTCCGAACCGGCGTCGGTGCCCTGGCCGGCGTCGTCGTCGACGTGACGCCCGCCGCTCTCGTCGGGCGAGTCGTCCGCGAATCCGAGGTCCTCGCCGGTGTCCTCGGCGGCCTCGCCAGCGGCTGGTTCGGCGGTATCGTCGTCGGAGAAGGCAGCGTCCCAGTCCGCGCCGGTGTCGCGAGCGCCGTCGGTCTCTTCCGAGTCGGCCGGGTCGGGCGAGCCGGCGTCCGCGGTGTCGTTCTCGCCGTCGAATCCGGCGTCGTCCCCGTCGTCGGGCGACTGTTGCTCGTCGTCGGCCGCCTGCCCGTCGCGTTCGCGGATGGCTCGCTCGAACCAGTCCTCCTCGCTCATCGCGACCACCGTCGCTCTCGTCGGGCCAGCAGTCGTCTCTTGCCGGCCGCCTGAACCGTCGACGCGACGTAGCCGGCGCGAACCTGTTCGGAGGGGGACATTGCTTGCGTGTCGACGGGCCGAGTCTGTCACTCCTCGACCACGTCGTTCGTACACCCGAGGCCACGCCCTGCGCAGGCTTTAACCTTGTTGCTGTCGGTGGGGTTTTTAGCCTCGTGGCCGGTAGGCTCGGGCATGAAGGTGGGGCTGGTCGCCCAGAAGGACAACGCTCGCGCGGCGCATCTGGCGGAGAGACTCCGCGAGACGCTCCGCGAGCACGACGTGACGGTAGTAGTCGACACGGCAACAGCCGAGGCCCTCGGCAGCGACGGCGTCTCGCCCGAGGCCATGCAGGACTGCGCGCTGGTCGTGAGCATCGGCGGCGACGGGACGTTCCTCTACACCGCCCGCGGTGCCGGCACCGCCCCCATCATGGGCGTCAACCTCGGCGAGGTCGGGTTCCTGAACGCAGTCTCGCCGGACGACGCCCTCGAGGCGGTCCAGGCCGAGGTCGAACACATCCGCGACACCGGGTCTCCCCACGTCCGCGAGATGATGCGCCTGCAGGCCCGGGGCGAGGGGTGGACGCTCGACCCCGGCATGAACGAGATCGTCGTCCAGGGCCCCCAGCGCGGCCACGGCGGCGGGGCCTCCTTCGAGGTGCGCATCGACGGCGAGCTGTACACCGGCAGCCAGGGTGACGGCGTCCTCGTCGCGACACCGGCGGGCAGCACCGCCTACAACCTCAGCGAGGGCGGCCCGTTCATCCGCCCCGAGGTCGACGCCGTCGTCGTCACCGAGATGTGCGCCTCCGAGCCGATGCCGTCGCTCGTCAGTGCGGCCGACAGCACCGTCACCGTCCGGGTCGACGACGCCGACTCCGGCTTCGTCATCAGCGACGGGCGCAACCAGCAGGTCATCGAACCGCCGGAGACCGTCACCATCGAACGCGCCGACCGGCCGGTCCGGATGGCCGGGCCGCCGGGCGAGTTCTTCAAGGCGCTGAACAAACTCGACTGATACTGTCGGACGTAACTTCGGGAAGATATCCGACACCCCGAGTGACGAAAATCCTCCATGGGATTACGTCCGACAGTATGACCGGAGTACGGGCAATCCCCCCGACTTTCGAAAGCCCTTAGCAAGTCCTGACCCTTCCTGCACCTAATGAGTGAGCAACTGCCGGACGTCCAGGCGTCCAGCCCGGACGTCACCGTCGGGCTGAGTCAGGTGGGGGTCACGGGTGTCGAGAAGCTCGTGAAGCTCCACCGCGACGACAAGCGACCGATCGTCCTGATGGCCGAGTTCGAGGTGTTCGTCGACCTGCCGTCGTGGCGCAAGGGCGCCGACATGTCCCGGAACATGCAGGTCATCGACGAGACGCTGGAGGCCGCGACCCGCGAGGAGGCCCTCCGCGTCGAGGACGTCTGTGGCGACGCCGCAGAGCGCCTGCTGGCCAAACACGACTACACCAGCAAGGCCGTCGTGAAGATGGAGGCCGAACTCGTCACCCGCGAGGAGACCCCTGCCTCCGGCCTGGAGACCCAGAGCGTCGTCGACATCATCGCCAGCGCGACCGCCACCGACGAGGGCACCCGCGAGGAGATTGGCGCCCACGTCGTCGGCATGACCGTCTGTCCCTGCTCGCAGGGGATGTCCGCCGCCCGCGCCCGCTCCGTGCTCGCCGACCTCGGGATCGACGACGAGACCACCGAGGAGTTCCTCGACCGGGTGCCCCAGCCCGGCCACAGCCAGCGCGGCCACGCCACCATCACCATCGAGAGCGAGGGCACCCCCGACGTGGACCTCATGGACATCGTCGAGGTCGCCCGCGACTCCATGTCGGCGCGCATCTACAACCTCGCGAAGCGCCCCGACGAGGACCACATGACCTACGAGGCCCACGCCGACGCCAAGTTCGTCGAGGACTGCGTGCGTGCCATGGCCGAGGGCGTCGTCGAGACGTTCGACCACCTGCCGGACGACGCCGTGATCCACATGGAGCAGTCCAACGACGAGTCCATCCACCAGCACAACGCCCACGCCGAGCGTCTCGTCGAGATGGGCCAGCTGCGCGAGGAACTGAACGGGACCGCCTGAGTTCGCGCCGTCTCTCTGTTCGTCGCGGTTCTCAAGACACTATTCGCGCCCGTCAGCGCACTGTTCGTGGCCGTCGGTTCAGAACCACCCGAGCACCCGCTCCGTGACCGACCGACCCGGGTTCTCTCGCTCCCGGTTGCGGAGCCGCCCCTGCTTCAGCGTCACCGCCCCGGCGAGGTAGACCGTCGACCCGAGCAGCCCGTCGATGGCGACCAGCGGGAGCCAGGGATGCACCCGGTACAGCCCGTCGATGACCGGCCCCGGCAGCACCGCGAGGTACCGATGTTGCGTGAGGAACCGCCGGTAGTACCCCGTGTCGTCCGCCGCCGCGAGCGTCAGGGTCGCGTTCGTGCGACTCTGGCCGTCGACCACGAGGTGTCGCGGCGTCACCGCCACCCCCTCGCTCGCCGGTTCGAGGTAGACGTGCACCGGGACCAGCCCGGCGTTGGCGACGCGGTAGGGCAGGTCGCTCGTGGTTCCCTGCTCGATGACGGTCGGGTTCTCGGACTCGAACTCCGCGCTGACGACGCCGAACTCCTGCGTGCCGGCGGGGACGACCATCGCCGCGGTCGCCGCGACCACCACGAGCAACGCCAGTCCCGCGAGCACCAGCCGCAGTGATGTCCCGTCGTCGCGGCTCCGTGACCGCTGGCGCTTCTCGGCCGCCGGGTCCGTGAGGTACCAGTCCAGCACGTAGCCGACGACCGACAGCCCGAACAGCACCATGGCGACGCCCTGTGACCCGAGCAGCGACCGCATGCCGAGGGTCTGGGCGAGCCGGAGCTGGGTCCATTCGAGCGCGTCCTGGATGCTCATCACGACCGTCCCGAGGTACGGGATGACCAGCACGGAATCGCCCACGGTCAGCGCTTTCGCGACGACCTGGGCGTCCTTCACCGGTGGCTCCTCGCCGTCCTGGTCGGTGAAGGGATTCGCATCTCCGCGGGTGACGTACCCGCGGTCCGTCTCCGCGACGACCCGGTGGGTCGTGAGCCCGCCGCCGTGGAGGTGTTCGGCCTGGAAGACGATGACGTCGCCCTCGGAGACGTCCCCGCCGATGGCGGTCGGGATCGCCACGAAGCCGTCGCCGGGGTCCATCGTCGGCTGCATGCTGCCGGTCTCGACGTAGCTCAGGAGGATAGGCTGGCCGAGCAGCGCCCCCGCGAGCAGCGAGACGAGGACCAGCGCGACCGCTGCCGAGGCTGCGAGCGATAGCAGACGGCGTGCCCCCATCTGGTGGTCCCCCCAGTAGCAATCGGTTCGTCGCCCGACAGGAAATGCCCCGGGTTGATATATCCTGCACGGGGCTGCCGGGCGGGGCCGCACTCAGACGCTCGTGAGTCGGCGGAGCACCACCACCGAGACCAGTACGCTGGCAGCACCGACGACGACCGCGACGACGGCCCCCGGGTCGGCCTCGCCACCCTGGGTGGACAGCCCGGGTGCGCCCGCGTCGGTCGCCTCCTGCTCGGCGCCGGTTCCCTGGCTGTCGCCCGTGCCGGCGGAGCCGTCGCCGACGCCGGTCGTCTGGTCGGCGCCGGCCGCCCGACTGACGACGACCTCCCCGGCGTCGACAGTCCCGACCTGGAGCGAGTGCGTCCCCGGCTCCTCGAACGTGAGCTCGTACCGGACGACCGCACGCTCGTCCGGGTCCAGTGCGACCGGTTCGCGCTCGACCGCCGCGTCGTCGACCGCGACCGCCAGTTCCCGGCGACCATCGGCCATGCCGTCGTTCTCGACCGAGGCACGGACCGTCACGGTCTCACCGGGAACCACGTCTCGGTCCGCGACGCGCACGCCAGCGACCTGGATGTCGGGCTGCCCGCTCGCCACGACGACCGTCCCGAGCGCGTCGGTCGTCGCGACGTAGTGCATTCGCTCGCCGTGCTCGACCAGCCGGGCGTCGAGTTCGGTCCAGTTGCCGTCTCCGTACTCGAGGAGGGTCACGTCGGCCGGGTCGGTTCCCCGCCAGTCGAGGTAGTCCCGGTCGACGCTGACGTACAGCCGCACCGTCTCGAACCCGCCGGTTCCGATGGCCTGCCGGAGGTCGAGGTACCCGTCCGGCTGGGCGTCACGACCGGCCGGGAGCGCCCCCACCCCGCCGACCGGCTCCGGGCTGCCCACGATGTCCACCCGCACCACGTCCTCCCGCGTGGGTGCGAGCGCGACGCGGTCGAGGGTCACGTTCGCCCCCGCGACGTGCATCCGGTCGAGGTCGGCCGTCTTCGACCCCGTGACGTGCCAGAGGGTGACCCGGCGCTCGTTCGGTGCCGGCTTCGCCACCGACACCGCCGGGACGCTCGCGGTCTGGATGTCCGCGTCCGTTCCCTGGGTCGAATCGGTGGCGGCCTCCGCCGGGACCGCGTTCACCTCGAACTGGTCCCGCACGATGTCGACCGTCACGTCCTCGGTCGTGTCGACCCGCAGCCCGACCGCGACGCTCTCGTTCTGCCCGAGCACGACCGCGTTCCCCTTGCCCTCGATGGACTCACCCCGGGCGACGAAGGTCAGAAATGGCTGGTCGAGGTCGAGCCACACCCGGGCCGGCTCCGGGTTCGTGTTCGTGACGGTGAAGATGTCCCGGACGGTGGTTCCCGCGTCGATGGAGACGCCCTCGCCCTCGAGGTTCGGGTTCTCGGCGGTCAGGTCGACCGTCAGCTCGCCGTCCTCGTCGTAGTAGGCGAAGTCGCCGTTGTCACCCGGGTGCGGGGTGAGGTGGATTCCCTGTCCGATGGTGTCGGACTGGGTGGTGAGGAACGCGCCGGTGCCCTGGAGGAGCGCGAGGGCGATGGTGATGGTGGCGACGGCCGTGAGGAGGAGTTTCGTTGCTCGGTGCACGGCTACCGGCCTCTGTGCTGGCTGCTGTTGGTCAGCGTTCCCATCCTCTGTCCCCCCGCGAAGACCCACCGGCGGAATCGAACCGCCGAATGCCAGAGTGGGTCGAATCCCCAACCGAGTCGTAGTCGTCCGACAGCGCTTCCTCTGGCGTTTCTGGTGTGGTCAGTCCGTAGCGACCGCGTTGATAGTCAGCGTCACGTCATACTCTTCCTCTTGGACAGGAACCCCATGGGTATCGATCTCCAGCCCGCAGATTAGCTGTTCACCGACAGCGAGTGGTCCCGACGGACTGCTCTCCGTGAGCAGGTTCCCCGTTTCGACATCGTACATCGTCACCGACGGGACGCCCGCGGTCGTCTCCTGTGTGCTGTAGACCTCGACGGGCTGTGTACCCTGGTTCTTGACACCGAACAGACCCGGTTCGTCGTGAGCAGCGTCTTCGCCAAAGCGGTAGACAGAGTCGATTCCGAGCCCTTCTGGGTCAGTTGGATTGCCGGCTGGATAGTTCCCCTCATCTGGGCTGGGAATATCAAATTGAAGTTCTGATGGGTTCCCGTCAAGTAGCGAACGTCTGCCCGTTCCTTGCTGGGTCAGAGTAAAAACCGCAACGTAATCGTCTGTTGTTTGGATATTTATGTTTCGATTCGTACTGACGTTGGTGAATGCCTCTGTTCCGATGGCGAACGCGCCACTCATTGCGAGACCTCCCAAGCCAGCAATGAGGGTGCGACGGTTCATTTATATGTTCTTCTAATCAATCCCCTTTTCCCACGTAGGAATCAGGGACGATAGAGGTGTCAGCGACCATGGTCATCGACACGTCAATGTCTGCATCACCCGGGTTCTTGATGTAGAGTCCGAGACTGAAACTCTCACCGGGCTCGAGAACGAAGTCTCCCTTCTCTGCAGCGTAGCTGTTGAAGTCCGGAAGATTGTAAATCCCGGTCAGGCTAACTTCACCCTGTAGGTTAGCACCCGGATTATCGGCTGGGAGGTCGTTTTCAGGGTTGTAGTCCCCGTTGGGGCGGTTGGTCACCTGCGGGTCTACGCCAAACCCACTGCTCGTCGTCCTCTTGTTGTTCGGGATACTGTCTCCATCGACGTAAACGACTGCGGCCTGGGTCCCTTGGTTCACAACATCGACCATATCGAGAATCCGGGTGAGTGAGTCTGCATTAAGCCCGTTTGCATCGTTGTTGGAGGTTGTGATTTCGACTTTACCTCCGTTCCCATCGATATTGACGTATTCACTGTTCGTATTACTATTCGACTGGAACGCGAGGAGGGCGTTCGAGTCGTTAGCAGTGCTGATACTGACACTACGATCAGCACTCACACTCGAGAACGCACCAGTACCCATTGCAGCTGCCCCGCCGGCAGCGACCGATCCGAGTCCGATCAAGAACTTGCGTCGTTCCATTGTCCTGTATTCACCGTGTTGCGAGCACGACCCCGCACGAGCCGGCGTCCGACCGCGGGACGCCGCCTCGCACCGAATCGCTTCACTCGAACCCAATGGGAGATACCCGTACTGTATTGAGGCCCCTGCGAATCGGTGACACGTCGATTATAATTCGGGCGATTCGTGGCAGGCTTTCTCAGAGAACCCGCAGAGTCGCTCTGCGATGCGACAAATACCTACTGGCCGACCGGTAAGTGATGGATACTCGACCAGACCAGCCGAGTCCGACCGATGGAAGACAGACCGCCATCACAGCCGTTCTCTGTGGCGGTATCCTCTCGATAACCGCCACACCCCGTCCGGTAACCACCCGGTAACCGACCGTTTACGTTACTAATGGTATCTGAAAGGTCGAACCGTTTTTTATACTGACCTGTCAATGACTACCCGTCTCATGGGGGTCGCGAAACAGCGGGGGAACGAGGAGGCCGAGGTATCGACACCGGTCTCCGAGGACGAACTGTTCGACGTGCTCTCGAACCAGCGACGACGCTACGCGGTGCACGTCCTGAAACAGGAGGAACAGGCGGCCATCGACATCGGGCCGATGGCGCGACAGATCGCCGCGTGGGAGAACGACGTCGAGCTGTCCCAGGTCGATTACTCCGAGCGCAAGCGGGTCTACACCGCGCTCCAGCAGCAGCACCTGCCGCGGATGGACGAGGCGGGGGTCGTCGAGTTCGACAAGGACCGGGGGGTCGTCGAACCGACCGCCGCGCTGGCGGACGTCGACCTGTACCTTGACGTGGTCCGCGGGAAGGAGATGCCCTGGAACGAGTACTATCTCGGTCTCTCCGGCGTGGCCGTGGCGCTCACGGCCGTCGTCGGCGCGGACCTCTGGCCGTTCACCGCGTTCTCTGACTTCTCGTGGCTCGTCGCGGTCGTCATCGCGTTCGCCTGCTCGGCGCTGGCGCATCGCTACTACGTGACCGAACTGGAGCTCGGGTCGACGGAGGAACCACCGGAACTCGATAGATGACACGCCTCAAGGCGGTGAGTATCGTGCTCGCGCTCGCGGCAGCCACAGCGCTGGTCTACGGGACCGTCGGCTACTCGTCGGTGTCGGCGGAGCGCGGCGTCGAGGTGTCGGTCGTCGGCGACGAGCAGGCCCTCGTCGGCTACCACGCGGCTGACCGGACGGTTACCGCCGGGACGACGACGCGACTCGTGACGGTGACCGACCGGACGCCGGTGCCGGTGACCGTCGAGGTCGTGCGCATCGAACACGGGCCCGGCGTCGAGGTCACCAGCGTCTCCGGCCCGGGGTCGGTCGGGGCCGGCAAGCGTGGCGTCGTCTTCGGGCAGGTCACGTGCGCGAACGAGACCACCGCCGACGTCAGCATCACCGTCGCGGTCCACGGCGAGGGGATCGACGCGACCCTCGACGGCGAGGCGCGGACCTTCGAGGTGCGCTGTCTGCCGACGCCGGCCGACGACGGAGTGGAGGAACCAGACGAGGAGACGAACGAGAGCACCACCAGCGACGAGACCACGACCGATGGCGAACACCGGGTGGTCGCATGACCGACGACCACACGAAACTGCGTGCTGTCGTCGGCGACAACCAGACCGTGGTCGCGCTCGCGCTCGTCGCCTGCGTGCTGGCCGGCGGCTGGCTCGCCTACGGGGCCTACGCCGACCCCGGGGAGTCCACCCGGACGGTCCAGCAGGAGGCCTGGTCGACGACCGGCTGGTACAACCACTCCGCGACCGTCACCGAGGAGAACGACGTCTACGAGACAGGCACCACGCTGGACGACCGGTCGACATACCTGGGTCGTATCGCGCCACGGCTCGACGGGAGCTACGTCTTCCAGTACGACGCCCGGCAGTCGGGCGACCTCGCGGGGAACGTCTCGGTCGTGCTGGTCTTCACCGGGACCGAAGGCGGCTCCGGTGAGGAGCCCGCGACGGTCCACTGGCGGAAGGAACGCGTCCTCGCGAACGATAGCTTCTCGTCGCTCTCGCCCGGTGACCGCGTGCAGGTTCCCTTCTCGCTCGACGCCATCGCGGCCGACCAGCGTGCCGCGAACATCTCCGAGCAGCTCGGCAGCTCGGGCGAGCCGTCGGTGTCCATCCGGACGACCGTGACGGTGCAGGGGACCGTCGACGGGGAGCAGGTGACCCACCGGCAGACGGACCCCCTCTCGCTCTCGGTCGACGGGAGCACCTACAGCGTCTCCGGGGCCACCGCACAGACCGAGTCCTTCGACGAGGCGCGGCAGGTCGCCGTCCCGGCACAGGCCGGCCCACTGGGACGCTTCGGCGGCCCGGGACTGCTGTTCGTCGGGCTCGCTGGCCTCGGCGTGCTCGCGGTCGGGAACCGACGCGACCTCTTCACCGTCTCCGAGGCCGAGCGCGAGCGACTGGCCTTCGAGGGCGAACGCGGCGAGTTCGACGAGTGGATCTCGGAGATCCGCCTGCCAGAGGACGCCTTCGACCGCCCGGCGGCCGAGGCCGAGTCGCTGCAGGCCCTCGTCGACTTCGCCATCGACACGGACAACGCGGTCGTCGAGGACCCCGACGAGGAGGCGTTCTACGTCGTCCACGGTGACTACCTGTACGTCTACCGACCGCCGACAGAGACGCCGGACGAGCCGGGAGCCGTGGCGATGGACGACACGGCTGACGCCGAGGAGGAGCCGGCCGGCCCGGACGCGGGCGCCGACGACTGGCCGGACCCGCTCGAACCCGTCACCACGTCGGAGGAGCCGCCGACCTGGGACGACACCGGGCAGGCGGAGGACTGACCGGTCCGGCCCCGTCGACCGACGCTTTCCTCGTCTCCCGCGAGTCGGCTCGGTGCGGGGCGGGACGGAACGGGAGAGGAGGACAGTCCATCCGTCTGTGGCAGCTGGCTCCCGAGTCCGGCCGCTTTCACTGGTGCCGGAGTTCGATGGGTGGCCCTCGCGGACCCCGCCGGGGGCGGTAGTAGTGCTCGTAGCAGTACCGCACCAGGGCGACCAGCACCGCGGCGAGGGACATCAGCAGCCACGTCTCTGGTGGGAGCGCGTCGAAGGGGGTGATCTCGAACGCGCCACCGACTGCACACAGCGTTCCGACGCCGACCAGGGTGAGCAGGTACCGGGTCCAGGGGAACCGTCGCTCGAAGAGGACGGTCGTGAGGAGGTCACACTCGGTTGCTTCCGGTGTCACCGCGACCGTCCCACGACGCTCGTCGAACTCGACGATACCACTGCTCGCCAGTTTGGGCAGGTGGAACTGTCGAAGCGCGTTCTTCACCCGGCGGAGTTCCTGGGAGTGCAGTTCGTCGGGCGGTTTCTCGTTCTCCCAACTCGCGACCGTCTCGGCGAGGTCGCGGAGGGTCACCTGCTCGCCGGCCCGACAGAGCGCGTAGAGCGCGAACCGGCGCCGCTCGTTGCCCAGGGCCTCGAGTACGTCGTCGCGTGTGACGCGTCGCTCCCCGTGGCCGTCGCCGCTGGTCGAACCCCCGTCCCCCAGCATCTGTCGTTGATGGGTCGTGTCCCTCGTACAAAAGAACGATTTTGTCATATCAGGGTGAACGACACCGGGCGACCATGCTGGGCCGGACGACTCAGGGGTGGAACCGGTCGGCCGAGCACGCTCAGGCCATCTCGTCCGACCCGGTGTTGTGCCGGCACTGTTCGGCCGTGAACTGGAGGCCGACGTGGCAGGTGTCCGTCTGCGTGATGTTGACGTCGATGGTGGCGTCGTTCTCGTCGACGTACCCGCGAGCACGGAGTTCGTCGTCGAAGGTCCCCGACGCGACCGGGTTGTTCACGAGCGGGAGGTCGGTGAAACCGTTCCCGTTCGAGTCGTTCGCCTTGCACGGCAGGAACCACTGCATGACGTAGCAGTGGACGCCCGGTTCGAAACAGAACGCGTCGACGTCGGGGTCACCGGCGACGCCCGACCCGTCGGCCTTCACGACCGGAGGAATCCGGATGCGGCCGTCGAACTCCGGGCCGAACTGTTCGAGCCAGCCACTCATCGACCCGGCGTAGAGGACGTCGCCGGTCGGCTCGACGATCTCTGTGGGGTCCTCGGTGGAGAGGCTGCCGCCCTCGATGAGCACCCACGAGTCCAGCGAGGCGTCACCGGCGTCGGCGATGGCCAGCCGGAGCGTGTTCGGCTCCCCGGGAACGACGTCACCTTCTACGTCGAGGACGACGGTGAACCCGTCCATCTCGGTGTCGGCCATCTGCCCGTCGTCCATCTCCGACGGGTCGTTGTTGTTGTACAGCTGGTCGTTGACGTCCTCGTTGACGTTGTCGATGGCTGCGGGGACCGTCTCGCTGGAGTCGTTCGGGTCCGGAACGACGGCGAGGTTCTGCCCGTTCAGGAAGAAGCCGAAGACGTCGTTGTACCCGGCATCGACGTACTCGTTGTACTCCTCGGAGCCGAACACGTAGTTGAAGTAGACCTTGTTGGCGTCCTGTGGGACCGTGAAGTCGAACTCGAGGACCGTCGCGTCCTCGGTCGTGGCGTTCGAGAGCGTGTCGAGGTCGCTGTCGCCGGGGTTATCGAACGCGGTGGTCGTCCCGTCCTCGTCGTTCGGCCCGGCCACGTCGGCCGCAGCCCCTGAGCTGAGGATGATGCCGCTCTCGATGCCGAGTGGGTCCATCCCACCCTGGAACATGCCGGCCGAGGCGTCGTTGCCGGTGTAGGTGACGCTCGCCGGGTCGATGGTGACGCCACCCTGGGTGGAGACCAGCGACGCCGCGAGGTCCTCCGCGGTGAGACTCCCATCGGTCAGGTCGGTGACCGAGAACGCGTCCGCGGCCGTGACGGCGGCCGTCTCGACCTCCTGGGCTGCGGGCGCCGTGGGGCTCTCGCCGTCCGTGGCCCCGTTCTCGTCGACCTCGATGATGTTGTCACAGTCAGGGTCGGCCGCGATGACCACGTAGAGGTAATCGCAGAGTTCCCCGCCCTCGAACCGGGGGTCGTCGATTAGCTCGCCCGCCTCGCGCTCGGGCTCGATGGGGTCGGTGACACCCTCGCGGTAGTCCTCGTCGCTCCGGGGAAGCGGCCCGCCCTCGCTGTCCTCGTCGAGGAGTTCCGCGTAGATGTACGACGGGTTGCCACAGAGGTGGAAACTGAAGGTGGTCTCACCCTCGTCGTACGGCTTGATGTCGACGAGGTCGATGAACATCCCGCGGGTCCCATCGACCAGGCCGGGGAGGAACTGGTTGCCGGGGTCGTCCTCGACGGTGAGGCCGCCCAGTACGTCTGGGTTAGCCTCGTCGGCGAGGTCGGTCGGGACGGGCAGCACGCAGACGTCTGTCCCCGTCTGGAACGCGCCCCAGTCCTCGTGGCTGATGGCGTCTCCGTCCGCGTTCCGGACCGCGGGCGCGGCGCCGACCTCGTATGTCATCCCCTCTGTTCCCACGACCACCGGGGGTCGCTGGTCCTCCGGGACGTTCTGCAGGTCGTAGCGCTCCCACGGCCGGTACGTCGACCGATAGTCGAGCAACAGGTCGACGCGGCCCGCCTCGTACCAGCCCTCGAGCGATTCGCGGTCGCTGTAGAACGCGGTCGTGCCGAGTCCGGCACCCGCGCTTGCGACGCCGATGGTTCCGAGCCCGGCCAGCACCTGCCGACGAGACAGTCCGATATCTTGCTTCGTTGTCATGGTATCTGTGACACGTCACCAGCCGGGTGGTACCGGCGCCTGTTTCCTGGGAGGTCTTTAGAGCCGGTTTCCGGCCGGTAACGTACCGGTCCCATCTCTGCGTGGCGGGGGGTTATGTATACACAGCTAGCAGTTCTCTATTCGACCGTTCCTCGCGTAGAAGCCCGGCTTAAGCCGGGCGAAAGGTGACCCCAGAACTCCCCGAACGACTCGTTCGGACGGACGGCTGCGGTCGAACCGAAGCGGGTCAGGACGGCTGGCTCAGAAGTGCAGCGGTTCCGCGTTCTCCCACGTCGGCTGGAACTCCTCGTACACCTCGGTCGCGAACTCGGGGTCCTTGAGGTCGATCATCGCGAAGGTCTCGCCGGAGGAGCCCAGCGGGTTGGGCACCTGGATGACGCACTCCACGTCGTCGAGCAGGTTGAACGTGCCCGTGACGTCCTCGCTGGTGCGGACCTCGAAGTCGGGGTTGGGCGAGAGACGTTCGCGGTAGCGCCGGCCGACCTCCTCCGAGAGGGTGTCGACGACCTCACGGGTGAGCAACACGTCGATCTTGACGCCACGGTCGAGGGCGTCCTCCAGCTGTTCGACTATCTGGTCGCCGATATCGGTCACGTCGAACTGGGGGGTCTGGGCCGAGGCGACCATGATGATGCGGCGGTCGGCCGCGGTGAGGCGTTCGAGCAGGAGGTCGGTGGTCTCCTCCTGCCCGACGGCGGCGGTCCAGAACTGCTCCTCGACGGGTTCGGCCGCGTCGAGTTCGTCCGAGAGCTCCTCGACGATGTTCTCGTACTGTTCGGCCTTCTCCTCGAGTTCGCGCTTCTTGTCGTCGAGGAGGCGGTCCAGCGCGGTCGCGGGCTCGACGGCCACGTACTTCTTCGGCCGGCTCGCGGTCTGGCTGCGGACGAGGTTGTACTGCTCGATGCTGTTCAGCACGTCGTAGATACGGCCCATGGGCACGTCGCTGGCCCGGGACAACTCCTTCGCGGTTGTCGGTCCGGTGTTCAACAGCGCGCGGTATGCTCTCGCTTCGTACTCCGACAACCCGAGGTCCCTGAGACTCGCCATAATAAACCCAAACAGAGTGGAGAACCATAAACACAACGGTAGTTTCCGCGAGCAGTCGCGGCGTCACTCCATCGCGTCGGAAACTCGCCGGCTGAGTGTTTCGGGGTCGTGGGCCGGCTCGGCGACGGACTCGCCCCGGACCACGTAGGCCGCGCCGGCCTCGTCGTAGCCGCTGGCGTCCGGGACGACGACCTTCTCGTGGTCGGCCATCCGCAGGGCGGCGCGGTGGAGGTCGCTGCCGGCCTCGTCGGTGACCGCGATGACGAGCGGGTCGTAGAGCAGGCGCGAGACGGCCGAGCCGTAGGCCGCGATGCGGACGCCGAAGCGGTCCGCGGCGCCCGCGAAGGCCCCCAGCGCGTCGGCGGCGATCTCCTCGTACCGGTCCTCGCCCGTGAGCAGCGCGAGGTCGAGCAGCGCGTCGGCGAACTCCACGTTCCCGTCGAGGGGGCGGAGCGGCCGGTCGAGCAGCCCGAGGCCCTCGCGCGGGCCGTCGACGAAGGAGTCGCCGACGAGCAGGGTGTCGATGGCGTGGTCGGCGACCGCCTGGGCGGTGTCGAGGGTGTCCGCGCCGAGGACCTCGCGGGCGCGGGTCAGGGCGCTCACGACGCGGGCGTGGTCGACCAGCAGGCCGGCCTCGCCTTCCGTCCCGTCGTCGTCACGGAAGTGGGTGACGACGCCGTCCGCGACGAGGTTCTCGGTGAGGTAGTCGAGGGTGCGCTCGGCGTATCGCCGGGCGGTCTCGTCGTCGGTGTAGGCGTGGTAGGTGAGCAGGGCGTCGACCGCCAGCGCGTTCCAGTCCGCGAAGGCCGTCTCGTCGACCGGGGGCGTCTCGGCGGCCTCGCGGTCGCTGGGCTCTGCGGCGTAGTAGCTCCGGCCCGCGCCGGCGGCCTGGCTCCCGCCGAAGGCCTCGCCGGTCCAGAGCGTCCCCGTCAGGTAGTCGAGGGTCGCCTGGGCGGGCTGGCGGTACTCGTCCTTGCCGGTGTAGAGGTAGGCGTTGGCGAACGCGCGCAGCAGGGAGGCGTTCGTGTCCAGCAGTTTCTCGTGGTGGGTGTCGCTCCAGTCCGCGTTCGCGGCAAATCTGAAAAAGCCGCCCGCGTAGTCGTCGAGCAGGTTCGCGCTCACCGCGTTCAGGCTCCGGAGTGCCTGCTCGCGCTCGCGCTTCAGCGCGAACTCGATGCTCCGGGGCATCGGGAACTTCTCCGCGTTGCCCCAGCCGCCGTTTCGCTCGTCGTAGCTCTCGCGGAGCTGGCCGACGAGCTGGGCCTCGATGTCCTCGGTCAGCTCGCCCGCGGGCGTGTCGTTGCCCTGCACCGACCGGGGGATGCGCCCCGCGGCGGTCCCCTTCTCGTCCCACATCTGGCGCACCGAGTCGATGACCTGGCGCATGCCGTCCTCGCCGAGGTAGCCCGACCCCGTCAGCACCTCGCCGTCGGGCGTGAGGAACACGTTCGAGGGGAACCCGCCCATGTTGTACCGGTCTCGCACCCGGGGATTGCGGTCCACGTCCACCCGCACCGGCACGAACCCGTCGTTCACGTTCGCCGCGATGCGCGGCTCGTCGTAGGTCTCGCGGTCCATCTCGTGGCAGTGCGAACACCACGTCGCCGACAGCGAGAGGAGAATCGGTCTGCCGGTCTCCGCCGCGAGGTCGAAGGCGTCCGGTCCCCACTCGTGCCACTCCACCCGTGTCTGGGCTGCGGACTCGTCCATGTGGAGGGCTTCGGGTGCGCGGGCGTATGAACTCGGCGATGGCCACAGCCCGCCGACCCGACCAGCGATGGAAAAAGGGCTTTGACCCCTGGCCCGTTACCCCCGACCATGCGAACACTCCGGCTCATCGGGCTGTTGCTCGTCATCCCCACGCTCGATGCCGCCTTGCTGTTGCTCATCACGCTCTTCGCACCCGAGGTGACCGTGGTCATCGCGGCCGCGCTGGTCGTCCTGACCGCGTTCGTCGGCCTCCTGCTCGTGCGCGCCGAGGGCCGGCGCACCATCCGCAAGATACAGCGCCAGCTCGTCGAGGGCGAACCGCCCACGAACGAGGTCATGGACGGCGGGCTGCTCATCGCGGCCGGCGCGTTCTTCCTCACGCCCGGGCTGGTCACGGACTTCGTCGCCCTGCTGCTGACGATCCCCCTGACCCGCATCCCCATCCGCACGGTGCTGAAGAAGTACGTCGTCACGCCGTACCTCGACAAGCAGACCGGCGGCATGGCCTCCGGGAACGTCTGGACGTTCGGCTTCCCGCAGGGCGACGCCGACGGCAGCGGCCAGATGGGCGGCTTCGGCGGCATGGGTGGCGGTTCCGGTGGCATGGGCGGCGGCTCCAGCGGCTCCGGCACCGGAAATTCCGGCGGCAACAGCGGCGACGACACCTACAACCTCGGCGACGACGCCTACGACATCGAGTTCGAAGACGACGAGTGAGAACCCCTGTCTAAGCTCTGCGAGAAAGAAACCCTTATACTTCCCACCGCACAACTCGGAAATGCGAACGACGGCGGGCCGATAGCTCAATCAGGTTGAGCGCCACTCTGATAAGGTGGAGGCTCTCGGTTCAAATCCGAGTCGGCCCACTACTTTTCCGCGGACGTTAGCTCATTCAGACTCATCTCCACCGTGATTGAGTGTGGCACCGGATTTTCTAGGCATTCAAGTGGTCTTACTTCGGTTCGAAGACGAACGACTCCCTAGCTCCCTCCTGAACTACAGTCTTCACAACTGTCCCTTTGGGTCGACGTAGAAGACTGAAAAACCCGAAGATATCCGAACCAGATGAGCTGGTATTGACTACGAAACACACCATGGCTGTCAAGGAAACAAGGGAGCCCGATTCAAGCCAGATAATCAATCCTGCTGCGAGGTTTACGAGTATGAACGGGGATATCAGCGATATCATGCTATCTCGTCGCCTCATGAACTGATAGTCATTTGTAACTCTTGGTGGTAGATAGCTAATTTCAGGGTCATAACCCATGAGTCGTGAAGCCGCATAGTGGATGTTCTCGTGGACAAATACGGTCAACATCAGCCCAGATGGAATAGTGAGAACGACAAACAGAGAATCTATCAATGGCGTGGCTTCTCCTATTGAATCAGCGATGGCGCTGGAGGCGATCTCTTGAACGGGATAGAAAATCACCAGCAACCCGAATGCTGTGAGCCCAACTGCTGCGCTTGAAACACGCTTGTAGACAGAATCCTCTCCGTACGGTTCCGGTTCGGAGAACCCGTCTGGAGAATCCGGAGCGGATTTCATACTGACATTTTTCGTCCGCTTCGAGTATATCAATTACCCAAATCCCGTTTCGATAATTGAGGAGAATCTCAAGTTACAAAGTAGCAAACCTAGTCGTCTACCGTCGTGTTTGTCAACGGTTCTGTCTAGATTGCTTCGACAATCAAACATTCACCCCCGACAGAACTATGACTCTGCCAACACGACCAGAGCGTAGTATGGACCAGCGTGCCCAGGTGTCCGTCGGGATCATCTTCCTGTTCATCGCGATGGTGGCGGTGGCGGCCATCGCGGGGGGCACGCTGCTCAGCGGGGCGGGCCAGTTGAGCGCCGAGGCCGAGAACGAGACGGCGGCGGCGTTCGAGGACATCTCCGGGGGCGTGCTGGTCGTGAACGAGGTCGGGAAGGTCGACGCCGCGGACGGGAGCGTCGGGACGGCCCGGCTGACCGTGAAACTCGGCGCGGGCATGAACCGGACCGACCTGTCGAACGCGACCATCCACTACCGGGGCGAGCACGTGAACCGGACGCTGAACTTCACGGCGGCGGAGGCGAACGCGACGAACTTCTCGGTCGTGAGCCCCATCGACCACGACGGGTCCGCGCCGGTGCTGAACAGCGAGACGGACGTGTTCCACGTCGTCGTCGCGGTGGAGGATATCCGGGCCGGGAGCGAGGCGGCGACGGCCGGGCTGGGCGCCCAGGACCGGGCGGTGCTGGTCATCACGACGGAGCGGGGCATCGTGACGCGGTCGGTGCTGACGGTGCCGCAGTCGATGGAGGAGAAGGAGTGGGTGCCGCTGTAGGCGGGGACAGGATTCTCCACCGGTGAGTCACCGACGGCGAGCCGCGGCTATCCGTCGTCCCCGAACCCGGCGAAGGCTTCGACGAGCCGGTCGTCTTCGATGGTCTCGACGCCGACGTGGAGCGGGGAGACGCTGGTGACGTGGTCCGCGCAGGCGCCGAGGTCGGTGTCGGGGTCGGGTGCGGGGGCGTCGCGCTCGGGGACGACGGGGTCGTAGAAGCGGTTGTCGAAGGTGAACTCGCGGTCGTCCTCGCCCTCGACGACCCGGCGGTCGAAGCCGCGGGCGGGGCGGGTGAGCCGGAGTTCGTCGCCGCGGGAGCGTTCGGTCGGGACGGTGACGTTGAAGTACCAGTCGGGGCCGAGCCAGTCCGCGTCGTGGAGGCGCGAGACCAGGAAGCGGGTGACCCGGACCGCCTCCGCGAAGTCCTCGCGGGTGGGCTCGGCGAGCATGCCGCGCTCGGGGTCGTAGGCCGAGACGGCGATGCCGGGGATGCCGAGGAACGCGGCCTCCATGGCGGCGCTGACGGTGCCGGACTGGCTGAGCTTGTGCGCGCCGATGTTGGGGCCGGGGTTGCAGCCGGCGACGACGAGGTCGGGCTGGCACTGGTAGCGCCCGATGGCCACGCAGTCGACGGGGGTGCCGTCGATGGCGGTCCCGCGCTCGTGCTCGTGGGCGGAGACGGCGTGGGACTTCCGGCGGCCCGCCCCGCTCCGGTCCTCGGTGGGGGCGACGACCGTCACGTCGGCGACCTCGCCGAGGCCGTCGTGGAGCGCGTGCAGGCCGACCGCGTCGATGCCGTCGTCGTTCGTGAGCAGCACCCGTGGCTGAGCCATCGGCGTGAGGTGGGGTCCGGAGCGGGACAACCCTATCGGTTCTTCATGAGCAGGGGTCCGGATGGACACCGCGAGTGCAGTGACACACACCGCCGAAATGTGGGTCCAGCACGCACAGGGCGAGCAGTTTCACTTTCACCACGCGTGGCTCGCGGTTTAGTACCCGTGGCACGAACCGGTGACCATGGACGAGAAGGCACAGGAGGCACTCGACGCTGCCCGGCTCGCGGTCGCCAGCGACGACTACGACGCCCTGGAACGGGCGGGCCTCGAACTGCTCGGGCTGGCCCGGCGTCGGCGCCGGGAGGCCCGCCGCGCCGACTGACCGGCCGGGAGGACCGACACGTCGCCCCGAACTGCCGGCCTCAGGCGCCTCCGCCGCGCGTCCCGAGCGTGAGGGTCCGGTCGACGAGTTCGCCGTCCCGGAGGATGGTCGCCTGCACCACGTCCCCGGGGCGGGTCCGCAGCGCGAGGTAGGTCGCGTACGCCTGCTGGCTGGCGATGCGGGTGTCGTCGATGGCGACCAGCACGTCGCCGCCGACGGGCACCCGGACCCCACCGACCGTGGTCGTCCCGGTCGCGGGCTGGAGCAGGCCGGCCGCGGGACCGCTGTCGGCCACCGTGACGACCATCACCCCGGAGACCCCGTCCAGGTCGTTCACCCGCGCCACCGTCGGCGTGACGTTGGTCATGCTGATGCCCATCGCGGCGTGCTGGTAGTCCCCGTGCTCGACGAGCGTCGGGACGACCCGCCGGATCATCGCCGCGGAGATGGCGAATCCGAGGTTCTCGCCGCCGCCGGCGTTGATACAGCCCACGACCGTCCCGTCCAGCCGGAGCAGTGGGCCCCCGGAGTTCCCCGGGTTCACCGCCACGTCGGTCTGGATGGTGTCCGCAATCTGCACCCCGTTGATGTTCGGGAGCAGGCGGTTCACCCCCGAGACGATGCCCTCCGACATCGACCCCTCCAGCCCGTAGGGGTTCCCGATGGCGACGACACGGCGGCCGACCGGCGGGTCGCCCGTCATCAGGGGCAGTGGCTCCGCGGCGGCCGGTTTCCCGGCGACCTCCAGTACCGCGAGGTCGCTGAAGCGGTCGCTCCCGACGACGGTAGCCTCGGCCCAGTCCCCGTTGGAGAACTGTACGTCGACCGCCTCGGCGTCGGCGACCACGTGGTGGTTCGTCACGACGTGGGTGTCGTCGTACACCCAGCCCGACCCCTGGCTCTGGCCGGTCGGGAGGAACGCCTGGACGAGGACGACCGACGGGATGGCCGCCTCGTACACGTCGACGTAACTGGCGGTCTCGTCCTCCTGGACCGGCTGGTCCCCGACCTCCCCGACCGACTGCTCCGACTGCGTGACCCCCTGCTCGCCGACGCGGGTCCCCGAACAGCCGGCGAGGCCGACGCTGGCGGCGGCACCGGCGCCGAGCAGGAACCGGCGGCGACTGACCTGTTGCATGTCGTTCACTTCGGCGCCAACGAGGTTAAGTCACGTCCCGGCCCGGCACCGTCGTTCCGAGAATCTGGCCACCTTCTCCGCCTTTTTTGTCCTGCTGGGGGCTATCTCTCTCCATGGCACGGAGTGAAGGGTCTGGCACGGACCCGGCTGCCGACCGACGGAGTGTCTTCGACTACCGGAGCGAGGAGGTACCGGAGACGCCGTTGCAGGCGGCACTCGACAGGCGAATCGACGGGGACGTCCGGTTCGACACGTACTCGCGACAGCTGTACGCGACGGACGCCAGCATCTACGAGCAGACGCCCATCGGCGTGGTCTTCCCGCGCTCGACCGACGACGTGGCTGCCGTCGTGTCGTACTGCGCCGAGGAGGGCGTCCCGGTCCTGCCCCGGGGTGGCGGGACCTCGCTGGCCGGACAGACCGTGAACGAGGCGGTCGTCCTCGACTTCTCGCGGCACATGGACGGCGTGGAGTCGGTCGACCCCGAGGGCCAGACCGCCCGCGCCCAGCCCGGCGTGAAGCTCGGCCGGCTGAACACCGTCCTGTCGGAACACGACCTGAAGTTCGCGCCGGACCCGGCGTGGGGCGACAAGTCGGTGCTCGGGGGGGCCATCGGCAACAACTCGACGGGCGCGCACTCGCTGAAGTACGGCAAGACAGACGCCTACGTCGAGGCCTGCGAGGTCGTCCTCGCCGACGGGACGGTCACGGAGTTCGCGGACGTCCCGGTCGAGGAACTGGACGAGTACGCCGACCCCGAGGGCGACCTCGAGGGACGCATCTACGCCGCGGTGCAGCGCGTGCTGGACGAGGAGGCCGACGAGATCCGCGAGAAGTTCCCCGACCTGAAGCGGAACGTCTCGGGGTACAACCTCAACTACCTGCTCGACCAGGCCGAAGAAGAGGGCGTCGTCAACCTCTCGAAGCTACTCGCCGGGAGCGAGGGTACCCTCGCGGTCGTCACCGAGGCCGAGGTGTCGCTCGAACCCGTCCCCGAGACGACGGCGCTGACGATGCTGTGTTACGACGACCTCGTCGCGGCGATGGACGACCTGCCGGCCATCCTCGAACACGACGCGGCCGCGGTCGAACTCGTCGACGACGTGTTGCTCGACCTCGCCCGGGAGCGCCCCGAGTTCGAGCAGGTCGCCGAGCAGTTGCCCGCCGGCACCGAGGCGACCCTGCTCGTGGAGTTCTACGCGGAGGACGCCGAGCACGGGCGCGAGCAGGTCGCCGACCTCCTCGCCGACCGCCTGCCGGGCCACGAACCCGAGGGCGAGCCGACCAGTGCCGGCGAGGATGGCGAGGCGACCGACGGCGGCGCGGCCGTCAGCGTCGACGAGCCCGCCCGCGCCTTCGACGCGCTCGAGGCCTACGACGCCGAGCAGATGGCGAAGATCTGGAAGCTTCGCAAGTCCGGCCTCCCGATCTTGCTCTCGCGCACCGGCGACGCGAAGCACATCGCGTTCATCGAGGACACCGCCATCCCGCCGGAGAACCTCGGCGCCTACGTCTCTGACTTCCAGGACATCCTCGACGACCACGACACCTTCGCGAGTTTCTACGCCCACGCCGGCCCCGGCGTGCTCCACATCCGGCCGCTGGTGAACACGAAGACGGTCGAGGGCGTCCAGACGATGTTCGACATCGCCGACGAGGTGACCGACCTCGTCGTGAAGTACGACGGCTCGGTCTCCGGCGAGCACGGCGACGGCCGCGCCCGCACCGAGTGGAACAAGAAACTCTACGGCGAGCACCTCTGGACCGTCTTCCGAGACCTCAAGAGCGCCTTCGACCCGGACTGGCTGCTCAACCCCGGGCAGGTCTGTGGCGACGTGGACATGACCGAGAACCTGCGTTCCGGCCCGGAGTACGACTTCGACCTCGGGTTCGACCCGACGCTGAACTGGGACAACGAGAACGGGATGCAGGGCATGGTCGAACTCTGCCACGGCTGCGGTGGCTGTCGCGGCGACCAGGACACCACCGGCGGCGTGATGTGCCCGACCTACCGCGCTTCGGGTGAGGAGATCACCGCCACCCGCGGCCGGGCGAACATGCTCCGGCAGGCGATGAGCGGCGACCTGAGCGAGGAGGAGCAGTTCTCCGAGGAGTTCAAACACGAGGTGCTCGACCTCTGTATCGGCTGCAAGGGCTGCAAGAACGACTGCCCCAGCGGGGTCGACCTCGCCAAGCTCAAGGTCGAGGTCGAACACGAGCGCCAGCAGCGCGAGGGCGTCGACCTGCGCAACCGCGTCTTCGCGAACATCCACCAGCTCTCGAAGCTCGGGAGCATGACCGCGCCCATCGCGAACTGGATGGCGGACTTCGGGCCCGCCCGGAAGCTCGGCGAGAAGTTGGTCGGCATCTCCGCGGACCGCAGCCTCCCGAAGTTCCGGCGCGAGACCTTCCGCGACTGGTTCGAGGCACGCGGCGGCTCGACCGTACCGAAGTCCAGTGCCACCCGGAACGTGCTGCTGTTCCCGGACACCCACACCAACTTCAACGACCCCGACTCCGGGAAGGCCGCCGTCAAGGTGCTCGAAGCGGCCGGCGTCCACGTCGACGTGCCGGACCTCGGCGACACGGGCCGACCCGCCCACTCGAAGGGGCTCCTCGACCGGGCACGCGAGGAGGCGCGCGAGAACGTGGCCGCGCTGGCCCCGCAGGTCCGCGACGGCTGGGACGTGGTGCTCGTCGAGCCCTCGAACGCCGTGATGTTCCAGAGCGACTACCGCGACCTCCTCTCCGGCGACTCGGTCGAGCAGGTCGCCGCGAACACCTACGGGGTCTGTGAGTACCTCGACGCCTTCGGGCTCGACGAGGCCATCGACTTCGCCGCCCCCGACGAGCACCTGACCTACCACGGACACTGCCACCAGAAGTCGACGAAGAAGGACCACCACGCCGTCGGTGTGCTGCGCCGGGCCGGCTACCGGGTCGACCCCCTCGACTCCACCTGCTGTGGGATGGCCGGGAGCTTCGGCTACGAGGCCGAACACCGCGGGATGACCGAGGCCATCGCGAACATCCTCTACGACCAGATCGACGAGAGCGAGGGCGACACCGTCGTCGCCCCCGGCGCCTCCTGCCGGACCCAGCTCGAGGACCGCGACACGCTGGGCGACGCGACCGAGAGCGAGGAGCCGCCGACGCCCATCCAGCTGGTCGAGCAGGCGCTGGCCTAGGGGCTCAGCGGTCCACGAGGAACCGCCGCAGGCTCTCTCGCGGGCTGAACCCGACGCCGGCGACCAGTTCGACGTCGAATCCCTTCTCCTCCCCGAGGTCGGTGAGCACGTCCCGGAGCGCCGCGACCTCGACCGGCGCGTGGATCCGGTAGCCGTATGGCGGGCCCTCACCGGTGTCGATGGCGAGCTTCGGCCGGCCGAACCGACCACCTTCGTACAGTCGAATCGTCTCGACCTCGGCGTAGGGAATCGAGACGTGACGCTCGGCCGCATCGAGGACCGCCGTGGGCCCCGCCTCGGCACACCGGGCCGCCATCTCCGCGGCGCGCTCGCGGTGGCCGCCGGTGACGATGCCGAACATCGGTGTGACGGTCGCGTACTCGCCTATCTCGACGGCGTCGTCGGTGAACAGCACGTCTGCGATGCGGAGGGGCGTGGTCCCGGTCATGCAGTGGTGGACGTGGGCGTGGACGGTCGTCATCGCCCGTCACCCGCGACCGCCCGGCGGAGGACGAGCGCGCCACCCGCGACGAACAGCGCGCCGGCGACCTGGTTCCCCGCGAGGACGACGTAGCCCCCGGCGCCCATTCCGAGGAGGCCGGCGAGGAACAGGAGCCGGGAGCCGGTCGTCCGCAGTCCATTCGCCCCCTCGCCGACGTAGGACTCGGCGGCGTAGGTGGCGATCATGACCGCGAGTGCGAGCGCCACGAGGACGGTTCCAAGCGGGTCGGTGAGGCCCCTGGCGAGGACGACCCCGACGAGCCCGACGAGGTAGAGGACGAGCCGGAGACCGGTGAGTCGGTGTGCGAGCGCGTCGAGTCGGTCGCCCATTGCGGCCATCGTCACGAGAACAGCCCGTCCGCCTCCTCGGCGTCGGGGACGGTCTCCTCGGCGCGCCACTTCGCCTTGGCCGACGCGGACATGACGTACACCTGCGTCGCCGCGAGGACGACGAACAGCAGGAACCCGCCGGGGGCGCTGCCAGCGACCCCGATGGTCACGCGGAACGCGTCCAGTCCCAGCAGTTGCTCGAACGTGTTCCCGACCAGCAGCACCGAGAAGTACCCGAAGAACGCCGTCGCCCACCACATCGCGAAGATGCGCGGCCAGCCGGGCTGGGTGTGCTCGGGGAGTCGTCGCGTGTTGATGAGCAGCGTGAGCGCGGTGTAGGGCCACATCATCGCGCCGGACATCGCGGCCGCCGTCAACAGCAGGCCGAAGGGCTGCTCGATGGGGATGGGCAGGGTGAGGATGAGGATGCCCCAGCCCGCGAACGCGGTGAGCAGGTACCAGAAGATGCGCGGGAGGCTCCAGCCGCGCTCGCGGCCGACGGCCTCGTAGATGACGTCCGCACTGTTCCGGACGACCGATTCGACGATGGCGTACTCGGTGGTGAACAGCGCGAGGAAGAGCACGCCGTACAGCAACGCCCCGGCCAGCGGCGAGAGGTCCGGCGCGACGCCTGTGAGCCACATCTCCACGCCGCCGGGGTCGGTCGCGGTGACGTAGGTCGCCGCGATGGCCATCATCGCCGTCGCGGTCACGAAGACGCCGAGCACGAACGTCACGAGGTGTTCCAGCTGGGCGAGTCGCCACCAGCCACGCCAGCGTCGCATGTTCTCGACCGTCGCCTCGAATGAGAAGCCGTCGCGGTGGACGATCTCGGGTTCGTCGCCGACGATGGGGTTCAGGACCCGGCCCTGGTAGCGGCCCATGCCGTAGCCCTTCTCGCGGATCCACAGCGACTGCGAGAGGTTGAGATATCCTCCCGCGCCCGCGTACGCGAGCCCGCCGAGGAACACCGCCACGTCCTCGTCGCCGGGCAGGGTCCCGATGCTCGCCGCCCCGACCGGGATGTTCGCCAGCTCGGCCGGGTCGCCGACCAGCACGAACAGGGCGATGGCACAGAGCGCCGAGGAGGCGACGAGGACCGCCGTGACGCGCTCGACCACGTTGTACATCAGCGGTGTGAGCTGGTAGGAGGCCCAGATGAGCAACATCAACAGGATGCCGTAGGCCTTCCAGCCGAGGAACTGGTAGCCAAGCACCGTGAACGTCGATTCGATGCCGAGCCCCGTCGCGCCGACCTTCGCGGCCGTCGCGGCCCACCCCGGCCAGCCGAAGCTCACGAAGCCGAGTACCAGAAAGAGCACGGGCCAGGCGCGGTGGACGCGCTCGAACGCCCGGAAGATGCTCTCGCCGGTCGCGAGCGTCCAGCGCTGGATCTCCGTGTTGATGACGAAGTGCGTCAGCACGCCGACCCAGAACGCCCAGTAGACGCTCCAGCCGTTCTGGGCGACCAGCAGCGGCCAGAAGATGGTCTCGCCGCTGCCGAGGGAGGCGCCGAGCATGATGGCGCTCGGGCCGAGAACGTGACTCAGTTTCGGGACGCGGGGGAGGTCGACCTCCCGGTAGGCGTCCCCGTTCCCGCGGTCGGGGTGTTCCTCGTCCTCGGCGGCGAGCTCGAGGTTGTCGTAGGCGGTCGGGGCGTACGCCGAGGTCCGGTACTCGCGCCCCTCCTCGGCCGAGGCGTACACCTCCGGCTCCGTCTCGGCGTCGTCGACCTGCTCGTGCTCGCGTTCTATCGCCATGTATCAGATACCCACTCTGTCCTGTGCCCCCACCGGCACCGGATAGCTGCTACCACGTGTCGTGTCTACCCAGTAGAGTGGATGCCGGCGGTTTATATCTATCCGTCACTGCCGGAGAGAGCCACGCCTCGGGCTGCCTATCCGCCGAGGAAGTGCCAGATGTGCCCGCGCTCTTCGGGCGGGTCCACACCCGGGAGCTGTTTGAGCGCGGGCTGGATGGCGTTCCACCAGCCGTCGGCGGTCTGGAACTCCGCCGGGTGCTCGGGGAAGACGTCCTGCAGGAAGTCGCCCTTCTTCGCGCTCGGGTTCTCCGTGAGGTAGTCGTACGCCGCCAGGACGGCCTCGCGCCGGGCCGTCGCGGTGCTGCCGGTCCCGGGGATGTCGACCTCGGTGATCGCCTGGCGGACCGCCGGAGGATACGCCGCCAGCTCGTCGTCGGAGACCGGTGTGGCCCCCTCGGAGAACGAGTCGTCGTGTCGCGCGTCTGTGATCGGGTCGTCGACCGCCTCGACCGGGAGCGGTCGCCACCAGACCCGGCCCCGGGCCCCCACCTTCCGCGTCTCCAGGTCGCCGCGCTCGACGAGGTCGTTGAGCTTGTTGTGGACCGTCCGGCGCGAGCAGTCCAGCTCCTCGAGCACGTCGCTCGCGGTGAGTGGGCGCGCCCGGTCCTCCTGTCGCTCGAACACGGCGAGTGCGGCCTCGAGTGGGATGCGGTCGGCGAACTGACCGTCGTCGTCCCGGTCGCGCTCGCGCGCGCCACCCTCGGTTGCCATGGACTACCATGTTAGCTACCCCCGTATAAGCCTTTACACACGAGTGAACTCCGGGTGCAGTCGTGTGAATCGGTCGCTTCACACGTGCGAACACGGTTCGTGGTACCACCTCACACGTAAATACTGCCGCGTTTTCGTCGCGTTCGCGTCGGTGATTTCCGGCAAAATCACCGGACGTAGCCGATTCATTCGTGTGAATCGAAGATTCAGTCGTCTGAACCACCGCTCGGACGGGGTCGGCCCGCGTGCGATGGAGTATAGCAATGGTCACAGAACCGATTGAAACAGGGTACAACAGGCCGCAAAAGCCCTCTTCAGACCCTCAAAACAGCAGAAATGGACGTTTCTATATGCCCTTAAACAATAATATCGCTTACTACTTGGGAAATCTATTTATACCTCTATTCGCATGCTTGTTCCATGCCAGAACACGGCAAGAACAGTGGTAGCACGGTTCACAGGCGGCGGTACCTGCAGGCACTCGGCACGGGGGCAGTCGCGGCGTTCGCCGGCTGCGCAGACACCAGCGATCCGGACACCAGCGGCGGTGGCGGTGGTGGCGGCAACGGCAACAACGGCGGCACGCAGGGTGGTACGCAGTCCAGCGGCGAGGACATGTCGTTCAAGGTGGGTGTGATCACCTCGCAGTCCGGCTCGTACTCCTTCCTCGGCAAGGGTGAGGTCCAGGGCGCCAAGCTCGCGAAGGCCGACCTCGAAGAGGAGTACGGCGTCGACATCGAGCTCGTCACCGCGGACACCGAGACCGACCCAGGGACCGGTCTCGAACGCATGAAGCGGCTCGTCAACGAGGACCAGGTCGACTTCACGCTCGGGGGCGTCTCCTCGTCGGTCGCCATCAAGATGGGGAACTGGGCCTCCGACAACGGCGTGGCCTACATGGCGGCCGGGTCGCACTCCGACGCGACCACGGGTGGGAAGTGCGCCGCCAACATGTTCCGACCGACGTGTTCGAACTCCATGCTGGCGAACGCGCTCGGCACCCAGATGGCGGACTACGCCGACTCGTGGTTCGTCATGTTCGCCGACTACACCTGGGGCCAGACCGGTGCGAAGGCCATCAAGGGCGCGCTGAAGGCCAACGGGGCGGAGATCAAGGGCGAGGTCGGCACGCCGTTCCCCTCGCAGGACTACACGCAGTACCTCAACGAGGCGGCGAACTCCGGCGCCGACGGCCTCGCGGTCGTCATCGCTGGCACCGACCAGCGCATCGTCACCAAGCAGTTCCTCAACAAGGGCCTCGACCAGGACATGAAGATGGCCGGGCCGCTGTTCGAGGAGTCCGTCTTCTGGGGCATCGGCAAGGAGGCCGCCTCGGCGGCCGGCCTGTGGGCGACGCCGTGGGCCGCCTCCTCGCCCGCGACCGACCTCGGCGAGAGCGTGAAACAGCGCGTCGCCAGCGAGTTCGGCGCCTCGCCGTTCTCCCGGCACTTCATGGGCTACACCTCGATGGACCAGCTCACCCGGGCCGCCATCCGCGCCGGCTCGAAGGACGCCGCCGACATCCGCGGCGAACTCGAGGGCCACGAACTCGAACACAAGCTCAAGCAGGGGAAGATGTACTTCCGCGCCGACGACCACCAGCTCATCCAGCCGGTGTCGACCGTCGAGGCGAAGGCGCAGTCGAACATGCAGGACGACCCCTACAAGAGCTGGTTCGAACACACCAGCAAGACGGCCGGCGACGAGGTCGCCCGCGACCCGAGCGAGACGGGCTGCAGCCTGTAACGTCGAGGCACCACCCGCAACCACACTATCTTCAACGAGTACGCAGGAATGACCGAAACACCACAATCAGGTGCCGTCGAACGCCTCAGGGAGGAGGCAGCCGCCTCGCCCCGGCTCGCCGCGACAGCGGCCGTGCTGGCGGTCCTCCTCGGAATCGCGTTCGTGACCAACCCCGGCCTGTTCGTCGACCAGGCCATCAGCGGCCTCGTCTACGGGATGATCCTCATCCTCATCGCGCTGGGGCTGTCGCTCATCCTCGGGCTGATGAACGTCGTGAACTTCGCCCACGGGGCGCTGTTCATGCTCGGGGCCTACCTCGCCTACCAGCTCGTCGCCATGATGAACCTCCCGTTCTTCGCGGCGCTGGTCATCGCCCCACTGCTGGTCGGCCTCGTCGGGGCGGCCATCGAGCTGCTCGCGCTTCGCCGACTCTACGGGCAGGAACCCATCGTCGGCCTGCTGGCGACGTTCGGGCTGACGCTGATGCTGCAGGAGTGGATCCGCTACCAGTGGGGCTCGACCCCCCTGTCGTTCGACATCCCGGCGTGGCTGTCGACGACCACCAACCTCGGCGTCACGAGCGTCAGCACGTTCCGGCTGTTCACGGTGGCGGTCTCGGCGGTCGCCATCGCGTTCGTCTACTACCTCGTGACGAACACCGACTTCGGACTGACCGTCCGGGCCGGCGTGCAGGACGCCGAGATGACCGAGATCCTCGGCGCGAACCTGCCCATCCGCTTCACCGCGACGTTCGTCCTCGGCGCCGGCATCGCCGGCCTCGGGGGCGTGCTGCGGGGCGCGGAGGTCGGCCTCCAGCCCGACATGGGCATCTCGTTCATCATCATGACGTTCATCGTCGTGGTGGTGGGCGGCGTCGGCTCCATCTTCGGGAGCGTCGTCGCCGGGCTGCTCATCGGCTGGGCCATCTACCTCACCAAGCCCGTCCTCAAGGGACTGAGTGAGGTGACCCACCCGCTCGTCGGGGCGGCCGGGCTCGGGCCCGAGTGGCTCGTCATCCCGTCCATCGGCGGGCTCGTCCCGTTCCTCGTGATGATCGTCGTGTTGCTCGCCAGACCCCGCGGCCTGTTCGGCACGGAGGGGTTCCTCGAATGAGCGACGACACCCCCGACCTCGCCGGCGACGGCGAGGGCTACGGCACGGGCCTCGGCGAGATGACCGGCAAGGACCTCCTCTGGGAGTTCCGCGTCCCGCTCGCGCTCGTCGCGCTGGTGTTCGTCCTCCGGCCCGTCGTCGCCCACGAGTGGGTGCTCGGCTACGACAACATCGCGACGACCATCCTCATCTGGATGATCTTCGTCGCCGGGTTCAACCTGCTGCTCGGGTTCACCGGCGTGCTCTCGTTCGGGCACGCCATGTTCCTCGGCATCGGGATGTACTCGGCGGCCATCGGCCTCTCGAAGTTCGGCCTCCCGTGGTTCCTCGGGACCGCCATCGGGCTGGCCGCGACCGGTGCCGTCGCCTTCGGCATCGGGACGGTCATCGCCGAGAAGGGCGAGATATACTTCGCGATGCTCACCATCGCGTTCGGGGAGGCGTTCTACTACGTCGTCAACCAGAACCCGGGCGGGCTCACCGAGGGCTCGGACGGCATCTCGAGCAACACGCTGCCGGCGTGGATCCTCACCGACCGGGGCGACAAGTTCGTCTCGTTCGTCGGCCTGCCCGACTTCGACTGGTACGTCCTCGTCTCGGCGTTCTTCCTCGTGGCGACCATCGCGCTGTGGCAGCTGCTTCGTTCGCCGTTCGGCCGGACGCTCCGGGCGGTCCGCGAGAACGAGGAACTCGCCCGCGCCATGGGCATCGACACGACCCGGTACAAGGTGTACGCGTTCACCATCTCGGCGCTGTTCGCCTCGCTGGCGGGCTCGCTGCTCGAGATCAACGACCAGGGCGCGGTGCTGGAGACGTTCCACTGGACGACCTCCGGCGACGCCGTCCTGATGTCGGTCCTCGGCGGGATGAACTACTTCGCCGGGCCGTTCGCCGGCGTGTTCGTCTGGCTGGGGAGCGAGGACTACCTGACCGACTTCGAGTTGCTCCACCTCCCCCTCTCGGAGTTCGCGCTCGTCAGCGTGAACGTCGAACCGTACATGGAGCACTGGAAGTTCCTGCTCGGCCTGCTGTTCGTGCTCATCATCCTCTCCTCGCCCCGCGAGGGGCTGTGGGGTGGCCTGAAGGGCGCGGGCGGCCGTCTCGCGAGCCGGCTCACCGGAGGTGACACCGAATGAGCACAGAATCCGATTCCACGACCGACGCGACCGCCGAATCGCCCGAGACCATCGCCCTGCGGACCGAAGCGCTGACGAAGGCGTTCGGGGAGCTGTACGCCAACGAGGACGTCTCGCTGGCCATCCCCGAGGGCGAGTTGCGCGCCATCATCGGCCCGAACGGGGCCGGGAAGACGACCTTCTTCAACCAGGTCATGGGCGTGCTCGAACCCACCAGCGGGTCGGTGGAACTCTACGGTGAGGACATCACGGGCCTCCCGGAGCACCGCCGCGCCCACGTCGGCATGGCCCGGTCGTTCCAGTCGAACCAGCTGTTCACGGACGCGACCGTGCTGGAGAACGTCCGCATCGTCGTCCAGACGGCCGAGGCGGGCGAGTTCAGCCTCGACCTGCTCGGCCGCGGGCAGTCGGTCGGTCGGAGGCGGGCCGTCTCGCTGTTGCGCCGGCTCGGCCTCGACCACGTCGCCGAGACCAAGGCGAAGAACCTGAGCCACGGCGACCAGCGCCTGCTCGGCATGGCGATGGCGCTGGCGACCGACCCCGACGTGTTGCTACTGGACGAGCCGACCTCGGGCATGAGCCCGAGCGCGACGACCGAGACGGCCGAACTCATCCGGAACGTCCACGAGGAGTTCGACCTGACGATGCTGCTCATCGAGCACGACATGGACGTCGTCCTCTCCATCAGCGACAGGGTCACCGTGTTGAACCGCGGCGAGGAACTCGCGACCGGGACGCCCGCGGAGATCCAGGCGAACCAGGCCGTCCAGGACGCCTACCTCGGCGGCGTCCGGGAGGAACTATGAGCGCGGACACGCCCGCCGACCCCATCGACGCGACCGAGCGCCGGCCCGGCGAGGACCCACTGCTCAGCATCGACTCGCTGGAGGCCGGCTACGAGACCGGCCAGGTCCTCTTCGGCGTCGACATGGAGGTGTACGACGGCGAACGCGTCTCGCTGCTCGGCCGGAACGGCGCCGGGAAGACCACCACGATGCGGTCGGTCATCGGGACCGAGGTGCCCGAGGTCCGGTCGGGGTCCATCCGGTTCGCCGGCGAGGACCTCGTCGGGAAGGCCCCCTACGAGGTGGCCGCGACCGGCGTCAGCCTCGTGCCGGAGGACCGCCGGTGCTTCCCGGCGCTCAGCGTCGAGGAGAACATCCAGATGGCCATCAACCACGCGCCGAACCCGCGCGGCCGCGAGGAGATACTGGACTCCTTCCCGGAGCTGGACGACATGCGGACGAAACACGCCCGGAACATGAGCGGGGGCGAACAGCAGATGCTCGCCATCGCCCGGGCGCTCGCGTCGAACCCACAGATGATGCTGCTCGACGAACCGTCGGAGGGGCTCGCACCCTACATCGTCCGGCGCATCGAGGACATCATCCAGCGCATCAACGAGGAGGAGGGCATCACCGTCCTCTTCGTCGAACAGAACGTCGGGATGGCGATGGCGGTCGCGGACCGCCACTACATCCTGGACGAGGGCCACATCGTCGAGGAGGTGACGACCGAGGCGCTGCGCGAGGACGAGGAGCTCCGCCAGCGCTACCTCGGGGTCTGACCCGCGCGGCCCGCTTCCCGTCATCCCATCACCCGGTTCCACACTCTTTCTGTCCACCCGTCGTGTCCGACCGAGCAGTATTGTACGCCTGTCACGTTCCCAGTGACACTTTTACTGCTCTGCGTGGTAGACATGTGTGGACGCACAGCACACGCTCCATGGTGACCCAGTGCGTCCATCCCCTTCGCACCGCGAACCGTGAGTTTCACGCCTGCCCAGCCGTAGGGTCGTGTATGGGAGAACAATCGACGACCGCCACCGACCGCGACGAGACGGTGCTCGCCGGGCTGATGGTCGCCTCCGGCGTCATCTTCCCCGGTATCCTGAAGTACATGCTGACCGCGGCCGGCTACTCGTTCCTGGGGACGGTCGCCTGGGCCTGTGGTTTCGGCGGCGTCGCACTCGCGTTCTGGTTCCGGTTCATCCGCCCCCTCGATCTCACCGGGCCGGAGTAGGCACGATTCGTTAGCATTAAGGCCGCTTCGTGGGGAGTTCCTACCAAGGATGACCGCGCTCCCACTCCAGATCATCGACAACTTCTTGCTCCAGTACAACGTCGGGCAGGCGCTCCTGGCAGCGTTCATTCTCTCCATCGTCGCGGCGCTCCCGCTCAAGTCGGCCAAGGTTATCGGCATCAACATCGTCCTGTTCGGTGCCATCTTCGTGCTGACGCCCGCGAGTATGGCACCGGTCGAGTTCACGTTCCTCGGCCTCGGCCTGCTCATCCTCGGCCCGATGGTACTGGTCAGCTCCCGGTAGAACCGCTAGACGAGCTCGTCGTACTGCGCTCCCGTCTGTTTCAACGTCTCCGTCGAGTAGAGCCGTTCGTGCTCGAACGGCAGGTACTCGCTCGCCAGCTCGTCCACCTTCTCGTCGACCGCCTCGGCCTCGCGCCCGTGTATCATCGTGAACAGGTTGTACTGCCAGTCCTGCTCGGGGCGGCGCGGCCGGTGGTAACACAGCGTCACGTAGGGGAGCTCGCCGACCGCCATCCCGCGGTCGTCGAGTTCGTCGTCGGGCACGTTCCAGACGACCATGCAGTTGTTCGAGAAACCGGTGACGACGTGGTTGACGATGCAGCCGATGCGCTTGATGCAGCCGTTCTCCTTGAGGCGCTCGATGGCCGCGAGTACGTCGTCGACCTCGGCGTCGAGGTCGGCCGCGAGGTCGCGGTAGGGCGTCTGCGAGAGCGGGAAGCCGTCCTGGATGGCGAGCAACAGGTCGGCCTCGAAGGGCGAGAGGTCGCCCGTCGCGTTCTCGGAGATGCGGGTCGCCGAGACCTCGGTCGACTCCAGACTCTCGCGGGCGAACCGGTCGGAGTTCACGACCGGGAACTCGAGGTCGATGTAGTAGTCGGTGAGCATCGGGAGGGTCAGGACCGCACAGCCGGTCCGGTCCTCGATCTCGCGCAGGATGCGGTCGCGGGTCTCGCGCGACCCGGCGGTCACGACGAACCACATGTTCCACTCGTGCTCGCGGCGGTAGTTGTGGTTCACCTGCCGGTAGCCGTTGATGACCTCGGCGACCTCGTCGAAGCGGTCCTCAGGGGCCTGCACCGCGGCCAATGTCGAGGAGCCGATGACGGGCGGGTTCAGCACGGCGCCGAACCGCCGGAAGACGCCCTCCTCGCGGAGTCGCGTCACGCGTTCGAAGGCCTCGGCCGCGCCGACCCCGAGGTCCTCGCCCACGGCCTCGAAGGGGTCCGCCTGGACCGGGAAGTTCGACTGGTACTCGTCGATGAGGCGAGCGTCCACGTCGTCGAGACTCGCTCGCCAGTCGCCCGACTGCGTGTTCATCGTCGGCGCTAGGGAGTTCGAGAGGGTAGGTGTTTCGAAGCCAGACAGGCACGCGGCCCGCTCGGCCGGCCTGACGCCTCAGGGAGCAGGTAGAACCCGGCGGGCTGAGACGACCGAACCGATGCCCTCCACCGACCTGCACCGTCGGCGGTTCGTGACGCGGACACTGGCGAGCGGACTCGCACTGGCGTCGGCCGGGTGTCTCGCCGGCTCGGGAGGCGGGAGGCCCACCTCGACCGGGCCGGCGACCGGAGCCGACACGACCACGCCCCCTGGGCCGGCGACCGAGACCGGCACGCCCACCTTCGACCAGACGTACCCGACCGACGTGGGTACCGGCGACGACCCGGTCGACCTGTGGGTGGCGAACGGGACGGCGGAAACCCGGCGCATCGAGGTCCGCGTGTCGGCCGAATCCTCGGAGGAGGTACCGTTCGACGAGACCTTCGAGCTCCGTCCGGGGAAACACCGGTACATCGACCTGTTCGGCCACCGTGCGACCGGGGTGTACCGGGTCGCGGTGCGCACGGACTCCGGTGCCAGCGGCTCGTACACCTGGGACCTGCAGGAGCGCCCTGCCGGCGGTCGGCTCTCGGTGGCGGTCGACGACGAGGGCGTCGACTTCGGGTACAGCATCGCGTGAAGCGGCGCTCACGGCTGGTTCGACGACGGAGACGACGTTCGGCTTGAGCACTCGTGGGTCGGTCCTTTGCCAGTGTGCGTTACATTTTCTAGCATGGTCGAAACACAGACGTTCGCCGAGTTCGTCCCGCGCGTCAGCTACGACGCCCTGCCCGACGACGTGGTCGACGAGTTGAAGAAACGCGTGCTCGACTCGCTCGGCATCGCCGTCGCCGCTCTCGACGCCGAGACGACCGACACCGTCTACAGCACCGTCACCGAGTACGGCACCGACGGCCCCTGTCGGCTCTGGGGCCATCACTCGCGGGCGACGCCCGACGAGGCCGCGATGCACAACACGACTCTGGTGCGCTACCTCGACTTCATGGACTCGTTCCTAGCGCCCGGGGAGACGCCCCACCCGAGCGACAACATCGCCGCGGCCATCGCCTGCTGCGAGGACGCGAACCGCTCCGGCGAGGACCTGCTCGAAGCCATCGGGGTCGCCTACGAGGTGCAGGGCGAACTGGCGTGGAACGCCCCGGTCCGGGACCGCGGCTGGGACCACGTCACCCACACGGTCGTCTCGGCGGCGTGTGCCGCCGGGAAGGCCTACGGGCTCGACGCCGACCAGCTGGCCAACGCCATCGGCATCGCCGGCACGGCCCACAACGCCCTCCGGGTGACCCGCACCGGCGGCATCAACGAGTGGAAGGGCGTCGCGAGCGCGAACGCCGCCCGGAACGCGGTCTACTCGGTCAGACTCGCCCGGCACGGGATGGACGGCCCGACGAACCTCTTCGAGGGCCAGAAGGGCTGGCAGCAGGTCGTCTCGGGCGACTTCACGGTCGACCTCGACCCGGCCTGCGAGCGCGTCTTCGACACCATGACCAAGCGCTACGTCGCCGAGACCTACGCCCAGTCCGCCGTCGAGGGCATCGTCCAGCTCGCCGAGTCCGAGGACATCGACCCCGCGGACGTCGAGCGCATCCACCTCGATACCTTCGCGGGCGCGAAGCTCATCATCGGCGGCGGCGAGGGCAGCCGCTACGAGGTCGAGACGAAGGCCCAGGCCGACCACTCGCTGCCGTACATGCTGGCGGCCGCGCTGGCCGACCGCGAACTCGGCATCGACGCCTACGAGCCCGAGCGCATCGCCCGCGAGGACGTGCAGACGCTGCTCCGGACGGTCGAGGTCAGCGAGGACGACGAGCTGACGCGGCGCTTCGAGGGCGGCGAGATGCCCGCCCTCATCCACGTCACGCTCAAGGACGGCACCACCTACGAGGTGGAGAAGGCGGCCTTCCAGGGCCACCCCAGCGACCCGATGGACTGGGAGCACGTCGAGGCGAAGTTCCACGAGAACACCCGCGGGCGGTACGACGAGGACCACCGCGAGAAGCTCGTCGAGACGGTCCTGCAACTCGAACGACACGACGTGGACGACCTGGTGGCGCTGCTGAAGTAGCTGGAGAGCAGGACGGCGGCGCACGACTCTCGGGCTACGGCGTCTCGATGTACGCGAAGCCCTCGCGGGCCTGGAGCTTCGTGAGCTCGCCGACGCCCGCGGGGACGGTCTCGACCACGTCGAGCAGGTCGGACTCGGCCACGTCGAGGGCCGCCATCGAGTTCTGGCAGGCGCGGAAGGAGACGCCCTGCTCGGCGAGCTCGCGGACCTTCTCGGGGTACTGCGAGTCGGTCTCGGTGAGCAGGTAGATGCCCTTGCCGTTGGCGACGAGGACGGTCTGGTCGACGGGCGTCGTGTCGTCGGCGAGCAGGTTGGCGACGTTCGCGACGGCGTGGCGCTGTTCTTCGGGGGGTTTCGAGAAGTGGAAGACGGTACTCATGGCTGGTTCCTCGGGTTCGGCGGTGGTCTCCTCGGTGGTCTCGGTGGGCGTCTCGGTCGCCGCGTCGGTCCCCGTCGCGGTCCGGGTGCCTGTCGGCGGCTCGGTCCCGACCAGTCCGGCGTCGGTACAGCCGGCGAGCAGGAGGGTCGCACCCGTGCCGACGACACCGAGGAGCTGGCGGCGCGTTCGGTTCGAACCCATCACGACCGGCTTGGACCCCGGGACCCCTTGCTACGCGCCTGCTAAGCCGGGAGATGCGGGACTGACCCGCACCTAGGCGGTCGATAAGCGTCGCGCGCGAGAACGAGGTGTCTGCTGGGTGGTCAGCGCCGGTCGTCGCCGTCGCCCTCGCTCACGTCGATGTGGACGGGTTCGTCGTCGCGACTGTCGCGACTGCCCGTGCCCTCACCGCCGAGGAGCTTCGAGCGCAGGTCGTCCGCGACCGACTGGACCTGGTCGCGGAGCGTGCTGACCTCGCGCTCGAACTGCTCGACCGACCGCTCGACGTAGTGGACGCGCTGGATGGGGATGCGTCGCACGAGGTCGCGGTCCTCCTCCTCGCCGGTCTTCAGTATCCAGTGGTCCTGGAAGTACGCGATGTGCTCGTTCGCGACCGTCTTCTCGACGGTCTCGCCGTCGGGGTCGTCGTACACGATGACTGCCTCGCCGAGTTCTCTGTCGGTCATACCCGGGACGAGGGGCGCCAGACGGGTAACGGCTTGGCACAGACGGTTAGGTTGCCGCGAGCGGCGGGGCGTTCGTGTCACCCCGTAGAAATTTGTGGCGCGGGCCTCGACTGCTAGCACATGACCGACTCGGACCTCCTCGAAGCCATCGCCCGCCTGCCGACGGTCTCCCAGCCGACGCCCTCGCCGAGTGGCGACGCACTCGCGTTCATCTGGGACGAGACGGGGCGGAACGAACTCTACCTGCGCGACCTCGCCACCGACGAGGTGACACAGATCAGCGACGGGGAACTGCCCCGGAGCGCCGCGCTCCCACTGCTCTGGTCGCCCGACGGCGAGCGCGTCTACTACCACCGCGACGAGGGCGGCGACGAGCAGTACGACCTCTGTGCGGCCGACCGCGAGGGGACCCACGAGACGCTGGTCACCCTCGACGGGCAGAACCGACTGCTCGACACCTACGGGGACGACCTGCTGTTCACGTCGACCGCCAGCGGCCAGATGAACCTGCACTGGTACCGCGGCGAGACCGGCGAGACCGAGCAGGTGACCGACCGGGAGCGCCCGGTGTTCGGGGCGTCGGTCTCGCCCGACGGCGACCGTCTCGCGGCCTACCAGGTCAGCGACGAGAGCCTCGACGGGTACGAGGCCGTCGTCTCGGCCCGTGACGGCGGCGACGCCCGGCAGCTCGACCTCGGTGACGTGGATTCGGAGACCATGGTCGAGGACTGGCACCCCGAGGGCGACCGCGTACTGGTGGAGGACGACGCGACCGGGAAGAGCCGCGTCGGCGTCTTCGCCCTCGACGACGACTCGGTCAGGTGGCTCTCCGCGGGCGACCGTCCCGAGCACGCGGTCGCGTTCACCCCCGACGGGACCCGGGTCGTCGCGATACGGAAGCGCGACGCCGCCATCGTCCCGGTCGTCTACGACCTCGCCGAGGGAGAGAGCCGCGAGTTCGACCTCCCGCTCGGCGTCACCCGCCCCGGGGCGCTCATGAGCCTCTGTGACCCCTTCGTGGACGACGACGAACTGGTCCTCACGCACCAGACCGCCGCGGCCCGCCCCGAGGTGGTCCGGTACGACCTCGCGACCGACACCGCCGAGACGGTCCACCCGGCCGCCTACGGCGACCTCGACCCGGACACCTTCGTCGAGGCGACGTACCACACCTACGAGTCCGAGGACGGCCTCGAGATCGGCGGGCTGCTGTACGAACCCGACCGCGACGGCGACGAGCCAGCCCCCGCCATCGTGGACGTCCACGGCGGGCCGCACTGGCAGTCGATGCGCCGGTTCAACGTCGTCGTCCAGTTCCTCGCGACGCAGGGCTACACCGTCTTCCGGCCGAACTACCGCGGCTCCACCGGCCGCGGGCGCGAGTTCAAACTGGCCGTCCGTGGCGACTGGGGCGGGATGGAACAGGCCGACATCGCGGCGGCCGGGCGCTGGCTCGCGGCCCGCGAGGGCGTCGACGCGGACCGCATCGCGGTCGCCGGCGCGTCCTACGGCGGCTACTCGGCGTACTCGCAGCTCGTGCAGTACCCGGACCTCTGGGACACCGTCGTGGCCCGGGTCGGCATCACCGACCTGCACGCCCTCTACGAGGAGGACATGCCCCACTTCAAGACCATCCTCCAGCAGCAGATGGGCGACCCCGAGGAGAACCACGACCTCTGGCGGGACCGCTCCCCGGTCGAACACGTCGAACACGCCGAGGCGCCCCTGTGCATCATCCACGGGGTGAACGACCCGCGCTGTCCCATCTCGCAGTCCCGGCTGTTCAGGGAGGCGCTGGAGGACGAACGCGGCTGGACCGCCGGCGAGGAGTTCGAGTACAACGAACTCGACGAGGAGGGCCACGGCTCGGGCGACCAGGAGCAGAAGATACGCACCTTCGAGCTGCTCGGGGCGTTCCTCGACGAACGACTCTGAGCGCCTGTCGTGGCTTGTGTTACCAAGCCACTCGGCTAACAGCCTCGCGGGCGAAGTCCCTGCATGGCTCGCGCCTTCGACTTCCTGCACGTCAACGACCGACCCGAGAAGCCACGCGACCGCGGCATCACCGAGATCCGCGGCCCGTACTACGACCCGATGGGGCCCCGCGAGTTGCGGGACATCCTCGAGACGATGGGTGAGTACGTGGACATCTACAAGTTCTCGGGCGGGTCGTTCGCCCTGATGCCCGAGGAGGCGGTCAGAGACCTCATCGACACCTGCCACGAGTTCGACGTCATGGTCTCGACCGGGGGGTTCGTCGAGAACGTCCTCGTCCGGGACAACGACCTCGTCGACCGCTACATCGAAGAAGCGGGGAACCTCGGCTTCGACATCGTCGAGATATCCTCGGGCTTCCTCGCCATCGACACCGACGACCTCGTCGCGTTGACCGAGACGGTCGCCGACCATGGCCTGAAACCGAAACCCGAGATAAACGTCCAGTTCGGCGCCGGTGGCGCCTCCAGCGTCGAGGAGCTGGAATCCGAGGCGGCCATCGACCCGGCGAGCGCCATCCGGGAGGCCGAGCGCCACCTCGACGCCGGCGCGTACAAGATAATGGTCGAGTCGGAGGGCATCACCGAACGGGTGCGGGAGTGGCGGACCGACGTGGCCTTCGAGATCGCCAACGAGGTCGGCATCGAGCACTGCGTGTTCGAGGCCGCCGACCCGCCGGTGTTCGAGTGGTACATCAAGAACTTCGGCCCGAACGTGAACCTGTTCGTCGACAACTCACAGATAGTGGAGCTGGAGTGCATGCGCTCGGGCCTGTGGGGCAAGAAGAGTTCGTGGGGGCGGACCGCGAGCTACCAGCGGGAGGGGTGAGCGCCCTCAGTCCGCGGTCGCGTCGGCGGTCGGCTCCGGCCGCCCTATCCCCCACTCGTCCTCTTCGCGTCGAATGGCCCACCACAGCACGACGGCCGCGCCGAGGGTCGTGACCACGACGTTCACCGCGCCCGCGATGCCCGTGGCCCAGGCGGGGCCGGTCACGTCGGCGGCGACGACCACCGAGGCCGGCGTCTCGCCGTAGCGACCGATGCCGAGGTTCGTCAGCACGTCGACGCCGGCGTGGAAGCCGATGGCGAGCGCGAGCCGGCCGGTGAGGACGTACAGCGCGCCGAGGACGACGCCGAGTTCCACCCAGAACAGGATGGAGAGGCCGAGGCCCGACTGCGAGAGGTGGAGGAGGCCGAAGAAGGTGCCACTGAGGAGCGTGGCGGCCCAGACCGCGGTCCGGTCGGAGCCGGGGAGGGCCTCGGCGAGGGTCGTCAGCAGGAACCCGCGGAAGTACGTCTCCTCCCAGACGCCGACGAGGCAGAACGCGAGCGCGAAGGCCACGAAGGCCTGGAGCAGCCCGCCGGTGCCGGCGACGAACCAGCCGGTGATGCTGGCCCAGCCGGCCGCGAGCAGGACGGCGAAGGCGACCACCTGGATGAGGCCGCCGACCGCGACGCCGACGAGGAGGTCGCCGCGCCAGCCCGGTTCGAAGCCGAGGCCGTAGTCGGTGAGGGACCGGCCGTCGAGCCGGCTGAGGCCGACGACCACGCCGAGGGCTGCGACCGTCGCAGCCGCGTTCGCCGCGGTCGCGGACCACGGCAGGGTGAGCGCACGGTTCGCGAGTGTGGACAGGACGAGGACGGCGGGGAGGCCGACGACCAGCCCGAGGAGGAGTCGCCAGCCCGCCCGCACCGTCCCCGCGTCGTTCCGGAGGATGCCATTCAGGGAGGCCATGAGAGGAGCCACGGCTGCCAGTCACAAAGGCGATTCCAGTACCGCGATACTATAACGAATAAGACAGTTCGGTGTGACGTGTGTCCCGAGGCGATGTCCGACCACGACCCGACCGCCGGCCTCGACCTGCTCGGCGAGGACACCCGGTTCGCCATCCTGCGCGAACTCGCGGAGCACCAGCGCGAGCACCCCGATTCACGGGCGCTGCCCTTCGCCGAGTTGCGAAAGCGCGTCGGCCGCCGGGACGCTGGGAACTTCAACTACCACCTCAAGCGGTTGCGCGACCGGTTCGTCGAGTCGACCGAGGACGGCTACCGGCTCACGTACCTCGGGATGGTCGCCTACGGCCGGCTTGCGGCCGGAACGTACGCCCCCCACGACACCATCGGCCCGGCGGAACTCGACGCCGACTGCCCCATCTGCGGACAGGGGATGACCGCGACCTACGAGGACTGCATCCTGACGGTGTCGTGCCCCGACGGGCACGTCGTGCCACAGAACTTCCTGCCGCCCGCGGCCACGACCGACCGGGACCTCTCGGACCTGCTCGACGTGGCCGCCCTGGGCCTGCTGCAGGACGCCGAGGCGGCGCTCTCTGGCGTCTGCACCTTCTGTGACGGCCCCGTGTCGCTCGCCCTCACGGAGACGGACGCCGACACCGGGTGGGCGAGTCACGCCTACGCCGGCAACTGTCGCTCCTGTGGCGTGCTGTTCCGGCTGTCGGCGCCGGCCGCCGCCCTGGTCGAACCGGCTGCCGCGGCGTTCTGTGCGCGCCACGGTGCGAACCCGCGGGCCGGGTTCTCGGAACTGCTGACCGCACTGGGCAACGCGGAGACCGTGGCTTCCGGCACGGACCCACCCTCTTCGACGGTCGTGGTCCGGTTCGGCGAGGAGTCGGTCCGGGTGCGGGTGACCGCCGAGGGGGTCGACCACGTCCCGACTCCAGATTCCTGAGAACGGACCGGGCGACTTTTGGCCGGACCGTCCCAACGCATGCCCATGTCGAAGACGACCCAGGAGTACGGCGAGTGGCCGCTGAAACGGCTGATGACGGAAGTGTGTGGCTCCGGTCCGAAGTCCGCAGAGGACCTGACACGCGAGCAGGCCCGGGAGGCGTTCCAGCGCATCCTCGGCGGCGAACCCGACGACCTCACGCTCGGCGGGTTCTGGCTGGCGAACCGCTGGAAGCGCAACAACCCGGAGGAGCTCGGCGCCTACACCGACGTGATGCGCGAGGAGAGCGTCGTCACGGCCGAACCCGACTGCGACCCCGTCGACTGCGGCGCGAACTACGACGGCAAGGGGCGCTCGGCCATCTTCGGCGTCGGCGCGGGCGTCGTCGCCGCGGCCGCCGGCACGCCGGTCGTCGCCCACTCCGGCGACCGCGTCCCCACCCAGAAGCAGGACGCCTACAAGCACGTGCTCGACGAACTCGGCGTCCGCACCGAGCTCTCGGTCGAGGAGTCCGCCGACATGGTCGACGAGACCGGCTTCGGCTTCTACTACCAGCCCGAGTTCAACCCGAAGGTCCACGCCCTCTGGGAGCAACGCGACAAACTCGGCGTGCGCTCGTTCGTCAACACCATCGAGACGCTCGCGAACCCGGCGAACGCGTCGGTCCACCTCGGCTCGTTCTATCACCTCGCGTTCGCGAAGAAGGTGTGTGACACCTTCGCAGAGAGCCGCGAGAGCGACGTGGACAAGGTCGTCATGTTCCAGGGGATGGAGGGCTACGACGACATCCGCCCCGGCTACACGAAGGTGGCCGAATGGGACGGGGAGGAACTCTCCGACTACGAGATCGAGACCGCGAACTTCGGCATGGACTTCGAGGGCGAGGACCTGCAGGTCGAGAACGTCGCCGAAGAGTCCGCGACCATCACCGAGGAGGTGCTCGACGGCGAGCGCGACGACCAGTTCGCCGACGCCATCGCCCTGAACGCTGCGTTCCGGATGTACGCCCGCGACGACGTGGCCGACCTCGACGAGGGGCTCGAAGCGGCCCGCGAGGTCATCGAATCGGGCGACGCGGCCGCGGTGCTCGAAGACCTCCGCGAGTTCTGAGAACAGCTGACACGGAGGACACCTTTACTGGGCAAGGATTCCTCCCCATCTTTCCAGTAACCTTTTCCTCACCTCGGGCGAAGCAACCGCATGGACTCTCGGTCACTTTACGCTGCAGATTACGACCTCATCCGCGAGGCAGAGACCTGTCTCGACGAACACTTCCACCCAGAGCGACACGACGTCGCCGCCGCGCTCCGGACCGAATCCGGCGAGGTCTACACCGCCATCAACGTGAACTCGCGCATCGGGAACGCCAGCGTCCACGCCGAGCCGGTGAACCTCGCGAACGCGCTCCGGGACGGCCACACCCGCTTCGACTGTTCCGTGGCCGTGTACTACCCCGACGGCGACCCGGAGAACGACCCGGCCGTGACACCGGCCTGTGGCGTCTGCCGGGAACTGCTGTACGACTACGACGTGGAACTCGACGTCATCGTCATGGACGACGGGGACGTGCGGAAGGCGAGCATCACGGAACTGCTGCCCGGTCGCTGACTCACTCCTCGAGGGGCACGGCCACGCTCGCGAGCCGGTCGCCACCTTTCACCGTCGCCTCTCGCGTTATCGCGTAGAGGATGCCGTCGCGAGTCGACTCGGCGCGCTGGAGGACCTCGTAGGTCGTCGGGTCGTAGACGACGCCGAGGTGGTCGCCCTCGGCGATGGTCTGGCCGAGGGCGAGCCCCTCGGCCGGCCGGAACAACCCCGACTCTTTCGCGTCCACCCGGCCGAGATGGTTGCGAGCCACGCGTGGCTCGCCCGTCGGGATCACCTGTCCGTCGAGCACGTCGAGCGACCGGAGCACGTTCAGGACGCCCCGGACCCCGGTCCTGACGGCGTCCTCGACGATCTGCTTGTTGTGGGCGAGTTCGGGCGTGATGGCGGGGATGTCCTCGCGGGCCGCGACCACCCGCAGTTTCCCGTCGAATCCGCGTCGATGCCACGACTCCGGGGCACCGTCGCCGGCCTGCTCGGCGAGCAGCAGGTCGGTCCCGAACACCTCCGCGAGGTCGCGCGAGGCGGGGTCGCCCTCCATGAAGACGGTGTGGGTCTGCATGTCCGGGCTGCCGGTGTGCAGGTCGACGATGGCATCGGCCTCGCCCGCGTACTCCCAGAGCGCCGCCGCCATGCGCTGGTGGACGCTCCCGGTCGGGGTCCCCGGCCAGACGCGGTTCATGTTCGGGTTCACCGAGTCCAGCACCTCGGGCGTGGTGTAGGAGATGCGGTCGAAGGTGAGCGGGTTCGCGACGGGGACCACGACGACGCGCCCGCGGAGCTCCGTCGTCGGCAACTCGTCGTGGAGCCGGCGACACACCTCGGTCCCGTTGATCTCGCGGCCGTGCTGGGCGGCCTGGACGTACACCGTCGGCCCTTCCGCCGGGCCCTCGTAGCTGTGGACCGTGGTCGTGACCTCGACGCCGGAGGGGAGCCTGGCCAGTGTCACGCGCTCTCTGCGATGGCGAGCCGAGCGGGTCATTCGCTCCTGTGGTTCGGGCGGCTGGCTATTGAATCCACGCACTACGCGTCAGACCGCAGGATGGCGTAGAGGTGGCTGTCGACGAACGAGCCGTCGATGTACTCGTGCTCGCGGAGGACGCCCTCGCGGTCGAACCCGAGTTTCTCGAGGACGCGCTGGGACGCCTCGTTGGCCGCGAGGGTGTCCGCGGTCACCTTGTGCAGGCGCAACTCGTCGAAGGCGTACTCGACGACGAGGTCGACCATCTCGGTCGCGTACCCCTCGCCCTGGTGCTCGGGGACGACCCAGTAGCCGAGGCGGGCCCGGCCGGGGACGTGCTCGACGTCGAACAGGGCGACGAAGCCGACGCGCTCGCCCGCGTGTATCGCGACGAACGCGAGGTTCTCGCGGACCGTCACCGAGTCGAGGAAGGACTCGGCGTCCGCGATGGTCTGTGGGAACGACCGCGTCAGCGAGCCGCGCATGGCCGGGTCGTTCTGGTGATGGCGCAGGAAGTCGAGGTCCGAGGGCTCGACCGACCGGAGCGCGAGCCGGTCCCCCCGGAGAAAGGTCGTATCGACCATGGGCTAGAGAGGGGCGACTGGAGCGTAAGCGTGCCGACAATCCACAACGTTTTCCCCCGGGCGGTCGTCGGTCAGAGCATGAGCGACCTGACTGCCACCATCCACACGAACCGCGGCGACATCGAGGTCGAACTGTACGACGAGCGCGCCCCGCGCACCGTCGACAACTTCGTCGGCCTCGCCACAGGCGAGAAGGCCTGGACGGACCCCGAGACCGGGGAGACGGTCGAGGGCGAGCCGCTGTACGAGGACGTCGTCTTCCACCGCGTCATCGAGGGCTTCATGATCCAGGGCGGCGACCCGACCGGGACCGGCCGCGGCGGCCCCGGCTACGAGTTCGACGACGAGTTCCACGACGAGCTGAACCACGACGACGCCGGCATCCTCTCGATGGCCAACGCCGGCCCGAACACGAACGGCTCGCAGTTCTTCATCACGCTCGACGCCACGCCGCACCTCGACGGCAAGCACTCCGTCTTCGGGAAGGTCGTCGACGGCATGGACGTCGTCGAGGAGATCGGCTCCCTGCCGACCGACGCACAGGACCGCCCGATGGAGGACGTCGTCATCGAGTCCGTCGACGTCCACGACGAGTAAGCAGTTTCGACCCACCACTTCTTTCGACGCCGCCTCGCCAGCGACAGCGCTCTCCCCGCCGGCACTCGTCGGGGGTAGCGTTTACTTCCGGGGCCGCGAGGTTCGGGGTATGCTCCGTCGCCTGCGAGAGACCGGCCCCGCGTTGCTCGTCCCCCTCGCGTGGACGTTCGCGACATTCGCCCACCTCGAGGCCGCCAGCACCCACACCGTCCGGGTCGGGATGGTCGTCATGGACGTCCTGCTCGTCGCGTTCACCGTGCTGTCGTGGCAGGACATGCAGGCGGGCGTGTTGCTCGCCTGGAAGACGGTCCTCGTCGTCGGGACCGCCCTGAACCTGCTCGGGACGGTCGCGCTCTTCGCCGACCCCGTGAACACGACGCTGGCCGCCGTGACGGTCGTCGGCTGGATGCTCGTCCCGGCCGCGGGCTACGTCTACACCGGTCTGCACGTCGACCGCCAGCCACAGGTCTACCTCGCCGGGGCAGGGCTCAGCCTCCTCGGCGCGATACTCTACCTCGCGCCGGCCGTGGCGGGCGGCATAGACACCGCCCTGCCCGGGTTCGCACTCGTCGGCATCGGCCAGACCGCCGGCATCCTGGCGGCCGTGGTGACCTACTGAGTCACGCCAGCGCCAACAGGTGGAACGACTGCTCGCCCGTCTGGGCCACGACGTAGATGACGCCGTCGTCGATGACCGGGCCGGGCCCGACGCGACCGTGGAACGACCGCTCCCACCGGGTGGCCGGGCCGTCCTCCCCGAAGGCGGTCGTGTTCGGCGTCGGGTCCAGCGCGTACAGTTTGTCGCCGCCGACGAACACGGTGTCACGGGCGAGGACGGGTGCGGTGTGGCGCCAGTCGCCGGTGTCGTAGGTCCACCGCCGGTCACCCGTCTTCGGGTCGATGGCGGACAGCCCCCTGGTGCCGGCCGCGTAGAGGTACTGCCCCACCGCGAGCACGCCGTTGTTCCAGCCGGTCTCGACCGTCCAGTCGACCTCGCCGCGTGGCGTGTACCCGGTCCGGATGCCCCGTGTCTTCCCGTCGAGGAAGTTGCAGTAGATGCCGTCGGTACCGGTGCTGGGCGGTGCCTGGACCATGGCCGGGAAGGTCCACTCGCCGCGGCCGACGCCGTCGGGCCCGAGCAGGAACAGTTTGCGGGCCTCCGTGACGACCGCGATGGTGTGGCCATTGTGTATCGCCGGCTGACCGAACAGTCGCCCGAACAGCCGCCGCGACCACTCCGTCTCGCCCGTCGCCGGGTCGAGCTGGAAGAGTCGCTCACCGGCCGGCACGTACAGCCGGTCGCCGGCGTAGGTCGCCGGGGTCCCGACCCCGCCCCACGCGTCGATGGGTCGCTCCCAGTGTCGCTCGCCGGTCGCCGAATCGACGGCCACGAGGCGGTCGCTCTGTGGGACGTACGCCGTGTCACCGAAGACGAGGGGGAGTTCGCCGACGTCCGGGAGCGACCAGCGACGGCTCCCGTCGCTCGCCTCGAGCGCGTGCAGCGAATCGCCGTGGACGTGGTAGACGGTGTCGTTCGCGACCAGCGGTTCCACCCGCCGGGACAGCTGCGGGACCTCGACGCGCCACTGCTCCGAGACGCCGTCGATGGGGGCCTTCCCGTCGCTGACCTGCCGGGTGTTGCTGGCGTCGCTCCCGAAGCTCCCCCACTCCCCGTCCGCACCGAAGATGTGGTCGTCGGGGTCCGGCATCGCGTCGACACCGGCTGCGGGCGGGTCGTCGGGCGAGGCGGTACAGCCCGCGAGTGCCGCGATGGAGGCGCCGAGACTGCCGAGGAGGGCTCGGCGAGAGGGCCGTGGGGACATACCAGATAGTTATCAGAATCGCGGCATAAGTCTTGTCCGGGAAGGCGGGGAGTCAGGTACGACCCGAGACCGACACACGAAAGTCACTCGCTCCCCGAACAATCGGGCATGAGCGACGCCGACGACGCCCACGCCCCCAGCGAGATCGGCGAGGCGAACGCCCCGCCCGTCGAGGAGAAACCCTACAAGATCATCTTCGAGGCCAACAAGTGCTTCGGCGCGGGCAAGTGCGCCGAGGTCTCGGGCAACTGGGAGATGGACATCTCGACCGCCCTCGCGCGCCCGAAGACGTACTTCTTCGGCGAGGACGACCTCGAACACAACATCAGGGCCGCGGAGGCCTGCCCGGCGAAGAAGGGCGAGGGCATCATCCACGTCGTCGACCGGCGGACCGACGAGGAACTCGCCCCGAACCCCCACGGGGACGGGACGCTCTCGGTCGACTGGTAGACAGGACTGTTCTCGGGGCGTGGCGCCCCACCTATGTGCGGATGGGTCTGCCGCAGCGACAGAGGACCCACCACGCATCGTCGATACCCTGCCCGTTCGCGTCACCGGGTTCCTCGTCCCCAGCGAAGCGGTAGAGCGGCCACCCCTCGGCGGTCACCTGCGTCTGGCCGTCGGCGCGTTCGATGGTCGCGACGCTGGCGGTGACCGTCGAGGCCACCGAGACGCTGGCCTCGCCCGCGACGGTCAGCGGCGGCCAGGCATCCGTACACCCGCCGGTACAGGCGCTCTCGCCGCTTCCCTGCGTGTCCGCCTCGAACATGTAGAGGGTCATCCCGTCACCGTCGACGAGGACCGGCTCGCCGATACCCGCGACGGTCCCGGTCTGGAGCGTCGAGGTGCCGGACGCCAGCTGGGACGTCCTGGCGGCCGCGACGCTGGCGAGTCCGGTGACACCGAGCGATGCAGCGCTCGCGAGCAGTACCGACCGACGTGTGTACGTCATGCGAGTGCTAGGCGATGGGCACTGAAAGCGATTTTTTCGCCTGCGCCCGACAGTCGTCTCGAATCGAGAATCGAACTGGGTAGTTCACGCGGGTGAGGGCACTCGGCTCGTAAGCGAAACCGATTTCATACGGGGTCGACAACCGACTGACTGCGCGAGGGTGGCTGAGCCTGGCCAAAAGCGGCGGACTTAAGATCCGCTCCTGTAGAGGTTCGCGGGTTCGAATCCTGCCCCTCGCATACCGTCTCGAACGCCAGTGAGAGACGTGTATGCGACACGGGAGGATTCGAACCAGGGAGGTCGCGCGCAGCGAAGCGAGCACGTCCGACCGTGGTTCGAATCCTGCCCCGCAGGCGGATTCTGGTGCCGCGAACGCCAGTGAGAGACGTATATGCGAGCAAAGGATTCGAACCAGGGAGCAGCTTCGCTGCGACCGTGGTTCGAATCCTGCCCGCCTGCGTGAACCGGGAGTCGTCTCGAGCGACACCAGCGAGAGACACACCTACGAACACGCAACCACCAAGAAAACCACCGCGAGAAGCAACAGCCCTCAGTAGTAGCCGTCCGTCGTCGTCTCCTCACCGCCGCCGGTCGTGGTGTCGGTCCCGCCCCCGCGAACCGGCGTCCCGTCGGGACGCAGGACCCACCACACGTCGTTGACGGCCTGGCCGGTGGCGTCGCCGGGGGAGCCGTCGTTGGCGTAGTAGTACAGCGGCCAGCCGGCGGCGGCGACCTGCATCGTGCCGTCGCCGCGGTCGAACGTCGAGAGGCTGGCGGAGACGCCGTCGCCGGCCGTGGCCTCGCCGTCGACGGTGAGGGGCGGCCACGCGCTGGCACAGCCGCCGGAGCAGGCGCTCTCGCCGCTGCCCTTGCTGTCCTGGTCGAACATGTAGAGGGTCATACCCTCGGGGCCGACGAGGATGTCGCCGAGGTCCGGGTGGGAGCGGACCTGGACGGTCGGGCCCATCATCGACGTCCCGGTGTCGGTGGCTGTCTGGGTATCGGTCGTGGTCTGCGTGTCGGTCTGCGTGTCCGTGTCGGTGCCGGCACCGGCGTCGTCGCCGAGGCAGCCGGCGAGTGCCAGTGCGGAGGCGGACGCGGCGAGCAGGGACCGTCGTGTGCGAACCATACGCAGGGAAAGGACCAGTGACGGAAAAGTGGTTTTCCGAACTGCGTCCAAAATTCGTCCCGAATCGCCCGCGTCTCTTGGGCTATCGCAGCGTGAGGTTGGCGATGAACGCGAGCGCGACCAGTTCGAGGGCACAGAGCAGGGTCACGCCGACCTGCACGTCGGTTCCCGCGGCCCGGAACCAGCCGATGAAGTCGGGGTGGAGGAGGTAGAAGTAGAGCCAGAGCGCGTTCTCGACGAGGAGGAACGCGGCGAACACGAGGTAGCCGAGGGTGTGGCGGGCGCCGTGGCGGCGGTAGTTCCCGAGCCAGACCCACCCGAGGGCGAGCAGGAGCACGGCGTTCGCCCCCGCGGCGATGCGGGCGGCCTCGAGCCACAGGGTCATCGTCTGCAGTTGCGTCGCGGCCGATATAGGTGCTGTCCAAAATTCGTCCGGAATCATGACTCCTCCTCGGTGTCGACGACCGCGAGTATCTCCTCGACCACGTCCCAGTTCGCCCGGAGCTGGTCGGTGAACAGGTACACCGCCGCGTAGTCGTCGTCGGTCCGCCGGAGGACGTTGTTCTCCAGCAGTATCTCGGTGTGGTGACGGATAGTGGTGTAGTCGAGGTCGAGTGCGGTCGCGAGTTCGTTGGCGTTGCGTGGGCGGTCCTCGATGGCACGGAGTATACGGACGCGGGTCTCGGCACCCCGCGAACTCGCCAGCAGGTGCCAGAGGACGCCTTCCATCCGCGGAACCTACCCGGACAGCGGAGTTAAAACCACGCGATGTACGCGACAGGCGACTACCCGGGCATGGCAGCGCGGTAGTCGCCCGGAACCGACGCGAACGGATGTCATGACAGACGTCGTCCAGGTCGGTGGCTCCCGCGTGTGCAGGAACCATTCACTTTCTCTACAGGTATAGTTGGTAAACATATCGGTTCACGACAAATACTGGGCGGGGCGGGACCCTCCGAGACAACATCGCTCTTATGAGCATGGGTGGAGGAGTAAGAGCATGGCCACCCTGCTGACCGAGCGCGAGGAGGACAGACTGGTGAGCGCGTGTCGAACGACGGTCGGTGACAGCCTCCGCTCGATCACGTACTTCACCCGCGACGACTTCGAGCAGCTCTACCTGCGCAGCGATTTAGAGCGCGACGCCGACCTCTCGACGTTCGTGGGTCACGAGTGGCGGGAGTTCAAGACGACACAGGCCGCGTACGAGACCTCCGAGCTGGGCGAGTACGAGTACACCATCCGGAAGTTCGAGAACGGCTTCCTCGTCCGGATGACCACCGACAGCGGCGGCGTCTTCGTCACGACCGACGGCCTGACCCTGTCGAACTTCGACGAACTGGCGATGGCGGCCAAGGGCGTCCTCGAGGACCACGAGCACTGAGAGAGCGCAACGCCCTTCCCGGCTGGCGCCCTACCCGCGCCAGATGAGCGAGATTCCCGACCCCGTCGACCGCCAGCTCTCCCGGCACGACGCCTTCACTGCGGTCGATTCGGGCTACACACTCGACACGACCGTGTTCGAGGCACACGTGACCGCGAGCAGCGCCGAGGGAAAGCGCGACGGCGAGTTCACCGTCATCGTCCGGGTCCCGACGCTCGACGCCGCGGTCACCGGCGAGACGGTCCACGAGGTCGTCGAGGAAGGCTGGTTCGAGACGCTCGAACTCCGCCTCGAGGACACGTTCGACATCGCCAGCACGAGCACGCACGACCCGCCGACAGTCACCCGCACCGACGACGAGGTCGTCGTCGAACTCTCCTACGTCGCCTGGAACGCCAGCCAGGGCGTCGAGGACGCGAAGGCACTCGTCGAGTTCGTCGAGGGGACCTACGCACAGGGCATCGTCCCGGGCTACGAGTACCACGGCCCGGCGGCGGAGCTGATGCAGGCGGCGGTGCAGAACGGTGAGAACGCAGCGAACGGCGGTGGGTCGAGCGGCGGGCCACCGCTGTAATCTCCGAAGGCTCGGCCGGTCAGTCCATCGCGATGTAGGTCTGGGTGTCCTCGACGCCGCGGATGCCCTGTATCTGGGTGGCCGCGATGTCCTTGACCTCGCCGGGTGTCTCGACGTGGACCTTCGCGATGACGTCGACGTCGCCGGCGACGATGTAGGCGGATTCGACGCCCTCGATGCTCTGGATGTTGTCTCTGAGCCTGTCCGCCTCGCCCGTGTTCGCCTTGATCATGATGTAGGCTGTGACTGCCATCGTCAGATACCTCCTGCGGGTGCGGCGCGGCTCGCGTCACCCACGATGAGTTGCCGGACGTCGCCGAGCACGTCGAAGTCCGCGAGGACGACGACGCGGTCCCCGAGTTCGAGCGACTGGTCCGGGTCGGGGATCTCCATGGGCTCTCCCTGCTTGCCGAAGGCGATCATGGTGGCCGTCTTCGGCAGTTCCACCTCGGCGATGGAGTAGCCCTTCATCGGGGACTCCTCCGTGACGGTGAGTTCGACCAGCTGGAGGTTCTGGGCGATGTCGGCGATCGCCCGGGTATCGCCCCCGAGCATCGCGTTCTTCGCACCGATGGCCCCCAGCCGTTCGGGGTAGACGACCTCGTCGACCGCCTCGGCGTACTTCCGGTAGATGTCCTCGCGGTAGTCCTCGTCGATGCGCATGACCGTCCGGGCCCCGTGGTGGTCGGCGATCATGCACGCCGCGAAGTTCGTGTTGAGGTCCCCCGTGAGTGCGCCGACCGCGTCGGCGTCGGCGACGCCCGCCTCCTCGAGGACGTCCTCGCGGGACCCGTCGCCCTCGACGACCGTGAAGTCCTGGTCGCGGGCGCGCTTGACCTTCCGCTCGTCGGGCTCGATGAGCGTCACCTCGTGTCCTTCGTCGCGAAGGACACGAGCCGTACGGAGTCCGACTCGACCTGCGCCTATGATAACGAACCGCATATCACTGTGTACGCTCACCCCCCTTGAATAACTTACCCCGGTGCCCGCTCCAGAACGCCGTGCGGCGTGGAGACTCCTCCGGGCGCTGGTGCTGGCCGCAGCCACCGACCGGATTCCAGCGGTGTTGTGACGACCCCGTGGGTTTTTGTGGCAGTCCACCATTCGAGATGATATCGTTCCGACAGCAACCGGGTCGATACGTGAACACCGTCGGCGGGGCACGCGATACCGGGTCGCGGCGCCAGCGTCGGCGGGGGGGAACCACCACCGATGAGTAGTCACGGCGAACGCGCACCTGAGGCCGAACTCGGACTGCTCGACGCGACGATGATAGGGATGGGTGCGATGATCGGGGCAGGCATCTTCGTGCTCACGGGGCTGGCCGCCGAGATCGCCGGCCCCGCCGCCATCGTCGTGTTCGCACTGAACGGCGCCGTGACGGCCTTCACCGGGCTGTCCTACGCCGAACTCGCCTCGTCCATCCCGAAGAGCGGGGGCGGCTACGCCTTCGTCCGGGAGGTGTTCAGCGACCTCCCGTCGTTCCTGATGGGGTGGATGCTCTGGTTCGCGTACATGATCGCTGGCGGCCTGTACGCGCTCGGGTTCGCGCCGAACTTCCTCGAACTCCTGCACGTCTACGGCATCGTCCCGCCGCCGGACGCGGTCGGGGCGGTCTCGCTCCCGGTGGTCGGGGTGGAGGTCCCCGCGGCCGTCGGACTGGCGTTCCTCGCAGTCCTCGCGCTCGTCAGCCTGAACGCCGTCTCGACCGCCGCCAGCGGGAGCGTCGAGACGATCTTCACCATCACGAAGGTCACCATCCTGCTCGTCTTCGTCGGCTTCGGGGCGACCTCGCCGATGTTCGCGACCGCCGAGTTCCAGCCGCTGTTCCCCGGCGGCCGGACGGCCCTCGACATCCTGCCCGCGATGGGGCTCACGTTCATCGCCTTCGAGGGGTACGACCTCATCACGACCGTCACCGAGGAGGTCCAGAACCCCCGCGAGAACATCCCGAAGGCCATCTTCCTCAGCCTGGCCGCGACCGTCGTGGTGTACCTCGCCGTCGTCGGCGTCGCGGTCGGGACCCTCGGCGCGAACGGGCTGGCGGCGGCCGGCGAGGCCGGCATCGCGGAGGCGGCGACCCAGTTCATGCCCACGGGACTGCCCGTCATCAGGAACGGTGGCGCCATCATCGTCTTCGGGGCCGTCTTCTCGACGCTGACGGCGCTGAACGCGGTCGTCATCGCCTCCTCGCGGGTGGCGTTCTCGATGGGTCGGGAGGGGCAGTTGCTCCGGTCGGTCGGGCACCTGCACTACCGGTTCGGGACGCCGTTCGTCGCCATCCTCGCCAGCGCCGTGGTGATGCTCGGGTCCGTGGCGCTCCCGACCAAGAGCGCGGGGAACATGTCGAGCCTGTTCTTCCTGCTCTCGTTCGTGGTGGTCAACGCCTCGGTCATCCGGCTCCGGCGGGAGCGCCCGGACATGAACCGCCCCTACGAACTCCCGTACTACCCAATCCCGCCCCTCCTGGGCATCGTGCTGAACCTGCTGCTCACCGGGGTCCTGGTCGAGTACCTCGTCCGGACCGACCCACTGGCGCTCGTGCTCAGCGTCGGCTGGCTCGTCGCCGGCGGCCTCGCCTACCTCGTGCTGAACTCACTGCGGACCGACCGGCGCACCCGGTCGGCATCGACCGACACCGAGACGGTCACTCCGGAGGACGACTGAGACATGACAGAGAAACTCACCGTAATCGTCGCGGGCGGCGGACGCGTCGGCCTACAGACAGCCAGGATGCTCCACGACCACGGACACGACGTCACCATCATCGAACGCGACCAGGCGGTATGTGACGCCCTGTCCGAGGAGTACCTCGCGACCGTCATCAGCGGCGACGCCGCGAACCCGTCGGTCCTCGAACAGGCCGGCGTCGACAGGGCCGACGTGGTCGCCGGCCTGACCGGGGAGGCGGGGCTGAACCTCGCCGTCTGCATGGAGGCCAAGGAACTGTCGCCCGGCATCCGCACCGTATCACGCATCGACAGCGCCGAGAAGGAGTCCTACACCCGGTTCGTCGACGCGATCACCTTCCCCGAGCGAGCGGGGGCCCGGACCGCCGTCAACGAGATACTCGGGAGCGACGTCCAGACCCTGGCCGACGTCACAGGGACCCTCGACATCATGCAGATCCGGGTCGTCGAGGGCGCGCCGGCAGCCGGGAAACAGCTCGAGAACGTCCGGTTCCCGTCCGGGACGCTGGTCATCTCGAACGACGACGGGGACAGCGTCGCACGCCCGGACACCACCCTCACGCCGGGCAAGCGCTACATCGTCGCGGTCGAACCCGACGTGGCCGACGAAGTGATGAACCTGCTGCGCGGCTGAACCGGGCGCACCGCCACGTCTTCCGTCGAAATCGGGGGTGAAACAGGGCAAAGTTTTTGCCATGACAGAGAGTACCACAGCACGAATGGTTCACGCGTTCATCATGGTCAAGACGGCCGCCGGAAAGTCCGAAGAACTCCTCGACTCGATCCGCAGCCTCGGGGCGGTCGGCGAGGCGCACATCGTCGCCGGCAACTTCGACATCATCACCGAGGTGGACACGGAGGAGGTCTACGACGTCCTCCACACGGTCGTCGGCGAGCTACAGAAGCTAGACGGCATCGCCGATACGAAGACCTACATCTGTCTGCAGTGACCGGGGCTCCGGCCACCGGCCGGTCTCAGTGCTCCAGTTCCTGCACGTCGTACTCGGCGGTGAACGCGCGCAGCCAGTCGCGCTGTCGCTCGAGTTTCTCGGGCATCTCCGCGTACACCGAGTCGAAGACCTCGTCGGGGTCCGCCGGCTCACCGGATTCGGCCCGCTCGACCGCCTCCGAGAGTTCCTCCTCGACCTCGTCGGCGATGGTCTCGACGTACTCGTCCGTGATGACCTCCTGCTCGCGGAGGTACTCCTCGTAGCGCTCCAGCGGGTCGCGGGTCCGCCACTCGGGCAGGTCCTCGTCCTCGTCCTCGCGGTAGCGCGAGGGGTCGTCGCTGGTCGTGTGCGCGCCCTGCCGGTAGGTCAGGCTCTCGACCAGCACCGGGTTCCCCTCGCGGGCGGAGGCGAGTGCGCTCTGGACGAACTCCCTGACCGCCAGCGGGTCGTTCCCGTCGACCTGCCCGCCGTTGAACCCGTAGGCCTCGGCGCGGTCGGCGATGGAGGCCGCCGCGGTCTGCCTGCGCCGGGGGAGCGAGATGGCCCAGTTGTTGTTCTCGCAGAAGAAGACCGTCGGCGTCTCGAACACGCCGGCGAAGTTCAGGCCCTCGTGGAAGTCGCCCTCGGAGGTCGCGCCGTCGCCGAAGTAACAGAGGACGGCACCGTCGTCGTCCTCGTAGTTCATCGCCATGCCCGCCCCCGTGGCGTGGGGGATCTGGGTCGCGATGGGGACCGCCTGCGGGAAGTTCGGCACGTCGTGGTCCGACGTGTACTCCGGCTGGCCGCGGCGGAACCGCAGGATGTCGCTCATCGGGACGCCACGGGCGATCTGCATGGCGTTCGAGCGGTAGGTCGGGAACAGCCAGTCCTCGGCCGCCATCGCGTGGGCGGCACCGACCTGCGAGGCCTCCTGGCCCTTGTACGGCGGGTAGCCACTCATCCACCCGCGGCGCTGGAGCGCCAGTGCTCGCTCGTCGAAGCGACGGGCACGAACCATGTCGCGGTAGAGTGCGCGAGCCTCGTCGGGGGAGAAGGGGGTGTCCGAGAGGTCGCGTTCTCCGATGACTCGATGCATGTGCTGTGCAAAACTTGCCCACTTGAAAGCCGTTCCGATACGTCAAAGGCCGTCGGTTCCCTAGGGGGCGTATGGTCTCACTCGTGGGCGTCATCGGTCTCCTGGTGCTCGTGCTGGTCAACACGGCCATCGCGGCCGTCTCGACACGGTTCTTCCGGCAGCGCCTGGACACCGACTGGGGCCCGATCGTCTACGTCGCGCTCATCACGCCCGTCCTCCTGTTCGGGACGACGCTGCTCATCTCCGGCGTCCTCCAGCTCGGCACGAACCTCGGGTCGACGCAGCTCGCCCTCCTCGTGAGCATCGCGCTCCCCCTCGTCCTCGGCGTCACCGTCGACTTCTTCTGGATGCCGGCGCCGGACGAGATGGAGTTGCCGGATACGATGCGGTGACCGCCCGGGAGACAGGACCAGAGCACATCCTCGTCGAGTAGGCTCCCGTCGAGACGGGAGTTGCACCGAATCCTGTGCAAACACTTACGCAGCTGGCTTGCATCAGTTCAGATGCAATGTCCGAGGACGCACCAGAATCGACCACAGACGAGGGCCCCTCGGAGCCGTTCACAGAGCGTGTCGAGCGGTCGTTCACCTGCTCCCTCTGCGGGTACGCGACGACGTACGAGGTCGAGAAACTGCAAGACGAGGTCCGGGCGACCTGCCTCAACTGCGGGGACTGGACCGTCCAGTTCGCGGCCCCGGAGTCGCTGGTCGACGCCGCCGAGGACGTCGCCGATGCGCTCGCCGGCGAGACACTCACCGAGCGACAGGCACTCGCGTATCTCCTCCGGGACGTGGTGGGTGTCGACCGGCAGCTGGCTGCCGACGCGATGGAGACCACGCCGTCGAACGTCGACAACCTGCAGCGGCGGGGCCGCGAGAAGGTGGCGGACGCTCGGCGGGTCGTCGGTCGGTTGCAGGAGATGGAACAGCCCACGGGAGGTGAGGGTGACGGCTCGGCGTGATACCCGTGGATTCGGCGGCAGGACCGACAGCGTCGGCGGCGACCGTCCGAGCCCGGTCAGTTACCGGGCCCGCCACGGCCGCGGCCGCGACCACGGCCAGGACCAGAACCCCGACCGGGGCCGCCGCGCGGGGGCGCACTCGCGTCCTCGATCAGGAGCAGCGTGAACGCTTCGTCGGTCGGCTCGTCGTCCGGGGTCAGGTAGCCGACCGCGAAGGCGGTGTAGGTGCTTCCGCCGGCGAGCTCGACGCCGGGAACCTCGAACACCGGAGCGCTCCCGTCGCCCGGCCGGACCTCGACCTCGTACGTCCCGGCGGGAACGACGGTGTACCCGCTGGACTCGCCGAAGGAGACGTCGTCGAAGACCGTCAGCGCGCCGTCGTCGACCGTCACGTCGACGGTCGGCGCGTCGGGCGAGGCGTGGACCGCCCGGAGGCGTACCTCGTCGTCGCCGATGTTGGCGCCGTTCGTGTCCTCGAAGACGGAGACGGTGAACTCGGTGTCGTCGCTCGTGACCTCGCCGTTGGCCACGGCGGTGTAGTCCTCCGCCCCGAGTTCGAGCGTGACCGGCCCGAACACCGTCGTGTCCGTGTCGGCGACGTTGACCGCCACCTCGTACTCGCCAGCGGGGACCTCCAGGTAGTCAGTCACCATGCCGAACGCCAGTCCCGGGACCGCGACCGCGCCGTCCACGAGCACGTCCACCGCGGGCGCGTCCGGGGAGGCGTGTGCGACCCGTAGGCCGGCCTCGTCACCACCCTCGGCAGCCGGGTGGTCGTCCGCCATCGCGGCCGTGGTGCCACCGACGAGCAGCGCTGTTCCAGCACCGATACCTTGCAGGACAGACCGACGGGAGGTTCCTGTCATGTTAACCCAACCCACACTGAGAACCTCACCGAATTGAACTGATTCCCTAACCAGTCAGGTACCGGGTGCGGTTGCTGCACAGAGAGTGATAGGAATCCAACCAGAACACCGGTTCGAGGCGTGAAGCAGGTGAATCAGGCCGAGGGAGTCCTCGGTCAGCCCACAACTACAGAACCAGTTAGGGGCGGTCCATCGCCCATCCAGTCAGCAAGACAACACCTCCACGACAGCAGATAGAAATCTAACACTTCCCACCGGATTCAGGGCGCGGCCAGAGTGCGAGCAGTCGGCTGCGGGCGTGTGCGAGAGCGACTACTCCTCCTCGAGAATCGCCTCGAAGACCTCCTCGACGGACTCCAGGACCTCCTCGGGCGAGCGGGTCGCGTCGACCTGGACGAACCGCTCGGGCTGGTACTCGATGAGCTGCTCGTAGTTCTGCTGGACCTTCGAGAGGTACTTCGACTGCTCGAACTTGTTGGTCGCGCCGGAGCGCTGCATGGCGGTGTGGGGGTCGACGTCGAGGTAGATGGTCACGTCGGGTTCGACGGTGAACGGCTGGTGGATGCCGCGGATGTACTCCATCGGGCGCTTGATCTCGCCCTCCAGAGTCGCACCCTGGTAGGCGTACCGCGAGTCGGAGAACCGGTCGGAGATGACGAGGTCGCCGTCGGCGAGTGCGGGCCGGACGACGCGAGAGAGGTGGTCGGCGTGGTCGGCGATGAACAGGAAGAGTTCGGCCAGCGGGTCGGCGTCGTCGTCCTCGATGGCGCGGTCGACCGACTCACCGTACCACGAGGTGGTCGGTTCGCGTGTGAACGTGGCGTCGGGGTAGGTGTCGTGGAGCGCCTCCCAGACGGTCGTCTTGCCGCTCCCGTCGAGGCCCTCGAGCGTGACGAGCATACCCACGGCTTTCCGCGCAGGGGGTTTCTGTCTGTCGTCTCCGGGCGGGGTGACGGTCGGGGCTCTGGAGGCGGGTAGATGGCGGACAGACGGGACCGTCGTGTGGGAACAGGAGAAGGGATGGGACGCGAGGCTGGCCCGTACAACCGCTGGGCCTCGCGTGGTGACTCGTCAGGGCACGCCGGGTCTGGCCGCCGTCTGGTACTTGAATGGTCGTGTGGCCGTGGTTCGCCAGACGACAGTTCGATACCGCTGGCGTCGATGACCGCAACCGCCCGCACAGCGCGGCCCCGCACCACGCCCTCCCCAGCCGACTTCGATGCTCGTTCCGCTCCGCGCTGCTCCGCTTCACTGTGCGTCTCGCCCCTCGCACGACGCTGGCTCGCGGTCTGCTCACGGCTGCGCCGTTCGCTTCGAGGCACGAAGTGCCTCACTCGACACGCTCGCCAGCGCGCGCCACGTGGTGGGTCCGGTCTTCTTCGGTCCACGCTCCCCTCGCCACCCGACGCCCGCCCCCGTTTGGGGATGCCTTTATCCGACCCCCGGACCATCTATCAGATATGAAAGTAATCGTCGCTGGTGGGACCGGCTTCATCGGGCAGCGCCTCTGCGAAGAACTCGTCGACCGCGGTCACGAGGTGACGGCGCTGGCCCGGCACCCCGACGAGGCGGGACTGCCGAACACGGTGAACACGGTGATGGGCGACGTGAGCGCCTACGAGTCCATCGTCGACGCCTTCGAGGGACAGGACGTGGCCGTGAACCTGGTCGCACTCTCGCCGCTGTTCAAACCATCGGGCAACGTGAGCCACGACTCCGTCCACCGACAGGGGACCGAGAATGTCGTGCGCGCCTGCGAGGAGCACGACGTGGGCAAGCTCGTCCAGATGTCGGCACTCGGTGCCGACCCGAACGGGACCACGGCGTACATCCGGGCGAAGGGCCAGGCCGAGGAGATCGTCACGTCCGCCGAGCTGGAGTACGTCATCTTCCGGCCGTCGGTCGTCTTCGGCGACGGCGGCGAGTTCATCTCGTTCACGAAGAAGCTCACGACGCCCGTGGTCACCGGCCTCCCGGGTGGCGGGAAGACGCGGTTCCAGCCCATCTGGGTCGGCGACCTCGTCCCGATGCTGGCCGACGCCGTCGAGGACGAGAAACACGTCGGGCAGACCTACGAACTCGGCGGCCCTGACGTGCTGACGCTGGCGGACGTGACCGAACTCGCCTACGAGGCCGAGGGCAAGTCCATCACCATCCTCCCCATCCCGATGGCGATGGCCAAGGTGGGCCTGACCGTGGCCGGCCCGGTCCCCTTCGTTCCCTTCGGGCCGGACCAGGCGCGCTCTCTGAAGATGGACAATACGGTCTCCGACAACGACGTGACCGCGTTCGATGTCGACCCGTCCGAGTTGCGGACCCTGCGGCAGTACCTCGGGCTGGCCCAGACCACCGACGCTCCGGCCTCACACGCTTAAATAGAACGCCGAAGTGTCACTGAATAATGGATTACGGTTCGCCGACTAGTTCGGGGTAGAGAAGCGACCTCTGGCGTTTTTTCGACCGCTCGTGACATCTGTTGGAGAATCAGACCATCCAAAGGCTTATATCCATAATACCATTCTTCTCATCCAACGGAGACCCCCTTCCATGAAACTGGCGATGATAGGATTCGGTCAGGCCGGTGGGAAAATCGTCGACAGGTTCGTCGAGTACGACGAACGGACGAACAGCGGCATCATACGTGCCGCAATCGCTGTCAACACGGCGAAAGCCGACCTGATGGGCCTTGACAACATTCCGAACGAGAACCGTGTACTCATCGGTCAGTCCCGCGTCAAAGGGCACGGCGTGGGCGCCGACAACGAACTCGGCGCGGAGGTAGCCGAGGAGGACATCGACGAGGTACAGGGTGCCATCGACTCCATCCCGACACACGAGGTAGACGCCTTCCTCGTGGTCGCCGGGATGGGCGGTGGGACCGGTAGCGGTGGCGCACCCGTCCTCGCGAAGCACCTGAAGCGTATCTACACCATCCCCGTCTACGGGCTGGGCGTCCTGCCCGGCTCCGACGAGGGTGGCATCTACACGCTGAACGCTGCGCGCTCCTTCCAGACCTTCGTCCGAGAGGTAGACAACCTGCTCGTCTTCGACAACGACGCCTGGCGCAAGGCCGGCGAGTCCGTCGAGGGCGGCTACGACGAGATCAACGAGGAGATCGTCCGACGCTTCGGCGTCCTCTTCGGCGCCGGCGAGATCGGCGCCGGCGACGAGGTCGGTGAGAGCGTCGTCGACTCCTCCGAGATCATCAACACCCTCGCCGGCGGCGGCGTCTCGACCGTGGGCTACGCGACCGAGGAGGTCGAGATGGAGGACAACGGTGGCCTCCTCTCGCGCTTCACCGGCGGCGAGGAGGACCAGGTCGACACCGCACACACGACCAACCGTATCACCTCGCTCGTGCGCAAGGCCGCGCTCGGGCGACTCACCCTCCCCTGCGAGATCGAGGGCGCAGAGCGTGCGCTCCTCGTGATGGCGGGACCGACCAAGCACCTCAACCGCAAAGGCATCGAGCGCGGGCGGAAGTGGCTCGAGGAGCAGACCGGCTCGATGGAGGTTCGTGGCGGGGACTACCCGCTCAACGAGCCGCAGGTCGCGGCCTGTATCCTCCTGTCGGGCGTGAACAACGTCCCGCGTATCAAGGAGCTCCAGCAGGTCGCAATCGAGGCACAGGACAACATCGACTCCATCCGAGAGGAAAGCGAAGAGAACTTACAGAACTTGGTCGAAGATGACGAGGATGAACTCGAGCCACTCTTCTAGGTGGGCAACGCTCGCGGTAGTGGCCATCCTCGCGCTCGCGGCGGTCGGCACAGTCACGGCTGTGCAGGTCGCCAGCGAGGACGTGCCGGCGGAGGGTCAGGTCGATTCCGACTACACCGCGACGGTGACGCTCGGGGAACTGTACCAGAATCCCGACTACACGTCGTGGACCCTCCGCGGTGAGACGGAACTGCAGGACGTCACGTGGACCGTGACGACCACGGACACCGACACCGGGAACCAGATCGACAGCCAGTCCTTCGACGGGCAGTCGTTCAACTACTCGAACATCGACGCCGAGGCCAACGACGCCAACCAGGTCACCGTCGAGGTGACCGGGACCGTCCCCGACGTCGAGAACTTCAGCTACGCCGAGGAGGAGACGTTCGTCGTCGCGGAGCTGACGCAGGTCCGCGAGGGCGGCACCTCGAACGAGATCGCCACGAAGACCTCTCACCACTACACCGAGGGTAGCAAGGAGGCACGCGAGGCGATCGCGAGCGCCGAGGACGCCATCGACCAGGCGGAGAGCGCCGGTGGCGACGTCTCGGCTGCACAGGAGAACTACGACACGGCCGTCGCGTTCTACAACGAGGGGAGCTTCGACAACGCGGTCTCGCAGGCCGAGAACGCCGTCTCCAAGGCCGAGAACGCCGAGCAGGCCGCCGAGTCGGCCGAGAGCCGCAACCAGCTCCTGCTGTACGGCGGTGCGGCCATCGTCGTGCTGCTGGTCGTCGGTGGGGGCTTCTACTGGTACCGGCAGCAACAGGACGACTACAGCCGCCTGGGCTGAGTCGCCATGCGCCTTCTCGTGCCGTTCGCACCCGACCAGCCGAAGACTCGTCTCTCACCAGTACTCAGCGACGCGGAGCGGCGCGCCTTCGCCCGGGTGATGTGCGAGGACGTGCTCGCAACCCTCCGCGAGACGGGGCGTGAGCCGGAACTGCTCGCGACCGAACCGGTCGACGCGGCCGTGCCCGTGACGGTCGACGACCGGCCCCTGACCGAGGCGGTCAACGCGGCGCTCGCCGAGACCGAGGAGTCGGTCGCGGTCGTGATGGCAGACCTCGCACTGGCGACGCCCGACAGTCTCGACCGGCTCTTCGCGGCCGACGGCGACGTGGTGCTGGCGCCGGGACGCGGTGGCGGGACGAACGCCTTCGTCGCCAGACACCCGGACTTCCGGGTCGACTACCACGGCGCGTCGTACCTCGACCATCGCGAGGCCGCGAGCGAGGTCGGGGCCGAGGTGGCCGTCGTCGACTCGCACCGGCTCGCGACCGACGTCGACGAGCCGGGGGACCTCGTCGAGGTGCTGGTCCACGGCGACGGCCGGACCCGGCGCTGGCTCCGCGAGCACGGGTTTCGAATCGAGCGCGGAAACGGCCGGGTGAACGTGAGCCGAGTCGACGACTGAAGACGTCCGAACCACTTTAGTCGGGGCGCTCGTCGTCTGGAGTACACGAGGCCTCGTGTAGGGACGATCCACCAAACCTCCCTTCTGGCTTTCTCGACGTGGTCCGGTTGAGACACGTTTTTCTCGGTCGAACACGCACGCCCAGTCGTGATACGGGGCGCCGCCGAGTACGACATCGACCTCCAGTTCGACGAGGACGCGGTAGCCGAGTTGCTCTCGGTCACGCCCGCCGACGTCGAGCCCGCGGACGAACTCACCTTCGCCCGCAACGTCTTCCTGCCGCTGACGACCGCCTGCCGGTACACCTGCACCTACTGTACGTTCTTCGACCCGCCCGGACAGGCGACGCTGATGGACGACGAGGACGTGAACGGGACCCTGGACACCGGCGCGGACGCCGGTTGCACCGAGGCGCTGTTCACCTTCGGCGACGACCCCGACGACCGCTACGAGGAGATCCACGCACAACTGGACGCCTGGGGCTACGACTCCATCCACGACTACCTGCGGGCGGTCTGTAAGCACACCCTCGACAGGGGCCTGTTGCCCCACTCGAACCCCGGCGACCAGACCCGCGAGCAGATGGCGCTGGTCGCGCCCTACAACGCCAGCATGGGTGTGATGCTGGAGACGACCGCGGACGTGGACGCCCACGCGGGCCCGCGGGTGAAGGAACCGGGCCAGCGCCTGAACACGCTCCGGAACGCCGGGGAACTGCAGGTCCCCTTCACGACCGGCATCCTCGTCGGCATCGGCGAGGCCTGGCGCGACCGCGCGGAGAGCCTGCTGGCCATCCGCGACCTGCACGAGCGCTACGGCCACATCCAGGAGGTCATCGTCCAGAACGTCGTGCCGAACGAGCGCTCGCGGTACGAGCGCCCCGACGTCGAGACGATGCGCCGGGTGGTCGCGATGGCGCGGTACGCCCTGCCCGAGGAGGTGTCGGTGCAGGTGCCGCCGAACCTCTCGCCGACCCGCGAGCTGCTCGACTGTGGTGTCGACGACCTCGGTGGCGTCTCCCCGGTGACGGACGACTACATCAACCCGGACTACGAGTGGCCGGCCCTGCGGGAACTGCGCGACATCGCCGACGAGGCCGGGGTGCCCCTGCGCGAGCGCCTCCCGGTGTACGAACGCTACCTCCCGGCCGACCTGCGCTCCGCCGACTTCGACGGCGAGCCGGCCCCCGGCGACGGCTGGCTCTCCGAACCCATCCGGGCGGCGCTGACCGGCGACACGCCGGCGGGTCGGCGCTACCGGGCCGTTCTGCATGGAGAGACGACCGTCTGACCGAGAGACGGCGTGGCGAGACGACTGCCTGCCGGGCTATCGAGCGCTCGATAGCACTCCTAGTCGGATTCATGTCCGATGGTCACGTATGTCGGACTGGGATGGGAGAAGGTACAACGACGAACGTCCCGAGCGAGAAAGCCATTCTGAGCGCGCTCGACGCCGTCTCGTCGATGCACGTGGCCGAACTGTGTTACGCACTCGGTGGCGACCCCGGTCCACTCGACCACCAGTGCGACCACCTCGAACGCGCCGGGTTCGTCCGGGCGCGCGACGGGGAGACCTACAGCATCACGAGCAAGGGCGAACAGCGCCTTCGCGTGCTGCTTCGTGACCGGGAGCCGGTTCGGGTCGGCGACCCCGGTCGCTGAAAATCATCCCGACGTTTCTTGCATGGCGGCGACGTAGCTGTGAGTGGCTACCATGCCCCACACCATCGAACTCTCCGACGAACTGAAAGCGCGCCTCGACGACCACCTCGAGGAGGGCGAGACCCACCAGGAGCTCATCGAGGAGCTGCTCAACATCTACGAGAGCACACGGTTCGTCCAGGAGGGGTACTCCGAGTAGGTCAGGCGCTCGGCGGCTCCTGTTCGACGAACTCGAACAGCGGGTCGTAGTCGTCGGGGAGCTGGCCGCGGACCTGTGCCAGTTCGCCGGGCGCGACCGACTCGGCCACCAGCGCGACGACCTGCTTCGCCTGGTAGACGGCGTCCTGTGGCTCGGTGTCGCTGCGCTCGGCGACCCGCGTCACGAACTCCGCGAAGTCGAAGCGCTGGCCCGGCTCGGCCGCCGTCAGGAAGCGGTCGATCTCCATCGGGAGCGAGGCGGCGAGGTCGTTCGCCTCGCCGGCCTGCAGGCGCTCGCCGAGCGTGGTGAGCGTCGCCCGCGTCGCCCGGAGCGCCTCGCCCTCGCCCGGGAGTGAGAGTCGATGCTGTACCTGTCCGAGGAACTCGCTGAACTGCATGGTCACGTCGAGATTACCGGTCTGGGCGTAAGAGGCGAGCCTTGATTTCGGCCGAGATTCCTCAGTCGGAGGGTTCGAGCCTGACGACCCAGTGGTCCTCGCCCTGCCTGACGAGCACCGCCTCCTCGCGCATCCGGACGACGTAGCCGGTCGGGTTCTGCTGGACCTCGTGGGCCGCCCGGACGCTGCCGAGGTCGCCGAGCAACTGCGCCGACGGCGGCTTCTGGGCCGCGGCGCAGTCGTAGATGGTGAGCAACCCGCGCCCGCCCTCGCGCTCGTAGACCACGATGTGGGCGTGCCGGGGGAGTCGCCACTGGTCTTCGGCGTCGGTCGGCGCGAGCGTATTCATGCCCGACCCTTGGGCGACACGCGGGAAAAGTCAGTCGTCTGCACTCGCCACGTCGCCGGCCGTCTCGGGGAGTTCGCCGGGTGCGAGCAGGGGACTCCCGTCGGCCTGCGGCCCGAGTTCGGGGCCGAAGGGGCCGTCACCCTCGATGACGCGGCGCTGCTCGTAGTCGGTCGAGCGCTCGACCGGGACCCGCCCGATGGCGCGGACCATCTCGACGTAGCGGTCGAAGGTGCGGAACTCGCCGTACTGGCCGCCGGCGCGCTTGGTTATCTCCTCGGAGAGGATGGTGCCCATGAAGTCGTCGGCGCCGCAGTTGAGCATCTTCATCCCGTGCTCGTCGCCGTACTTCACCCACGAGGACTGGACGTGTTCGATGTTGTCGAGGAAGAGGCGCCCGACCGCGATCATCAGTTCGTCCTCGGCCCGGCTCGCCCCCTCGGTGACGACGCCGTGTTCGTACAGGGGCGTGTTCTCGTGGACGAACGAGAGCGGGACGAACTCGGTGATGGCGCCGTCGACGCGCTCCTGGAGGTCGCGCAGTTCCTTCAGGTGCATGACGCGGTGGGCCGCGTTGTCGACGTGGCCGTACATGATGGTCGCGGTGAGCCCGAGGCCGACGTTGGCGGCGGCCTCCATCGCCTCCAGCCAGTCGTCGGTGCCGATCTTCCCGGGGCAGATGACCTCGCGCACCTCGTCGACCAGTATCTCGGCGGCGGTTCCCGGCACCGAGTCGAGCCCTGCGTCCTTGAGCTTCCGGTACACGTCCTCGTAGCTCCAGTCCGTCCCGCGCCTGGCGTGGTAGGCCTCCTCCGGCGTCATCGAGTGCAGGTGCACGTCGTCGACCGACATGGCCCGCATCTGCTCGACGTAGGTGCCGGGGTCGGTGCGGTAGCGCTCGGGCGGCTTGTAGTTCGTCTCTTTCCAGTCCGACTGGCGGAGTATCTCGTGGTGCTCCGCGTCGAGGGCGAACGCCGGGTGGAGGCCGGAGACGGAGGTGACCTCGTAGATGCCGCGGTCGACCGCGTCCGCGACGACCTGTCTGGACTCGGCGGGCGTCTTCGTGAAGCCGCCGGTCGGGCCGTCGTAGTCCTCCTCGAAGGTGTGGGCAGTGTCCTTGAAGTTGCAGAACAGGCAGCCGGTGTTGCAGGCCGTCGTGACGTTGTTGTTCAGGTTCGCGACGAAGGTGACCTCCTCCCCGACCACGTCCTGCCGGCGCTCGTCGGCGGCCTGCAGGACCTTCTCCTTGCGGACCGGGTCGATGCCGTCGACGTCGGTCCCCGTCGTGATGAGTTCGATACCGTCTGCGACCGTCAGTCGCTCGCCGTCGCGGGCCGTCGCCAGCGCGTTCTCGAACGACTGGTCCGTCTCGGGCACGTGGGCGAAGTCGAACCCGTCCGACGGGAGGTCGGCCGCAGAGGTTCCCCGGTTGGTCATTATCCCTAAAGGTCCCGTTCGAGGCGTAAAAACGTCGCGGGACGTGCAAGGACGCGCCGGTACCGCAAGGGCCGACGCGAGGCGCGGGGTCGGTCCACCCCACCGTCGCGAGCGCGTAGTGAAACCTTCTTGGTGGCGCACTTCGCGGGTTCGAACATGAGCACTCGCGTGCGGGGGTGTCCCCCGTGACGTCCGTCAAGGAGTTCCGCATCGAGGAGCCGGCGTCGGCCGACGAACTCGGCCTCGGCGCGTTCGTCTTCACCGACGACTACTCCGTCTTCGACTGGGGCAAGATGCCCGACCAGATCCCACAGAAGGGCGCCTCGCTCTGTTCGATGGGCGCGTTCAACTTCGAACTGCTCGAGGAGGAGGGCGTCCCGACGCACTACCGCGGCGTCGTCGAGGACGGCGAGATAATCCCCCTGCGCGAGGCCTCGCGCCCGCCGTGGGAGATGGCCATCGACCTCACGCAGGTCCCCGACCTGCCCCACGAGGGCCGGGACTACGACTACGACGCGTTCCACGCCGAGGCGGGCGAGAACTACCTCGTCCCGCTGGAGATCGTCTTCCGGAACCGCGTCCCCGTCGGCTCCAGCCTGCGCGACCGGAGCGACCCGGCCGACCACGGCCTCGACCTCGAGAGCTGGCCGGACGAGCCCGTCGACCTCGACGAGCCCATCGTCGAGTTCTCCACGAAGTACGAGGAGTCCGACCGCTACCTCACCCGCGCGGAGGCCGACGAGATCGCCGGCGTCGCCGACATCGAGGCCCTCGAATCGGTCGCGCGCGAGGTCAACCGCATCGTCACGGAGCAGGCCGACGCCGGCGGCCTCACCCACGAGGACGGGAAGATAGAGTGCCTCTACTTCGACGGCGAGGTCCGCGTCGCCGACGTGGTCGGCACCTTCGACGAGAACCGCTTCAGCTACGAGGGCACCCAGATATCCAAGGAGGTCATCCGCCAGTACCACAAGCGCACCCAGCCCGAGTGGGTCGAAGCCGTGGGCGAGGCGAAGGCGCGGGCGAAGGCCGAGAACATCGCGGACTGGCGTGAACTCTGTGAGGTCCAGCCCGAGCACCTCGACGAGGACGTGCTGCAGGTCGCCAGCGACATGTACACCGCGGGCGCGAACGCCTACACCGGGCTGGAACTGTTCGACGCGCCGCCCATCGACTCGGCCATCGGGGCCGTCCGCCGGCTCTGAGTCGGCCCGTTCTGAGTCCGTATTCCGCTTTTCAGACACTCAGCAGACCGATGATGAGCGACAGGACCACGAGGGCGACGAACAGCACGACCACGCCGACGAACAGCAGGCGGAGGAGCCTCGGGAACACGTCGAGGTCGAGGGCCATCGGGAGGCTGTTGGAGTCCATGGTTCGTGTTCGGCTGCTGGCACTAAATCGGTTGGGCCTCCGTGGCTGCCCCCGCCGACCGTTCCAGACACCACACCTATCACCAATCGCGCACAACTGGCGCTATGGCATTCCCCATGGGCCCGGCGCAACCCATCCTCGACGGTCTCCGGGAGCTGTTCGAGCATCGCTACGACGACGCCGTCGTGTACGCCGACCGCGAGAGCGAGGTCGTCCTGCACGAGGGCGCGGTCCGGATACGGGGCGACGGCTGGGTCGAGTTACCGACCGGCCGGCTCCTCTCGCCGGAGGCAGTCCATCACATCGATACGCACGAGGAGTAGTCGGTGAGACGTGTGTCGGCGGTTTTATCGGCTCTGTGAGCGTCACAGACGACCCTCGCGACGACGACATCCAGAAGGCCCCACCCACCGCACAGCACCGCGACCGCACAGCACCGCGACCGCACAGCACCGCAGCCTGCCCTTCCCCGGCGACGACCACGCGCCCGCGGCGCGGGTCGTCGTGGCCCCGGTGATTCGTCGGGAGCACGACGACGACGAAACCACCTTCTCCCTCCGGCGACAACGACGGGACAGTGACAGCCGACGAGTCCGACACATCCCCGCCCGAGGACGAGTCTCCGCCGGCCGAGGAGCCAGCGGACGGAGAGGAACCGACCGACGGGTCGGACGACCTGCCGGTGAACCGGTTCTACGACGCCCTCGAGGCCCACGGCCAGCCGGTCATCACGGCGACCCAGCTCGCCCGCAAGCTCGACACCACCCAGGAGCGTGCCCTGCGGGCGCTCGAACAGCTGGAGCGCCGGGGCGACGTGGCCCACCAGTCGGTCGAGACGGACCCGACGGTGTGGTACGCGACCGACTGGGCCGAGATGGTCGACCGCGAGCGCGTCGTCTTCTTCCCGAACCGCCGCCGGCTCGTCGTGGACCAGCCGACGCAGTTCACCCGGGCGCAGTGCTCGCAGTTCGCCCACCTCGTCGACACGACGCGGTCCGGTGGGTACCTCTACGAGATCCGCCAGGAGGACATCTGGCAGGCCCCCTACGACGACTTCGAGAAGCTCATGCGGACCATCCGGCAGGTCATCCCGGAGCGGTCCCCCCACTTCGAGGAGTGGGTCGAGGACCAGTGGAAGCGCGCGAACCAGTTCGTGCTCGCGACCCACGAGGAGGGCTACACCGTCCTCGAAGCCGCCAGTGAGAACCTGATGGGCAACGTCGCCCGCCAGAAGCTCGACGAGACCCACCTCCGGGCGCCCATCGACGACACGACCTCGTGGGTGGCCGACGAGAAGGTCGCCGAGATCAAGCGCATCCTGTACGAGGCGGGCTACCCCGTCAGGGACGAGCGCGACCTGGAGACCGGCGACGAGTTGCCCGTCGAGTTGCTGCTGACGTTGCGGGACTACCAGCAGACCTGGGTCGACCGCTTCGCAGAGCAGAAGGCCGGCATCATGGTCGGGCCGCCCGGTAGCGGGAAGACGGTCGCCGCGATGGGCGCGATGGCGGCGGTGCAGGGCGAGACCCTCATCCTCGTCCCCTCGCGCGAACTCGCCAGCCAGTGGCGCGAGGAGCTACAGACCCACACCACCCTGACCGCGGACCAGATCGGCGAGTACCACGGCGGCGAGAAGCAGATCCGCCCCGTGACCATCGCGACCTACCAGACGGCCGGGATGGACCGCCACCGCCAGCTGTTCGACCAGCGCCGGTGGGGGCTCATCATCTACGACGAGGTGCACCACGTCCCGAGCCGGGTGTTCCGGCGCTCGGCGGACCTCCAGTCCCGGCATCGCCTCGGGCTGACCGCGACCCCGGTCCGCGAGGACGACAGGGAGGAGGACATCTTCACGCTCATCGGCCCGCCCATCGGCACCGACTGGGACGCCCTGTTCGAGGCGGGCTACGTGCAGGAACCCGAGGTGTACATCCACTACGTCCCGTGGGCCGACGACGACGCCAAGAACGAGCATTCGAGCGCCGACCCCGGCCACGAGAAGCGCATGCTGGCGTCGATGAACCCCGCGAAGGTCGAGGAGACGCGCCACCTGCTCGAGAAGCATCCCGAGAAGAAGGCGCTCGTCTTCGTGGAGTACCTCGACCAGGGCGAACTGCTCGCGGAGGCGCTGGACGCCCCGTTCATCTCCGGCGAGATGCGCCACTCCGAGCGCCGCAGACTGCTCGACGAGTTCCGCCGGGGCGAGCGTCGTGTGCTCGTCATCTCCCGGGTCGGCGACGAGGGCATCGACCTGCCCGACGCCGAGTTGGCCATCGTCGCCTCCGGGCTGGGCGGGTCGCGCCGGCAGGGTGCCCAGCGCGCCGGCCGGACCATGCGCCCCGAGGGCAACGCCCTGATGTACGTGCTGGCGACCCGGGGCACCACCGAGGAGGACTTCGCCCAGCGCCAGCTCCGCCACCTCGCCTCGAAGGGCGTGAAGGTCCGAGACGGCCCGGCCGAGGCCGTGGAATAATTGCCAGCGTCGTCGGGCTTGAAGCCCTGCGGGTCGTTCACGTAGACAGTATGGTTGACCCGACTTCAGATCTGGGCGACGTCGACCCCGACGAGGCGCCCGCCTGTGCGGTCTGCGGTGCGGCGGTGACCGGGGACGAACATCGCGTGCGCTCGTGGGTCGAGGATGGCAACGTCGAACACCGACACTTCTGCGACGACGACTGTCTCGACGAGTGGGACGGCGCGGACGAGTGACCGAGCCCGCCCACGACGCACCCCGGTTCAGTCCGCCGTGACCTGCCCTTCTACGACCGTCAGGTCGGCCTGCGAGTTCACGTTCTCGAACGTCGCCGCCGTCGTCCGGTCGCGCACCGTCTCCTCGGGGACCACTGCCGGGCCCACGCTTGCGACCACGTCGCGCAGGCGCCGCTTGCCGGCCGCGAGCGACCGCAGACACGTCGCCCCGGTGACCGTGGACCGGTAGACAGCACAGAGTGGTTGTCGCTCGCCGTCGAACACCGGCACGGCGCCCGTCGCACCCGCCGACTCGGCGAACAGCCAGTCCACGAACTCCGGGTCCAGCCGCGGCATGTCACAGCCCGCGACCGCGACCATCGGTGCGTCCGTGGCCCGGACCCCGGTCAGCAGCCCCCCGACCGGCCCCCGGTCGGGCACGTCGTCGACCACGACCGCCGTCTCGACAGGAGAACCTACCAGTGCCCGCCGGATGCCGGCGACCTGTGGCTCGCGACAGGGCACCACGACCGAATCCACCACTGCCGCGAGCCGGTCGACGACGTGGCGGACCATCGCCACCCCGTCCAGTTCGGCCAGCGCCTTGTCGGGGCCGCCGAAGCGGGTCGAGTGACCGCCCGCGAGGACGACCGCGCCGCGGGCCGGGGCGTCGTCTCGGGACCCCGTCACGCGATGAACCCCGTCTGTCCGGTGAACGCGAGGTAGAGCGAGAACACGGTCACGAGGATGGCGATGCCCATCTCGGCGTAGAGGGCGACCTTGCCCCACTTATACCATGGGTCGTACGCCGGGTCGGTCTCGGCCATCAGTCATCACCCCCTGGGGCGGCCGTCGCACTGCCGGCCCCGTCGTCGAGCCAGCGTTCACGCGTCCCGATACCGTGGGCCTCGACGCCGCTCCCGCTCCGCATCGCCCACAGGTAGAACAGGACGATGGGCACGAAGAACACCAGCGCGACGGCCGCGTAGCCCATGTGGATGTTCGGGACGAACCCGAACACCAGCGGGTAGACGATGCCGCCGGACGTGGAGATGCCACCGATGAAGCCCGAGGCGGTCCCGGGACGGTCCGGGAACATGAGCGGGACGATGGCGAAGACGCCGCCGGTCCCGAAGCTCACCGCGATGCCGAACATCGCGAGGACGACGACCGACGCCGGCAGCAGGCCGGCGAGGCCGACGACCGTCAGGAGTAGCATCATCAGCGTGACCAGCAACAGCGCCGTCAGCAGCCAGTGGACCCGGGGCGCGTACGCCTGCTCGGTCGAGAGGACCGGGTACGGCGTCCAGTCCTTGCGCTGCCAGAGGTCGGACATGTAGCCCGAGAACGGCCGGAACAGCGACGCGTTGAACGACTGGACCGCCGCGAACGTCCCGGCGGCGGTCTGGATGGCCGCCACGTCGGTGAACCCGAGGTCACGGATTGACGACCCGAAGCCCTCGGTGTAGTAGCTCGGGAGCCAGGAGTTCATCGCGATCTCCAGCCCGAACGTCATCGCGTACGCCAGCATCAGCGCGATGGCGGCGTAGCGCGTCCAGACGTACATCGTGTCCCCGAACGAGGTGTTCTGCTTCGCGACCTCGGCGGTCGCGGCGTCCCTGGCGGGTTCGCCGCGCCACTTGTAGACGACCGCGACCACGAGGGCGGCGACACCGAGATGCAGGAACGCGTCGGTGTAGTTGGTCCCGTAGATGCGCGGGAGCAGGAGTGCACCGACGCCGGCACCGACGTTCCCGGTCCCGGCGTAGAGGCCCTCGGCAGTCCCTATCTCGTGCTCGTCGAACCACTGGGCGACGTGCTGGATGCCGACGACGAAACTGATGCCGGCGGAGGCGACGACGAGCCGCTGGACGAACAGCACCTCGTAGCTGCTCGCGAACGCCGACATGATGCTCACGACGCCAGCGTAGCCGAGGATGATGGCGAAGACGTTGTGCGCGCCGAGGCGGTCGGCCGCCCAGCCGGCGGCGACCCGGCCCGGCGGCGCGAGCCAGATGGCCGAACTCGCCAGCAGCCCCAGTTCGGCCATGCTGAGCGAGAACGCCTGCCCGATGCTCGGGCTGAACGCGGCGGTCGAGAACCACAGCAGGAACGCGGTGAAGAAGCCGAGCGTCGCGATGAGCAGTTGCTCGACCTTGCGGGATATCATACGCGCTCACCTCCCACCACCACGACCTCGGGCTGTGGCGCGACGAGCCGCACCGCACACTGCTTGAGGTTCGGTTCGGCCGAGCGCGGGTCCGTCGCCGGAATCGTCAGCTCGTTCGTCGCCGGGTGGTGGATCGGCAGCCAGACCAGCCCCTCGGGGACGGCCTCGTCGGGGTCGACCCGGGCCGTGACGCTCCCGCGCCTGGTCTCCAGGGTCACCTGCTCGTCGTCCCCATCGACCGGTTCGAGCCGGTCGGCGCGCGCGTCGAGCGTCGCGGGATGGACCCGCGCCCGGACCGGCCCGGGGTCGGCGGTCGAGCCGCGCGACCGGATACCGGTGTTGTAGCCGTCGGCCTCCCGGCCCGTCGTGAGCGTCAGTGGGTACTCCTCGCCCGTGGGCTCGGGCAGCTCGCGGCCGGTGCCACCGGCGAAGCGCGCCCGGCCCGAAGGCGTCGGGAACGACCACGCCTCGCCGTCGTCGTCGCAGTACCGGTAGCCGCCGCTGGCCGTCGGGTCGGGGGCGGGCCACCGGACCGCGTACTCCGCCTCCAGACGCTCGTAGCTGATGCCCGAGCAGTCAGCGAGGCTCCCCGCGGTGAGGTCGGCGAACTCGCGGAACAGCGACTTCGGGCTGGTGTCGGCGCCGAACAGCCCGTCCGCGAGCGCGTCCCCGATGCTCGTGATGATGTCGAGGTCGGTTCGCACCCCGCTAGGCACGCCGGTCGCGGGCCGGACGCGCGAGACGGTGCGCTCCATGTTGATGGCGGTCCCATCCGATTCCCCCCAGGTCGCGGCGGGGAGCACCACGTCGGCGTACTCGACGGTCTCGGTGTGGAAGGCGTCCTGGACGACCACGAAGGCGTCCTCGAGTGTCTCGGCCACCTCGTTCGCGTCGGGCATCCCCGCGACCGGGTTCGTGGCGACCGCGTAGACGGCCTCGACCGGTCCATCAGCGATGGCGTCCATCGTCCCGACCGGCCCGGGGCCCGTGTCGTCGGGAAGCCGGTCCACGGGCACGTCCCACTCGGCGGCGACGAGTTCGCGTTCGTATGGGTCGTCGAAGTCGCGCTGACCGGGCCACGAGCCCTTCGAGGAGCAGACGCGGGTGCCCATCGAGTTGGCCTGGCCGGTCAGCGAGAACGGGCCGTTGCCGGGGCCCATCGAGCCCGTCGCCAGACAGATGTCGATGAGCGCACCCGAGGTCTCGGTCCCCTGGACGCTCTGGTTGACGCCCATCCCCCAGTAGACGAGGGCGTCGTTGTCGAACGCGGCCGCGAGGGCTTTCACGTCCGCGAGGGGAACGCCGGCGCGCTCGGCGGCCGCCTCGGGGTCGGGCAGGTCCTTCTTCAGCTCGTCGAAGCCGACGGTCGACTCCTCGACGAACTCGCGGTCCACGCGACCCGTCTCGCAGACCTGGGCGAGCACGGCCCGCGCGAGGGCGAGGTCGCCGCCCGGCTCCGGGCTGACGTGCCGGTCCGCGGCCCCGGCAGACTCGGTCCGGACCGGGTCCACGACGACGAGTTCGCCATCGCCCTCGCCCGCACTGTTGGTGATCCACCGGAACATGACCGGGTGCGCCACGGCGGGGTTCGCCCCCCAGACGACGTGGCGGTCCGCCCCGGGGATGTCGTCGTAGGTCGGCGGGGGCGCGTCGCTCCCGAAGGCGTCGTAGTAGGCCGTCACCGCGCTGGCCATGCACAGCGTGGTGTTGGCGTCGTAGTACCGGGTGCCGATGCCGCCCCGGGCCAGTTTCCCGAGGGCGTAGGCGGCCTCGTTGGTCTGCTGACCGCTCCCGAGGACGGCGATGCTGTCGCGGTCGCGTGCCATCGCCTCGCCGAACTCGGTGACGACGCGGTCGAGGGCGACGTCCCACGTCGTCTTCTGGAGCGTCCCGTCCGTGCGGACGAGCGGCTGGGTGAGCCACTCGCCCTCGGGGTCGGCCGTCTCGCTCACGCCGCGCTGGCACGCGAGGCCGCGGTTGACCGGGTGCATCGCGTCGCCGCGAACGCTATCCAGCCCGTAGCCGACGTCGACGCCGCGCTGGACGTGGCCACAACCGACCGCACAGCGCATGCAGGTGGTCGAGACCCAGTCGGTCATTCTCCCTCCTCGACCGTCGCCACCTGTTCTGCGGGTGCCGGCGTGTCCTCGTCCACGAAGGGGTACCACGACTGCTTCGCGTCGGTGAGACAGGGGTCCTCGTACCCCTCGACCTCCTCCGGCTCGGCGAGTTCGATGAGCGTCTCCTGTCCCGTCGCGTTCACCCACTCGCGGAAGGTCTGGCCGTCCTGACGCAGGGCGGCGTAGGCCTCCACCAGGTTCTTGAGTAATCCAGGGACCTCGTCGGCGGGGACGCGCTGGCGCACCCACTCGATGAAGGTCGGTTCCTCGCCGATGCCGCCGCCGACGCCGACGTCCATCGCCTCGACCATCTCGCCGTCCTTGCGGGCGCGCATCCCCTGCAGGCCGATGTCGGCGGTCATCGCCTGTCCGCAATCGGCGGTACAGCCCGAGAAGTGGACCTTGATGCGGTCGACGTCGTCGGGCAACTCGACGTTGTCGCGCAGCCACCGCAGCATGATGGCCATCCGGGCCTTCGTCTCGGTGAGTGCGAGCGAGCAGAACTCGGTGCCCGTACAGGCCATCGCACCGCGGACGAACGGGTTCGGCTCCGGTCTGTGTTTCTCGAGTAGGGATTCGGCCAGCAGCGCGTCGAGGGCCGCGTCGGGAACGTCCACGACGACCGGGTTCTGGCGCCGGGTCAGCCGGACCTCGCCGGAGCCGTACTCGTCCGCGATGTCGGCCAGCTCGATGGTCTCCTCGGCGGTCATCCGCCCCACCGGGACGTTCAGGCCGACGTAGTTCTTCCCGTCGCGCTGGTCGTAGACGCCGACGTGGTCGTGGGCGCCGCGCTCGGCGGGCTTCCCGGCGTTGTAGGTGTACTCGCCGCGGAAGTCGGTGCCCGCACGCTCCAGGTCGAAATCCAGACGTTCGTCCAGTTCTTCGCGGATGGCGTCGGTGCCCCAGTCGTCGACGAAGAACCGGGCGCGGTTCTTCGCGCGGTTCTGTCGGTTGCCCTCCTCGTGGTACAGCTCGACGAACGCCCGGACCGTCTCGACCGCGTGCTCGGGCCGGACGAACAGGTCCAGCGGGCGGGCTGGCCGCGGTTCACGGCCACCGAGGCCGCCGCCGACGCGGACGTTGAAGCCCTCTACCTCCTCCCCGTCGATGAACCTGTGTGCCGGCTCCAGCCCCACGTCGTTGATGGAGTCCTGTGCACACCCCTGGCGACAGCCGGTCACCGAGATGTTGAACTTCCGGGGCATGTTGTTCAGTTCGTCGTCCTCGCGGATGGTCTCCTGGATCTCGTCGAGGATGGCCCGGGAATCGACGTACTCGTCGGCCTTCCCGGCGACCGGACAGCCGGAGATGTTGCGCATGGTGTCGCCGCCCGCCGAGCGCGAGGAGACGCCGACGGCCTCGAGTTTCTCCCAGATCTCCGGGATGTCCTCGAGCGTCAGCCAGTGGAGCTGGATGGACTGGCGGGTCGTGAAGTCGACCCAGCCGTTGCCGAACTCGGGGTTCTCGGCGGGGCCCGTCGCGTAGTCCCGGGCGACCTCGCCGATGGCCCGGAGCTGGTCCGGCTCCAGGATACCGCCGCAGTTCGTCAGGCGCATCATGAAGTACGACTCCTGTCCGGAGCGCTGGTGGAACACGCCCCAGAACTTGAAGCGCGTGAACCACTCCTCGCGCTCGTCCTCCGGGATGGACGCGAAACCACGCGCCGCGAACTCCTCGATCTTCTCGCGGACCGCATCGCCGTACAGCTCGCCTTTCACGTCCTCTTTCTTGTGTGCCATCGTCACGCACACACCCGTTCCGCAAGCGAAGCTTCTTCAGCCATTTTCGTCTTTGCAGTCCAAACGACCACTTATATCGATTAGCACTAATCAAGTGTTGACAGTAACGAGACTTCACAGGTCATCCGGTGATACCGGAAGGATGGAAGGAGCTAGAAGGAGATTATATTTTTAATATGATACGAACGACCGTGAGGGTCCATGCCATCGGTCGGTGCGAACACCGACGGTGTAGCCACTGCAGGACGGAACTCTTCGAAGAACTGTGGGTCCGTGCGCCTAGTCGTCCGCTTCCTCGCCGCCGTCACCGGCGACGATGTCACCGAGGCCGTCGACCGGCCGGTCCGGGTTGGCGCTGCTGGCCTCGGGCGAGAGGCCGAGCTGGTAGTTCTCCTCGCGCGCCTCGCGGAGTCGGGTCCGGCCGCGGTGGACCGACACGTCGCCGTTGAGGTGCAGGCGCACCGCCTCGAGCAGGGCCTCGGCCTCGAGGGGCTGGCCGCGCTCCTTGAGGTCGTCGATGGACGCGTCGTCGGGCACGTCGAAGGCGCGCTGGGTGATGATGGGCCCCTGGTCGAGGTCCGTCGTCACGTAGTGGGCGGTCACGCCCGCGATGCGGACGCCCTCCTCGAGTGCCTGCCGGTAGGCCTTCGCGCCCGGGAACGCCGGGAGCAGGCTCGGGTGGATGTTGATGATACGGTCCTCGAACCGGAAGACGACGTCCGGGCTGAGGATGCGCATGTACCGCGCGAGGACGATGAGGTCCGCGTCGTACTCGTTGAGCAGGTCGAGTATCTCGTCCTCGTCGGGGGTGCCCTTCCCGTCACCGACGTCGTGGAAGGGGATATCGTACTTCTCGGCGAGGGGTTCGAGGTCGTCGTGGTTCGCGATGACCACCGAGATGTCCGCGCCGAGGTCGCCGCTGGCCCACGCCTGGAAGAGGCGTTCGAGGCAGTGGCTCTCCTTCGTGGCGAGGACGGCGATCTGCTGGGTCTCCCGGTCGCTCGGGAACCGGACCTGCACGTCCACGCCCAGCTCGTCGCCGAGGTCGTGGAGGTCGTCGCGCAGGGTCTCCGGCTTGCAGACCATGTCCGTCGTGTCGACGTGCATGGTCATCCGGAAGATGTCGTCGCGGACCGCCTGGTCGAGGTCCTCGATGTTGATACCGCGTTCGAACAGCAACGAGGTGACGCGTGCGATGAGTCCGGTCTTGTCTCCTCCGATCACCGTGATTTCGGTCAAGTCAGTCGTCATCGACACCACCTCCTGGTGCTGTTCGGAAGAGACATCACGCTATGCTCAGGCGACTGGGGGGCAAAAGCGTTCGTATCCACGCGAAGGTTACGGTTCGGCGTCCGTCAGTTGCGCCGGAACCGCCGGAAGGCCCGTCACGAGACGGGGACGGCGACCTCGTTCCGGCGCATGAACGGCGGCGTCCACGGGTCGTCGTAGCCCATGAAGAACGGCTCGCCCGCGGGCTCGATGCCGTGGCGCTCCAGGGTCTGGAGCAGTTCGGCCTCCTTCTCGTCGACCGTCGCGCTGCGCGCCCAGCCCGAGAACTCGAGCACGGCGAGGTTGCGCGGGCCGACCAGTTCGAGCGAGACGAGGGGGTCGGTCGGCTCGGGGGCGTCGTCGTAGTCGTAGTCCGCGGGGAGGTAGAACGACATCGTGACGCCCTCGGGCACCTGGGTCGAGGTGACCGGCGCGGTCATGGGTATCTGCTCGCCGGTCATGGCGACGGGCGTGGTCATCGAGACCGTCTCGCCCAGCGTGTTGGTCCCGGAGATGTACCGGAACAACCGGCGGAACGCCTCGTTGCCCGAACTGGCGGTCGTCGTGACCGCGATGGTCGCGGGGTACCGGCGCAACTCGATGCCGTCGAAGTGGGCGACCCGGTCGTACTGGACGCGTTCCGTGGTGTAGTCCACGTACAGGCCCCAGGCGGTCCAGAGCCCGAGTGCGCCCGCGATGGCGCCGAGTCCGGCGTAGAGTGTGCGACGGTTCATACCGGAGAATGGCGGCGAGAGGACATAACCAACGTGCCGAACGCGTCGTGGGTGCCACAGCCGCATATCCACGTTCGTGTTCATCCGAGAGCTTCCAAAACCCCTATCATGCATGACCACGCACCATCGACCGATGACTGGCTACACCGCCACGGTGACCGTCCGACTCAAGCAGGGGGTCCTCGACCCCGAGGCCGAGACGACCAAGCGCGCGCTCGAACGCCTCGGCTTCGACCTGCAGGCCCTCCGGTCGGCCGACCGCTTCGAGGTGGACCTGGCTGCCGAGAGCGACGAGGCCGCCCGCGAGCGTGCCGAGGAGATGGCCGAGCGACTGCTCGCCAACCCGACCATCCACGACTACGACGTGGAGGTCACAGAGCAGGGATGACCGTCGCCATCATCCGGTTCGGCGGGTCGAACTGCGACCGCGACGCGCTGGGCGCCCTCACCGACCTCGACGTCGACGCCGAGATCGTCTGGCACGAGGACGGCCTCCCGGAGGACACGACGGGCATCATGCTCCCCGGCGGCTTCTCCTACGGCGACTACCTCCGCGCCGGCGCGATGGCCGCCCGGTCGCCCATCATGGACGAGGTCCGCGACCTCGCCGCCGAGGGCGTCCCCGTCCTCGGCGTCTGCAACGGCGCCCAGATCGGCTGCGAGTCGGGCCTCACCGACGGCGCGTTCACCACCAACGCCAGCGCCCGCTTCCAGTGCGAGCAGGTCTACCTCCGCGTCGAGCGCGCCGACACGCCCTGGACCGCCGGCTACGAGGCGGGCGAGGTCATCCAGTTGCCCATCGCCCACGGCGAGGGACGCTACGAGGTCGACGACGACCGCCTCACCCAGCTCGAGACCGAGGACCGCGTCCTCTTCCGGTACTGCGACGAGGACGGCGACCTGACCGAGGACGCCAACCCGAACGGCTCGAAGCACAACGTCGCCGGCATCCTCGGCGAGCGCGACTCCGTCGCCGTCCTGATGCCCCACCCCGAGCGCGCCGCACTGGCGGACATCGGCGGCGTCGACGGCCGGCCGCTCCTCCGCGGGTTCGCCCGCGCCGCGGAGTAGCCGACGGCAGAGACCACCTCGACAGCGACTTCTCTGGCGACCTGCCATGCGAACTCACCACTCGTAACGGCTCAAAGATATAAGAGCGTGCGTCGCAAGGGTTGAGGTGATACTGCGGGGCCTCCCCCGTGAAACATTCGAATGACGGAGCGTGAACCCACAGTCGTCACGGTCGGCGTGCCTCCCCACACGGCGGACGAGTTGACGGCGACACTGCCTGGAACCGTCGTCACGGCGACGGACGTGGCTGGCGCGCTCGAGGCCATCGACGAGGGCGTCGACTGCGTCGTCAGCGAGGTCGAGTTGCCGGACGGCGACGCCTTCGCGCTGCACGACGCGGTCGGCGACCGCGACGGCCGGGTCGCGTTCTTCTGTTACACCGCCGACGGCGACGAGTCCGTCGCCGGGCGGGCACTCGCGGCAGGGATGGACGGCTACGTCCCCGCCAGCGACGGCGTCGAGACGCTCGCCACCCGGGTCGAGGCGGCCGTCGATACGGAGGCGACCCCCATCGACCGCGACCGCCTCGAACTGGTCTACGAGCAGGCACCGCTCGCCATCGTCGAATCCGACCCCGCGGGCGACATCGCGGCCTGGAACGACGGCGCGGCCGACCTGTTCGGCTACACGGACGAGGAGGCGACCGGCGAGGACCTCGTCGACCTGGTCGTCCCACCCGACGAACGGGCGACCGTGCGGGCGGTCTGCGAGCGCAACCTCTCGGAGGGGGGCATCGACGTGAACGTGAACGCGAACGTGACCAGGGACGGCGACCGCCTCACCTGCGAGTGGTACAACACGCCCCTGACCGACGACGACGGGCGCGTCGTCGGGTCGCTCTCGTTCGTCCAGGACGTGACCGACCGCGTCGACCGGCGCGAGACGGTCGAGGAGCTGCAGGCGATGTCCCGCGAACTCATCCGCATCGAGGAACGCGACCGCGTCGCCGAGTTCGCCGTCGAGGCCGCCCGGAACGTCCTCGGCCAGACCCACACCGCGGCCCTGCTGTACGACGAGGACGCAGACGCGCTGGTCCCGGTCGCGTCGACGGACGAGGCCTCGGCCATGCTGGCACGGGCCGACGAGTTCACCGGCGAACAGAGCCTCACCTGGGAGGTCTTCCGGTCCGGCGAGGCGACCCTCCTCGACGAGAACGCGGCCGGGCGGACCCTGCTGCCCGACGACTCGGGCATGGAGAGCACCCTCGTCGTCCCGTTGGGCGACCACGGGGTGCTCGGGTTCGCCGCCGCCGACGCGGGCGAGTACGACGAGACGACGGCACACCTCGCCAGCATCCTCGCCTCGACCACGACCGCCGCGCTCGACCGGAGTGCACAGGAGGAGGAACTGCGCCGCCAGCAGACCATCGTCGAGGCCGCCGGTGACGCCGTCTTCGCGCTCGACGAGGACGCTCGCTTCCGGACGGTCAACGACGCGATGGTGGACCTGGTCGGCTACGACAGGGAGACGCTCCTCGACATGCCCGCCTCGGCGGTCCTCGACGCCGAGTACCTCGAACGCGGTCGTGACGAGTTACGCGACCTCGTCGCCGACGGGACGACGGACTCGACGACCTTCGAGATAGAGATACAGACCGCCGACGGGACGCGGGTGCCCTGCGAGGCGACCATCGCCCTGTTGCCCGCCGACTCCAGTTTCGACGGGACCGCGGTCGTCCTGCGCGACATCACCGAGCGCAAGCGCATGGCGGACGAGCTGGTCGAACAGAAGCGCACGATAGAGAACCTCCACGGGGTCGCCTCCACGCTCGAGGACTGCGAGACGGAGGCCGAAATCTGGTACCTGACCGTCGAGGCCGCCGAGGGCATCCTCGACTTCGACGCCTGCTGTGTCGACCGTATCGAGGGCGAGTACCTCGTCTCGGCGGGCATCTCCTCGGAGATCGAGCCACAGGGGTACAAAGAGCGCTCGCACGTCTCCGACGGTATCGCGGGCAAGACCCACCGGACCGGTCGGTCGTTCCTCATCGACGACATCCGCGGGGACAACGACGCGACCCCGGAGGACCGGACCTACCGGTCCCTGCTCTCGATCCCCATCGACGACCGCGGCGTGTTCCAGGCCGTCTCGGACGAGGTCGGCGCCTTCGACGAGTCCGACCTCGAACTCGCGGAGTTGCTGTTGAGCCACGTCGCGGACGCGCTCGACCGCCTCGCGTTCGAGGAACAGCTCATGAACGAACGCGACCGCTTCGCGGCCCTCTTCGAGAACGTCCCGGAACCCGTGGTCTACGCGGTCCACGAGGCGGACGAACCGGTCATCGTCGAGGTGAACGCGGAGTTCGAACGCGTCTTCGGCTACGAGGAGTCCGAGGTGCGGGGCGACCGGCTGGACGACCTCATCGTCCCGCCGGACCGTCGCGGGGAGGCGACCGACATCAACACCCGGTCGCAGGCGGGTGAGGTCGTCGAGCGGGAGGTGAAACGTCGGACGACCGACGGCCTCCGGGACTTCCTGATGACGGTCGTCCCCGTCGAGTGCGGCGAGCAGAACCCCCGCACCTTCGGCGTCTACACCGACATCACCGAGCGCAAGGAGCGCCAGAAGCGCCTGGAGATACTGAACCGCGTGCTCAGGCACGACCTGCGCAACGGGATGAACATCATCCGCGGGTCCGCGGAGATGCTCGCGGACGTGGTCGAGGGGACCACCGCCGTCGGCTACGCCGAGACCATCCTCGGCCGGGCCGACGAACTGGTCAGCCTCGCGGAGAAGACCCGCGCCGTCGAGCGCACGCTCGACCGCGACCAGGCCGCGACCGGCCCGGTCGACCTCGAGGAGTGCGTCCGGACCGCGAGGGCCAGACTCTCGCGGGAGTACCCCGGCGCGACCATCACGGTCGACCTCCCCGACGACGCCGCGGTCCGCGCCGACGACCTGCTCCGGACGGCCATCTTCCACGTCATGGAGAACGCGCTCGTCCACAACGACAGCGACGAGCCCCAGGTCCACGTGACGGCGACGCGGGACGAGCAAGCGCAGTTCCTGCGGGTGTCGGTGGCCGACGACGGCCCGGGCATCCCCGAGGAGGAGCAGGCGCTCATCGCCGAGGAACAGGAGATAACGCAGCTCAGACACGCCAGCGGGCTCGGCCTCTGGCTGGTCAACTGGGTCGTCACGCAGTGTGGCGGCAGGATCGAGTTCGAGGAGAACGAGCCACGCGGGAGCATCGTCACGATGATGGTCCCGCTCGCGGTCGGTGAGGAGGCCGTGCAGGCGGAGGCGGACGACTGACTCGTCGGGCGCCTACTCGACCAGCGGCATGTTGTACGTGGTCTCGTGTTCGAGCACGTGCTCCCACGTCGCCTCGCACTCGCAGGAGACCTGCTCGAACACGCTCGGGTCCTGGCGCAGGTCGAAGTCCTTGATCGCCTTCTGCACCCGGTCGTCGCACTCGCCGCAGTTGTGCGGGCCGCGCTCGGAGCCGTGGCCCACCGGGTCCGAGACGACGATGACGTCCTCGTCGGCGGTCGATTCGAGCACCTCGGCGACCGACCAGAGCCACGGCGGCCGGTAGCCACCGCGGAAGAACAGGTCGTCGACCATGGTGTAGCGCTGGACGTTGCAGGGGTTCATCGAGACGGTGTGACAGCCCTCGACGGCGGCACAGCGCCGGACGGAGGCTTTCATGTCCGCGAGTGCCTCGGGCTCCGAGAGGAACGGCGGCTTCATCAGGAGGTACGCCTTCACGCCCGCCCCGGCGGCGATGGCCTCGGCGCAGGCGTCCTCGAAGTCCGCGAAGTCGAAGTACTTGTTCACGCAGTCGTGACGGACGCGGTCGGTCGCGGTCTCCAGCCCGACGGCCACGTCGGTGTCGAGGCCCTGCTCGACGAACTCCTCGAGCTTGGCCTGCGTGACGAAGTCCGGCAGCGACTCGACGACGATGCGCTCGCGGTCCCCGAAGGTCTCGGCGATGGCCTGGCGCGTCTCGGCGGGCACCTCGCGCTCGTCGAGGAACGACCCGGAGGTGTAGATCTTGATGAGGCCGGACTGCTCGTCTGCCTCCTCGGCCTCGTGGTCGAGACAGACCTGAATCTGGTCCATCAGCGCCTCGTGGGAGACGGAGCCGCCCTCGACCGACTCCGCGACGTAGCCACACATCGTGCAGCCACCGGCGCGGGCCCACCGGCAGCCGCCGGTGTTGAGGATGATGGTCAGCGACTGGTAGACGCCACTGGGCGTGTTGTCCTCGTCCAGCCAGACCCGTGTCGGCTCGTGCGGGTCGTACGTCTTGTCCTTCTTGGCGCGGATGTCGCGCATCACCTTGTTGTGCGCGTCCATCCCCTTGCCCTCCTCGTAGACCTCGGGCGTGGGCTTGCTCATTGGAAGGAACCAGCGGGTCGGCGCGTAAATCGCCTTCGGGTCGAGAACGGCCGACGCCGCGGTTCACCGCAGGTCGCGCAGCTCGTCGACGAGCAGGCCGAAGGGGAGGAGGAACGGCGAGAGCAGGCCGAGCGCGAGCGTCCCCGTGTTCGTCGTGATGGGCGGCGCGTACCCGGCCTCGGGTGTCCCACCCAGCAGGACGATGGCGGCCGCGACGGCCCCCGTCAGCAGCAGTGCGATGGCGACTGTCGAGAGCGGTTCCGTCGAACGCGATGCCCCGTGCGTTGACATGCAGGTGAGGATAGGGGGTCGGCAAAAAAGTCGCCCACGACGGTTCCAATCGCGTGGGAACGCAGTACCGGGTCGCCGGAGACGCGGGTCAGTCGGCGTACAGCGAGTAGAGGATGACGCCGAAGCCGACGGTCGTCAGGGCGCTCTCGATGGCCAGGGCGACCGACTGGTCGCCGGCCGCCACGAACTGGTCCAGCGCCCCCGCGATGAGCGCGCCGGTCGTGACGATACCGAACCCGAGCGCGAGCGCCCGGAGCGCCTTCGAACCGGTCCGGCGGTACGCCTTCGTGGCGAGGTAGGTGATGAGGCCGCCCATGACCAGCGTGAGCGTCTTGAACGCGACGACGAGTGGGGTGACCTCGCTCATGTCTCCTTGCGCACCTCCTTCCACATCGAGGCGAGGCGTTCTTCCGGTTTCTCCGGTGGCCGTTCGATCCGCAGGTCCAGTGTGTGTTCCTCTGTGAGCATGATAGCAACGTTCTCGAAGTCGACCCGGTACATCGAGGTGTGGCGACCGTCCGAGCGGAGCTGTGTCTCCTCTTTCAGCAGCGATGCCTCCGTGAGGAGGTCCAGCTTCCGGTAGGTCGTCGACAGCGGGATGTCACACGTCTCCGAGATCTCGCTCGCCGTCATCGCCTCGGTGAGCGACTCGATGATGTCGTGACAGTCCTCGTCGTCGAGGGCTTCGACGACCGCCTGGAACTCGGGCTCGTCCTTCCCGGGCGGGTCGCGCATCTTCACAGGGCAGAACTCGACCCTCTGACGTAAAATCGGTTCGGGTTTTCCGTCGAGAGAGAAGACCTATCTTCCCCTGTCACCTCCGGTCCCCCGATGACGACCGCTGTCAGGGGGGTCGAGTCCGTCGAGGACGTCTGGGCCGCCGAGGACGTGAACCGGGCGGCCTGGCGCACCGCCTTCGCCGACGTGTTCTCGCCCCACGTGCTCGCGACCGGCGGGGCCGCCGCCAGCGAGCCCTACATCCGCTCCCGGTACGCGGTGGTCCGCGACCATCCGGGCTTCGTGGTCGCGACGGAAGGCGACGACGTGGTCGGCTACGCCTACGCCGCCTGGACCGACACCTCGCGGTTCGTCGACGACGACGAGGCCGAACTCGTCGAGCTGTACGTCCACCCCGACCACTGGGGCCAGGGCATCGGCACCCGGCTGCTCGCGGCGGCCGAGGCGGCGGTTCCGGCCGACCGGACCAGCCTCGTGCTCGCCACGCCGGCCGGGAACGATATCGGTCGCTCCTTCTACGAGAGCCGGGGGTTCACCGTCCGCGAGCGTCGGGCCGGCGATGTCGGCGGCGAGGTCGTGCCGACCGTGGTGTTCGCGCGGGCCCTGTCGGAGAATCAGGACGACGGGTCGGCGAGCACCCGAGCGTAGCCAGCCCACGCCGCGACCCCGACCACCGCGCCCAGCGCGTTCACCGCGGCGTCGGCGAGGCTGAACGCCCGGTACGGGAGCGGCCACTGGACGACCTCGACGCCGAAGCCGAACAGGGCCACCGTCAGGACGACGAGGAGTGCCGCGGCCAGCTCCCTGGAATCGACCGCCCGGGCCGCGAGGACAGCGAGGATTCCGTACCCGATGCCGTGAAGGAGCTTGTCGGAGGCGAGGAGGCTGCTGGCGGTGCTCCCTCCCGACGCCGCCCCGCCACCGCCGGGGTCGACGACCGACGCGAGCAGCACGACGCCGGCCCAGACGAGGGGGACGAGCCAGCGTCTCGGCTCCGGGGTCCGCCGAGGTTCCATACCCGTCCTCGTCGTGGCGGCGACTAAAACCCGTGGCTCCGAGAACTGATAGTGCGCCGGGACGTACGACCGTCCATGTCCCGGGGAGCCGCCACGCCGGCCGAGCCGGTCGCCGTCGTCGCCACCCGGCGGTTCGCGGGCGTCTCGCCGGACGCGCTCTGGGAGGCGGTCGGCGACCCGGCGGACCTCGAAGCCGCGGTGACGCTGGTCGACGCGACCGCGAGCGTCACGACGCGTGAGTACCCCCACGTCTCCCTCGACCTGGCGGGCGAGGGCGACTACGGCGGCCTGACCGGCACCGTCTGCCTGAAGGTCGACGCCCACGAGTTCGCGGCACTGCTGCACTGGGAGAGCAGGCTCCGGCCGACCAGCGACCTCGTCACCCTGCGTCCGCGGGACCTCCGGCCGGTCCTGACCCGGTTCGCGGACCGCTACGCCGGGGTGGTCGGGGCGCAGCTCGGGTCCGGGTGAGAGACCGCCAGCCAGCGACGAGGTAACCGGAACCAGTTACACCCGGTTTGCCAACGACTAACAGAGTTCCGTCCGTAGATAACTATACGGGATTACAATGACAGACATCGGTGGCTTCCAGGACCACGTCGCACGGGTCGACCTGTCCTCGGGAGAGGTGAACTACGAGGGTATCGACGACGAAGACGCCAAGAAGTACATCGGGGCCCGCGGCCTCGGTGTCAAGTACGTCTTCGAACAAGGACCGGACGTGGACCCGCTCGGGCCGGACAACCTGCTCGCGTTCATGAACGGCCCCCTGACGGGAACACAGACGGTGATGAGCGGCCGCATCGCCGTCTGTACGAAATCGCCGCTGACGAACACCGTCACCGACAGCCACCACGGCGGCTGGTCGGGCGCACGCCTCAAGTGGGCCGGCTTCGACGGCCTCCTGTTCGAGGGGCAGGCCGACGAACCAGTGTACGCCGTCGTCGAGGACGGCGAACTCGAACTCCACGACGCCGGCGACCTCTGGGGCAAGACGACCCACGAGACGCGCGACGTCCTCGAGGAGCGCCACGAGGGGAGCTACGGCAAGAACATGTCCATCATGGCCATCGGGGAAGGCGGCGAGAACGAGGTGCGCTACGCCTGCATCATCAACGAGGACGACCGCGCCTCGGGCCGTGGCGGCACCGGCTGCGTGATGGGCAACAAGAACCTCAAGGCCATCCTCATCAAGTCGGGCACGAAGATGCCCAAGCCGAAGGACCCCGAGACCTTCCAGCAGGGTCACCAGCAGGCCATGCAGGCCATCCAGGAGTCCGACGTGACCGCCCCGAACGAGGGCGGACTCTCGATGTACGGGACCAACGTCCTGATGAACATCACCGAGGAGATGGACGGGCTTCCGACGAGAAACGGGAGATACACCTCGACGAGTTCCGAGGCCGAGGCGGACCCGAGCGAACCGAACATCGACTCGGAGAAGGTCTCGGGCGAGAACGTCCGCGAGAACATCCTCGTCGACGAACCGACGTGTCACTCCTGCCCGGTCGCGTGCAAGAAGGAGGTCGAGGTCTCGTACTCGCACAAGGGTCAGGACATGAACGTCCGCGGTGAGTCCTACGAGTACGAGTCGGCGTTCGCGCTCGGCCCGAACTCGATGAACGACGACCGCGACTCCATCGCCGTGATGATCGACCTCTGCAACCAGCACGGCATCGACACCATCGAGACGGGGAACATGATCGCGATGGCGATGGAGATGACCGAGGAGGGCAAGCTCGACGACCTCGGCGAGGGCGTCGAGTGGGGCGACAAGGAGGCGATGATCGACCTCATCACCGACATCGCCCGCCGCGACGGCGACCTCGCGGACCTGCTCGCCGGCGGCGCGAACCACGTCGCCGAGGAGATGGACGCCCACGAGAACTCGCTGGCGGTCAAGGGCGAGACCATCCCGGCCTACGACCCGCGCTGCATGAAGGGCATGGGCATCGGCTACGCGACCTCGAACCGCGGCGCCTGCCACCTGCGTGGCTACACGCCGTCGGCCGAGATCCTCGGCGTGCCCGAGAAGGTCGACCCCTACGAGTGGGAGGGCAAGGGCGAACTCACCGCCACCTTCCAGGACCTGCACTGCATCTCGGACTCCTTCGACATCTGCAAGTTCAACGCCTTCGCGGAGGGCATCGAGGAGTACGTCCTGCAGTGGAACGGCATCACCGGGCTCGAGTGGACCGAGGACGACCTGCTCGAGGCCGGCGAGCGCATCTACAACCTCGAACGCTACTACAACAACCTCGCCGGCTTCGATGGCGACGACGACTCGCTGCCGGACCGGTTCCTCGAGGACGGCGTCCGCGGCCAGGGCGCCAGCGAGGGCGAGTACTGCGAGCTCGAGGAGATGAAGGCCGAGTACTACGAGCACCGCGGCTGGGTCGACGGCGTCGTCCCGGACGAGAAGCTCGACCAACTCGGCATCGACATCGGCCCGGGCACCGGCGTCAGTGCGGGCGACTCGCCGGCCCCGGCGGACGACTGAGCAGGCGACGGCGACCACCCGCCACCGATCGACGTTTTTTGAACGTTGTCACCCCGGTAAGGGGAGCTTACCGACTGGTAACCCCGGTGAGACGGTCGTTCTGGGGCCACCGACAGTCGGGCCCTGCCACCGGGCTAATCCCTCGTTCGGGTGGCACGATGGGAGTCATAAGTAATCCGTCGTATCGAGTACGTCCAGTAGGCGTGTCACCACGATGGCACGCACTGGGGGACCATGCATTCACAGGGAGACGATTCACGGGGGATATCGCGCCGGACCGTCCTGGCCGGGCTCGGCGCGGCAGGGGTACTGAGCGGCACCGGAACGGCAGCAGCGGCGCTGCCCCACGGGCGAGACGGCGACACCGGCCACCGGCCGGTCCACACGCCGGGCTCGAAACACGACCGGATGATGGCGACCTACCGGCTCCGGAAGGACGCCGCCAGGGACCACTGTCTGGTCGGGAAACCGTCCGAGTGGAACCAGAACGACGACGAGGCGCACTTCGGGACGCTCGCCTGTTTCACCAAGGCGCTCCCGCACGACGCGGACGGCATCGGTGACCCGGACGCGTACGTGACGCTCGTCGACGCGCTCTTCGGGTTCGAGTCGCTGGCCGACGTACCACTCGCACCGGGGGCCGACCGGAAGCTAGCGAACCCGGTCGCGGCGGGGTCGTACGACATCACCGGCCCGGACTCGCACGCGCTGGCGATGCCGCCCGCGCCGGCGTTCGCCAGCGACGAGACGGCCGCAGAGATGGTCGAACTCTACTGGCAGTCGTTGCTTCGCGACCTGCCCTTCGCCGACTACGGGACCGACCCGGTCGCCCAGGCCGCCGCGGCCGAACTCTCGACGCTCCCGGGCTACCCGGGACCGACCGACGCCGAGGGGGGCGTCTCGACCGACCTGCTGTTCCGGGGGACGCTCACCGGGAGCGAGGTCGGCCCGCACCTCTCGCAGTTCCTCTACCACGACGTGCCCCGCGGTGACGGGCTCTCCCAGCCGCAGGTCTACCGGGTGGCGAAGGAGGGGACCGACTACATGACCGACTGGGCGTCGTGGCTGGCCATCCAGCGCGGGCGCGCCCCCGCCACCGGCGACCAGTACGAGGACGCCCCGCGGGCGCTCCAGACCGGGCGCGACCTCGCGACCTACGTCCACCGGGACTACGTCTACCAGGCGTACCAGGACGCCGCGCTCGTCCTGCTCGGCCTCGGGGTCCCCCTCGGGCCGGCGTTCCCGACCTCGCCGACCTCGGGCTACTTCGTCGACTTCGGCATCGCCGACGTGCTCGACGCGGTCGTCGCGGTGAGCCACCCGGCCCTGCACGCGGCCTGGGTCCAGAAGTGGCTCGTGAGCCGCCGGCTCCGCCCCGAGACCTACGGCGGGCGGGTCCACGACCAGCTCGCCCGTGGGGCGGCTCACGGCCTGCCAGCGGCCCTGCTCGACTCGGCCGGCCTCGCCGCCTCGGCCGCGGAACACGGCACCTACCTGCTCTCGCAGGCGTACCCCGAGGGCTCCCCGACGCACCCCTCCTACCCGGCCGGGCACGCGGTCCTGGCGGGTGCCTGCGTCACGGTGCTGAAGGCGTACTTCGACGAGGACGCGCCGGTCCCCTACGCCGACGCGAGCCCGGCGGGCGGCCCCGCCCTCACGGTCCGCGGCGAGTTGCACAAGCTCGCGGACAACATGGCCATCGGGCGCAACTGGGCCGGCATCCACTACCGCTCCGACGCCGACGACGGCTACCGCCTCGGCGAGGCGGTCGCCCTCGGCTTCCTCGTCGACCGCGCGAAGACCTACGACGAGCGCTACGGGTTCGACGGGTTCAGGCTGACCACCTTCGACGGGGAACCGGTCCGCGTCGGCCCGGACGGTATCACGGCTGCCTGAGCCGCCCCGACCCGGTCCGGCCCCGGGTGCGAATATGACACTTTCCGTTACGACGGTGAAACCGCCACAGTGAGGCGTTTCTGTGCCGTAACCCTGTGTTTCTGTTATATCCCAACCTCGCCTCTTCAGTGACAGGTAGGTGGGCCATCGCCCACCTCATCGGAATCATGAGTTCATCCAGACGTACTGAGAGGACATCGACGGCGCCCGGTGTCGGGCGGCGGACCGTGCTCGCGGGGCTCGGGGCGCTGACCCTCCTCGGCGGAGTCGTCGGTGCGAAACCGGGGAAATCGAACGGTTCGAAGAACGCAGGCGCGGTCGGGGGTGGTGGGGGGACCACCACGACGACCGCCATCGCACAGAACACGTTGAAACAGCGGTTGACGAAGGTCTACCAGTTCCGCCAGCAGACGGCCCACGACGACATCATGCCGCCGCAGCCGCCGGCGCAGGTGAACAACGGCGACCACGAACTCGGGTCCTGGGCGGTGTACGGGAAGGGGCTGCTCCACGACACCCCGTCGGGCAGTGGAAGCGGCATCATGTGGTTCCCGGACCGGGACGCCCAGACGACCATGATCGAGCAGACGACCGGCGGCGAGGAGTACGCCTTCTCCCTGGGTGGTGTCAGGGGACAGGTGAACCCCGCGTCCGCCACGTCGTACGGGCTGGAGGGTGCGGACTGGTTCGACGTCACCATCCCGCCGGCTCCCTCGATGACCGGCGACGAGACGGCCGCGGAGCTGGTCGAACTCTACTGGCAGTCGCTCCTGCGTGACGTCCCCTTCGCGGTCTACGACGACGAGTCGCTGGCCGACGGCGACGTGAAGGACCTGCTGGAGACGGCCGCGGCCGAGCTCGACAGCCTGTCGGGGTATCGCGGCCCGACCGGCCTCGTCGGGGACCGGTCGCGCCTGTTCCGGGGGACGCTCCCGGGCAGCACCGTCGGCCCGCACGTCTCGCAGTTCCTGCTCCAGCCGGTCCCGCGGACGCGAGGGCTCCTGCAGGACCAGAAGTACCGCCTCGCGCCGGAGATCGACTACATGCAGTCGGTGTCGGACTGGCTCGCGGTCCAGCAGGGCGACCTGCCGACCATCCCGTCGCTCCAGGGTCGGCCACGGGGCTACATCCACGACGGGCGCGGGCTGTCGACGGCGGTCCACTTCGACGCCATCTACGAACTGCCCCACGCCGCGGCACTGGTCCTCCTCGGCGAGAACCTGTCCGGCCCCCTCCACGAGAACCTCCGTGCCGCGCTGAACCCCGGCGAGGAGGGGTTCGTCGACTTCGGCGTCGGCGACGTCCTGGAGATGGTCGCCTCGGTCTCGCGACCCGCGCTCCACGCGGCGTGGGTGCAGAAGTGGCACGTCCACCGGCGCCCGCGACCCGAGTACGTCGGCGGCGTCGTCAACGCGCTCAAGCAGGGCGTGGTGAGCACGGCCGACTACCCGCTCCACGAGGACGTGCTGAACTCGGTCGCGCTGCTGGTCGCCCGAAACGAGTCGCCACACGACACGTACCTGCTGTCCCAGGCCTTCCCGGAGGGGTCGCCGACCCACCCGGCCTACCCCGCCGGGCACTCGACCTTCGCCGCCGCCTGTGTCACGGTGCTGAAGGCGTACTTCGACGAGGACGCGACGTTCGGCTCCGGCCACCTGCCCGCGCCGGTGTACAGCCCGGACGGATCGACCCTCGAACCCTACACCGCCGAGCCCCTGACGGTCGGCGGCGAACTCAACAAGCTCACGGACAACATCGCCATCGGGCGCAACTGGGCCGGTATCCACTACCGGACCGACGCGACAGGGGGGTACGAACTCGGGGAGAACATCGCCATCGCCAGCCTGCTCGACCGGGCCCGGAGCTACAGCGACGACTACCCGGACTTCCCGGGGTTCACGTTCACGAAGTTCGACGGCGAGACGGTCGTCACCATCACGGCCGACGGCGTGACGACCGAACCGAAGAACTGACCCAGCCCGACGACCCGACCGCGAATCGAGACGGCGGAGCCTTCGGACCTGTTTTCCCGTCACCGCGACAACCCAGCCGTACGAATGAGCGACAGCACCGGCGGCACCTACACGCTCCTGCTCGAACTGGCCCGCGACGTGACCGTCGAGGTGGGCGCGCTCGGCCCGGTCGCCCTCGACGCGGGCTGGTACGCCTACACCGGCAGTGCGTTCGGTCCCGGCGGGTTCTCGCGGGTCGACCGCCACTACGAACTCGCGACCGGCGAGCGCGACACCCGACACTGGCACGTCGACTACCTGCTCGGCCACCCGGCGGTGTCGCTCCGGGGCGACGTGCGGTCGGTCGACGCCGACGTGGAGTGTGCGGTCGCGCGACGCCTCGACGCCGTGGTTCCCGGGTTCGGCTGTTCGGACTGCGACTGCGAGTCACACCTCGCGAGCGCCGCCGACCGGCGCGCACTCGAGACGCAGGTGCAGGCGGCTCACGACTCGGTCGAGTGACCGGCCTGCTCGGTCACCTCGACGGGGCCCTCGGCGGTCGCCGTCTCCAGCGTCTCGCCCGACCTCGGCCCGTCCTTCCCGATGAGCACGCACTCCCGGATGTCGAGGGCGGCGTCGAACTCCTCGCGGCGGTCGGTCTCCCGGCCGAGGCGCATCAGCTGTTCGGTGTGGGCGCGCTGGACCGCCTCGTAGTCCCGGCGGTCGAAGCCGAGGCGCTCGCCGATGTCGTCCCAGTGACCGGACTCGACGAAGAACGCCGCGTACTCGTCGCAGTCGTGGATGCACTCGTAGCTGACGCGGTAGTCGTCGACCCGCAGGCGCAGGTCGGCCTGCACGAGGTCGACCAGCTCGGGGAGCCGGTTCGGTGGGACGCTCGCCTTGGCGGCCGTGACCAGGAGCACCTGGCCCTCGATCGGGAAGCCTCCCATCTCACCCACCAGCCCGCATGGCTTTCTGGGCGAAGCGCTCGATGAGGGGGTCGAGCACGTCGTCGTCGCCCTCGAACCGGACGGTCACCTCGGTTATCTCGAGCGTCGGCCCGACGCCGACCGTGTCGCTGGCGATGCTGGCACGCCAGTCGTCGGCCGCGACGATGTCGTCGTCGACCTGCTCGCCACCCAGGTTCGTGAGGTAGTGGATGGCGAGGCGCTTGGAGATGCCGCGCCACGCGCGTTCTCGGACCATCAGCCACCTGCGACCGGCGGGAAGACGGACAGTGTGTCCCCGTCCGCGAGGGTGGTCGCCGGGCCATCCATGTGGACCACGTCCCGCCCGTTCTTCAGGACGCTGAGCTGTGGGCGAATCTCGCCGTCCTCGAGGAGCTCGCCTTCCAGCCCCCCGAACTCGGCTTCGAGCGCGGCCAGCACGTCACCGACGGTGTCGGATTCGTCGTACCTCCGCGCGATGGTCTTCTGGCCGACCGCCTCGCGGAAGTTAGCGAAGAACCGCAACTCGACGTTCATTATGGGTAGGAGTCCCCGAGCGCGTATAAAACCACGCCGCAACCAGTTCGCCCCCGCACGACCGGCCTTTCCAGAAATGAGAACCATAACGTATTCTTGACAGGCGTGGCGAGTGTCAGCCGTCGTGTACACAGGACTCGTCGCGGGTACCGGGACGGTGCTCGCCGCCGGACCCGAACGTGAGGGGTATCGACTACGAATCGAGACGGACGGCCACGTCGCGCCCGACCCGGGCGACAGCGTGGCCGTGCAGGGCGTCTGCCTCACCGCCGACCGCGTCGGCGACGGCTGGTTCGAGGCGTTCTGTTCCGAGACGACGCTCGCGAAGACCACCCTCGGGGACCTCGACCCGGGCGACGCGGTGAACCTGGAGTCGCCCGTGGGCGCCGGCGACGCGCTCGACGGCCACCTCGTCAGGGGGTGCGTGGAGACGACGACCGAGGTGCTCGGCGTCGAGTCGACGGGCGCCGGGTGGCGCTACACCCTCGCGGTCCCGGCCGACTTCGCGGGCTACCTCGTCACCGAGGGGCCCATCACCGTCGACGGCGTGAGCCTGACCGTGGCCGAGTCGACCGCGGACACGGTCACCATCGCCGTGATTCCGGCGACCGCCGAGCGGACGACGCTGGGTGACACCCGCCCCGGCGACACCGTCAACCTCGAAGCCGACCCGGTCGCGAAGTACGTCGCCAGACAGGAGGCGGTGGCCTGAGATGCAGTGGACGCTCTTCCAGCTCGACGACTACGGGCCGTGGACGACCACGCCCCAGCCCCGCCGCGAGATGGACCTCCAGGCGCTCCAGTCCCGCGTCTACGCGACCGTCGCCGGCGCCGTCGATGCGGTCGACGGCTACGTCTTCCCGACGCGCTGGGACAACATGCTCGCGGTCACGAACGGCCTCGACCGCGAGGGCCACGAACGCCTCCAGACCCGCGTTCGCAACCGCTTCCCCGTCAGCCTCAGCTGTGGCGTCGGCGTCGCCGAGACGCCCGCCGACGCCATCGCCGACGCGACGACGGCCCTCCAGGCCGCCGGGAGCGCACAGGGCGAGCGCCGCGAGGCCCTCCGTGGCTCGTTCGGCGACGACACCGGCGACCTGACCGTCGCCCACTTCGACGTGGTCGACGCGACCGGCGACTACACCGACCGGTACGACGCCTACTCGGCGCATCGGGCCATCCGCCAGGGCTGTGACGCGCTGGCCGACGACATGTACGACCGCCACGACGCGCTCACCTTCTTCGTCGGCGGCGACAACGCCATCGCGGTCTGTCCGCCCGGGACGACCGACTTCTCGGCGACCATCGACCGGGTGCTGGAACGGACCGGGACCCGCTGGCGCGTCGGCGTCGGCCACGGCGCGACCGCTCGCGAGGCCGGTGGCGCCGCCAAACACGCGCTGGAGACGGGACGAGAACGAGCCCAGGCCGTCGTCGAGGCGGCCTGCGACTGAGCCCTACCGGTCGCTGAGCCGGATACCGTCCTCGACAAGCCGGGCGTTGCGCTCGCGGTCGAGGTTCTCGGCCACGTCGTCGTGCTCGTACAGCTGCTGGATGAGGTCGGCGTTCAGGTTCCGCCAGGCGATGGCGTAGATCGGCGACTGCCCCCAGGCGCGCAACTCCGGCACGAAGTCGTCGAAGCGCTCGACACGGTCCTCCATGCGCTCGACCGCGTCGGCGACGAACGCCGCCGCCTCGCGCTCCGTCTCGGCCTCGTCGATGGCCCGGTTGATGCGCTGCTCCCAGGTGGCGACTGCCCGCTGCATGTCGGAGGACGCGGGTTCGCCGTCTTCGGGGAGCGAGTCGAGGATCTGCTGTGGGACACCCAGTGACACGTGGTCCATACCGCGGGGAACGGGGTGGACGGGCAAAAAGGCACGCCGCGAGACGACAGCGACGGGTTACGTCTCCTCGACGTGGCGGACCGAACTCGCCTCGCCGCGCGTGCTCTCGACCATCGCCTCGCCGTGCATCTGGGCGCGGCCGATGCCGAAGGCCTTCGGGCCCTCGATGACGACCTCGTCGCCGACGCGGATGTCCTCGTCGGCGTCGATAACGCCGGGCGCGAGGACGCTCCCGTGGGGCACGAAGCCGTCGATCTCGACGCGCTTCGTCGGCACGTCCGACTCGTCCCAGCGCTTCGCACCTTCGAGCGTCAGCGACAGGGTCCCGTAGTTCGGGACCTGCGTGGCGAGCTGGGTCCCCTCCGGGTCGCGGACCTGGATCTTCGGGTAGCGACTCGTCGTCTGGAAGTCGCCGAACACGGTGTCGCCCGCGCCGTCGCCGAACTGGTAGTCCGCGATGGCCCGGACCGTGTTGTGCTCACGCTCGCGCTTGGAGTACTTGAGCTCCCCGTCCAGGGCGTCGCGCAGGTTCGAGAGGCTCGCGGACGTGGTCGGATGGTCCTCGACGGTGTACTCGATGTCCAGCTCCACGTCGTCCTCGACGGCCTCGACGATGGGGCGGTAGTCCTCGGGCAGGTGGGCGACGACCCGCGGGTAGTCGTTGCGCTGGAGGTACCGGCGGAGGACCGCCGAGACGAACTCGCGCTCGCCGGCGGTCCACGACCCGGTCACGACCGAGTCGTAGTGCTGGGCCGGGTAGGTCGTCTCCAGTTCCTGCGGGACGACGCCGATGGGCGAGGTCATCGACACCATGTGCCCGCGGAAGTTCACCGCCTCCATGTACTGGCGGTGGCTCTGGGACTCGCTGTAGGGCTTGCGGGCCGAACACGGCACGAGCACGAGCGGGTGCCCGTCGAAGCGGTTGGTGTACCGGGAGGTCACGCGGTCCGCGAAGCGCTGGATCTCGACGCGCTTGAGCGTGTCCTCGGTGGTCGCGTCGAGGTCGGCCTCGCGGTAGATGGGCGTGCGCGCCTCGAGGTAGCCGTACTGCTGGTCGAGTTCGCGGAACAGCGCCGTGAGCCACTGGTCCTGGCGGGCCTGCCCCTCGACGTAGTCGCGCAGGCGACCGTCGCGGATGCGCCGGCGGACCCGCGAGAGTTCGGCCGCGAGCGCGTTCGCGTTGTGCTCGGCGCAGGCGGCCCGGTCGAACTCCTCGCGGGTGGTCTGACACGCCGGGCAGGCACAGGGGAGTTCGTCGAGGTCCTCGAGGAAGTACCGGTCGTCGGTCGTCAGGTACTCGCCCTTCAGGCCCTTCGCGCGGGCCTGCTTCTCGTCGAACATGTCCACGCCAGCGTAGGCCAGGACGGCGACGTTCCGGGGCGTGGCGACGCCGGAGAGGTAGAGGCCGGTATCGTCCGGAATCGCGTCCTTGACGGCCAGGATGGCGTCTTTCATGCCCTTCCCGTGGCCGACCGACCCCTGGGCGTCGGAGAGGACGTACACGTCCGCGCCGTGGTCCTCGGCCGTGTCGGTCGAGACGACGACCGCGCTCGGGAAGTCGACTTCAGGGTAGTCCACCTTGAACGAGTCCTGGACCTCGTCGGCGGTCCCCGCCGGCAGGCCGCGGTGTGGCAGGATGGTCAGTGTCGACTCGTCGCCCTCCGGCAGCTCGCGCTCGCCGGGCCAGAGGCTCCCGGCGTCCGCGACCACGTCGTCCACGAGCGCCGGCGTCGTGACCGGCTCGGACAGGCGGAGCTCCGCCCGTCGGGCCGCCCCGTCGCGCTCGTGAACCTCGAAGTACTCGGTCATGGGACGTTCTCGGAGACCGGCGGACTACAGTCTTGCCTTCCGTCCCTACGTAAAGGGTGGCTGGCTGAAGGTGACACCTGATTCCCCTCCCCCGGATAGGACGTGATGGGTGCAAGCGGGATGGATGCACCCCGGGCGACGACTGCTGGTCGCTGGCGGCCACGACAGAGGGCACTCCCACAGACGACATCGTTGGCACGCTCGCAGGCTGGCTGATTCCCTCGCCGGTGGGTCGACGCTGGGCGTCGGCCCTCCACTCCTCGATTCCCCCTCCCCCTTTCGCGAACCACTCCCCCTTCTTTCGATACCTGACGGTTCCTACGGCAGTCGCTCGGTCGTGGTGTCGAGCGTCTCGACAGACGCAGGCACCAGCTCCAGCGCCGACTCTGGCCAGTCGTCGTGCGCGAGGGTGAAGTCGGTGTCCGGGTTCAGGTCCACGAGCCGAGCCACGCCCCTCGCGGCCTGCTCGTAGGCGTCGCGGTCGAGCCGGTCCGGGATCTCCGCGGTCAGCGGGTAGGTGTTGCGCAACGCCTTCGGGAACGGTCCGAACGGCGCCACGACCTTCCAGGACTCGTCGAAGGCCGTCGAGTGCTCGCCGGTCGTCAGGAGCACCTCGTCCGCGGGCGAGAGCCGGTCCAGGCGCTCCTGGTGACGCAGCACCTCGGGCCGGTAGGCGCTCTCGTTCGAGAGGTAGAAGAACGCGCCCTTCGACACCGGGTCGGTCTCCTCCAGTTGCGCGGCGTGGTCGGTCATCGCCCGCAGCCCGTCGAGCATCGCCGGGTGCGGCCGGGCGCGCTCCTCGACGAGTTCGAGCAGGTTCCCCTGCCGGATGGCCTGCTTGATGCGGCGGATCTCCTCGAAGGTGACGTGCAGGTTGTGCGCGGCGAGTTCCTCCTCCTGCTCGCGCTCGGGCAGGTCGCGCAGGTCGGCCGGCGTGTACTCGGTACACACCGGGCAGGAGCACGGGAAGTAGTCGAGGTCTGCCAGATGTTCGGTGCCCCGGACCGTGAGGTAGCGACCGTCGCGGGCGTACAGCGCGTAGGCGGCGCTGTCGAAGAGGTCACAGCCCATGGCGACCGCGAGCGCGAACATCATCGGGTGGCCGGCGCCGAACAGGTGGACCGGACAGTCCTGGTCGAGGCCGCGCTTCGCCCCGGCGACCACGTCGACCATGTCGCCGTAGCGGTAGTCGTTCATCAGGGGGACGACCGCGCCGACCGGGAACACGTCGAGGTCGGTCGCGGCGGCGTGCTCACCCGCCTGCTCGCGCAGGTCGGGGTAGGTCGACCCCTGTACCGGCGCGTTGACGAGCATGTCGCCCACCTCGACCGACTCCGCGATCTCGAGGCGCTCCTGCGTGGTCGCGAGTTCCTCTTCGGCCCGCTCGCGGGAGACATCCGGCGGCGTCGGGATGTCCACGGGCGTCCCGATGTCGCTCCCGATGTCGTGCTGGAACTGGAGGATCTCCTCGGTCGTGGTGTCGATCTCGCCGTACTCGGCGAGCTGGAAGCTCCCCGAGTCGGTCATGATGGCACCGTCGAAGTCCAGCAGGTCGTGCAGGCCGTCCTCCAGCGCCTGCTCGCGGATGTCCTCGGTCGTCTTGATGATGTAGGAGTTGGTGATGAGGATCTCCGCGCCGAACTCCTCCTCGAGCCGCTTCGGCGAGATGGTGATGATGTTCGGGTTGATGACCGGCAACAGCGCCGGCGTCTCGACGGTGACGCCCGCCCGGGGGACGGTCAACTCCCCGATGCGGCCGCCCGCGTCGGCGTCCCGAAGCTCGAAGTGCTCTCTCATTGGGGCCGGCTACCCGGGGAGTTCGGGTAAGGGTGTCGTTTAGCCGCGGCTCTCCGGGAGTACAGACCGCCGACTCACCGACGCCGTCGCTCGTCGCGGCCGGGCCAGAGGACGCCGGGCCGGCGCATCTCGAGGTAGACCGACGCCGCGGCGGCGACCGCGAACCAGAGGCCGCCCCCGGCGACGAAGCCGTAGCCGAGCAGGACGAGGAAGCCGAGGAACCGGATGGTGGCCTGCTGGCGGAACGAGAGGAACGAGTCGGTCACGAGCAGGTCTAGGCGCCGGGGCGACATAACCACTGTGCCACCGGCTACCACGGTGTCGGCCGGATTGCTGGCGAACAGGCGACGCGAGGCTCGAAGGTGAGGGCACCGGGCGGGGCGTCGCACACCCGCGGACCGCCCGGTGGCGAGGGTCAGACCACGCCGGGGCTGGCCGCCCTCTCGTATTTGAACCCTGCCTACGCGTCGTCGCCGAACAGTTCGTAGTAACAGAGGGCGGTGACGGCGCGGCCGTCGCGGAGGTCGCCGTCCTGGACCGCCGCCAGCAGGTCGTCGTAGCTCGTCGTGTCGACCCGGATGGACTCGTTGAAGTCGAGGTCCTGCCCGTCGACGTCCTCGCAGCCGTGGGCGACGTAGTAGTGGTGGACCGAGTTGGCGATGCCGTTGGCCGGCTCGACCGTCGTGAGGTGTTCGACCCGGTCGGCCTCGTAGCCGGTCTCCTCGGTGAGTTCTCGGTGGGCCGCGAGCGCGAGGTCGTCGTCGTGGTCCTCGACCCCGCCGGCTGGCAGGCCGCGGTTGACCCGGCCGACGGCGTGACGCCACTCCTCGATGACGACCACGTCGCCGTCACGGGTGAAGGGCAGGACGACCACGGCGTGGGGTTCGTCGAGGTAGTCGAAGTCCGTCTCGGTGCCGTCGGGGAGTCGGACCTCGTCGTGGACGATGTCGAAGCCGGGACATTCGTAGCCGACCCGGGAGTCGGTGGTCTCCCAGGCCAGCGGGTCGTCGCGCTCTGTGTCGTCGGCGCGCTCGTCGTGCTCGTCGCTCATGCCCGAGTGCTCGGCCGTGGCGTAGAAAAAGTCCCCTATCGGCCCTCGAACTGGAGTTCCTTCTCCGGGTTCTCGGCGACGACCCACCAGTGGACGTCCTCCTTGGGATGGCGGCGCTTCACGTGCTCCTTGAGGCTCCCGCCCTCGTCGAAGTCCTTCCCACAGATGTTGCAGCGGTTGTGGCGTGCCATACCCTCTCTAGGGCCGCGTCGCGTTTAGCGATGTGCCCCGATGAATCCGAGGAGTTCCTCGGTGACGCGCTCTGGGGCGTCGAACTGCACCCAGTGGCTCGCGTCGGGGAGCCGGACGACCTCGAGGTCGGGAACCCAGCGTTCCAGCCCCTCGGTCAGTTCGAGTGCCAGTGCGGCGTCCTGCTCCCCCCAGAGCAGCAGGGTCGGCACGTCCACGTCCGCCTCGGCGGTCGCTGCGGAGACGAACGGAATCCTGTCCTTCGCGCCCTCGCGGAACACCGACCGGTAGTAGTTGATGGCCGAGGTCGCGGCGCCGGGACGCTGGAACGCCTCCCTGTACCGGGCCACGTCCTCCTCGGTGAACGCGCCGGGCGTGACGGTCCCCTCGCGGAGCATCCGGTCGATGGGCCGGCAGTTCAGCGCGGTCACGACCCGCTCGGGGAGCCACGGGAGCTGGAAGAAGAGCATGTACCACGAGCGCTTGCGCTGGTCCGCACTGCTGCGAAGGACCTCCTCGAACCGGGCCGGGTGCGGGGCGTTCATCACGGTCAGCGTCTCGACGACCTCGGGCGTCCGGGCCGCCACGTCCCAGACCACGCCACCGCCCCAGTCGTGGCCGACGAGGTGGACCGGCGCGTCGAACTCGCGGCAGAGGTCGGCGACGTCGGCCGAGAGTTCGGTGATGCGGTAGGCCGCCACGCCATGGGGCTTCTCCGAGCGGTTGTAGCCCCGCATGTCCGGCGCGACGACGTGGTAGCCCGCCTCGGCGAGCGCGGGGAGCTGGTTGCGCCAAGAGTACCAGAACTCGGGGAAGCCGTGGACGAGGACGACGGTCGGGTCGGCGGGGTCCCCGGCTTCGACGTAGTGGAGGCGCACGTCGTTCACGATGGTCTGGCCGTGGGTCCAGTCGGCGGTCATACGGTGGACTGACGCCGGGCGGAAGAAAAGTCGGGTGGTACACACGCCCGGTCCCGGCCGGTAAGACGGCGCCACCACCACCGGTAGATTCATCCGCTACCAGACAGCAATCTTTCAAGAAGGAGACCGTGAAGACGAGCCAGCTCGAGACCGCGGCCGGGGTCTGTATCGCCGTCAGCCTCCTCTTCGCCGGCCTGAGCGTCCTGCTAGCGGCAGACCAGACCGGCATGCTCTCCGTCGGACTGCTCTTCGTCGGTCTGTCGCCGGTCTTCGCGGGCATCGTGTGGCGACACTGGCGGACCCGGGAACCGGCACTGAACCCCTTCGTCAGGCGGGCGCGGGGCGTCCTCGCGTACGTCATGCTCGGACTGGGGGTACTCGTGGTGGCCCTCACGACGTGGCTGCTCTCCCTGTCGCTCACAGCCAGCTAGCGGGCAGCGACCCCGACCGTGCCCGCTAGTCCATCAGGCCGTACCCGCGCTTGAGCAACAGCACGTCGACCGTGAAGACGACGGCCGTGATGGCCAGCAGGACGCCGAGCGAGAGGGCGGGGTCGACCTCGGCGAAGTCGAGGAAGCCGAAGCGGACCGCGTTCACCATGTAGACCATCGGGTTCAGGAACGAGAGGTCGTACCAGATGCCGGTCCCCTCCAGCGCGGCGAGCGGGTAGAAGACGCCGCCGAAGAACACCAGCGGCCGGATGATGAACTGGTTGAGGACGGTGAGGTAGTCGAAGTCACGCGCCCAGAGCCCGCCGAGGATGCCGAAGCAGGCGAACAGTGCGGCAACCGTGATGAGGGAGACCACGAGGTAGGCCGGGTGGGCGACCGTGACCATCCCGTAGTTCGGATTCGCGATGGTGAACACGACGCCGATGACGGCGATGATGACGCCGACGAGGACGCCGCGGAGAGCGCTGGCGGCGACGTAGGCGAACGCCAGTTGTCTGTACGAGAGTGGTGAGGTCAGCACCTCGTGGATGTACTCGTTCCAGCGCCCGTGGAAGATGCTGAACGAGGCGTTCTCGAAGCCGTTCGAGATGGCCCCGAGCACGACCAGCCCCGGCAGGACGAACGTGATGTAGGGGATACCGCCGGCGTACTCGCCGATGCGACTGCCGAGGATGACCCCGAACACCGCGAAGTAGAGCACGTTGTTGATGAAGGGCGGGAGGAACGTGTTGCGCGGCCGGCGGACGTACCGGAGGATCTCGCGCTTCGTGAGCGCCCACGTCCCGGTTTCGAGGCCGATCATCGGGCATCACCCGTGGCGGCGTCGGCCGATTCGCGGTCGCCCCTGCCGCGTTCGCGCCCCTCTCCGGTCATCTCGACGAAGATCTCCTCCAGCGAGGTCCGCGAGATGTCGAGGTTCACGATGTCGTGGCCCATCGCCTCCAGTTCGTTCAGCAGGGCGGGTGTCACGGCGCCGCCGTTGGTGGCCCGGACGAGCAGCCGGTCGCCGTCCAGTTCCACGGACTCGACGCGGTCGAGCGTCCCGTTGAGTTCTGGAGCCACCGCGGGCGGGTCACGCAGCGTGACGGTGATGGTGTCGGTCCCCCGGCGCATGAGTTCGTCCGGCGTCGACACCTCGACCTTCGAGCCCTCGTTGACGATGGCGACCCGGTCACAGAGGCGTTCGGCCTCCTCGATGTAGTGGGTCGTCAGCAGGACGGTCGTCCCGTTGTCGTTCAGCTCGGAGACGACCTCCCAGAGGTCGTGGCGCAACTGCACGTCGACCCCGGCCGTCGGCTCGTCGAGGATGAGCAGGTCCGGGTCGGTGACGAGCGCCCGGGCGAGCAACAGCCGGCGCTTCATCCCGCCCGAGAGCCAGTCGAAGCGCTCCTTGCGCTTGTCGTAGATGCCGACCCGCTTCAGGGCCTCGTGGGCCCGGTCGAGCGCCTCGTCCTCGGGGATGCCGTGGTAGCCCGCCTTGTGGACCAGCACCTCCTCGATGGGGAAGAAGCGGTCGACGTTGAACTCCTGTGGAGCCAGCCCGATGGCGTCGCGGGCCTGCCGGTAGTCCTCGACCACGTCGTAGCCGAACACCCGCGCCTCGCCCGAGGTCTTCCGGGCGAGGCCGACGAGGATGTTGATGAACGTGGTCTTGCCGGCCCCGTTCGGCCCGAGCAGCCCGAAGAACTCACCCTCCTCGACCTGCAGGGAGAGGCCGTCGAGGGCGCGCAACGACCCGTACTCCTTCACGAGGTCGGTGACCTCGATGGCGTGTGTCATCGGTGAAGGGTCGGCCGAGTCGCCGGTTAAGGGTGTTGCATCCGGCGACGTACTCGCGCGCCCGACAGTCCGGCCGGCCGAGGTGTTGCGATACAGCCATGAGAGATAAAGCCCTGTGTCATAAACGTCGCGTCGAGAGGGGGAGAGAGAGACAGACCCACGATGGTCATCGAGTTACACCCGTACACGCTCGCCCTCGTCCTCGGAGCAGTGGCAGCCGCCGGCGTCGCGGTCCGTGCCTGGCAGTACCGACCAGCGGCGGGTGCGACCCCACTGGCGGTGATGATGACCGGGGTGACCGAGTGGCTGGTCTTCCACGCGCTGGAGGTCGAGGCGACCGTCGGATGGCGGAAACTCCTCTGGGCGGACCTCCAGTGGCTCGGCGTCGTCGTCATCCCGGTCGCGTGGCTCGCGTTCGCCCTGGAGTTCACCGGCCGGGACGACGACCGGACCCAGCGGGTCCTCGCCGCCCTGCTGCTCGAACCGCTGCTCGCCATGCTCCTGCTCGTGACGAACCGGAGCCACGAGCTCCTCTGGGGCGAGCCACGGCTCGTCTCGGTCGAGGTCCTCGGGCTGGCACCGATGACCGTCGCGACCGCGACCCCGCACGCCGGCGCGTTCGCCCACGCACTGTTCAGTTACGCGCTCCTGTTCGTCGGGACCGTCCTGCTCGTCCAGCTCCTGCTCCAGACCCGGTCGCTGTACCGCCTCCAGGGGTTCGTGGTGCTTGTCGGCGTCGGCCTCCCCTGGGTCACGAACGTCCTCGCGCTGTTCTCGGTGACGCCGCTCGACCTGACGCCACTGGCGTTCGTGCTCACAGGGGTCGCGTTCACGGCCGGGCTCTACCGCTTCCGGCTGCTCGACCTGGTACCCGTCGCCCACGACCGGGTCGTGGCGAACCTCGACGATGCCGTACTGGTCGTCGACCGGGGTGAGCGCATCGTGGACGCGAACGACGCGGCCCACGACCTGTTCGGGCGCGAGGACGCCGCCCTCATCGGTGCGGCCGTCACCGACGTCTTCCCCGGGTACGAGCGCCTGGTCGGGGAGGCCAACCGCGACGGCCGGGTCGGCGAGGTCGAACTCGACACGGACGGCGAGCGCCGCCACTTCGCGCTCCGACTCTCCGGGCTCACCGGCGGCCGGGGCCAGCCGGTGGGGACCATCGCGATGTTCCACGACATCACCCGGCAGAAGGCGCGCGAGCGCGACCTCGAACGGGCGAACGCCGAGCTCCAGCGGACCAACGACCGCCTCGACGAGTTCGCGAGCGTCGTCAGTCACGACCTGCGCAACCCGCTGAACGTCGCCAGCGGCCGGCTGGAACTCGCCCGGGAGACCGGCGACGACGAGCACTTCGTCGCCATCGAGGAGTCCCACGACCGGATGGAACGCATCGTCGACGACCTGCTCACGCTCGCCCGGGAGGGTGCGAACACCGGCGCGATTCGACCCGTCGCCCTCGACGGGGTGGCGACCGACGCCTGGGCCGTCGTCGACACCGGCGACTCCACCGTCGAGGTCGAGCCGGCCGGGACCATCCGGGCGGACCGCCAGCGACTCCAGCAACTGTTCGAGAACCTCTTCCGCAACGCCGTCGAGCACAACGACGGCCCCGTCACCGTCCGGGTCGGCTCCCTCTCACGGGCGCTGACGGACGGGGATGGGGGAGACGGAGGGGACGGAGACACGGCGGGGACCGGTCGGTTCGCCGGGTTCTACGTCGAGGACGACGGTGCTGGCATCCCCGCCGACGAGCGCGAGTCGGTGTTCGACTCTGGCTACTCCGGCGGCAACGGCACGGGCCTCGGGCTGGCCATCGTCGAGAAGGTCGCCGAGGCCCACGGCTGGACGGTCACGGTCACGGACACCGGGGCGACGGACTCGCCCGCCACCTCGGGTGCCCGCTTCGAGTTCGTCGTCAACCCGTCCCGTCGCTGACGAGGTCCTCGCAGGCGAGTTCGACGTACGTCCCCACGTCCTCGATGTCCTGCTGGTGGTAGACGTGGGCGTCGTACCCGTGGTGGCGCCGGGCGTCGGTCGCCTCGATGTACTTCACGGCGTCCGCACCGACGACGAACTTCGTCGGTCGGTCGAGGTCGTCGTGGTCCGACTCGGCACGGAACGCCGCCAGCCAGTCCGCGCCGGCGACGCGGACGACCACCAGGAACTCCTCGACGGTCCCGTCCCGGAAGTGGACCCTGACCGGGTACGCTGACGAGATGTCCATACGGCAGGTTCGTGCCGCGCCGGGCAAAGCGTTACGGGAAGCCCCCCGCCGACCGGGCACGACGGCGCCCAACCACCCACCGGTTCGAGGGGTCAGGTCGGCGACGGGTGCCGGAAATCAGGGGGCGCGTTATGCCGGTGGCTGGCCTACCTTCCCTGCTAGTAACTAGCACACCTGGGGGAGAGTCAATGACACCGACCGACACCACCGCGCCAGAATCGTCGCCACACAGCCGTCATGCCGAAGCCGACCGCCGCCACGCCGCGACCGACAACCGCCGGTCCTGTGGCCGTCGCACCGTCCTCGCGGGCGTAGCCGCACTCGGTGCAGCCATCCTGCACGCGCCGCTCGCCCGTGCCGCCCCGATATCGCAGTACGGGACACCGCCGACCGGTGCCAGCGAAGAGCCCTCGGCGTACACCGGCTTCCAGACGGTCTCCGACGACCACGGCGTCATCAGCGCGCAGGTCCCGACAGAGTGGGGGCAGGCGGTGACCGTCGGGAGCCCGGACACCGAGTTGAGCCTCGTCGTCTCGTCCGAGCTCGCGACGTTCTCCGCGTCCTTCGAATCGGCACAGTCCCAGATCACGAAGCCAGGGGCCGTCGTCCTGTACATGCCGACCACCGAGGTCGACCCGGCACAGCTCAGCCAGCAACTCGGTGACTACCCGCTGAACTGTCAGCTCTCCGGGGAGCAGATCCCGTTCACCAACGACCAGGGGCTCGCGGGCGTCGTCACCATCCACGGGAACTGCGGCGGGACGGACGACCTCGTCCTGAAGTTCATCGCGAAGCCGGCGAACGCGCCGGGGACGGTCGCAGCCGCCGTCACCATCGTCGACGACCGCGACGCGGCCGCCGCCAGCATGTTCCTCAACACGCTGGCGATAACGCCGGAGACGGCAGCACCCGAACCGGCGGACGAACCGGAGTCGCCGCTGGATGGACTGCTCTGAACCGTCCCCGAGAACTCGATTTTCAGCAGCGGCCGGTGCCAGGGTCGCGACCCGTCCTACGGCTCAACCGCGGGCGTGAACCGCGCCGCGAACACCGCGTCGACCTGGTCCTCGGTCGCCGCGAGCGACCCCGAGTTGTCGACCCTCGCGTGGTCCATCGTCACCTCGTCGAAGACCTCGCGGAAGTGCTGGTGCACCTCGAAGTCGGCGTCGCTCTCGTCGCCCTCGCGGGCGGCGATGCGCTCCCGGACGACCGCCTCGTCGCACACGACCCGGACCAGTTCGAAGCGAGCGCCGACCAGCCGGGCGATGGCCTTCGCCCGGACGCGGTCGCCCCGGCGCTGGAACGTCCCGTCGAGGACGACCGTCTCGCCCTCGTCCAGCAGCGCCTTCGCCCGCTCGAACAGCCCCTCGTACACCATGTAGGACTCGACCTCGGTGTAGTCCGGGTCCTCGAGCAGGTCCTTGCGCACCACGTCGGTCCGGAGGAGGGTGCCGCCGGTCCGGTCGGCCACGTCCTCCGCCACCGTCGTCTTGCCTGCACCGGGCAGGCCACAGACCACCGCTAGCATGTCTCCACCGCCGGTCGCCGTCGGTGCGGCCCCGTGTCTCGACCGCGCCCTGGTGTCCGAGCCATCACTGGTTGCCTTCACCGTGGTCCGTCCCCGACATGAATCTACGGAAAACAGGTCGCGGCCGGCGGGCGCCCCGGTCAGTCGCTCCCGTCCAGCGACACCTGCGACAGGTTCGCCTCCAGGTCCGCGACGTGCTCGTTGTACGCCTCCACGAACCCGACGAACGCCTCGGTCAGCTCCCGCACGTCCGGGGCCGACGGCGCCTCGTACTGCGACAGCAGGTAGATACCGCCCTCGCCGCCCACCCGGAGGTACGACGCCCGGTGCTCCTCGCGCTTGAGTTCCCAGCGCGTCCCCGAGACGGTCGCCCGGAAGGTCCCGTAGTCGGTCCCGTCGTAGCGGTGCAACTCGCCGCAGATGGTGTCACACACCTCGCGGATGCGTCCGAGGATGCGGTCGCGCTCGGCCACCACCGACTCCGTCGTCTCGACGGCCGGGAAGTCCGTCTCCACGTCGTCCAGCACCCCGTCGAGGGACCGGACGTGCTCGTTGTAGGATTCGACGAAGGCGTCGTAGTCCCGCATCGCGGTCGCCAGGTCGCCCGGCTCGGGCGGCTGCTTGGTCGAGACGACGTATATCTCGCCGCCCGACTTCCCCTTGAAGCGGAGGTACTGCAACCCGCCACCCTCGTACTTCAGCGTCCACTTGCCCTTCCTCGTGGAGAACGTCTCCTGCCCGTAGTCGCCGCCCTGCAGGAGCGCGAGTTCGCGGGCGATCTGGCCGGCGTGGTCCTTCACCGCGGCGACCACCTCGTCGCGTCGTCTGGTGGTCTCGTCGGCAGAGAGAAGGTCGAAGTCGAGTTCCTCGGTCATTGGTGGTGCGAGGGACCGGGAGAGGATAAGGGGTGGCATGTCGTGCTGGTGCCACCGATTCGGTCCCCCGACTGCACTCGGGTCGGCCTTACTCCGTCTCGGAGCCCAGAGCGACCTCCCCCGACTGGGCTCCGAAGAACGACCGGAGCGCCATGAGGACGCCCATGTACGTCCCGAACGCGACCGTCAGCACCGACACCACCAGGATCAGTGCCAGCTCGATGAGCGGATTGATTCCGAACAGCTGGAGGGGAATCATGCCTCGCCGTATACGGGGCCGAGTGATAAGTGACCGGACTGCGTGCCGAGAGCAGGTGCTCACGAAGCGTGAAATGCGGGAGAAGTGGGCCGGCGCGAATACTGAATCGTCGCAAGACGGTCACCTCGCTCCGCTCGGTGCTGCGACTTGCTGGATTCAAATTCCCGCGTCCTCCATGTGCCGCACTCGGACGTCGTTCGCACACGCTACGCGGTGCTCACCGGGTTGAGTGCGGGAGAAGTGGGCCGGCGCGAATTTGAATCGCGGTTACGGCCACCCGAAGGCCGAAGGATACCAAGCTACCCCACCGGCCCGCATGCCAAACAACGCCGCGATTACTTTTAACGCTTCCGAATCGGACGACGGTACGCCGACCGTTCTCACGCCAGTCGGACGAGGGCGTCGAGGTGACCGCGGAACTCGAGGTCGTGGCCGTCGACCGTCGAGACGCGGACGGCCTCCGAGGAGAAACTGGATTCGAGGCGGTACTCCGCGCCGTCGTCGCCGTGGACGTAGGCGGTGGAGCCGCCGATGTAGCTGGTCTCGGCGCGGGTGACGACGCCGTCGACGGTCGATATCTCGGCGTCGCCGTCGCGGGACTCCCGCCGGATGTCGAAGCGGATCTCGTCGCCCTCCGCAACGTCGTCCAGCCCGGAGTCGAGGACGTTCTTCAGGTCGGAGCCGTCGGCGGCCGCGACCGCCTCGGCGGCCTGCCCGGCGTCGTGGAGGGCCTCGGGGCCGTCGTCGTCCATCTCGGCCGTGGCGTCGACCTCGGAGGTGGTCTCGTCTGTCGCGTCCGACCCGTCGTCGCCCCCGGCGGTGGCTCCGACGGTCACGTCCTCGGCCGGGTCGGCTTCCTCACCCGCGTCCGCGCCGGGGTCCTCGGCGTCGGCGTCGTCGACCGCCTCGATGGGGTCGACGTCGCCACCGTCGCCGGCCGGGACGGGCGTCGCCACGTCGGTTGCCGGTTCGGGTTCGGTCTCTGGGACGTTCGCCACGAACTGGTCGAAGACGCCGGCGCAGTCCGCACACAGCAGGTAGCAGGTGTCGTCGACGGCCAGCAGTTCGAGGCTGTCGTCGTCGCCGAAGGCGTCGGTGCAGAAGCTACAGGCCTCGACCCCCGCGAGGGAGTCGGGGTCGGTCACGTCCACGTCGTGGGCGGTCATGTCGTCCGTGAGTTCCGTTATCTCGCCGAAGCAGTGCTCGCAGGCGAGGCGCTCGGTGACGGCGTCGGCGTCGGTCGCGAGGTCGACGCGGCGGTGACACAGCGAGTGCAGGTCGTCTCGGGAGACGGGCCGCTCGCAGAAGGTACAGGTCTGGAGGGAATCGCGTTCGGTCATCGTCTCTCACCTCCCCCGCCGGCCACTTAATTTCGACCGTTAGTTTCGGGTCAGAAGTGTTGGTATCCCTGAGTGTCGAGCCAGTGGTGGGCGACCGTGATGGCGTGGTCGGCGTGGAGGACCGTCGGGCCGAGGCGCAGGCGCAGGTCGGCCGCGTCGGCGAGGAGGGACACCTCGTCGTCGGTGAAGTCGGTGTGGTCCGAGAGCACGAAGACGGGGTTCTCGGGGAGGTCGGCGTCGCCCGCCGGCTCGCCGTCCTCGTGGAGCTGGACGACGGTACCGTCGCGGGCGCACTCCTCGAGGATGGTCTCGAAGCCGAACCGCCGGATGGAGACGCCGGGCGAGGACTCGGCGGGCATGTGGCCGATGGCGTCCTCGCGGTGGTCGAGGGCGTTCCGGACGAGGGCGGCGATGGAGCGCTCGTCGGGGTGGAGGTTCCGGACCTCGCTCCCGTCGACGGTGACGGTGTACTCGTCGCCGAGCACGAGGTGGACGCGCACGTCCTCCCGGAGGCCGTGGCTGGCGAGGAAGGCAGCGTTCAGCGAGCGGGCGAGCAGGTCCATGCGGCCGGCCTCGCTGGCGAGCGCGTCGAGCGAGAAGTCGGCCGTCGTCGGGACCTCGTGGCCGAGGACGATGAACTGGCGCATACGAGATGGTCGTCCGTGGCGGATAAAGACGCGTCGAACTACGGGCTCGCGGGAGAGGCCCCGGCGGCGGGCGACCCGTCGAGTTCGCCCTGAACCCGTCGTCTGTCCACGGCGCGTCGAGGCGGCCAGTGGCCCTCGATATGACGCCATCTTGAAATCCACAGCCACCGTCGGGAACGACATGGTCTCGTGGCGGGCTCTGGTCGCCGGTACCCTCGTGGAGGTGGTCGCCGTCCTCGTGCTGGTCCTGCTCGTGACAGCGGTCGGGCTCCCGGGGTTCTACCAGCCCGCGAGTCCGGCCCGGCTCGCCCCGGTGCTTGGCGGACTGGCCGCCGGGTGGTGGGGGCTCCGCGAGTGGGACGGTCCGGGGCGGGTGGACTCGCTCCAGGTCGCCACCAGGAACGGGGCCGCGCTCGCCGTCCTCACCGGCGGCGGCGCGGTGGTCGGACTCCTCCTCCAGAGCCGCCTCTGGGCCGCCGTGACCCTGACGGCACTCGTCGTGTTCGGAGCGGCCTGGCGCGACGGCGACGCCCGGCTGGCCGCCACGGCCGCCTTCGTGGCGGTCCTCACCATCCTGCCGCGGCTCCGGGTCGGTCTGGGCACCCTGCTGACGGCCGCCTCGCTCTGGCCCCGGATGGGTGCCTACGCCTTCCTCGCCCCGCGGCCCGGCCTCGACGGCTGGCTCCTGCTCGCGCTGGCGCTCGTCGGCCACGTCCTCGGCGGCGTCATCGCGGGCGTCTGGGCGAGACGCCGAGATGGCAAGGCACTAAGCCGGCCGGCGTCTGGCAACCGGTAATGGACGTACTCGACACCGCCCGGAAGCTGGTCGCCACCGGGCCCGTCTGCGACCCCTGTCTCGGTCGCCCCTTCGCCGACCGGAGCTTCGGCCTGACCAACGCCGAGCGCGGGAAGGCCCTGCGCGTCAGCATCGCCCTCGAAGACGACGAGCCCTACGAGTCGCCCGAGCGCGAGGACTGCTGGGTGTGCGAGGGCCACACCGCCCGCTTCGACACCTACGCCGAACTCATCGCCGAGGGGCTGGCAGGCGTCAGTTTCGAGACCTACCAGGTCGGCACCCGTGCCCCACCGCTGGTCGAGGAGAACGAGATGCTGTTCCGCGAGGACGCCGGGATGGCGCCCGACGCGGGCGAACTCTTCAAGTCGGAGTTCAACCGCGAGGTCGGCAAGCGCGTCGGCCGCCTCACCGACACCGACGTGGACTTCGACCGGCCGGACGTGCTCGCGGTCATCGACCTCGAACGCGCCGGCGAGGACCCCTCGACCCACGCGGTCGACGTGCAGGTCAACCCCGCGTTCGTCTTCGGGCACTACCGCAAGCTCGAACGCGACATCCCCCAGACGGAGTGGCCCTGCCGCGAGTGCGGCGGCACCGGCGTCCAGCTCTCGACCGACGAGGGCGAGGAACCCTGTGACTACTGCGGCGGCTCGGGCTACCTCTACGACGACAGCGTCGAGGGCTTCGTCGCCCCGCACGTCCTCGAGGCGATGGACGGCTCCGAGGCGGTGTTCCACGGGGCCGGCCGCGAGGACGTCGACGCCCTGATGCTCGGGACGGGGCGGCCCTTCGTCGTCGAGGTGAAGGACCCGCAGGTGCGCGCACCCGACGTCGAGGCACTGGAGGCCGACATCAACGCGGCCGCCGACGGCTCGGTCGAGGTGGAGGACCTGCGCCTCGCCACCCACGAGATGGTCGAGCGCGTCAAGGAACTCGACGCCTCGAAGACCTACCGCGCCGAGGTCGAGTTCGGCGACGACGTGAGCGAGGAGTCGCTCGCGGCCGCGGTCGACGAACTCCGGGGCACCACCGTCACGCAGCACACGCCCCAGCGCGTCGACCACCGGCGCGCCAGCCTCGACCGGACCCGCACCGTCTACGACATCTCGGCCGACCGGGCTGACGCGCGCCACGCGACCGTCGAGATCCACGGCGAGGGCGGCCTCTACATCAAGGAGCTCATCAGCGGCGACGACGGCCGGACCGAGCCCTCGCTGGCGGGCCTGCTCGGGACCACGGCGACCGTGACCGCGCTCGACGTGCTGGCGGTCGAGGGCGAGGACGAGGCCTTCGACGACCCGGACTACCTTCGCTGACAGACATCTCGGGCAGCCGAGACGCGCCACGCTTTTCATCGTGGGGTACGTCAACACGTGTCGAGGGGATACCCCATGTGTCATCATGTAGCAGGAGAGAACACCACCCACGAACTCGAGGCAGAGGACGACACGGCGGACGAGCACGAGGTCGACGACGAGCCGGAACTCGCCGAACCGCCAGCCGACGACTGAGTACACCTTCGACGTTCTTTCGACCGGTTCACCGACCGCCAGCGACCGCTGTCGCGGTCACCCTGACGTGTCCGAGACGGCCTGTGGCGCACCCTCCGCCCCGTCGTCCTCGCGGAGGTGGGGCGCGAACTCGCCGATGGGGGTGGCCGCCCCCCAGCACGACTCGAACAGCCGCCGGCCCCACGCCAGTGCCGCGTCGCTCCGTGCGACGAGTTTCGTCTGGGCGTCGTAGCTCCCGTCCTCGCGGGGGAGCGAGAGCATCACGGCGTCGTGGGTCACGGTCAGCGCGAAGTCGTGGTCGTGGATGCGGACCGTGGGGTTCTCGTGGTCCCAGTCGTCGGCCTCCTGTGACTCGACCTCGGAGAGGATGGAGGCGTCGAGCCCCAGCCGTATCTGTGTCCGGTCGGTCACCGAGCGGATGGCGTCGGCGTAGCGGTCGTGGTAGATGGGCGTGAGCACGTCGAGCGACTCCGCCTCCTCGATGACGGTCGCCGTCCGCCGGACCACCCGGTAGGGGTCCGACGACGGCGCGGTCAGGTGCTCGCAGCCGGCGAGCGCGCCCAGCGACTGGCGGAACCACCGGGGGAGCGCCGCGGCGTCGTGGCTCGCGAAGTAGTCGCCGTGGTCGTCGAGGACCCGTGCCGTGCGCTCGCGGTCGTCGACCTGGTCGGCCACGAGGTCGCCCAGCCCGGTCGTCTCCCAGACCCGGTCGTCGCGCTCGGCCACGAGCCGCCGGTCGCGCAGCTCGTTCAGCGCGTTGTACACCGCCGACTTGCTCGCGTCGACCTCGTCGAGGATGTGTCGTCGTGTCTGGGGGTCGTCTCGCAGGGTACGCAGGACGGCCTGCCTGACCGACGAGGTGTACACTGTATCGAGGATGGCCATTACTGTTGGCTATCGTCTTCAGTCTCTAAAAAATTAGCCCAACGTGTAAGGGTAAAAATCGGTGCGGGCCGGACCACCAAGGTAGAAGTCGGCCTGTGGAGAAGGAATCGAACATGCACTTCGGCGTGGACGAGGCGGGGAAGGGACCGGTGCTCGGGTCGATGTGGGCCGCGGCCGTCGTGGTCCCCGACGACGACGTGCTCCCCGACGACGTGGACGACTCGAAGCGGGTCCAGCCCGCCCGCCGCGAGGAACTGGCGGCCGCCCTCCGTGCCGACGACCGGGTCCGCCTCGGGGTCGCCGAGATCACCCCCGACCGCATCGACGCCCCCGAGACGGACATGAACACCCTCACCGTCTGCGCCCACGCCGAGGCGCTCTCCGACGCGGGCGTCGACGGCCTCGCGGGGTACGTCGACGCCGGCGACACCAGCGAGGACCGCTTCGCCCGCCGCGTCACCGACCACTGTCCCTGCGAGGTCGACGTGACGGCCGAACACGGCGCCGACGAGACCTACCCGGTCGTCGCGGCCGCCAGCATCGTCGCCAAGGTCGCCCGCGACGACCAGATGACCCGCCTCGGTGAGGAGTACGGGTCGGTCGGCTCCGGCTACCCCAGCGACCCGACGACCCGCGAGTTCCTCGCGGACTACGTCGCCGACACTGGCGAGTTACCGCCGTTCGCCCGCGCCTCCTGGTCGACCTGTGCGGACGTGCTGGCGGCACACGAACAGGCCGGCCTCGGCGACTTCTGACTCAGGGGAGCCGCGTCCCCGTCACCGTGACGGGGATCCTGTCGACGACCGTCCCGCTCCCGTCGGTCGCGAGTATCGCCACCGAGCCGGTGGTCGGCATCGCCAGCGTCGCGGTCGTCGCGTGGGGCTGCAGCGTGGCCGCGTCGTAGCCGCTCCCGTCGGTCAGCACGACCAGTTTCGACACGCCGAGCTTCCGGGTCGCCCGCTCCGTCAGCGAGACGTCGACGCGCGTGCTGGAGGTCGCCCACGATTCGGTCCGGCTGACCCCGGTGAACACCTTCGACTGGGCGACGCCATCGGTGCTGACCGAGAGCCCCGTCGTGAGACAGCCACCGAGCACGGGGAGCGCCGCGGTCGCGAGCACGCCCGCGAGGTGTCGACGAGAGATGTCACTGCGCATCGAGAGACACGACGACTGCCACGCAGAAGGGGTCCCGGCCTAATCGTCGAGCACGAAAGGCGTGCCGCGGTCAGTGCTCGCCGGTCGTCAGCGACCGGAGGATGTCACCGTACGCCGGCCGCGTGATGAGCACCCCGATGAGCACGCCGAGGATGGTCACGATGGCGAACCCGCGCAGGTCACCGAGCGAGAGCACCGCCAGCGGCGACATCGCGATGATGGTCGTCGCCGCGGCCGCGCCGATGACCCAGAACGCCTTGCGGAAGCGCGACTGGAAGACGCGGGTGGAACTCACCCCGCCCTCGTCCATCACCTCGTCGGCGATGATGATGAGGTCGTCCACCCCGGTCCCGATGACCGCGATGAACCCGGCGATGTGCGAGAGGTCGAGCGGGAGCCGCACCGCCGCGACGAAGCCGAGCAACAGCACGACCTCGGCGAGCGCGGTGAGTATCATCGGCAGTGCGACCTTCGGGTCACCGTAGCGCAGGTAGACGACGCCGCTGACCGCCAGCACCGCCACGATACCGGTCAGCAGCGAGTTGAGCTTGAAGCGCTCGGCCAGTGCCGGTTCGAGCGTGAACACCTGGGACTCCTGGAAGTCGAGCGGGGCACGGAGCGCACCGGCCTGCAGGTCGACCGAGACCTCGCGGGCCTTCTCGCGGGCGTCCGGACCGGCACCCGTGGTCATGACGAACCGCGGGTCCTCGGCGAACTGCCCCGACTCGATGGTGTTCGCGAGGCTCGGGGCGACCGAGAACGTACTGGTCACGTTGCCCTCGGAGACGAGGACCAGACAGTGGCCCTCCTGGTTGCGCTGGTCGCCGCCACAGGCCCGCGACCCGGCGCCCTCACCGGTGAAGCCGGTCTCCTGCATGACGCGGGCGAACTGCTGGGCGCCCTGCTGGTTCAGGACGACCGGCACCTGCCAGGTGTCCGCCGAGCCGCTGGTGGTGGCAGGGTCCGGCTGCTCGGGCGCGCCGACGTTCTTCAGGTCCTCGTAGGTGATGACCGCCTGCTCCTGCATCGTCCCGTTCGGGCCGGGATAGCGGGCGTAGACGGTCACGACACCACGGTCGCTGATGAGCTCGCGCAGCTCCTCGGGCTCCTGGTTCGGCGCCTCGACGACGATGTAGTTCGTCCCGTCGACGGTCGTCGCGGTCGTCACGGACCCGGCCGTCAGCCCGGTCGCCTCGAGCTTGCGCTCCAGGACGCGGGTGATCTGGTTCCGGGTCGCCTCCGTGACGCCCTCGCGCACGTCGTCGGCCGTCACCTGGCCGCCGCCGGCCGCCTGGATGCCGTTCTGGTTGAGCGCGGAGACGAACTCCGACTCGCCGACGGACCGGTTGAAGACCTCCGCGGTCCCGGCGCCGGGGCGCAGGTAGACGTCACGCAGCGGGACGCCGAGGTCGTCCGCGATCCCCTGGCGAGCCTGGCTGATCTCGCTCGACTGGCCGAAGTTCTCGTAGCTCACGTCCTCGGCGGTCATCCCGACGACCGGGGCGCGGATGCGCGTCCCGCCGTCGAGTTCGAGACCGTACTGGAGGTTCGAGGGACCGGTCGCGCCGGCGATGAGGCCGGGCGTGAACAGCACCGTCCCGCTCCCGACGAGCAACACGACGAGCGCGATGACACGCCAGTTCTCGCGGACGTTCATTGCGGGTTCACCTCCCCGAGCTTGTACCAGCGAAGCAGGCTGAGGTTGAGCATGTAGGTGTTGACGAGGTCCGCCGCGAGGCCGAGGACGAGCACGAGGCCGATGGAGGCCATCAGCTCGATACCGAACAGCGTCGCGACGACGGTCATCACGGCCATCGCGGCCATGGAGGTGATGGTCATCGTCACACCGGTCTGCATCGCGCGGTTGACGCTGTCGTAGAACCCACCGGAGCGCCGGAGGACGTGGTTGTTCAGCAGGATGTCCGAGTCCACCGAGTACCCGATGAGCATCAGGAGTGCCGCGACCGTCCCCAGCGAGAGCTTGATGCCGAGGAGGTTCATCGCGGCCAGCGGGATGACGATGTCCGAGAACGCCGAGACGACGATGGCGATGGACGGGATGAACGAGCGGAAGAAGACGAACGCCAGGATGCTCATGCCGAGGAACGCAGCGAACAGGCCCTGTGCGGCGGTCGTCCGGGCGCTGCTACCGAAGCTCGGCGAGGTCGTCTGGCGCGACTGGATTATCTCGCACTCGTCGGGGTTCGAACAGGTGGCCTGCAGGTTGGCCTGCGCCTGGTCGGCGAGGTCGGTCCCTTCGCTCTCGGGGCCGAACGTCAGGATGTAGGTCGGCTCCGTGATGGACGGGCCCTGCACCCGCTGTTTCGAGATGATGTCCTCCTCGAAGGCCGCGTCGAGTTCGCTCCGCGGCGTATCCGTCTGTACCGTGAGTTCGGTCCCACCGGTGAAGTCGGTGCTCAGACCGACCGGTGTCCCGAACATGACGTACCACCCGAGTATGACCACCAGGGCGACGGCGAGTAACGCGAGGGGAACTGCCGCCAGCTGGCGGTTCGAGTACCGGGTGTAGTCTACTTCCGGTACCTCGAACTTGCTCATGGAGGGCGGTCCGGTATCGGCCCACCTAAGCCTTCTTATCTCCGCCCCCGGGACGTGTAGAATCCACGCACTCACGGGGGACCCTTTTGGGCGGTGGCACCGTATCCCCCGATATGAGCCAGTACGCCACCCGAGTCGTGCTCTCGTACCCCGCCGACCTGTCGAGCTGGAGCCGCGACCAGGTCGCCACGTCGCACTTCAGGGCGTGGCTGCGCCGGACCCGCGAGACCGCCACCGTCGGCGACATCTGGGAGGAGTTCGTCGACGTTGGCTGCTGTGGCAGCACCTACGACGTGCCCCTCAAGGTCGAGGCGGTCGAGGGCGGCGCAGCGATGGGGCCCGACACCGACATCGAGTACACGGTGCGCGAGCAGTGTGACATCGGCGGCGGCTGGGAGGTCCAGAGTCAGGCCGGGCCGGCGACGGAGTGACCAGCGTGCGACGGAATAAGGAGTGACTCAGTCCGGCAGGTAGCGCACGTTCAACACGCCCTCCTCGACGGAGCGCCGGACCTCGACCCGGACGGCCTGCACGCGCGCCGCGCGGGCGATGGTCTCCGGGTCCTCCAGGACGTCGGCGGCGGCCTGCTCGGTGTCCTCCGGCGGGACCGAGAGCACGTGGATCTCGCCGGTCCCGGCGCGCTCGACGCGTTCGACCTCGCCGACCGACTGGTCCGCGGCGATGTCCATCGCCTGCGTGGTCGGGGAGAGGTCGCTGTCGACCAGTTCGACGGTCCGGCGGAAGTCCTCCTCGACGACCTCCCAGACGACCTCCATCGGCGGGACGGGCGCGATGGTCGCGCCGACGACCTGGTGGCGCTCGTAGCCGTCGTTCTCGTCGATGGTGTGTATCTGGCCGGTGTCCACGTCGCGCAGGACGACCGACCCCTCGTCGGCTTCGGTCACGAGGAACGTCGCGGTCTTCTCGCTCATGTGCCGAGGCTAGCGGTCAGGCCTTTTCCGGGTTTCGTCGTCGCCCGAGCAGCAGCATCACGACGCCGACGACCAGCGGCGGGAGCGGACTGGAGAGCGGCGGCATCTCGTAGAGGAGGCTGACGACGGGCGCGAACAGGCCGCTGGGGGTGGGCCGGGTGACCGTCTCGCCGTCGAGGGTGAACTCGGCCGGCATCGAGATGACCAGCGCGAGGTAGAGCGAGAGCAGGAAGACGAAGCCGGTCACGGCCATCAGCAGGTCGTACCGGGTGTCGCCGCCCTCGCGGCGGTGGCGACGGGCGACGAACAGGACCGGCGCGAGGATGGGCGCGACCACCAGCAGGCCGAAGAAGATGTAGAACGACCGCAGGAAGGTGAACGTCCCGCCGGCCGTGCCGAGGGTGTTCGCGACCTGGACGGCCAGTGCGGCCCCGAAGTAGAACGTGAGGACGACGCCGAGCAGGCCACCGAGGAGCGCGTAGAGCTTGAACAGTCGCGAGTCGCTGGCCCGGAGGGCGTACGGGAAGGCCCCGATGACCCCGTCGTAGGTGTTCTCGCCGTCGGCTGTCATCGGGTGGACTTGGGCCGAGAGGGGCAAAAGCGGCGCGGTCCACGGTCGGTTCCCGGCGGGCGCGCGACCGAGTCGGCACCCATCACCAGCGTTTTGTCGTTGCCCCGAGCGAGACTCGATATGTACGTCGACATCGGGAACGCGCTGGCCGAGGAGGCGTCGCCGGGTATCTCCCGGGACGCGCTGGAGCGCCTGGACACACAGGTCGCCGCGGCGCACGAGCGAATCGAGGCAGGCATCGCGGACCACGAGCACGGGTACGCCGCGCTCGACCTGCCCCGGACCGTGGACACCGACGCCATCGAGAACGCGGTCGCGCCCTTCGACGACAGCGAGGCGGTCCTGAACGTCGGCATCGGCGGGAGCGCGCTCGGCGCGGCGACCGTCGCCGACGCCCTGGAGAGCGACGTGGACGCCTACTTCCTCGACAACGTCGACCCCGAGCACGTCTCGGCGCTGCTGGCGGACCTGCCCCTCGAGAAGACGACCGTGAACGTCGTCTCCCGCTCGGGCACCACCGCGGAGACGCTGGCGAACTTCCTCGTCGTGCAGGACGCGATGGAGTCCGCGGGCGTGGACTGGACCGACCGGACCTTCGTCACGACCGGCGAGTCGGGGCCCCTCCGGACGCTCTCGGACCGCCACGACCTGCCCTCGCTCCCTGTCCCGGACGGCGTTCCGGGGCGGTTCTCGGCACTCTCGACGGTCGGGCTGGCCTGTGCGGCCATCCAGGGCCACGACCTGGACGCGCTCGTCGCCGGTGCCGCCGACCAGCAGGCGAAGCTCTCGGGCTCGCTGTTCGACTCGCCCGCCTACGCCTACGGCGCCATCTCCTACGCCCTGGACGTCCGGGGCGCGTCGGTCAACGCGATGATGCCCTACGCCGAGTCGCTGGAGACCTACGCCGAGTGGTTCGCCCAGCTGTGGGCCGAGAGCCTGGGCAAGGACGGCCTCGGACAGACGCCAGCCCGGGCGCTCGGCGCGACCGACCAGCACTCCCAGCTCCAGCTCTACCGCGCCGGCCCCCGCGACAAGATGGTGACCCTCGTCCGCCCCCGCGAGTACGACGACACCACCATCCCCGAGACCGAGTTCGACGACCTCGCGTACCTCGGCGGGAAGGGCCTCGGCACCCTGCTCGACGCCGAGTTCGAGGCCACCGAGGCCAGCCTCGCCGCCGCGGGCCGCCCGAACGTCCGGGTCGAACTCGACCGCGTGGACGAACGCGGCGTCGGGTCGCTCCTGTACGGCATGGAGGCCGCCTGCGTCATGGCCGGCGAACTCTACGGCGTCGACACGTTCGTCCAGCCCGCCGTCGAGTGGGGCAAGAAGGCCGCCCGCGGCCTGCTCGGGGGCGGCGACTTCGAGGAAGCCGACGCCGTCGCCGCGAAGACCGAACTGCGCATCGAGTGAGGGCTGTCTCGGCCCCAGATTCGGCCCTGTGCGGCCTATCCACCATAGCAGAGAGCCTATAGTTCTCCGTTCGCTACCACCGGTATGGACGATTCGCTCGTCGACCGCTCCGGGTCCCCCTCGCCACCGAAGGTGACGCCGGCCATGACGGCGAAGACCGTGTTCCGGTTCGCCCTGCTCGGGTTCGCCTCCCTGCCGGTCCTCGTCGCGTACCAGCTGGTGCTCTACGTGGGCGCCGTCTCCGTGTTCGGCCCCATCCCGACGACCGGGCCGCGGGCACAGATCATCTCCGTGCTCAGCCTCGGCCTCGGGACGCTCACGCTGGCCGTCGCCTACCTGAAGTACTCCGACCGGGAGTGGTCGTTCGTCGACCTCCGGTTCCCGACGCTCCGTGACGTGGGCTGGGCCCTCGGTGGGTTCGTCATCCTGCTGCTCGGGTTCGTCGCCATCACCTCGCTCATCAACGCGCTCGGGCTCTCGACCGCCCAGCACAGCACCGCCCAGCAGGCCCAGCAGGGCGACCCCGCGCTGTTGCTCCCGCTCATCCCGCTCTCGCTGCTCGTCATCGGGCCGGGCGAGGAACTGCTCTACCGCAACGTCATCCAGAAGTCGCTGTACGACCACTTCAGCCGGGTCGGCGCGGTCGTCGTCGCCAGCGCCATCTTCGCGCTGGTCCACATCCCGGCCTACGCGACCGGCGGCGGTGTCGGGGCGATGGCGACCTCGCTCGCGGTCATCTTCGTGCTCGCGCTGGTGCTCGGCGGGGTCTACGCCCGGACCGACAACGTGCTCGTCCCGGCGTTCATCCACGGCGCCTACAACGCGCTGTCGTTCGCCGCCACCTACGTCGACCTCACGAACACGCCGGTCGAGAACGCCATCGTCACCCTCGCGACGCTGGTCTGAGGAGTTCTCCGTCTTACGGCCGTCTGACGAACCTTTTTCGACGTTCACTCCGTTACGTACTGGTGTATGACGAAGCGGTACTCCGTCGTCTGCGGTGAGGACGTGAGCGACCAGATCGAGGCTCTCGCCCGGGAGTACGACCTCACCGAGCAGGCGGTGCTCCGACAGCTCATCGAGCGCGGCCTCGAACAGGTCGAGAACTAGGGGGCGGTTCGAGGGCGGTCAGTTCGAGGGGTTCTTGCGGGACAGTTCGCTCCCGCAGATGGGGCACCGGTCCTTGTTCTCGTCGAATTCGCGGCCACAGCCGGCACACTGGAAGCGCCAGTCGCGGCGCTCGTCGATGCCCTCGCGGGCGATGACCTCGACGGCGAGGTTGAGCTTCTCGGCGACGTTCTGCATGGCGTAGTCGTCGGTGACGAGCGTCCCGTCGAGTTCGAACGTCGCGGCGACGAGCCGAACGTCGGTGTCCGAGAGTACGTCGAGGTCGCCGGTCTCCCGGGCGGCCCGGCGCACGCGCTCCGTGGTCTCCTCGTCCGGGATGTGGACGTGCATCCCGGCGCCCTCCATGGCGTCGTACCGGTAGACGCTCTCGTCCTGGAGTTCCTCCCGGACCATGGGGATGGTGGCGGTGTCGTTGGACGTGTGATACTCGTTGATGAACGCGGAGGAGTCGAGAACGTACATTTACCGCTGGACGACGATGTAATCCTTCACGGCCTGCACACGGTCGACGGGGACGCGAAAGCGCCCGCTCTCGTCGCGGTCGTAGTCGATGGCGCGGGTCGGTGTCTCCTCGCCCGGCTCGACGACGAGGTCGTTCAGTCGGCCGCTCTTCAGGTCCATCGTGATGTTGTACAGCATCCCGAGTTCCGTTCCGTCAGACCCCATGACGGACTTCCCCGAGAGGTTCTCCGCGAGTATGTCGGACATACCACCTTCTTCCCGACGGGTGCTAATAAACGCCACGGGGACCAGCCGATGCGACCGTGGGCAGGGGAACGGAAGCGACAACTGCCAGATAGCTCGTGTACCGTGACCCCTGTTCACAGAGGCTTGACGACCGTGACGATGGAATTAAATGCCGTCCTGAGTACTCTCAGATAAGAACCTTCTAGGGTGTTCGCCATGTCTGATACAGATTCTTCCGAAACCGACTCAGCATCCAACACGCTCAGGACACCCATCGTGGCTGTCCTCGGCCACGTGGACCACGGCAAGACCAGCCTCCTCGACAAGATCCGCGGCTCCGCCGTCATCGAGGGCGAGGCGGGCGCCATCACCCAGCACATCGGCGCGACCGCGGTTCCCCTCGACGTCGTCTCGCGCATGGCCGGCTCGCTCGTCGACCCCGACGACTTCGACCTCCCCGGCCTGCTGTTCATCGACACGCCCGGGCACCACTCGTTCACCACGCTTCGCTCGCGCGGTGGTGCGCTGGCCGACATCGCCGTCCTCGTCGTGGACGTGAACGACGGCTTCCAGCCCCAGACGCTGGAGGCCATCGACATCCTGCAGAACACCCAGACCCCGTTCATCGTCGCCGCCAACAAGGTCGACACCGTCCCCGGCTGGAACGCCAACGAGAACGCGCCCATCCAGCAGACCTACGAGGCCCAGTCCGACCGCGTCCGCGGCGACCTCGACGAACGGCTCTACTCCATCATCGGCGAACTCTCGGACAACGGCTTCTCCGCCGACATGTACTGGCGGGTCCAGGACTTCCAGAAGAACGTCGGCGTCGTCCCCGTCTCGGCGATGACCGGCGAGGGCATCCCGGACCTCCTGGCCGTGATGATGGGCCTCTCCCAGCGCTACATGAAGGAGGCCATGGCCATCGACGTGACCGGCCCCGGCGTCGGGACCGTCCTCGAGGTCAAGGAGGAACGCGGCTTCGGCGCGACCATCGACCTCGTCCTCTACGACGGCATCGTCCGCGAGGACGACACCATCGTCGTCGGCGGCGAGAACGAACCCATCGTCACCGAGGTCCGGGCGCTCCTGCAGCCCCGACCCCTCGCCGAGATACGCACCGAGTCGCGCTTCGAGCGCGTCGACGAGGTGAAGGCCGCGGCGGGTATCAAGGTCGCCGCACCCGACCTCGACGAGGCGATGGCCGGCGCGCCGGTCCGGGTCGTCCGCGACCGCGACCTCGACGACGTCATCGCCGAGGTGCAGGCCGAACTCGCCGACGTGGCCGTCTCCACCGGCGAGGAGGGCGTGGTCGTCAAGGCCGACACCCTCGGCTCGCTCGAGGCCATGGCGAACGCCCTCGAGGAGGCCGAGATTCCCATCGTCCGCGCCGAGGTCGGCGACATCGCCCCGCGCGACGTGAGCGTCGCCTCCACGGCGGACGACGACCTCCACCGGACCATCCTCGGCTTCAACGTCGACGTGCTGAAGGACGCCGAGAACCGCGCCGACATCGACGACGTGCGCATCTACACGGACGACGTCATCTACCAGCTCATCGAGGAGTACGAGGAGTACGTCGAGAGCACGAAGCAGGCCCAGCAGGACACCGTCCTCCAGAACATCGCCCGGCCGTGCCGGTTCCAGATCCTGCCGGACCACACGTTCCGCCAGAACAACCCGGCCGTCGTCGGCGTCGAGATCCTCTCGGGCACCCTCCGCAAGAACCAGAACGTCGTGAAGTTCGAGGGCAACGAGCCGAAGCGCGTCGGCGAGGTCAAGGGCATCCAGGAGCAGGGCGAGGACGTCGACGAGGCCCGCGCGGGCAACCGCGTCTCGGTCGCCATCGACGGCCCCACCGTCGGCCGGCAGATCGAGGAGAACGACGAACTGTGGATCGAACTCCCCGAGAAGCACGCGAAGATCCTGGAGCAGGAGCTCAAAGAGGAGATCCCGATGGACGAGCGCGAGGCGCTCTCGTTCTACCTCGAGAAACGCCGCAAGGTCGACCCGTTCTGGGGCAAGTAGCCCCCTCGGGCCGACACGATTCCGCGCTGTCTCTTCCCCGGCACGTGGGACGACCCACGAGGTCGCAGATAGGTGACGGCCGATGCACTCCCCCCAGAGGCGGCGCAGCCGACCCGTTGCGACCTACGTGGGGCTTGTGACCGTCCCCGTATCCGCTATCGGCTTTCGCTGTACTGGTCTTTATCAGGTGTCGCGCGCGTCTCCCGCCCGTCAGCAGTCGATACGGTCCGTCGTCTCGCCGCGGGGTCGGCCGTACCGGGCCGCGAGTTCGTCGAGTTCTCGCGCGAACGCCGCGTCGAGCCGTTCGACCTCCCTGCGGCCCGCGTCGGTGAGGATCCAGTCGGTGACGCGGGCGTCGTCGGACGTGCGAGAGTAGTCGCCCGGGTCGGTCGGGTCGCCGTCGTCGGCCAGCGTCCCGAGGTCGTACCGTGGGTCCCGGAGTTGTGCCGGGGTGAGGTCGGCGACGCGCTGGATCAGTCCCTTCTCGGCGAGCTGTGAGAACGTCCGCCGGATGGACGATTGCTGGACCAGCGGGCCAGCGTCGCCAGCACGGGGTCCGACGTTCCCGTAGTTCCCGCGCTCGATGACGGCGGTGAGCGGGTCGAGCACCCCACCGACGGTCGTCGGAACGTATCGTTCGGGGGTTTCGCCCACCATGCAGTGCAGGATGGTGCGCTCGATGTGCCCGCGTGTCATCGGGTCGTCCGGGGTCGATTCGCCTGGGTCGACAGTTTCCGTATCGTCTGTCATACCAGATGGTACGGAGTTGCGTTACATTAAGTGTGTTTGATGGTACGTACCACCCCACACGAGGAGTTCACAGCAACAGCAGGGCGACCGCGAGCGCGTTGCTCACGCCGTGACAGAGCATCGGCACCGCGAGGTTGTGGGTGCGGGCGTACACCGTCCCCCAGACGATGGAGATGGCGAAGAGCTGGGCGAGCGCCATCCCGACGGCGGCGGGGGTCCCGGAGTACATCGGCAGGTGCGCGAGCGCGAAGACGGCCGAGCCGACCATCACCGCGCCGGCCGTGGTGAACGAACGGTCGAGGTTGCGCTGGATGACGCCGCGGAACATCAGCTCCTCGATGGGACCGTTGACGAGCAACACCAGCGGGAGGATGGAGAGCAGGAGGCCGGTGCCGCCGACGGCGGCGTAGGCGGTCAGCGTCTCCTCGGCCACCGGGAGCTCGAAGTACCACGCCATCGCGACCACGCCCATCTCGACGGTCCCGGTCGCCGCGATGCCGAGGATGACGTGCCTGATGTCCGAGTCCGAGAGCCAGTAGAGGTCCATCCCGCGGATGCCGTCGCCGAACCCCTCGAGGATCAAGAGCGCGACGAGCAGGTAGCCGAGGTAGCCCGCGACGAACAGCAGGACGAGGTCGGTGACGGCCTGCCCGGGCAGGAGGACGAGGACGGCCAGTCCGACCGCCGAGGAGACAAGCGACCCGATGACCGCGACGCCGACCGCGAGGTGGACCGCGAGCCGGCGCGACCAGCGGACGCGCCCGGGGTCGCGGCCGGTGGCCTCGAACGATTCGAGGGCGTAGCGGTACGAACCGTCGGTCACGAGCACCAGCAGGCCGAGCAGGAAGCCGCCGACGAGCAGCAGGTCGAAGCCGGTGAGCACCAGCGCCGGGCCGGCCGCGACGAGCACCGTCGTGACGACGAGGTGGTAGACGATGGCGGTCACCGAGGGCGCGACGCTCTCGACCCGGGCGAACAGCCGGACCGGGGTGTACCGGGGCGCGAGCGACCCGACGCCGAGGGCGAAGGCCGCGCTGGCGAGCGTGAGCGCCAGCCAGTAGCCCCCGAGCGCCGCGGCGTCGACCAGCGACAGCGGCCCCAGCGCGAGCAACAGCGTCCCGACCAGCACGAGGGGGACCCCGACGACCACGCCGAGGAGCAGCCGCGCCCGGAGGACGACCGCGGTCGGCAGCGTCGCCAGCAGGTGCTGGGCGAGCATCTCCTCCTCCTCGCCGAGGGGGTTCAGGCAGAACAGCGCCCCGGCGAGCCAGACCCCGAGGAGGACGAACGACGCGCCCACGAGCGCCAGCGCGAGCGACGGGTACACCACGGCCGGGACGACCAGCGTCCCGAGCGCGAACAGGTAGTAGAACACGAACCCGTGGCGGTGCGGGGCGCGGACGGCGCGCCACCAGAGCCGGGTTGCGACCCGCCGGGTGGGAGAGGCCGCCGTCACCGACTGCGAACCGGCACGCGTCCGGGTGTCGCCCGACAGCGGCGCGTCACCGTACCAGAAGCTCGGCGAGAACACCGAGATGACCGTCAGGCTGCCGGGGATGGTCAGCACGACGGCCACGGCCGCGACCAGCGTCGCGGTCGTCAGGGTCTCCACCGCGGGCGTGCCCACGAACAGCAGGTCGGCGTACCACGAGAGCCGCGAGAGTGGGTCGCCCGCGGGCAGCGTCGCGACGGGGATGGAGACCGGTGCGAAGGTCTCGCCGCCCCCGCTGCCGGCGGTGGCGGTCGGGGCCGGACCGTGGACCGCGATGCTGCCGGCGAACGCGACGAGGCCGCCCGCGACGACCGCCGCGGTCACGCCGCCCAGTGCGCCCAGCAGGGACCGGAAGGTGGTCGGCAACGGGACGTGGCGCAGGCCCAGCCGGACCAGCAGGCCCAGCGCGTAGCCGAACAGGATGGCCGCGACGAACAGCACCGCGACCGCGACCGTCCCGACGACGGCGAGGACCGGCGACCCGGCGCCGACGGCGACCGCCAGCACCAGCACCGTCGCCGGCACGAGGAAGACCACGGTCCACTCGAACAGGTCGGCGAGCAGGAGCCCGCGGACGAGCGTCCGCACCGGGACCGCGGTCAGCATCATCTCTCTGGCGTCGAGCGAGAGCACCCGCCGCCCGGCCTGGATGGCGCCCAGCACGACCACGAAGACGACCACGCCGGGCAGGTAGTACCGGGCGGCGCTGACCGTCGCCGGGTCGCCGGCCGCCAGCGACCGCCCGACCGCCATGGCGCCCTGCACGAACAGGACGAACACCGGCGCGAGCAGCACGAGCGCGAGCACGAGCAGCGCCTCGTGGTGGCGACTCCCGACGTACCGGCGGCCGTGCCGGCGGACCTCCGCGCCAGCGATACGCCAGGCGACGCCCGCCACCCGCCGACCGCGGACGCTCATCCCACCGCCTCCCGCGGCGTCATACCGGTGCCTCCGACTGGTCCGCCGTCAGGTCGAGGAAGACGCGTTCCAGCGAGCGCTCGCCGTCGGCGACGCGCTGGGTCAGCTCTGCCGGCGTCCCCTCGGCGACCAGTCGCCCCTGGTGGAGTACGCCGACCACGTCCGCCAGCTCCTCGACGACCGAGAGGGCGTGCGAGGAGAGGAAGACGGTGGTCCCGCCGTCGGCCAGCCCGTCGATGAGGTCGAGCACCTCGCGGGCCGCCCGCGGGTCCAGCCCGCTGGTCGGCTCGTCGAGGAACAGCACGTTGGGCTCGTGCAGCATCGCCTGCACCAGCCCGACCTTCTGGCGCGTCCCCCGCGAGTAGGACTCGATGCGCTCGTCGGCCACGTCCGCCAGCCCGACCTGGTCGAGCAGCGCGTCGATGCGCGTCGCGGCCGCCGCCGGCTCCAGCTGGCGCAGGTCCGCCACGAACCCGAGTTGCTCCCGGGCCGTGAACTCGTCGTACAGCGGCGGCTCGTCCGGCAGGTAGCCGACGTGCGGTTTGACACCCTCGCGGTCCGCGATGGACACGCCGGCGATCGAGGCCGTCCCCGCCGTCGGCGGGACCAGCGTGGTCAACATCCCCATCGTCGTGGTCTTGCCCGCCCCGTTCGGCCCGAGGAACCCGTAGACGGTCCCCCGGGGCACGGCGAGGTCGAGCCCCTCGACGGCGACGACCGACCCGTACACCTTCCGGAGGCCGGACGCTGCTATCGCCAGTTGCTCATCCCCCCGTATCATACCCAGAGACTAGCGACGGGCAGAAATAGTCCATATGCTCCTACACGTTGCTACGCGAGGGTGAGGACACTTCGAGAGCCGAGAACGCGACCTAACGTCGAAGTGAATCGGTTCGCCGAGAGGTCCGGGAAAGGCCGACTATCGCGCCGTGGGCGTGACGGAGTCCTGGACGGCCTGCTTGACCTGCAGGGCCGCAGAGGCCGCGAGCCCCCGGGCGACCTCCGCCTGCTCGTCGGGGTCGATGCAGTAGTCGTCTCCCGCCTCCTCGAGGTTCGGCGTGAAGCCGGCGCTGACGGGGTGGCCCGCCGGCGGCCGGACCGCCACCGTCGCCTGCGGCCCGCCGACGCCCTGGGTCACGTCGCCGTTGACGACGTACTCGTCCGGGAGGAACGCCCGGGTCTGGGCCGCGATGGCCGTCACGTCACGGCGAAGGGCCCGTGTCTGGTCGGGAGAGAGCTCCGGGACGTCCGCGTCTGCGCGTTTCCCGGCCTGCGTACTGCCCGGGAGTCCGGCGTACGGGTTGTTTCCGTTCATAAGAAGTCGCTACCGTCCGTAGTGGTAGAACGGATAAAAAGGGTTCGGCTACCGTACCTCCCGCTCAGAGCAGCGGCTCGCTCCCGCCGTAGACCGCCAGCACGACCGCCGTCGTGTAGGTCCCCGGTTCGACCGACGCGCTCTCGACCTTGACGTGTGGGTCGCCGAAGTCCCAGTCGCGCAGTGCCTGCCCGGCCGCGAGGCCGCGGCGGACGCGCTCGTCCACGTCCGCGGCGTCGGTGTCGCCCGACGCCTCGTAGAACAGCCCGCCCTCGGGCGACTGCGCCCAGCCCAGGCCCGCGCTCACGTGGCCGGGTTCGGTCGACGTCGCCCGGGCCTGCACGACGGTCAGGCGCTCGCCCACCGGTCCGAGGTCGGCCGCGGTGCCGACGATCTCGACCTCGGCGTCCCGCGGAATCACCGAGGAGACGGCGACCAGATTGTAGTTCTCCACGCCGGCATCGGCGAGCGCCGCGTCGTAGGAGGACATCTCGGTCGGGCCGGTCGCGTGGCCCCAGACGATGCGGATCGGCTCCATGGCTGGGGGGAAACGCTACGCAGAAAAGGGGATTGCGATTGCGCGGTCGGAGTCCTCTGGTCAGTAGTGGTACGTCGCGTGCCCGGCCGACGGGACGTACTCGCTGCCGTCGTCGCGCTCGATCTTGTCGAGCGCCTCCTGGAAGTCCACCTCGCGGACCTCGGTGCGGCCCTCGCGGATGGCGAACATCCCGGCCTCGGTGCAGACGCTCTCGATCTCCGCACCGGAGTAGCCGCTGGTGCGGTCCGCGAGCGCCCCGAAGTCCACGTCGTCGGCGACGTTCATGTGCCGCGTGTGGATGGCGAAGATCTGCTCGCGGCCCTCGCCGTTCGGCTCGGGCACCTCGATGAGGCGGTCGAACCGGCCCGGCCGGAGGATAGCGCGGTCGAGCATGTCGTAGCGGTTCGTCGCCGCGATGATGCGGATGTTCCCGCGCGCCTCGAAGCCGTCCATCTCGGAGAGCAGCTGCATCATCGTGCGCTGGACCTCGGCGTCGCCGGAGGTCTTGGACTCGGTGCGCTTGCTCGCGATGGCGTCGATCTCGTCGATGAAGATGATGGCGGGCTCGCGCTCGTTCGCGAGTTCGAACAGGTCACGGACCAGCCGGGACCCCTCGCCGATGAACTTCCGGACGAGTTCGGAGCCGGCCATCTTGATGAACGTCGCGTCGGTCTCGTTGGCGACCGCCTTCGCGAGCATCGTCTTCCCGGTGCCCGGCGGCCCGTAGAGCAGCACGCCCGACGGCGGCTCGATGCCGACCTCGGCGAACTTCTCGGGGTCGATCAGCGGCTCCTCGACGGCCTCGCGCACCTCGCGCACCTGCTCGTCGATGCCGCCGATGTCGTCGTAGACGACGTCCGGGCTGGCGTCGACCTCCATCGCCTGCGCCCGCGCGTCGGTCTCGTTGTCGAGGATGGTCTGGATGGAGAACGAGTCGTTCACGGCCACGCGGTCGCCGGCCTGCAGCTCCTCGGCCATGCGCCGCGAGACGTCCGTGAGGACCTCCTGATTGTTTCCGTGCTGCTTGACGACCGCCTCCTGGTCGTCCTCTTCGAGCTCCTCGACCGTCGCGATGTAGAGCGACGAGGTCTTCAGCGCCTCGTTCTCGCGCTCGGTCTGGTCGACCTCCTCCTTGAGGTCCTCCCGACGGCTGTGCGCCGAATCGAGCTGGGAGGAGAGTTGCTCGTGCACCTGCGACACCTCGGCGAGGTGCTTCTTGAGAGCCATCAGACGCTCGTCGTCCGACATCTCCGGGTCGAGGTCGAGCCGGGGGCGGTCGGGCAACGAAGGACTCCGGGACATGAGTTATCGGTCGTATGCGTGGCGCGTAAAATAGCCTTTGGGTTGGGGAGAGTCCGCTGTCCAAAAGGTTGATTTTCGTTCGTCTGCTGGTGGTGTGGGGTCGGCGGTCGTTCGGTAGTGGGTGAGGTCACCACCCCTCGATTTCAGTTCTCACAACCCGGCGAGCCGTGTGGCGCGCGGCGGAGTCGGCCGAGGGAAGATGCGAGTGCGGTGCTGTGCGGAGCGGGTTCCATCTGCATCGGCGCGAGCGATATGCTCGCCAGCCAGGTACCCACGATCGACTGCCACGAAGGTCAGCCCACGGAACCCGCAACGCGACCCTGTTGTAGCCCTCAGCAGGGTCTTTCTCCCGAGTGATACCGGCGATATAGTACCGCCCACAGTATTTTATCGCTTGCTGAGAGGCACACCAGTATGTCGCCGAGAGAAGACGACAGCGACCCACGAACCGTCGTCTACAACGGTGTTGCTGTTCCGACCACCGCTCCCGAGGAAGGACGCGACTACCGGCCGGCGTTCGAGGAGGGGACGAGTGGGGAGTTACGGCGCGAGGTGCGTCGAGGTGACGACGTCGTCGTGGTCGGCGGTGGGAGAGGGATCACGACTGTCGTCGGTGCACGGATGACACAGTCAGACGGGTCTGTCACGACGTTCGAGGCGAACTCCGAGATGCTGGAGACGCTTCGACGGACGGTTCGGGTGAACCGTGTCGCCGATTCCGTGACGCTCGAACACGCCGCCGTCGGCCCCATCTCCGAACAGGCCGAGTCCACGTTCGGGCCGGGCGATGGTGAACGGCTGGACCCGTCCGCCCTCCCTTCGTGTGATGTGTTGGAGCTCGATTGTGAGGGAAGCGAGATCGAAATCCTCGAAGGGATGAACTGCCGCCCGAGGGTGGTCATCGTCGAAACACACGAACCGATCGGGGTCCCACCGGAAGACGTCGCACCGATACTGGAGGCGCGAGGCTACGAGATTACGAATCGAACGCCTGCGGGAATGCACGGTGAGCTCACGGTACTCACCGCCGTTCGACAGGAGGACGGAGCCCGGTAGACGCTGGAAAAGATAGGTTGCGGGGACGTTCAGAGATACGATTCGAGGTCTGTTCGAATCGCAGCGGCAGCACCTTCGACCTGTTCCGGTGATGCGTCTTTGACTTCAGGCCACATCTGTAGCAGATGCATCGACCGACAGCGCGAGAGAAGTTCGTAGAGTTCTCGGTTCTCCTCGAGTTGGTCGAGGACGTCAGACGACCCTGCTTGCGAGTACCCGTCGAGCAGTGCGTTCCGGATCAACTCGGCGTTGTCCGGAGCCGACGGGACGAACTGCCACTGGCCACCGTTCAAACTCTCTTCGATCAACACGAGGTCGTACGCTGGCGTCGCAGCGAGGGTGAACGCCCAGTCCAGCATCGCAGTGACCTCGCCAGTTTCCGGGTCGTGGAGCACGTTCTCCAGCGAGTTGTCGATGTGGCAGAGGACTGGTTCGAACGTCCCATCCAGCTCGTCGAGGTGCTCGTCGAGTACCGGCCGAAGTTCGGGCACGAGGTCTGCAAACCGGGTGTCGCGCCCTTTCCGGAGTGCGTCGTCTGCCCAGTTCCGAACCTGTACTGGCCACGAGGACTCCGGTTCGGCGACGACGATCTGGTCGAAGCTAGCAGGCGGCTGCTCCCCTCGAAGTGTGGTCTCCGGGTTCCGCGTGAGGAACCCATAGCTGTCGACGGCGTCTAACCCGTGCAATTCGGCGAGGTATCGCCCTGAAGTGCGGGCGACGGTCTCGAGTGTCTCCAGCGAGACAGTGTCCAACTCCGTTCGTTCGACGGTGCGTCCAGGGACGTGCTCCATGATGTAGAACGGGGCAGAGAGGTGGTCGTGTGTATCGACGGCCCCGTAGACGGTGGGGACTGGAATCGAGGTGTGAGCGTCCAGAATCCGAAGCAGTCGAGCCTCGGTGTCGATACCGTGGCTGTCACCGTCGGGGCTGGCCTTGAGGACGACTCTCTGTGTTCCAGTTTCGGTGTCGACCGAGAGGTGGTACACGGCGAGGTAACCTCCCGTCGCCAGTTCGTGGTCGCAGAGCGTCCAGTTCGGGTCGATGGCGTGAACCATCTGTTCGATCGTTTCGCGCGGAATCGTTCTGTCTGGTGCGGTCATTATCGTATCGGCTGCGTGGTTGACTGCTCTTCGATGCGTCTCTCCCGTCCCGGACACAGGTACGCTGAGGGCGTCCCTGTTCGGTCTGGCAGAATGGGTCTTCAGAAGTTGCTCCCGATGGGATAGCCCCGTCGAGAGCAGCGGATCAGAAAGATCCGGTCAGAAGCAGCCGTTCATCGTTCCTGTACACTCGATTACAACGGGACTCGTATAAATATTCACCCCCAGAAACTGATTCGACGGGCTACTCGAAACGGGACCAGTGAAGCGAGTAGCCCCCGGAACCTCGTGCAAGCGATTCGCCTCGATTCAGCACGACCGGCGAGGGATATCACTGAATAACGACGAACGCGGAGGAAACTGGAGTCGGAAGGCGACCGCCCTATATCAGCTCGGCCATCTCGTCGAGGTACTCGTCGTACACGTCGAGGGCGGTCTGGACGGGTTCCTTCGTGCTCATGTCGACGCCGGCACCCTGCAGCAGTTCGAGCGGGTACTCGCGCGAGCCCTTCGAGAGGAACTCGAGGTACCGGTCCTCGGCGTCCTCGGCGTCGGGGTCGAGGATCTGCTGGCTGAGCGCGACGGCCGCGGAGATGCCAGTGGCGTACTGGTACACGTAGAAGTTGTAGTAGAAGTGCGGGATGCGCATCCACTCGCGGGTTATGTGCTCGTCGACGTTCGCGGGCTCGTAGAACTCGCGCTTGAGGTCGCCGTACACCTGGTCGACCGCGTCGGGGGTGAGCGCCTCGCCCTCCTCGACCAGCCTGTGGGTCTGGTGCTCGAAGTCCGCGAACATGGTCTGGCGGTACAGCGTCGACCGGAAGCGTTCGAGGTACTCGTTGAGGACGTGCCGGCGGAATTTCTCGTCCTCGACGGTGTCGAGCAGGTGCTGGGTGAGCAGCGCCTCGTTGACCGTGCTGGCCACCTCCGCCACGAAGATCTCGTAGCCGGAGTAGACGTAGGGCTGTTCCTGCTTGGTGTACTGGCTGTGCATGGAGTGGCCCAGCTCGTGGGCGAGGGTGAACATCGAGGAGATGTCGTCCTGCCAGTTCATCAGGATGAACGGCTGGGTGTCGTAGGTGCCGCCGGAGTACGCACCGGACTGCTTGCCCTTGTTCTCGTAGACGTCGACCCAGCGGGAGTCGAGCCCTTCCTGGACGCGCTGCTGGTACTCCTCGCCGAGGGCGCCGAGGGCCTCGACGGTCCACTCACACGCCTGCTCGTAGGAGACGTCGGGGCTCTCGGTCTCGGTCATCGGCATGTAGAGGTCCCACATCTCGACCTCGTCGACGCCGAGGGCCTCGCCCTTCAGCTCGGTGTGGCGGTGGAGCTTGTCGAGGTTCTCGCGCACCGATTCGAGGAGGTTGTCGTACACCTCGACCGGGACGTTCGGGCCGTCGAGGGCGGCCTCCCGGGCGGTGTCGTAGTGGCGGGCCTGCGCCGTCTTCACGTCGGCCTTCACCGCGTTCTTGTACGCCGCGGCGACCGTGTTGCGCACGTCCGCCCAGTCCTCGTAGAAGGACTCGTGGACGGTCTGGCGGAACTCGCGGTCCTGGTTCTTCAGCAGGGTCGTGAAGTTGTTCTGGGTGATCTGGACCGAGCTCCCGTCGGGCTTCTCGACGGTCGGGAACTCCATGTCGGCGTTGGCGAGCATGTTGTACACCTCGCTGGTGCCGCCGGTGACCTCGCTGAGGTCGGCGAGCAGCTCCTCGACCTCGGCCGAGCGCGTGTGTTCTTTCATCCGGAGCACGTCGTCGAGGTAGTGCTCGTAGGTCTCGAGCCCCTCGGTCTCCTCGACCATCGCCCAGATCTCGTCACGGCTCGCGGCCTGGATCTCGGGGTCGATGAACGAGGCGGCGCTGGAGGCGTCCGAGGAGAGCGACTGGGCGCGGGCGGTGAACGCCTGGTACTGCTGGTTCGTGGTGTCCTCGTCCTTGCGCATGCGGGCGTAGGAGTACACCATGGACACCTCGCGCATGATCTCGTCGCGCAACTGGAGGACCGACAGCAGCGTCTCGCCGTCGTCGGTGACCTGCCCTTCGTACTGCTCGAGGTCCGCGAGCCGGTCCTGCACCGTCTCGAACGCCTCCTCCCACTCCTCGTCGGTCGCGTAGATAGACTCGAGGTCCCACGTGTACTCTGTGTCTATCTCGGACCGTTCGGGGACTGAACTCATGGCACGGGCTTCGAATCGAATCGAGGTAAGCCTTGCCAACTGGGCAGCACACACCGGTCACTGACGGGGGTGGTCGGGTCGACCGGACGAAGCTACGAAGAGGGGGTCGGGGGCGGAGCGCCGACGTGGCACGATGCCGCATCGACCGCGTGGGTCCTGCCTGCTACGACGCCGAACGGAACTGGTGTCGAGAGCGAATGGTGGGGTTCGGGAGTGGGTGCCTCTGCTCGACAGTGGGGTGCTGGGTGGGGGTGGGTGGGTGGTGGGTGGTGGTGGGTGGTGGGTGAGGGGTCGGATGTGCGTGAGTGAGTCGCACGGTGGGATGACGCGATGTCAGCTGCTCTCGAACCAGGACCGGATTCCGCACTCGGGACAGCTGAGCGTGTCGACGGTGGGCTCGTCGGACTCGAAACTGGTCCCGCAGACCCGACAGTCGTAGTGGTAGTGGCGCTCCTCGGTGTCGGACGCGAACGCGGTCTTCAGGGACTGGAGTACGGTCATCATGCCACGTCTATCCATGTGGGCTGGGGGAGTATGAACCCCCGAATCCGTTCGCGGAGTTCATGCAGTTACGCTGGGTTGTCAACCACTGTTGCATTCCCTTTCACGCACCCGAACAGCAGGTAGCAACCGTCTACGCCTGTTTTGAACGTCCCGAATTTCCCATACGTTCTCCCGACAGTTCCAGTTTCTCCACTCGGTTCACGGGACCGACACCCACAGTTTTCCCGTCGGCCCGCGCACCACCAGCCATGACCCAGCTCGACGCGACCCTCGGGCGGCTCTGGCGGGACGACACCCCCTGGGAGTTCCTGACCGCGCTCTGTGAACTGGAGGACAGACTCGCGGGCCATCCCGGCGAGGCCCGTGCCGCCGACCTCGTCGCTGACGCCTTCGAGACGGCGGGTGTGAACGACCTCGCCCACGAGACCGCGCCCATCACGCGCTGGTCCCGGGGCGACACGAGGCTCCGCGTGGTCGACCCCGTCACCCGCGGGTTCGAGGCGGTCGCGCTCCCGTACTCCCCCGCGGGCGAGGCCGAGGCCCGGCTGGTCGACGTGGGCCACGGGACGCCCGACGAGATCGCCGAGGCCGACCTCGACGGGGCGGTCGCGCTGGCGAGCACGGACACCCCCGGCGACCAGCGCTTCGTCCACCGGATGGAGAAGTACGGCCACGCGCTGGACGCGGGCGCCGAGGCGTTCGTCTTCGCCAACCACAAGCCCGGCCAGCTGCCCCCGACCGGCTCGCTGCGGTTCGACGAGGCGGGCGCCATCCCGGGCGTCGGCGTCTCCTACGAGACCGGCGAGTGGCTCCGCGAGTACGCCGAGCGCGACGGCACGGTGTCCCTCTCGGTCGACGCGACGACCCAACCCGGCGAGACCCACGTCGTCCACGGCACCGTCGGCCCCGACACCGACGAGGAACTGCTGGTGCTCGCACACTTCGACGCCCACGACGTGGGCGAGGGCGCGCTCGACAACGGCTGTGGCATCGCGGTCGTGGTCGCGCTCGCCCGGGCGCTGGCCGACGTGGACCTCGACCGCCGGGTCCGGGTCGCCGGCGTCGGCGGCGAGGAGGTCGGCCTGCTCGGGAGCGAGGCGCTCGCCGCCGACCTCGACACCGACCGCATCGAGGCCGTGGTCAACGTCGACGGGGCGGGTCGCCACCGCGACCTCGTCGCCTACACCCACGCACACGAGGAACTGGCGGACGTCGCAGCCGACCTCGCGGCCGAGGCCGACCACCCGGTCCACGTCCGGCCCGACCCGCACCCCTGGAGCGACCACTGGCCGTTCTTGCGCGCTGGTGTGCCATCCCTGCAACTCCACTCGGACAGCGGGGAACGTGGCCGGGGCGTCACCCACACGCGAGCCGACACGAGAGACAAGGCAGATTCCCGAACGTTACGGGAGCACGCCATGCTCACCTGCTTACTTGTACGTTCCCTGGCGTGTCGAAACTTCAGTCGACTGGGGACCGACACCCTGCTCGAGTCCCTCCGGGAGCAGTCCTTCGAACCCGGCATGCGGGCGGCAGGCATCTGGCCGCAGTAAGTCGGTTTCTGGTTGGTTACGTTACTGCGCGCGAGACAGTAACCTACCGACCCCTCATGCACTTTCTGCGAATCCCCTCAAGGTTTTTATCGTTTATCTACTTGACGACTTACAACAACCACACAGGTCTGTTAAGTTATCCTTACTATCTAACCCCGCCGTAGTTACTGGTGCGAAACGACAACTTGCCCACGTGCAGGGGGGTGCACGGTAATGCGTTGTCGATACACGACAGCGCGACACATATAATGAGCAAACACACCAACGCTGTAAACAGACGTACTGTTCTGACGACACTCGGAATCGGGGGGGCGATGCTGGTCGGCGGTGTCGGGACCGCCTCCGCGCGCGGTGGCTACCGCCGCGGCTTCTACGGTCCCACCGCGGACCCCTGTGGCACCTGTGCCCCAGCGCCCGTGTGTGAACCGCTGTGCGAGCCCGAACCCGTGTGCGAGCCCACGGTGACCTACATCGTGGACATCTGCAACAACACGTGCGGGCAGGCCTGGACGCCGCCCGCGCTGGCCGTCCACAGCCGCTTCGCCAAGCTGTTCCAGGTGGGCACCGAGGCGTGCCCCGAACTCGCCGCGCTCGCGAAGAACGCGGACCTCGGCCCGATGATCAACACGCTGAGCACCAGCGTCGAGGACGGCGTCGACATCTTCGCCTTCGAGCTGGGCGACGACGTGGTCATGTCGACCACCGACCCGCTCAACACCGGGCTGTCGAACAAGACCACCATCGCGATCGAGGCGCCCGCGCGCTACTCGGTCCTCTCGATGGCGGCGATGATGCTCGCCACGAACGACGGGTTCGCCGGCGTCGACGCGCTCCGCCTGCCCCGCGGGCCGGGTGAGGTCGTCACCGCACCCATCTTCGCGTACGACGCGGGTGTGGAGTGCAACAGCGAGAAGGCAGCCGACCTCGTGCAGGAGGCGTTCCTGTTCACCGACGTCGTCTCCAGTGGCAGCCAGGCCACCTCGGAGCAGGACCTCACCTGCAACGCCGAGGGCGTCGTCGACTACCACCCGGGCATCGCGGGCTGGGGCGACCTCGACTGCGTCAAGCACGGCTTCGACGAGGTCGTCGGGACCATCACCATCACGATGGAGGCGCCCGACCCGTGCGCCGAGGTCGACCCGTGTGCCGACCCGTGTGCCGATATCGACCCGTGCGCGCCCGTCGACCCCTGTGCGGTCGACCCCTGCGCGGACGTGGACCCGTGCGCGCCCGTCGACCCCTGTGCGGTCGCCGACCCGTGCGCCGGTGGTCTCCAGAAGACCTCGAAGAAGGGCATGCGCCGCAAGAGCACCATGCGGCGTGGCATCTACTAGCCTGACCTGACGACCGGTCGGGCCACGGTCGGCCCGTCGTCCGACCGTGGCCTCGATGGGCCGGAACCCACAAGCCAGTCTGCCATTCGGGACACTCGACTGCTGTCCGGGTGACCCACCTCCGGGAGACCGGCCCGTCGCGGTCGCTGTCGTCTCCGTACGTCATTTTACGTCCGTCTCATGCGTTCTGCCGACCCAGTTCTCCACACAGCCGCTAGCCCTGGCTACCGTCGCCGCCTCCGCACGCTTGGTCTCGAAGACCTCGCGGACGCTCGCGACGCCGCGGGCGTCGGACTCGAACGTCACGCCGGGGTAGGTCGCGTCCACGAGCACCAGCCCGGTCGGCGCGGCCGGCGGGACGCCCTCGTGGCCCGGCACGGGCGCCGGGTCGAGCACGCGGTCGACCTTCCCGATCGGTGCCTCGCCCGTGGCGACCGCCCGCACCAGCGAGCCGAGGCGCCGGACGAGTTCCCAGAGGAAGCCGTCGGCCCGGACCGAGAACACGAGGAAGTCGCCGGCCTGCTCGACCCGGGCCGTCTGCAGGGTCCGGACGGTGTCGTCCACCGAGGCCGCCGTCAGGTTCGCGAAGTCGTGGGTACCCTCGAGTCGCGCCATCGCCTCGGCGGCGAGGTCGGGGTCGGCCCCCGGCGCGTAGAGGTGGTACTCGTACGCCCGGCTGGTCGCGTCGTAGGTCGCGTGGAAGTCCGCGGGCACGTCGGCGCTGGCCCACGCCCGCACGTGGGCTGGGAGCTGACCGTTGAACGCCCGCGGGGTCAGCCACTCCGGGCACTCGAAGGCGACGGACTGGGCGACCGCCGAGACGCCCGCGTCGGTCCGGCCGGCGGCGGCGTACCCCGGCGGGACCGCGTCGGGGCCGTCGACGACGCCCAGCTCGCAGAGGGCCTCGAACAGCGCGGACTCGACGGTCGGCAGGTCGGGCTGGCGCTGGAAGCCGTGGTACGGCCGGCCGTCGTAGGCGATGCGGAACGCGCGCATTGGCGGGGATTGGCTGCGGCGTGCTTTGTAGCTGGCGCGTTCGCGCCGGCACCTCACTCCGGCGCCGGGGCCTCGCCCGCGGGCACCGCCCACCGGGCGAGCACCAGCATGCCGGCGTCCAGCAGCGCGAAGCCGACGCCGATGACCGCGCCGATGGCGAGGGCGAACGCCCCGCCGATGCCGAAGAACAGCAGCAGCGCGAGCGCCTCGCCGAGGAACGTGACCGAGACCGCGAGCAGGATTCCGAGCAGGAAGACCAGCCCGTTCACCGCGCCCCACTTCGCGCCCGCCGCGAGGAGGCTGGTCGTGGCCGGCCGGTCCGGACCGAACAGGTCGACCTCGCGGCACACCCGCGTCGTCGTCCACAGCGTCACCGCCCAGAGGTAGCCGAACGCCGCGAAGCCGACGAACGTGTTCAGGCCGCCGAGCAGGTCGCCGACCGCGCCCGAGAGGTGCAATCCAGTGACGCCGGCCGCAGTCAGCGCCGCGGTGTGGAACGTCCCGAGGCACCACGCCGGGAGCGTCGGCTGTTCGCCGGCGAGGAACCCCGTATCAGCCATGCGCCAGCACCTCCGCCAGCGTGAGCAGGAGCACCAGCACGCCCGCGGTCAGCCCGTAGGCCCGCCGGAGGACCCCACCCGCACCGGCCGGGGCGAGCCGGCGCACCCGCACGAGGACGAGCGACCGGGCGACCGAGAACAGCACGAAGGCGAGCAGTACGCCGAGTTTCAGCGCGAGGACCGCCCCCCAGCGCGTGTCCGGCTCGGGGACGCCGGGCGCGAGCGCGCCGAGGTTCCCGACACCGGTCATCACGACCACGCCGAGGGCGCCCCAGAACAGCCACTCGTAGCTCGCCGCTGTCGCGAGACGTGGGTCGGAGTCGCTGCTCGCGCCCCCGCCCTCACGCCGGAACTGCAGCCACACGACGACCGCGCCGCCGACGAGGACCGTCACCGCCAGCAGGTGCAACAGTCGGACGAGGAGGGCGGTCGTCTCGTGTGCGAGGACCATACCTCGAATGTGACGGGGTGGTGACAAAGAGATTGCCTCGGTCGGGCCGGCACCCGGTACGCTTAGACGGCCGGAGCACGAGGAACCGGGTATGACCGACGAGACGGACGAGTCCGACGCGGCGGAGACGTTCTCGGGCGCCGAGGTCGCCGACCTCATCGGCCCGAAGTTGGCCGCCGCCCTCGGCATCAGGGGCCAGGAGTTCACGAAAGGCCAGGTGGACGCGCTGACCAAGACGCTCGCCGAGAGCACCGCCATCGCGGAGGCCGTCGGCGAGGGCGACACCTCGCAGTTGACGCGGCTGTTCTCGCCGGCGTTCCTCGCGGCCCACACCGAGTTCGACGACTTCGAGGCGTTCCAGGCCGCCAGCCCCTGGGACGAGAACATCGGCGCGGCCTTCGCCGCCCGCGACGCGGGCGAGCCCGACGGCCCGGCCACCACGACCAGTTCCTTCCTCTCCCGGACCACCGAGTTCACCACCCCCGGCGCGATGGTGCAGGCCGCGGTCATCGACCGGACGAAGCGCGAAGTCGACGCGCTGTAGCAGCCGGGACGGACCCCGCTACTCCCACTCGTCCGGAATCGCCGCCTCGGCCTCGAACTCGACCTCGTCGGGTGCTTCGTCCACCTCGAACTGGACGTTCCGCAGTTTCCCATCCGTCACCTCGGGGAGTGCCTCGATGAACTCCCGGTACTCTTCGGTTCGTGCGTGCGCGTCGACCGCGGCCTCGTCCCGGTACCGCTCGAAGAACCGGAACGTATTCGGTTCGGTCAGGTCGGCTGCCGCATTGTAGTCGACCGTCCCATCCTGCTCGCGCGAGCGCTCGACGAGCGCCTCGGCGAGCCGAACGAACTCGTCACGATGAGCCGGGTCGACCGGAATCGTCGTCTGGATGACGAACATCACATCGGGCAACTCGCCACGGCAATAAAGTGGTTCGGCTGGGGTGTGAGCGGGTGACAACCGCCGTGAACCACTGCCCCCTACTCGAAGTCCGCCAGCGTCGGGTGCGCGCGGTCGCCGGGGAAGTCGTCGACGGGGGCGGTTGTCTGGTCGCCCGATGCCATGTCCTTGACGGTGACCTCGTCGTTCTCCAGGTCCTGCTCGCCGACGATGACGACGGTCTCGGCGTTGATGGAGTCGGCGTAGTTCATCTGGGCGCCGAACGAGCGACCGGAGACGTCGGTCTCGACGACGTTGCCCGATTCGCGCAGGTCGCGGGCGACGCGGGCCGCGACGGGGCGGGTGTCGCCGACCTGCAGGACGTAGTAGTCGGTCGAGACGGCCTCGTCGGGCCAGACGCCGGCGCGCTGGAGGAGCAGCGGGAGCGTCGAGTTGACGACGCCGGGGGCGACGCCGACCGCGGGCGTGGGCTGGCCGCCGAAGTCCTCGATGAGGTCGTCGTAGCGGCCGCCGCCGAAGACGGCGCGGGAGACCTCGCCGGTGGAGTCGAAGCACTCGAAGACGACGCCCGTGTAGTAGTCGAACCCGCGGGCGGTCGTCAGCGAGACCTCGCAGAACTCGCGCACGCCGAAGTCCTCGGTCGCGGCGAGGACGTTCTGGAGGTTCGCGACGGCGTCGTGGACCTGTTCGCTGTCGGACCACGCGGTGAGTTCGTCGAGGTCGTCGTCGCCGGCGAGCAGCAGGTCGTCGAACTCGCGGGCCTGGTCGTAGCTCAGCCCGGCCTCGTACAGCAGGTCGAGGTACTCGTTCTCCTCGACCTTCGCGCGCTTGTCGACCGCGCGGATGGCGTTGCGGACGTCGACCGGCTCGTCGGTGTCGAACTCCCGCAGCAGGCCGCCGAGGATGTCGCGGTGGGAGACGCGCAGCTCGAAGTCGTCGCCGTCGAGCCCGAAGTTGGTGAGCATGTCGGCGCCGTAGGCGAGAATCTCGGCGTCGGCCTCGGGTTCCGAGGACCCGAAGATGTCGACGTTGGTCTGGTAGAACTCGCGGAAGCGGCCCTGCTGGACCTGCTCGTAGCGCCAGAACGGCCGCGTCGAGAACCACTTGATTGGCTTCGAGAGCTCCTGTTGCTTCGCGACGACCATCCGGGCGACCGTCGGCGTCAGCTCCGGCGTGAGCGAGACCTCGCGGCCGCCCTTGTCCTCGAAGGCGTACAGTTCCTCGACGATCTCCTCGCCCGACTTGTCCACGTACATCTGGGTTCGCTCCATCGCGGGGGTGGCGATCTCGCGGAACCCGTAGCGGCGGGCCGTGTCCTCGACGGTGTCGATGACCGCCCGGTAGGCGGCCATCTCCGCCGGGTAGATATCACGGAAGCCCTTGAGTCCGTCGTACATACGCCGCGGTTGGGTCACAGCGCGCTTGAAACCTTTCATCCGGCCCCGAGAGTTATGGTCTCGCGACCGGTATCGCTGCCAAGATGCCCGGGGCGGACCGAGGCGAGCAACGGCCGTGGGTCGACGAGCTGGCGACGAGCCTGCCGGTCTCGCCGCTCTCCGCGCTCGGGACGCTGCTCGGCGGTGTCATCATGGTCCGGGCCGTGGCCGACGCCAACCCGGTCCTCCGGGACGTCATCCAGGGGGCGCTGCCCTTCACCGCCTGTGTCGCGGTGGTCGTCGTCGACCGCCAGCTCGTCCGCGAGGGGGTCGGTGCCCGGGACCGGCTCACGGTGTTCTCCTACGGCCTGTTCGGGTTCCTCGCGGCCGCCATGGTCACCTCGTTGCACCTGCTCATCCTGCTCACCGACGGGGTCGGCGCCGTCCCCGACCCGCTCTATCTCACGCTCACCGCCGGGACCATCGGGGTCGGTGCCGGCGCCGTGGCCGGGACGGGGAAGGTCAGAGAGCACATCGCGGCCCGCGAGGCCGAACGCCAGCGCGCCCGGCTCGACGAGTTCGCCAGCGTCGTCAGCCACGACCTGCGGAACCCGCTGTCGGTCGCCCAGGCGGAACTCGAGGAGACCTTCCGAACCGGCGACCCGGCCCACCTCAAGGACGTCAAGCGGTCGCTGGACCGCATGGACGACCGCATCCAGGACTCGCTCGACCTCGCCCGGCAGGGCCGGGTGGTCGGCGCCCGCGAACCCGTCGCGCTCGACGGGGCCGCGACCGCGGCCTGGGACGGCGTCCAGACCGGCGACGCCACCCTGCGGGTGGACTACGGCGGGACCCTCGACGCCGACCGCGCCCGGCTCGTGGAGCTGCTGGAGAACCTCTTCCGCAACGCGGTCGAGCACGGCCGCGAGGACGTGACCGTCACGGTCGAGCAGACGCCCGAGGGGTTCTCGGTCGCCGACGACGGCCCCGGCATCCCCGAGGACGCCCGCGAGCAGGTCTTCGAGCGCGGCCACACCGGCGCCGACGGCTCCGGCCTCGGGCTGGCCATCGTCGAGTCCATCGCCGACGCCCACGGCTGGTCGGTCCACGTCGAGGACGGTCGCGAGGGCGGCGCCCGGTTCGTCTTCGAGACGTGAGACGCGGCACCCGACCCGAGACGGGCCGGGACGAAGACCGTGGTGTATCACTTCTTCAATAATACACCCGAAAGTCGAGTGTGAACGGGAAGAAACCAAGAATCTGTTTATTCGTTTCTCCACCCGAAACAGGGGGGTTCAGACGCCGAGCGCGAGAGTCGGCTCGGCGGCGGGTACCCGACATCGAGATATGAAAGGTAACCAATAACAACGGAGAGCTACCGACGTCTCGGTACCACTCCAGTCGGCTCTGGTCACGACACCGACGGCTCGCTCACGGGTCGAAGACGCGCCGAGAACAGGACCCGTGCCGTCACCGGACCCCGGTGACGTACGTCTGGTCGTGCGCCGGGAAGACCTCCTCGATGGCGTCCGTGCCGCGCTGTTCCGCCAGCAGCGCCCGGAGTTCGGCCTCGTAGTCGGCCCGGCGGATCTCCTCGCTCGGGCCGATGGTCACGTCGAGTTCGGCCTCGACGAGCCGGTCGACCGCCCCGCGACCGAACCCGGACAGGGGCGCGATGTAGTCCACGTCGTGGCGGTCCTCGAGGCTCTGTGCCTGCGCCCGCGAGACCGTCGGCACCCGGTCGTCACGGCGCGTCCCGTCCGCGATGGCGTCGAAGCCCGACGCTGCGAGCTGTTCGAGCGCGTGCTCGTGGACGTGCTGGATGGCGTTCCGTGGGAAGCCGTCGGCGACCAGCCGGTCCACGGCCTCCTCGGCGACCTCGCGCTCGAGGTCGAGGCGCTCGTGCTCGAACCCGACCGACTCGGCCGCGTCCCGGGCGTGTTGCCAGTCGTCGGTGATGCCGAAGCTCCCGGTCACGAGCGTCACGTCGTAGAACTCGGCACACAGAAGCGCGGCCAACGTCGAGTCCTTCCCGCCACTGTAGAGCAGGCCCAGCCGCATCAGCGACGGATGTTGAAGCTCTTCGAGTCGGGCTTGAGTTCGCGGAGGAGGCTCTTCATCTTCTCCTCGTCGATCTTGCCCTGGACGCGCCCGGAGCGTGCCAGTGCGATGATCTGCTGTTCGACCTGTTCACCGAACTGTGGCTTGGACATCTTCACCGAGTTGAGGCGCTGGCGCGCGCCGTCGGTGAGGTACTGCCGGAGCAGCGCCTTCTTCTGGGCCTCGGCCTGCTCCTGCATGGCCTCCTGGGTCTCTGCGTCGGCCTGACCCTGGCCCTGCTGTTGCTCGCGGAGTTTCTCCATCTTCTCCTGTCGAAGCTTTTCGAGCTCGTCTTCGTCGTTGGGGCTGCCGCTCATACATCTCTGTTGTGGATTGCGCAGGAAAATCGTTTCGACTGCGCGAGAGCGCCGCCGCTTCCGAGACGGTCGAAAACCGCGAGAATCAGCGCTTACGCGTAGCGTTCGAGTTCGGGGCGGTCGAGGTCCTGCATGACCTCGTCGGCCGTGTTGTCGAGGAGGCTGCGACCCTCGTCGGTGACGCTGCGGCCGGCGCCCTTCTGGGTCTGGACGAGATCCTCGTCCTCGAGCTGCTGGAGCAGGGTGCGGATGACCTTCTTCGAGCCGGAGGAGCGCTTCGTCGTGGCGACGCGGTAGCGGTTGGAACCGCCCTTGCCACCGCCGTACTCGGTTGCGAGGCGCTCGACGCCGACGGGGCCGCTGTCGGCGACCTTGCGGAGGAGCGAGGCGGCGCGGATGGCCCAGAAGTTCTCCTGCTCCGGCGGGAGCTCCTTGTTCACGCCGGTCTTCGTGAACTGCATCCATTCGGGCTCTTCGAGTCGGTCCTCGAGGTCCTCGGCGAGCGCCTCGATGAGGGCGTCCGCCGGCACGTCGTACATCGTTGTCATTGCAACTTGGTTCCCTCGCGCGGGTTAAAAGACCATCGTCTTAGGCCTGCTCGGACGCCCCCAGTGCCGCCATGGCGCTCCCCCCGACGAACACCGGGAACCAGTAGGTCGCGAGGCGGTGGAGCAGGATGGCGGCACTAACGGAGGCGGCTTCGATGCCCGTGACGGTCGGCAGCACCATCAGCAGGACCGTCTCGATGCCGCCGAGGCCGCCGGGAAGCGGGGTGACGCTCGCCACGCTCCCGAGGGGGACCGCGAGCATCGCCGCCACGAACAGGTCCGGGCCCCGGAACCCGAGGGCGTACAGCGAGAGCCACAGGCAGACCACGAGCATGAGCCAGCCGAACGCGGAGTACGAGAGGGTCGCGAGCAGCGAGAGCCGGTCGCTGGCGACGCGCTCGATGGTGGCGAAGAACCCCTCGATGCGGCCCCGGATGGCCGCCGGCCCCGGCGGGTTCACCCGGGGGACGACCCGACCGACGCGACAGACCAGCGGCGAGACGACGCGGACGACGGCCTCCTCGACCCGGTAGCGGTGCTGCCAGGCGAGATAGGCGGCGACGGCGAGCACGACCGTCAGCAGGACGACCACGACCGCGGCGTTCGCGAGCCGGTCGGTCAGGGTGACCGTCACGGCGTAGTAGCCGAGGGCCATCAGCGCGAACCCGACCGAGGGGACGAAGTTGATGGCGTCGACGCTCGCGATGGCCGCGAGTCCCGTCTCGTACTCGCTGTCGGCGACCCGCGAGATGAGCAGGGCGCTGAAGGGCTCGCCACCGGCCTGCCCGAACGGCGTGACGTTGTTGGCGAACGTCGCCGCCGCATAGACGAGGAAGGCGTCCCGGACCGAGAACTCGATGCCGAGGATGCGCAGGACCGACCGGAGCGCGAGCCCCCAGGCGAGCAGCCAGCCGAGGGCGGCGAGGAAGACGAACGCGTAGACCGTCGGGTCGGCGGCCGTGAGCTGGGCGACGACGGCCTCGACGCCGACGAACCACAGCAACACGGCCAGTACGACCAGCGCCCCGACGAACCCGGCCACGATGGGGCGAACGTCCCAGTCTCCGGCCATGCGACTCCCGTCGACCGTGGGGCGCTTGAACCCACCGACTCCGTACAGGTGTGGGCCGGTCCCGCGCGCCCGGGACCGGTCCGTTTTTTGGCACCCGGGCGAAACGGCAACGACATGGACGAACGGGCCGCCCTGGACCTGCTCGGTGGCGTCGTCGGCCGCGCCGGCGACGACGCGGCCGTCGTGGACGGGCAGGTCGTCACGACCGACATGCTCCACGAGCGGACGGACTTCCCGGCCGGGACCACCCGGTACACAGCCGGCTGGCGCGCCGTCGGCGCCTCCCTCTCGGACGTGGCGGCCATGGGCGCCGAGGCGACCGCCGCGGTCGCGGTGTACGCCGCCCCCGAGTTCGCGGAGGCCGACCTGCTGGACTTCGTCCGGGGCGCCCGCGAGGTCTGCGAGGTCGTCGGCGCCGAGTACGTCGGCGGCGACCTCGACTCGCACTCGGAGTTCACCGTCGCCACCACGGCCCTGGGGACGACAGACGATCCGGTCCCCCGCGACGGCGCGACCCCCGGCGACCTGGTCTGTGTCACCGGGACGATGGGGCGCTCTGCGGCCGCCCTCCGGCTGTTCGAGCAGGGCGCGACCGACCGCGCCAACGACCTGTTCCGGTTCGAACCCCGGGTCGCCGCCGGGCGCGCCCTCACCCCGCACGCGACCGCGATGATGGACTCCTCGGACGGCCTGGCGCGCTCGCTCCACCAGCTCGCCGAGGCCAGCGACTGCGGGTTCGCCGTCGACTACGCCGACGTGCCGGTCGCCGACGTGGTCCGCGAGGTAGCCGAGGACGAGACGGACGAGCGCGAACTCTCCTGCTTCTTCGGCGAGGACTTCGAACTCGTGTTCACGCTCCCCGAGGACGCCCTCGAACCCGCCCGTGAGGCCTCGCCGACGCCCATCTCGGTCATCGGGCGGGTCACCGACGCCGACGAGGAGATCACGATGGACGGCGCGGCGCTCCCCGACCGTGGATTCACGCACGGGGAGTGAGTGCGCTCCCTTCTCGACGATATCCCCGCTTCTCGACGATAGCTGGATTCCCGACTGGCGTGCGCTGGCGAGCGTGCGGAGCGCCAGCGAAGCCGCGAACCCACGTCGCGCGAGGGGCGAGCACTGGACTGGAGCGAAGCGGAAGGAAGCGCCCAGTCGGCTGGGGAGGCTGTGGTGCGGTCGCGGTGCTGTGCGGAGCAGAATCCAGCTATCAGGCCACAGTCACGGGACTCAAGGGACACCCCTCGAAACCGCCCGAAAACAGCCGATCTACCCGACGATAGCGACGGGCACCGGCATGAAGCAGAGGATACCCAGCGCGAACGTCAGCACGCCGAGTGCCTTCCGGCGCACGTCGAGGTCCTCCTCCTCGCTCACCGGCCGGGCCGACCCCGCGGCCGCCACGAACGCCGCGAGCCCGCCCCAGAAGATCCAGATGAAGACGTTGTTGAGCGAGTAGTGCTCGACGAAGTGCAGGAAGCCGGCGAGGGCGAACAGCACGACCGGCACGACCGTCGCGACCGCCTCCTGGCGCTCGCCGAACATGGCGCGCATGATGTGCCCGCCGTCGAGCTGGCCGACCGGGATGAGGTTGAGCAGCGTGACGAAACAGCCCGCCCAGCCGCCGATGACGACCGGGTGGATGTTCACCGTCGGGTCGGTGTAGGTCAGCGGCTGGCCCGTCACTCCCGCGAGGATGCGGATGAGTGGCGGGAACGCCAGCTGGATGGTCACCGCGTTCGGCCCGGGGTCGAACCCCGGTGGCGCCTGGACCGGCGGGAGGTACAGGCCGACCACGGTGACGGCGACGGTCGCGACCAGCCCGGCCAGTGGGCCGGCCGCGCCGATGTCGAACAGCGCCTTGCGGTCGGGCATGCGCCCGCGCATGCGGATGACGGCTCCCATGGTGCCGATGAGCGTCGGGAACGGGATGAAATAGGGTAACGAGGCGTCCACGTCGTGGTAGCGGCTCATGACGTAGTGGCCGAGTTCGTGCGTGCCGAGGACGACCAGGATGGCCGCGGAGAACGGCCACGCGGTCGTCACGGCCTCCCAGGGGTTCGCGAAGGGGTCGATGAAGAACCACTGCGCACCCACGAACAGGGTGGAGACCACGGTCGCGAGGAACAGCAGGACGTTCTTCCAGGGAATCCCGTCGATGCTGGCCCCGGCGGGCTCGGCCACGATGACGTACCGGCCGCCCCGGGTGGTGAGCTGTGGCTCGTACCCGGCGTCGCGGAAGGCCTGCCAGACGTTCTGCATGACCACGTCGGGCTGCCGGAGTGGCATCCCGTAGTAGTACAGCGTGTCGCCGTCGCGTTGCACCTCCTCGACGTAGAACTCGTCGTCGAACGCGGCGAGGGGTGGGCCGGCGTCTGGCGACAGGTCGCTGGCAGACATCTACCGGGAATACGGCTCGGGGCCGTAAAAACCCACGGCGCCGTCAGGTTGGGGTGACGCCCGCACGCCGGGAGTGACGGGACGATGCGGGAGCGTCGGACGAAACCGGGAGAACAGAGCCGATTCTGTGGTCGGCCGCCAGGGGAAAGACCGCGGTGGTGGTGGGCCGAAGCGCGGTAGCGTAGCTGTCGCTCACCGGCTGGTGAACGCGAGGAACTGGGGCCGCGTCAGGGCGACACGGGCCCAGCGGGAGTGTGTGCTCGCAGGGGTGTGGGTGCCCTGCGGCGGTGGCGGGAGTGGGGTGACAGTGGTTCGCGACCGTGGTGGGGCGGTCGCGGGCGGTGCGGGAGCGGTCTGCGGGCGATGCGGGGACGGGGTGGTTCAGGACGACTCGAGGTGCGAGGCACGGGGACCGTCGCGACCGGTGGTGTGGGAGGCCGGTCGCGGGGTCAGGCCTGTGCGACGCGCCACGTGGTCGCACTCGTGTACGACCACTTCTCGATCTCGAGGTCCGTGGCAGAGTCTCTGAGCTTGACCATGAGTGCGCCGATCTCCTTCGGGGAGAGGCCGACGTCGTCCGCGATGAACTTCGACTTGAAGTACATCTCGCCGTCGTTCGCCTTCTCGCGCAGGTAGTCGGCAAGACGTGTCTCTTTGCTCACGGGCTCGCTGTCAGTGGAGGGGTTCTGAGTGGCGCTCATTCTGTTTCGCCTCGACCAATCCTATCTCCCGGGAGATGTTATAAAGGGGAGATGCTTCGGGTCGTTTCGAGTCAAATCGACGCGTTTCGCCCCATTGTATTCGTTTTATTACCTTTAACGAAGGCACGAGAGACGCTTAGACGTTTTACAATAGCCGCTAACGCTTCGAAGCCGCTTCCGGAATCGGCCGGCGTTCGTTCGCTTTGAGCGACAGCAACCGGCACCCATTGCCGGTTTCTGGCGGTGGTTGCCGCCGCGCGCGCCGGCTCAACTGCGCTCGTGGACCCAGAACTCCTCGTCGGTCGTCACTTCCTTCTTGAATATCGGGACCTCGTCCTTGAGCCTGTTGATGCCGTCCTCGACGGTCCGGAAGGCCTCCTCGCGGTGGCCGGCGAGGACGACCACGAAGACGATGTCCTCGCCGTACTCGATGACGCCGGTCCGGTGGTGCATGAGCACCTCGTGGACTCCCTCGCGCTCCTCCAGTTCGGCGCCGAGGGCCGCCATGCGCTCCTCGGCCACGCCCTCGTACTTCTCGAACTCCAGGGACTCGGTGACGGCGTCCTCGTCGTGGTCCTTCGCCCGAACCCGGCCCGTGAAGGTCGCGATGGCGCCGGCCTTCGGGGCCTCGGGAGACCGTTTCGCGCGTGCCACCAGCGAGTCGAGGCACTCGTAGGGGTCCGTCTCGAACAGCGCGTCACAGACCGCCTCGACGTCCACGTCGGCCGCGGTCTCGCCGGTCGCAAGCGCCTCGCCGGCGTGCTCGCGGCCGCCGAGGACGACCTGCGGGACGTCCGCCCAGTGGTAGCCCTCCAGCACACAGATGTCGTAGTCGGGCGCGAGGTCCGCCAGCGTCTCGTCCAGCGTCCGGTCGTCGCCGGTCGCGAACCACGACCCCTCGGCGATACCGTAGGTCACGTCCGCCCCGGCCTCGCGATGTCGGGCCGTGTCCCGGCCCTCGGTGTCGATGTCCGGATCGACGGTGCAGTGTTTCACCGTCGCGACGCGCCCACGCTCACCGAGCTGTGCCACCAGTCGGCCGACCAGCGTCGTCTTGCCCGAGTCCGACGGACCGACGACACCCAGTACGTACATATCCGTTCGAAGCGCCGGGACGCGCTTGTAGGTGTCGCCGCGACGGGAGAGAATCAGGGTTCGGGCGGGAGCCGGAACAGCCAGCGGACCCCCTCGAAGAGCGAGTCCTTGGCCACGACGAGCGTCAGGAAGAGCAGGAGGATGCCACCCGCACGACCGAACGTCGGCTGGCCGGCCTCCTCGCCGAACGCGAGGACGACCAGCGCGAGCGACCCGAAGGTCGGTCCGGTGACCCGCCGCAGGTCCGTCGTCGAGAGCGCGCCCGTGCGGTAGCGCCCCACCGCGTACCCGAGGACGGCACAGCAGCCGACGCCGACGAGTATCGCGATGAGCGCTCCGAGCATGGCCTAGTATACGCGACGTTGTCATAAAAGGGGGACGGTTGGTTCACCCGGAAACAGGCGTTTCGAACGGTCGAGTCGCCGGTTATCGGCGTTTGTGCAGGTAACAGTCTGAGCCTACCGGCAGGCGGTTCCCGCCCCGTGACGAGGTGTCGGCACGGAAATCAGTGCGATATCATGACACGCCACCTCGCCGCCGGCGTGCGGTAGGGTCTCCGTGCGCCGGCCGACCGTGTCCCGGCCGACCGGCTCGCGACTTGGCAATCCTTAAGAGATGCAGTGGGCTACACGGCGACAATGAAGGTAGTCGTCTCCGTCGGCGGGAGCGTCCTCGCGCCGGAACTCGACGCGGACCGCGTCTCGGCGTTCGCCGACGTCATCAACGAACTCGTCAGCGACGGGTGCCAGGTGGCAGCCGTCGTCGGCGGCGGCGGCGTCGCCCGGGACTACATCGGGACCGCACGCGAGCTGGGTGCCAACGAGATCGAGCTCGACCAGCTCGGCATCGACGTGACGCGGCTGAACGCCCGCCTGCTCATCGCGGCACTCGGCGAGAACGTCGTCACCGCGCCCGCGAAGAACTACGAGGAGGCCGGCGAGGTCATGCGCAACGGCGACGTCTGCGTCATGGGCGGCGTCGCCCCGGCCCAGACGACCGACGCCGTCGGCGCCGCGGTCGCGGAGTACGTCGGCGCGGACCTGCTGGTGTACGCCACCTCCGTCCCCGGCGTCTTCTCGGCCGACCCGAACGAGGACGAGGACGCCGAGAAGTACGACCAGCTCTCCGCCGAGGAACTCGTCGAGGTCATCGCCGGCCTCGAGATGAACGCCGGTTCGTCGGCCCCGGTCGACCTCCTCGCCGCGAAGATCATCCAGCGCTCGGGCATGCGCACCATCGTCCTCGACGGGAACGATCCGACCCGCGTGCTGGAGGCCGTCCGTCACGGCAAGCACGAGGGCACCGACATCATCCCCGCGGGCACCGGCGACGAACTCACCTACTGGGCGGAGTGACCCGGCCGGAACGCGCCCGCCACCCTCCCTGCGACCCGTTTCCACTGCTTGACAACCCTTAAGAGCGCGACAGCGGTACGCTCTTCCATGCGACCGATACGCGTTCGGCCACGGCGCCGACCGACAGGATTCGAGGTGAGCGACCGGTGAGCCGCGCGGACGACGGCACCAGTCCGTACACCCTCTCGGGCGACGACGAGCGAGACGGCGAGTCGGCCCGCCACGTCTTCTGGGCGGACCGCATCGCCGACGTCGTCGAGGACCGCGAGCCCGACGAGCCGATCATCATCAAGGGCGGCATCTCGCCCTCGGGTGTCCCGCACCTCGGCAACGTCAACGAGATCATGCGCGGCTACTTCGTGGCCGAGGTGCTCCGCGAGCGCGGCCACGAGGTCCGGCAGGTGTTCACCGCCGACGACCGCGACCCCCTGCGCAAGCTCCCCCGGAAGCTCGCGAACCTCGACGGCGACATCGTCGACCTCGGCGACGTGAACGCCGGCGCCCTCGGGCGGAACCTCGGGCATCCCTACACCGACATCCCGGACCCGTTCGGCTGCTGTGACTCCTACGGCGCGCACTTCTCGAACCTCATCACCCGCAGCGCGGAACTGCTCGACGTGGAGTTCGACATCGAGTCCAACACCGCGATGTACGAGGACGGTCGGTTCGACGACGTGGTCGAATTCGTCCTGGAGCACGCCGACGAGGCCCGCGAGGTCCTCTCGCACTACCAGGACAAGGTCGACGAGGACTACGTCCCCTTCAACCCAATCTGTGCGGAGTGCGGGAAGATAACCGAGACGGTGACCGCCATCGACACCGAGGCCGGCACCGTCGACTACGTCTGCACCGACATGGAGGCCGGCGACAACACCATCTCCGGCTGTGGCCACGAGGGCACCGCCACCTTCCGCGAGGGCAAGCTTCCCTGGCGCTTCGAGTGGCCCGCCCAGTGGCAGGTGCTCGGTGTTGACTTCGAGCCCTTCGGCAAGGACCACGCCGAGGGCTCGTGGCCCTCCGGCGACGACATCGCCCGGAACGTCCTCGGCATCCAGCCCCCGGTCCCGATGGTGTACGAGTGGTTCACCCTCGACGGGAAGCCCTTCTCCTCCTCGGAGGGCAACATCATCCTCGTCAGCGAGGTGCTCGAACTCCTCGAACCCGAGGTCGTCCGGTACTTCTTCGCGAAGGACCCGAAGAAAGCGCGTGACTTCTCCATCGAGCGCCTCGACCAGCTCGTCGACGAGTTCGACCGCTTCGAGCAGCTCTACTTCGGCGAGGTCGAGGGCACCGAGGACGAGGTCGCGAAGGCCGAACGCGTCTACCCCTTCGTCGTCGAGGACGTCGACGAGGACCGGGTCCGCCTCCCGTACACCTTCGCGGCGGTCCTCTCGATGTTCCCCGACGAGCAGACCCGCATCGACCACGCGAAGAAGCAGGGCCACATCCCCGGGGACGCCGACGACGCGACCATCGAGGCCGCCTTCGAGCGCGTCGAGCGCGCCGCCAACTGGGCCGAGCGCACCGACAACGAGTACAACTACACCGTGCTCGAGGAGCTGCCCGACGTGGACTTCGACGAGGAGACCGCGGCCGCCCTCGACCAGCTCGCCGACTTCGTCGAAGAAGGCCACGACGGCGAGGCGATACAGGGTGAGATCTACGAGTCCGCCAAGCGTCGCGACCTCGACATGGGCTCGTTCTTCGGGGCCGGCTACCAGCTCTTCTTCGGGCAGGACCAGGGCCCGCAACTCGGGCCGTTCCTGTCGAAGCTTGAGCGCGAGTTCGTCGTGAAGCGGCTGCGGCGAGAGGCCTGAGTTTCGGGTTCTGACTGTTTCTGCGGTTTCTCTTCGGTTCGCGTTTCTGGCGGTTGGCCGTGTCGGTGACGTGACCGTAGCTGGTGACGTGACCGTAGCTGGCGACGTGACCGTAGCTGGCGACGTGGGCTACTGGTGGCGACGTGGAGACGACTATCGCTGGCGTCGTGACCGCACCACACCCTCCCCAGCCGATTGCGGTACTCCCTCCGCTACGCTCCGGTCCGTTCCGCATCCCTCGCGCGGTATCACCGGTGGCCTCACTTCGTTCGGACCACCGACCGCACGCGCCTGGTGTCTGTCCCGCTGCTGGCGCCGATGCCTGAAAATCCTGCTGCTGCCGTCGATACCTGAAAGTACACCCCGGCGCGTGCTGGCGAGCGGGTCGAGTGAAACGAGGCCGCGAGCCGGCGTCACGCGAGGGATGAGGACCGCAGCGTAGCGAGGACCGCAGTCGGCCGGGGAGGCCGTGGTGCAGTCTCCATCTCCATCGGCGCGAGTCACTTGCTCGCCGCCACAGACTACCGAGCCACACAGCCCACTTCCCACCACCGCCGAAACCACCCACGAGAACACCACGTACCCTCCCCTAAACCAAACTCCTTTGCCCGTCCCTGCCCGAGTCATCGGTAATGGTCTCCACTCTGCAGTTGGTGTTCGCCGGCTTCGCCGTCTACTGGATGGCCGTGCTGGCGGTCAAGCGAGCGGGGTTCCTTCCCTCGTACGTCTCCACGCAGGGACCGATTCTCCTGGTCCATACGAAGCGTGGGCGGGACTTCCTCGACTGGGCCGCCGGGCCGCGGCGCTTCTGGCGGGCCTGGGCGAACGTCGGTGTGGGTATCGCACTCGTCGTGATGTTCGGGGCGTTCGTCTTCCTGCTGGATGCCGCGCTCTCGACCATCCAGAACCCGCCGCCGCCGACCGCGGTGAACCAGCCGAAGAACGTGCTGGTCATCCCCGGGGTGAACGACTTCCTGCCGCTGTCGGTGGCGCCGGAGATACTGTTCGGGCTCGCCGTCGGCCTCATCGTCCACGAGGGCGGCCACGGCCTGCTCTGCCGGGTCGAGAACATCGACATCGAGTCGATGGGTATCGGCCTGCTGGCCATCCTGCCCATCGCGGCGTTCGTCGAACCGAACGAGAAGGCCCGCCGGAAGGCGTCTCGCGGCGCCCAGACCCGGATGTTCGCCGCCGGCGTGACGAACAACTTCGCCATCACCATCGTCGCGTTCGCCCTGCTGTTCGGGCCGGTCGCGGGCTCCATCGCGGTCGCCGACGGGGCACTCGTCGGCGGTGTCGCACAGGGCTCGCCCGCCGCACAGGCCGGGCTGGACGGCGGCGACCGCGTCACCGCGGTCGACGGGACGGCGGTGCAGAACAACTCCCACTTCGTCGACCTGCTCGACGCGAGCAACTCGACGACCGTCGACATAACGGTCAACGGCGAGGAGACCCGGTCGCTCGAGCGCGCCGTCCTGGTGCAGCAGTCGCTGGTCGACGGACCGACCGGCCTCGACTCGGGCGCGACCATCCACTCGGTGAACGGGACGGACGTCCACACCGTCTCGGAGTTCCGGGAGGCCGTCGCCGCGACCCCCGGCCCGGTCGAACTCCGGGCCACCACGGCCGACGGTGAGAACGTGACGACCACCTTCGTCGCCGGCGCCTACGTCCGCGTCGCCGAGGACGGTGCCCTCGCCGCGGAAGGCCCCGAGCCCGAGACGAACCTCGTCGTCACGCAGTTCGCCGGCGAGCGCATCGTCACCTGGTCGGACCTCTCCGAGGCCATCGAGACGACCGAACCGGGCCAGCCCGTCGAGGTCGTCGCCTACGACGACGGCCAGCGGGCGGTCTACAACGTGACCATGGGTGGCAGCGGGAGCGACGCCCAGCTCGGCGTCTTCGCCGGCTCGTTCGGCACGACCGGGCTGGAGGTGACCGACCTCGGCGTGCAGTTCTACCCGGCCGACCGCTACCTCGCCATCCTCGGCGGGGGCGACCAGAGCAGCCTGAACGCGTTCGCCTCGTCGTTCTTCGGCAAGATGCTGTTCGTGCTCATCCTGCCGGTCGTCGGCGTGGTCTCCGGGGCCACCGGGGTACTCCCGTACAACTTCGCGGGCTTCACCGGCGAGATAAACAACTTCTTCGTCGCCACCGGGCCACTCGGGTTCCTCGGTGGGGGCCTGTTCCTGCTCGCGAACCTGCTGTTCTGGACCGGCTGGATCAACATCCAGCTCGGCTTCTTCAACTGCATCCCCGCGTTCCCGCTCGACGGCGGGCACATCCTGCGGACCTCGACCGAGGCCGTCATGTCCCGGCTGCCCATCCAGGCGACCCGCCGGCGCGTCCGGCTGGTCACGACGACCGTGGGGCTCACCATGCTGGTGAGCTTCCTCGTGCTCATCCTGGGGCCGCGGCTGCTGGCCTGACGGCTGCGAGAAGAGTCCGCCCGTTTTCCGGCTGCTTCAGTCCTCGTCTTCGTCGATGTCGTGTCGCTCGTAGAACTCCTCGGGCGTGTCCTCGATCCGGTCGAAGTCGTCGGCGAAGTAGTGCTCGTGGTGGCGGATCATCTGCTCGACGATCCAGCCCGAGAACTCGTCGTCGAAGCGCCACTCGCCCTCCATCTCGGGGACGTCGAAGCGCTCGTCGGTCGCGAAGGCCACGTAGACGTGGTAGAAACCGAGGATGACGTCGGCGAACTCGCGGGCCTTCGTCGCGCTGTCCTCCCGGCGGTCGGCGAGTTCCTCGCGGCCCGCGTCGGTCAGCTCGAAGTACTTGCGGTCGGGTTCGTCCTCGCGCTCGATACGCTCGGCCCAGCCCTTGTCCTCGAACTTGTAGAGGATAGGGTAGACCGAGCCGTAGGATGGCTCCCAGTGGCCGCCGCTGATGTCCCGAATCTCCTTGAGTATCTCGTACCCGTACCGCGGTTTCTCCTCCAGGAGTTCCAGCACGAGGTACGCGATGAGTCCTTTCGGCGGGCCGCTTTTCCGCATCGCGTGAGCCTTTCCCCGGTGGTAGTAATAGGGTTTCGATACACCCGAGCGATTGCCAGCACCTCGGAGAACGCGAACCAACACGTCCTTACTCTCGGTCTCCCAAGCCGACGACATGGAGCGACGCGAACCTCCGATGACGGAGGAGGGCTGGTACGCACTGCACGACTTCCGAACGGTCGACTGGGACGCGTGGCGCGACGCCCCCGAGCGCGAACGCGAACGCGCCCTGGCCGACGCCCGGTCGTTCTTCGACGCCCACGACGACCCGGAGACGGGCGGGACGGCCGTCTTCTCCATCGTCGGCCACAAGGCGGACCTGATGGTCCTGCACCTGCGCCCGTCGATGGCGGACCTCGACCGGCTCGAACGGAGCTTCGAGCAGACCGCGTTCGCGGGGTACACCGAGCAGTCCGGTTCGTACGTCTCCGTCACTGAGGCGTCTGGCTACACCGAGCGCGCCCGGGAGTACTTCGAGGGCGAGGTCGACGAGGACTCCGGGCTCGCGCAGTACATCCGGTCCCGGCTCCACCCGGACATCCCGGACATGGAGTACGTCTCGTTCTACCCGATGGACAAGCGTCGCACGGCCGAGGACAACTGGTACGACCTGCCCCACGAGGAGCGCGCCGAGCACATGGCGAGCCACGGCGACATCGGCCGCGATTACGCCGGGAAGGTCCAGCAGATGATCACCTCCAGCGTCGGCTTCGACGACCACGAGTGGGGCGTCACCCTCTGGTCGGACGACCCGACCGAGATCAAGGACCTGCTGTACGAGATGCGCTTCGACCCCTCGTCCAGCCGGTTCGCCGAGTTCGGCACGTTCTACTTCGGCCGCCGGTTCGAGGCGGCCGACCTCGGGGCCTTCATGGCCGGCGAGGCCGTGCCGGCCGAGGACGGGGCTCCCCACAGTGACTCCGCGGGGCACCCCCACGGCGCGTCCGACCACGGCGGCGCAGGGCACGCCCACGGGGGCGGTCACGGCCACGGTGAGGGTGACCACCCGCACAGCGGCGAGACACACGAGCACGGCCACGGCGACGAGGAGGGCCGCCCGCCGACGGACCACGGCGCCGACGTCCGCGAGGAACTCGAGGACCGCGGCGTCTACGGCGGCAAGCCACACGGCGAGGACGTGTACGCGGTCGTCCTCTACTCCGAGGCCGACACCGAGGAGCTGTTCGAGGAGGTCGAGGGACTGCGCAAGAACTTCGACCACTACGACTCCCACGTGAAGACCGCGGTGTACGAGGCCGAGGGCGACGCCCCGGCGGCCATCGCGAGCGTCTGGGAGACCGAGTCGGCGGCGGACACCGCCAGCGGCTTCCTCACCGACCTGCCCGGCATCGTCCGGCAGGCCGGCGACGACGCCGACAGCGACACCTGGGGCACGATGGGGATGTTCTACACCGTCAAGCCCGAGCATCGCGACGACTTCGTCGAGAAGTTCGGGACCGTCGGCGAGGTGCTCGAAGGCATGGACGGCCACATCCAGACCGACCTGCTGTCGAACCGCGAGAACGAGGACGACATGTTCATCGCCTCGCGCTGGGAGTCCAAGGACGACGCGATGGCGTTCTTCCGGTCGGACGCCTTCTCGGACACCGTCGACTGGGGCCGCGACGTGCTCGCGGACCGCCCGCGCCACGTCTTCCTGGCGTAGTCGGCCGCGTCGGTCGGAACCAGTTCTTTTGTCGGGGGAGAAGCCGTGAACAGCCCCGCTGCTCGTCGGGGGCCGAATCGGATGGGGGGAAAGGGAGCGTCGGGAATGGGGCGCCACGAACCCACCCGGGAGGGGCGGTCGTGGAACGGACGGTCGTAACGGACGGTCGTGGTCGTTCGTGCCCTCACCTGCCGGGGCCGCGGGGGGCTGCGGCCCGTCGGTGGCAGATGGCCCCGGCTGCCCGGTGTGGGGGGGTTGTCCGGGGCAACCGGGACGGTGCACCGCGTCGCACGAGAGTGCGATCGCGACCGATGCATTTCGACACGCTGTCGAGACCGGGGTCGCTCACGCGGTCGTGCGCCGACCGAGACGGATACCAGCGCACTCTGCCCCGTGTCCCGGTCGGTGGCGAACGTCGTTGCACACTCCTCGCGGGAACGGAAATCGCTCTCGCGAGAAGGGCATATATAAATAGTGCGTCCGAGGGTATAGCTAATCGGTCGTTTCGTATTTAAGCGACACGCTTGTCTATCCCGGCCGTTTCTATGTCCTCGCCGCCGACGGACGACCGGAGCACGTCCATCCCGTCGTCGCGGTCGACGCCGAAGCCGTCGGCGTAGAGCGACTGGACCTGCTGGAACTCCTCGTCGCTGAGCGGCGGCACGTCGCTGGCGGCGGCCCACTCGTCGATGTCCTCGCGGGTGCGGAACGTCGGCGTGACCGTCGCCACGGAATCGTGGTAGAGGAGCCACTGGAGGCTCGCCTGTGACATGGTGCGCTCGCCGTCGCGTTCGAGGAACCGGACCGCGTCGAGCTTGTCCCAGCCCGTCTCGTACCAGGCGTCGGGCCGGTACGAGCGGTGGTCGTCGTCGTCCAGTTCGGTGTCGCGGGTGACCTGCTCGTTCAGGACGCCCGAGGAGTGCGGGACGCGGGGGATGAGGCTCGTGTTCGAGCCGGTCTCCGCGATGGTCTCGAGGAAGTGGTTGCCGACCTCCTGTTCGAGCATGTTCCAGACGAGCTGGAGGGAGTCGAACTCCTCGGTGATGGCCCTGTCGCCCTCGGCCAGCCAGCCGATGGAGGGGCCGAGCGCCCAGCCGACGGCGTTCACGAGCCCTTCCTCCTTCAACTCGTCGAGGGTCTCCAGCACGTCCGCGTCGACCTCGTCGACGTTGGCGTTGTGGAGCTGGAGCACGTCGATGGTGTCGAAGCCGAGGCGGTCGAGGCTGCGCTCGGTTGCGGTGCGGATCCACTCGGGCGTGATCTCCTTGGGGAGTTCGCCGTGGCCGGCCTGCGGGTTGTTGTAGAAGTCGTAGCCGACCTTGGTCGCGACGACGACCTCGTCGCGTCGGTCGCCCAGCGCCTCGCCGATGAGCTCCTCGCTGCGGCCGTGCCCGTACACGTCGCCGGTGTCGAAGTAGTTGATACCCTGGTCGAGTGCGTACCGGACCATCTCCTTGGCCTGCTCCTCTGTGCGGTCGCCCCACCAGTCGGTGCCGACGACCCACGCGCCGAACCCGATTTCGGATACCTCGAGACCGGAGTCGCCGAGTTCGCGGTAATGCATATCCGGCCCTTGGGAACGGGATTACTTAGCGGGTGTGCTTCGTTCCCGACCCCTGAGAAGTGAGAGACGAGGAAGCCGTTCCTCGCGAATCGACGGCGGGCGCCGGGGGTCGCCCGCGACCGATGCCCGATAGGCAACGCTTTTCATTCGGTGCCGAGTTAAAACCTGCCAATGGACGGAATTCCGGTTCGCGTCGCGTGTCTCTACGTGGCCGAACTGACCAGCGAACAGCGGGCCGCCTACGACTGGTGCGCCGAGACGGCCGCCCGGGCGGACCGCATCTCGCTGGACGTGGTCGCCGACGGTGCCGTCGACCTCGCGGCGTACGACGCCGTCTGGTGGCACCGCGACAGCCCCCTCGACGGCGAGGACGTACAGGTCGCCGGCGAGCGATTGCGGGCCTACGTCGAGGACGGCGGCGGGCTCCTGCTCAGCCTGCGGGCCATGGAGGCCATCTCCCAGCTCGGCATCGACCCCGTCGCGCCCGACGCCGCCGGCGTCGAGGACATCACCGGCCGGGCCGGCGTGCTCCGGCGCTCGCTCCACGACGACCATCCGGCGTTCGAGACGTTCGATGGCCGCCGGGTCTTCACCCGCGCGCCCGACCGCGAGCAGGCGTTCGCCCGGTACGAGCGCGTCGTTCCCGAGGCGGGCGACGTGCTGGCGTGCTCGGTCAGGGGCGACGCCGACCTCGTCGGCCACCGCACCCTCGTCGAGTGGACGCCCGGCGCCGGCCGGGTCATCGGGGCCGGCTCGGCGCTCGGCTTCCGCGACCCCGGCGACTACGAGGACGCGATGCGCCACGAGCAGTTCGTGCGGAACCTGCTGGCCACGCTGGCCAGCGACCGCGTGCCCGACGTGACGGGACGCCCCGCCACGACCGAGGGCTTCACCCGCCTGCGCGAGCGACTCGCCGACGACCACCACCGCCCGGCGTACCACCTCTCGCCGCCGGCGAACTGGCTCAACGACCCGAACGGCCTCATCGAATACGACGGCGAGTACCACGTCTTCTACCAGTACAACCCGAGTGGCCCCTTCCACGGCTCCATCCACTGGGGCCACGCCGTCAGCGAGGACCTGGTCCACTGGCGCGACGAACCGGTCGCGCTGGCGCCCACACCCGGCGGCCCGGACCACGACGGCTGCTGGTCGGGCTGTGCGGTCGTCGACGAGGACGGCGTCCCGACCCTGCTCTACACGGGCGGCGAGGGCCACGTGCAGTTGCCGTGTCTCGCCACCAGCGACGACGGCCTGCGGTCGTGGACGAAACACCGCGGCAACCCCATCATCGAGGAGGCCCCGACCGACGTCGACATCCTCTCGACCGACGACTGGGAGGCCGAGTTCCGCGACCACTGCGTCTGGCGCGAGGACGGGTACTGGTACCAGCTCATCGGCTCCGGCGTCAGCGAAATCGGTGGCACCGCCCTGCTCTACCGCGGCACGAGCCTCCGGGAGTGGGAGTACGTCGGCCCGCTCCTGACCGGCGACGACGGCCACGGGACGGTCTGGGAGTGCCCGGAACTGCTCGACTTCGGCGAGAAGCAACTCCTGCACGTCTCGAACTACGACGAGGTCAGGTACTTCCTCGGCGAGGCCGACCTCTCGGAACCCGCGTTCACCGTCGAACACGAGGGTAAGCTCGACTACGGCGGCTTCTACGCCCCGCAGTCGCTCACCACGGGCGACGGCCGGGAACTCACCTTCGGCTGGCTCCCCGAGGCCCGCGGCATGGAGGCCCAGTGGGAGGCCGGCTGGTCCGGGCTCATGTCCCTCCCCCGCGAACTCGACATCGGCGAGGACGGCTGTCTCCGCCAGCGTCCCGCCGCCGAGGTGGCCTCCCTCCGCGGGCGCCACGCCGACTCGCGCGAACTCGGCCTCCCGACCGACGACCATCGCTGCCTCGACGTCGACGGGGGCGCGGCCGAACTCCGCCTCTCGGTCGACGTCACGCCGGGCGGCACCTTCGAACTGGGCGTCTGCGAGTCGCCCGCGCTCTCGGAACGGACCGCCATCCGGTACGACGGCGAGTCGGTCGTCGTCGACCGTGCCGAGAGCAGTCTCGACCCCGCCGCCGACTCCGGCGAACAGCACATGCCGGTCGACGGCGACGGGCAGGTCGACCTCCACGTCTTCGTCGACGGGAGCGTCGTCGAGATCTTCGCGAACGAGCATCGCTGCCTGACGAGCCGGGTGTACCCCACGAGAGCGGACGCGACCGGCGTCTCGGTCAGCGCCCGCGGCGGGCCGGTTGACGTGGACGTCGAGGCGTGGGAACTGGAGAGCGTCTGGCCCGCTGGGCGGTGAGAGCGGGGAGGACCGGCTGTTTTCTGGAGCGTCACGAACACGGTGGCGCGTGCCGTGCCGGATGTCGACCGTCAGTGAGCCCCCGGCACGGGGTCGCGCGAGGGACGACTGGAACGGAGCGACGCGGAGTGGAAGGAGTCGGCTGGGGAGGGCGTGGTGCGGTCACGACGCCAGCGCGAGTGAACTGCCCGGTGTCACTGCCGGCCAGTCGACAGCCCCCAGTCCCGGGTCAGCGATCATCGACAGCAACCCAGCGTCCGGGAACCCACGAACTCCACCTCAGCGATACAGGTACCCCGACTCCTCCGCGTCCCGGGTCCCGTACCGCTCCGCGAAGTCCGCCGGCGGTAAGTCCTCGTCCTCGGTCGGCAGGTGGCCGTGTTTCAGCACGCCGCGGAGCCACGTCTCGCCGTCGCCGAAGCCCAGCCGGACCGTCGGCGCGAGCGTCCCGCCGAAGCGACGCATCTGCTCGTCCTCGGGGAGCAGGGCCACGTCGTCCAGCGAGGGCCGGTCGAAGTCGTAGTAGTTGAAGAAGCTCGTCACGAGCAGCTCGTTCCGGTGCTTGTACACCATCCACGAGTACGCCTGGAACGGCGCGTTCTTCGGGTTCGTCAGCACCAGCCCGGAGTCGTTGAGGGGCTGGTAGTCCCCGCGCAGGTCGTCCGCGACGAAGCCGTAGAGGGCGTCGTACCCGGAGAGGCCGGGCGCGAACGTGTGGACGTGGCTCGCGGTGAACAGGTAGTACCGCCCGTCGTCGACCACGATGTGCGGGCGCTCCAGTTCCTGGTTGACGCCCACCGCGTCGAGCAGGGGCCCCTGGAGGGTCCAGTCGGTCGGGTCGCCCGAGGGCGAGTGCGCGATGCCGATGCTCCCGTTGAACTCCTGCTGGGCCGCGTCGCCGCCGCAGGCCGGTGAGCCCTCGGGGACGGGCGTGTTCGCCTCGAACAGGAGGTACGTCTCCCCGTCGGCGGGGTCCTCGAAGAACCACGGGTCCCGGAAGGTGTAGATCATCCCGCGGGACTGGTCCTCGGTCTCGTACCAGTCGCCGTCGGGCTCGGCGAGGATCTCGTGCTCCCACGGCCCCTGGAGGCTGAGGCCCTGCCCGCCCGTCTCGACCGTGCCGCCGGCGGCACAGGCCAGGCGCTGGGTGTAGGTCAGGTCCTCCTCGCCGGACTGCCCGGCCGCGGTGTAGTAGAGGTAGCAGGTGCCGTCGTCGTCCAGCAGCGCGGAGCCGGCCCACTGGCGCGAGCCGAAGGCGGCGTCGGGGTCGACCGCCACGCCGCCGCGGTACCACTCCTCGCCGTCCGTCGAGTAGAAGTACCGGATGGTCGCCACGTCGTGGCGCTTGCCGGGGAGCAACTCGGCGGGCGCGGAGAGACAGAAGATGACGCGGTAACCGCCGGGGGTGGCGATGCTGCCGTCGCGCTCGCGGAGCAGCCAGGTGTCCCAGACGTGGTAGTCGGGGTCGGTGTTCGTCTCCGGCGGGTAGATGACGGGGGCTGTCGCGTCGTCGCGCCGCGTGATACCGGCTGCGTGCTCGCGGGTCCAGGCGGGGGTGTCGGACCCGGGCGTCTCGTCGTGCATACAGCTACTACTCGACTCCGAGTGAATAGACGTACCCATTTGCGGCAGATGGTGCCTGGGGGTCGCCGTGACCGCAGGAAGCCGGCACGGCGTGCGCCCGGTGGTACAGGGTTCGCACAACCGAACCACCATAAGTCTCGGCGTCGAACGACCGTGCATGACGAAGCGACACGTCTCGTTGCCGGACAGCGCGGAGGCCGGCGTCCGTGCGTTCATCGAGGAGGTAGACCAGCGCCTCTCCTCCGACGAGAGCACCTGCAGCGTGGTCGAGGACGTGCTCGTGGACCTCCACGGCGACCGCGAGGCCTACGAGCGCTGGCAGAACGGCGAGGACGTCTCGCCCGCCGAGCAGGTCCGCCTGCAGGGGTACGACCCCTGTAACACCACGCTCGAGTCCGAGTACTACGCCGAGAAGGACGAGGAGGCCTTCGAGCGCTCGAAGCACCTCCAGTGGCTCTGGCGCCAGTTCGACGCGACACCGATGGCCGACAACGTCGAGTTCGCGCTGCGCTTCCGCCAGATGCTCGCCGAACACCTCTTCGACGAGGTCGGGGAGAACTGCCGCTTCTTCAAGGGCATCACCTTCACCTACGGGCACAACATCTCCATCGGCGACAACGTGGTCGTCCACGACGACGTCCACCTCGACGACCGCGGCAAGCTCACCATCGGCGACCGCTGTTCCATCTCCGACGGCGTCCACATCTACAGCCACGACCACGACGTCGTCGACCAGACCGCCGTCGAGAACTTCCACACCATCGTCGAGGACGACGTGCGCCTCACCTTCGACGTGATGGTCCGCGCCGGCTGCAAGGTCGGCGAGAACGCGGTCGTCGGCGCCCGCGGGGTCGTCCAGTCCGACATCCCCGCCCACCACATCGCGGTCGGCCAGCCCGCCAAGAGCGTGAAGGTCAAGCCCGGCTGGGAGGACGTGGCCGAGCCGGTCGACGAGGGCAACGTGAACCGCCAGGCCGAGCGCGAGATCCCCTACGACCTCCCCGAGGACCTCGACGTGTTCGACGAGTTCGAGCGGGACCTGTCGCCCCCGAAGTAACAGATTTTTACCCAGTCGGTCCGAACCGCGCGACCATGCGACGCCGCCGGTTCCTCGCCGCCACCGCCACCCTCCCCACCGTCGCCGGCGCGGGCTGTCTGGGCCCCGACGACGACGAGCGCACGCACACGACCACCGAGGAGCGCCCGCTCCGCCTCGAGCGCGTGCGGATGCGCCTGGACACGCCGTGGGGTGCCGCCTTCCACCCGCGCACCGGCGAACTCTACGTCACGGAACGCCCCGGCCGCATCCAGCAGGCGACCGGCCGCGACGCGGGACTGGTCCGCGACCTGACCGTCGAGACCGTCGAACGGGGCGAGACCGGCCTCCACGGGCTGGCGTTCGACCCCGCCGACCCGACCCGCGCGTTCGCGTTCCAGACCTACCAGCGCGCGTCCGGACTCTGGAACCGGGTCCTCGAACTCGCCGTCGACCGCGCCTTCGCCGTCTCCGGCGTCCTCTTCGACAGGATCCCCGCGGCCGAGGTCAACAACGGCGGCCGGCTCGCCATCGGCCCGGAGGACGCACTCTACGTGACCACCGGCGACGTGGGCGAGCCGGAGCGCGCCCGCGACACCGACTCGCTTGCCGGCAAGGTCCTCCGGCTCACCCGCGACGGTGACCCCCACCCCGACAACCCGTTCGACAACGCGGTGTACAGCTACGGCTTCCGGAACCCACTCGGCATCACGTTCGTCGACGGCGAGTGCTACGTCTGCGACCACGGCCCCGACGCGAACGACGAACTCAACCGGGTCGAACCGGGCGGCGACTACGGCTGGCCGGCCGTCGCCGGCCCCGCCCAGTCGAGCCAGTCCGTCGACCCGCTGGTGACCTGGGACGCCCGCATCTCGCCCGCGAGCCTGGCGTACTACCGGGGCGGCATCGAGCGCTGGCAGGATAGCTTCTTCGTCGGCGCGCTCACCGGCGAGCACCTGCGCCGGGTCGTCATCGACGGCGGCGAACCCGTCTCGCAGGGGTCCTTCTTCGGCGACCTCGGGCGCATCCGGACGACGTTCACCGGCCCGGACGGCCACCTCTACCTCACGACCAGCGACCAGGACGGGCAGGGCGACCCGGAGCCGACGGACGACGCCGTGTTCCGGGTGCTACCGCCGTAAGCGCGAACGCAGAAGAGACAGCCGACCCAGCCGACGCAGGTTCTCAGCGGGCCCGGGCCCGGGCCCGGGACACGCCGAGGAGCGCGAGGTCGAACACGAGGACGAGCGACAGCACCGCCCCGAGGGCGGCCGCCGCGAACTCCTCGAAGGAGACCCAGCCCGGGAAGACGAACCGGGCCCAGGCGACGTAGGTGCCGACCTGCTTCTCGACGCCCTCGCCCTCGACCTTGCTCGTCAGGTTCTCACCCGTCGCGTCGACGCCACCCTCCTCGGGCTGGCCGAGCCGGTCGGCCGCGTACGGCATCATGACGCCACCGTACTGCCAGACGACCTCGCCCTCCTTGTTCAGCTCGATGACGCGGTTGTTGAACGTGTCCACGACGAGGGTGTGGCCGTTCTCCAGGCGGTCGGCGTCGCGCGGCCAGAGGATGCCCTGGCTGTACTCCCAGACCTTCTCGCCGGTCTCGACGTCGTACTCGACGACCCGGTCGTTCTCGCTGTCGGCCACGAGCACCGTCCCGTTGAGCCGCATCGGGTTGTGCTGCTCGTAGAGGTCGTCGTGCGCACCGGGTTCGCCGACGACGTTCACCACGTCCTTGGTGGTCCGGTTCACCTCGATGACCACGTCGAAGTTCCGGATGCTCATCTGGAAGTTCCCGTTCCGGAGCAGGTCGATGTCGTTCATGTGGGTCCAGTCCTTCTCCGGGCCGGTGTACGCGGGGCTGTCGTACTCCTCGTCGAACTCGGTGCCCTCGCCGAGGTGCTCACGGGCGTGCCACTCCCAGGTGATGTCGCCCTCCTGGTTCACGGTGAACGCCCGGTTGTTCCCCATGTCGATGATGGCGGTCTCGCCGCTGGGGAGCCGGTCGGCGTCGTGGACCTCGTGGTTGTGGACGTAGACGTCGTACCACGAGTGGTTCCAGACCTCCTCTTTGGTCTCGTAGTCCAGCTCGACGACGCGGTTGTGGACACAGCCGTCCTTCGCGAACTCGTCGGGGCAGGCGCTCGCCGGCCGCTTCGTCGCGACCGAGGCGAGGATGTTCCCGTTCTCCAGCATCTCGACGTCGAACACCCGGGAGTTATCCGGCGTGTACTCCCAGACCACCTCGCCGTCGGGCGTCACCTCGATGGCGCGACCCTCGTAGGCGTCGCCGTAGCTCTGGATGCCGATGAGCGTGTTGCCGGCGTGCTGTTCGCGGACCGTCTCCGTCTCGTTCGTCGCGTTGCTGTCGTTCACCGCCGGCGCCGCGGCGGCCGCGGGCGCGCCGAGCGCCGCCTGCAGGCCGAGATACGCCGTGACGAGGAGGAGGAGGGCGCAGACCGCGAGCATTCGGGACCGTCGTTCCATACGCGTGCCTGCAGGCGACGACGCCTAACTCTGACGGATTTCGTCATCCGGCCGCCGAAGTGCCAACAGTGAAGTGTCGTGCTATACTATACCACAGTATGGCAGAGGTCTGGGACTGGGCCATCGGCTACCTGCTCGTGTTCGCGGCGCTCCAGCTGGCAGTGTACCTCTACTACCGCCGCCAGACCGACAGTGGGGCCTCCCGCGCCGTCCCCGAGGGAGACGGCGTCGGGTTCGACGAGCGCGTGACGAGCGCACCCGCGCCGCGGCGCCGGGAATCCACCGACGGCGACACGCGCCACTGCCCGCACTGCGGGACGCCGAACGAGCTGGACGCCGCGTTCCGGTACTGCCGGAACTGCGCCGGCTCGCTCTCTGGCACATAACCGTTTCGGCCGTTAGAGCCCCCCTATTAGCCGTTTTGGCCCACCTTGGCCAGCAAACATATACCGGCCCGCGCAGAAGCCAGTATCGAGTCGAATGAACACGACCGATACCGAAGAAGAGCGCTACGTCGGCCGCGAGACCGTCAACGGACTCATCATCTACGACCGCGAGAACCTCGACGCCTGGATCGAGTCCGACACGACGGTTTCGGTCACCGAGTCCGACTACCGCTCCTCCCCCTCCCAGTAGTCCACCGCCGCCTCGCTGGGATAGTAGCCCGCCACGGTTCGCTCCCCCGACTCCCCGCCGGGGGGCGAGCCGGCGAAGACCCCGATCTTCTCCGAATCCGGATACACCGTCACGTCCGGCTCCTGCATCGTCGACACACAGAGGTAGCGAAGCGGCTCCTCGCCCGTGTTGACGACGCGATGTGCGCCGTCCTCGCCCGTCGGCAGGGCCACGAAATCACCCGCCTCGAGGGGGTGCTCCCCGTCTGCCGCCCGGAGCGTCCCCGAGCCGGCGAGGACGTAGATGGCCTCCTCGTTCGCGGTGTGGTAGTGGTACGGCCACGAGCGGTTCCCCGCCGGCAGTTCGTACAGGCTCGCGCCCAGTTGCTCGGCGTCGGCCGCCGCCCCCAGTTGCTTGCGCCGGAAGCGCGTCTCGCCCTCGGTCACCTCGGTCCACTCGCACTCGGAGTCGTTCACCTTCCGGACCATGGCCGGCGCTACTCGGACCAGCGACAAGACGGTTGTCCCGCCGACGGAGAAGCCCCCGTCGTCAGTAGTACGACCCGCGCAACTCCGGCTCCAGAACCAGCATCATCGCGGCGAGACAGCCCAGCAACACCGCGGCCGTCCAGAGCAGGTACTCCGCGTTCGCCATCACCAGCACCGCCACGAGGCTTCCACCCACGACCAGCGCCCCGACGAGGAGCCTGACCAGCGTCGGAAACCGCATGGCTCACTCCTCACAGAGCCGGAGGCAGTCCTCCGGGTCGACGTGGAGGTCCTCGTGGTCGATGGCCTGCCACTCCCCCGCGACCGACGCACGGACCGTGGTGAAGTCGTTCTCACCGTACCCCCTGGCCAGCTGTGGCCAGCGCTCGCTGGCGCTCTCGTCGTAGATGCCAAGCAGCTCCTCGAGGTGGTCCATGGCGGTCCCGCTCGATGCACTCCCGTCGGTTCTGACGTCGTAGCTCACGAGTTCCCAACTCCCTATCCCGTCAATCGGCCAGAAGTATCATAGCTAATCGTGCGTTACGCGGCCGGTAGAGAACCCGTAATCCAGTGGCGCGAACGGGTATGGTGATGCTACTGCTGGACGGTGAAAGGTCGGCCCAGGCACCCACCCGGAACTACTCGGGCGACTTCGGGAGGAATGCACCGTCCGGGAATCGAACCAGAGCGAGACGGTCCTGCTCCCCGCGTCGCAGGCTGCGACTCGCAGGGTCCGATTCCCCAGCGCTACCGCTCCTCACTGTCGTTCGTCGCAGGAATGCACCGTCCGGGAATTGAACCCGGGCTATTAGCTTGGGAAGCTAATGTCCTACCACTGGACCAACGGTGCTCACTCACTACGTTCGTTCGCACCGAGCCCCCACTCACTTCGTTCGTGGGGACAACGGTGCTCGACCGCTACGTCCGTTCGCACCGCCCCACACGCACATCGTGCGCGGGGACAACGGTGCTCGACCGCCACGTCCGTTCGCACCGCCCCACACGCACATCGTGCGCGGGGACAACGGTGCTCGACCGCCACGTCCGTTCGCACCGCCCCACACGCACATCGTGCGCGGGGACAACGGTGTTCCCGTAACGTTCTATCTCAACGTTCTGCACGACCGTACTTCAACGTAGCGTTTTCCCGAACCGAATCGACCACCGGCGCGGCCCCGGCTCGGCCGGCCGCGGGTGGACGAACGTCCAGGTTCCGACCCCGTCGAGCAACGTATTAACGGGTGCAGATGCAAGACCCGCCTAATGTTGGACCTTCGCTTCTCGGAGGAAGAGCTGGCCGCCCAGCGCGACCACATCGTCTCGTTCATCCAGGAAACAGTCGACGCAGCGGGTGCCGACGGCGCCGTCCTCGGGCTCTCGGGGGGCGTCGACAGCACGACGACGGCCTACCTCGCCGTCGAAGCCCTCGGGAAGGAGAACGTGCGCGGACTGGTGCTGCCGGCGACGGTCTCCAGCGAGGAGAACATGAGCGACGCCGAGCGAGTGGCGGAGACGCTCGGCATCGAGTACGACACCATCGAGATCGGGCCCATCGTCGACGCGCTGGTCGACGCGATTCCGGGTGCCGAGGGCGACACCGTGGCCGTGGGCAACGCGCGGGCGCGGGTCCGCGGGGTGGTCAACTACTACGTCGCCAACGAGGAGGGCCGCGTGGTCCTCGGGACCGGGAACAGGGCCGAGGCGCTGACTGGCTACTTCACGAAGTACGGCGACCAGGCGGTCGACTGCAACCCCATCGGGAACCTCTACAAGCAGCAGGTCCGCCAGCTCGCGGCCTACCTCGGCGCACCAGACGACCTCGCGGAGAAGGAGGCGACCGCGGAGCTGTGGGCGGACCAGACCGACGAACAGGAGATGGGCGTCGGCTACGACACGGTCGACGCGGTCATCGCGCTCCACATCGAGGGCGGGGCGTCGACCACGGCGACGGCGCGCGAGCTCGGCATCGACGAGGCCGACGTCGAGCGCGTGCGGGAGCTGTACGAGGTGAGCGAGCACAAGCGCAACATGCCGCCCGCACCGTCGGAACTGCGGCTCTGACGAAGCGAACGACGCCTCACTCGTCGCTCGACTCGACCGGGTCGTCGGCGACCACCCGGACCCGGTCGCCGTCCTGGAGGACGTAGCGCTCGGGGTCGACCGGCTGGCCGTTCACCTCGTAGACGACCGTCGAGCCCTCGCTCGCCCGGTAGACCTCGTCACCGAAGGCGAAGCCGTTCTGGGTCACGCCCATCCCGAGCGACTCCAGCGCGTACTCCAGCGTGACGCCCTGCCCGTGGACGTGCCACGTACTGCCGTCGCCGTTCTCGTAGTGGAAGAAGTCGTCCTGGAGCTGGTACTTGTTCTGGCTGAAGTCCAGTGACCGCCCGTCGACGGTCACCGTCATCGGGCCGTGCTCGTGGACCGTCCCGAGGCTGGCGGGCTGGCGGACGCTGTCGTCGACGAAGGTGGTGGCCGCGCCGGCGCTGGAGTTCCCGCTCCCGAGGCTCACGAGCAGGCCGCCGACGATGAGCGCGAAGAGGACGCCGGCCACCCCCAGCGCGATGGTGCTGGTCGGAGGGCCGCCCCCGTCGTCGAGGCCGTCGACCCGCCGTCGTTCGATCCGACCCAGTTCGTCGTGGTGTTCGTCCCGGAGGTGGCGCAGGTACGCCGCCTCCTCATCGAAGGAACCCCCACAGTGGTCGCAGTCGTACACACGCCCAGTGGAGTATCGGACCGATATGAATGCTTCCCTGAACGTCCGGTGCCCCACCAGTGGACAGGCCTGTCCAATCGGCGGTCCGGCGCGGGCTACCGCTCCAGCTCGGCCGCGTGCTCGACGACGAGGTCGGCGAAGGTCTCGGCCTCGCGCGCCTCCTGCACCGGCCGGTCCGCATCGTCGCGCATCCGGCGTTTCAGCACCGCCAGCGCGTCGTGGTTGGTGTCGGCGACCGCCTCCGCGACCGCCCGCGGGTCCTCGACCACCCGCGAGACCAGCCCCATCTGCTTCGCCTCGGCCGCGTCCACGACCCGCCCGGAGAGCGCGAGGTCCATCGCCTCGCCCTCGCCGAGCACCCGGGGCAGCCTGACCGTGCCGCCCCACGCCCCGAACAGCCCGAGTTGCACGCCCGTCTCGGCGAACGTCGCGTCGGGGGTCGCCACCCGCAGGTCGCACGCCAGCGCGAGTTCCACCCCGCCACCGCGAGCCGGGCCGTCGATGCCCGCCACGACGACGCTCTCGGCGGTCTCGATGGTCCGGGCGACCCGCTGGCCCTGCCGGACGAACTCCCTGGCGGAATCGTGGTCGAGCTGTGCCACCTCGTCGAAGTCCGCCCCGGCGGAGAACGCCCCACCGGCGCCGGTCAGGTAGACCACCGGCGTGTCGGCGGCCTCGACCGCGGCCTGCAGGTCGGAGAGCCCCGCCCGCGTCAGCGCGTTCCGGCGCGACGGCCGGTCCAGCGTGACCGTCGTCACGTCCCCGGTGACCTCGGTACGAATCATGTCAGTGCGTGTGTCGGGTTTTCCAAAGGTCTTTGCCTTTCCCACCGCTAGCGACTGCCAATGGACGAGGCCGCTACGTGCCGCCGTGCCGCCATCGAGGCCATCCAGGACATCTACCCGGACCGCCTCCGGGACGACCTGGAGGCCCGCCTCGAGTCGGCGTCGATGGCACCCGGAGTGCTGACGATTCGCTGTGCCCGCGCCGTTGACGACGCCGTCGACCCAACGTCCGTCGCCCAGCGGGCCGCCGGTGTCCAGCTCATCTACGAGGGGCTCCGACTCACCCGGTCGCTCGCCCACGACGAACCCTGGGCCGATAGCGACGACCATACCCAGCCCAACCTCGACTCCCTCGCCGCGACCGTCCTCGTCTCCCGCGGCTTCTACCTGCTCGCCCGGACCGACGCCGCCAGCAAGGCGGTCGCCACCGTCCGCCGGTTCGGCCGCGACCAGACCAGCCGCCGCGCCCCCGACGCCGACACCGCCGGCCTCGACGTGACCCTCGAACGCGACGTGTTCGAGCTGGCCGCGACCGCCGGCGTCACCGCCGTCGACGCCACCCCCACGACCGAACTCTTCGCGCAGGTCGACGACCTCGCCGTCGCCGCCGGTATCGGCCTCGACGGGGCGGCCGAGTCCCTCCCGGGCCCGACCGAACTCCAGACCGGCGCGACCGCCGGCGACGCGGCAGGCGCCGACGACCACGTCCGCCAGCCGGCGACGGATTCGTGACGACGAATCGAAGCCCTTAAAGATACCAGCGAGCAACTGTGAAATGCGCCGAACGCGACACGGTGCCTGGGTAGCTTAGCGGTAAAGCGCGTCCTTGGTAAGGACGAGAGCCCGGGTTCAAATCCCGGCCTAGGCTTTCTCTGGAATCAACCTCCCGAGCCCCTGCTCTCGTTCTCCTGTGATTCCCTGACCTCGTCCCCTCGACTGGAGAATCGAGCGACGACGGGCGGTTTCGAGGGGCCTGTCACCCGGCGATACCACCGCCACCCAGAGCCCGACACTGTCACCCCCTAATCGTTGAGGTCGGGCCGGAAGTGGCCCAATAGAGTGAGGCAGAACCACTACTCGGTCGAGTCCGGTATTGCATATCGAAAATCACCATGTCCGCGTCCCCCACCCGTCCTGTCCAGCGGTCCGCCCACGACAGGAGCGCCAGCCGGTCGTCGCAACGTTCGCGAGTTCGATTCGGAGCCGACAGTTCGCCAGGCACACCGACCGACCGCGTGACGGTCTCAGACTCTCGTCCGTCGGCGACTCGCACCCATCGGCCACGGCAGCCGGGCGGGAGAGAGCCGTGACGGTGGACGACCGCTCCCGCATCACCACCGGCGTCGACGGGCTCGACGAGGTCCTCCACGGTGGCCTCATCCCGCAACGGAGCTACATGGTCACGGGCCGCCCCGGGACTGGCAAGACGATCCTCGGGCTGCACTACCTGACCGCCGGCCTCGCGGCCGACGAGTCGTGTCTCTACATCAACCTGGAGGAGTCGACCGCGGACATCCGGGCCAACGCGGCCGCCCTCGGGTTCGACCTATCGGGGGTCGAGTTCCTCGACCTCTCGCCGACGGCCGACGCCTTCACCGAGAACGACCAGTACTACGTGTTCGCGCCGGACGAGGTGGAATCGCCCGGTGTCGTCGACCGCATCGGGGAGGAGGTCCGCCGCGTCGACCCCGACCGGGTGTTCGTCGACCCGCTCACGCAGCTCCGGAACCTCGCTCCCGACGACTACCAGTTCCGCAAACAGGTCAACGGCTTCGTCCAGCTGGTGCGGGCACAGGACGCGACGGTCGTGTTCACCTCGCAGGCGACCGAGACGAGTCCGGACGAGGACCTGCAGTTCGTCAGCGACGGGACGGTCGAACTGCGACACGGCGAGCGCGGCCGGTCGCTCGCGGTCAGGAAGTTCCGCGGCTCCGACTTCGACTCCGGGTCGCACTCGCTGCGCATCACCGGCGACGGGATGGTCGTCTACCCGGTCCTGACGCCGAGTTCGCACGGTCGCGAGTTCACGACCGACAAGATCCCCTCCGGCGTGCCCGAGATAGACGAACTCCTCCACGGTGGGCTCGAACGGGGGACGGTGACCATCCTGTCCGGCCCGACCGGGGTCGGCAAGACCACGCTCGGCGTCCAGTTCATGAAGGAGGCCGCCGGGCGGGGCGAGCGCTCCATCGTCTACCAGTTCGAGGAATCGGAGAAGACGCTGCTCGAACGTTCACAGAACGTGAACATCCCCGTCAAGGAGATGGTCGACCGTGGCACGCTGGCGGTCGAGACCGTCGAACCACTCGAGAAGAGCCCACCCGAGTTCGCGTCGATGGTCCGCGAGGAGGTCGAACGGCAGGACGCGAAGATAGTCATGATAGACGGCATCGACGGGTACCGCCTCTCGCTCCAGGGGAACGAGGGCGACCTCGAACGGGAGCTGAACGCGCTCGGTCGCTACCTGAAGAACATGGGCGTCGCGGTCATCCTGGTCGACACCGCCGAGAGCGTCACGGGGGAGTTCCAGCCGACGAACAGCGGCGTCAGCTACCTTGCGGACAACATCGTCTTCCTCCGCTACCTGGAGATGAACGGCGAGCTCCGGAAGGCCATCGGCATCCTGAAGAAGCGGATGAGCGACTTCGAGCGGACGATGCGGGAGTTCGAGATCACCCAGCACGGCATCAAGGTGGGGGAACCCCTCTCGGCCCTCCGTGGCATCCTGAGCGGGACGCCGACCTTCGTCGACAGCCCGAATCCACCCGCGGGCGAGGACACCAGGCGGTGAGTCCGCGGCTCATGACCACCGACCCTGGCTCTGTTCCGCCGGAGCGCCCGTCCGGGGACGACGAGTGGGCCCACGTCCACCTGCTGCTGGAGCCGGGACGGAACCGACAGTTGCTCGCCGACCTCCTCGGCGACAAATACGACGTCACGTCGGGGACCGAGGGTGACGCGCTTGACAGGACCGTCGACCTCTGCATCGTCGACGAGGAGCGCTTCCGGCACCGGACCGACGCAATCGAGGCGTACCGGGACCGGAGCGACACGGTCTTCTCGCCGGTCCTGCTCATCGCGCCCCCCGGGAGCGACCTCTGTTCGGACCCCGGCGTGTGGGAGTACGCCGACGACGTCATCGAGGCGCCGGTGAAGAAGGCCGAACTGGAGGCGCGACTGTCGAACCTGCTCCGGCGCCGCCGGACCTCGACGCGGCTGGCGAGCCGAGAGCGCGAGCTGGAGCTGACGGTGGCGGAGTTGCGCCGGAAGGAACGGGCGATGGACGCCGCACCCATCGGGATAACCATCACGGACCCCGGCCGGCCGGACAACCCGCTGATCTACGCGAACGACGCCTTCGAGCAGATCACGGGCTACGACGAGACCGAGCTCCTCGGCGAGAACATGCGCCTCCTGCAGGGGCCGGCGACCGACGAGACGGCCGTCCGGACCCTCCGGGAGGCCATCGCCGACGAGGAGCGGGTGGCGACGACGCTGGTCAACTACCGGGCCGACGGCACGCGCTTCTGGAACCGGGTCGCCATCGCGCCGGTCCACGACGAGACGGGCGAGCTGGTGAACTTCATCGGGTTCCAGACGGACGTGACCGACGAGAAGGTCCGCGAGCAGCGCCTGAGCGTCCTCAACCGGGTGATGCGACACAACCTCTCGAACGACATCAACGTCGTCGCCGGGTACGCCGACATGCTGGTCGAGACGGCGGAGGACCCGGCGGTGGCGGCCTCGGCCGGCGAGATACAGGGCTCCGCAGAGGAGTTGCAGCGACTCGGGCGAAGCGTCCGGCACATCGAGCGGACCCTGGAGTGGTGCCGGTCGTTCGACGACACCATCGACCTCGGTGAGGTCCTCGCCGACCTCGCCGAACGGACCCGGAAGACCTACGCCGGGGTCGACGTGACCGTCGAGGTCGAGGACGGGCCCTGGTACGTCAACGGGGGCTGTCTCGTGGACGTGCTCCCCGAACTCTTCGAGAACGCGGTCCGGCACAACGACGCGGTCGACCCGGTCGTCACCGTGACGGTCGGGCCCGCCCCGAAGACCCCGGGTCGCGTCCAGGTCCGCATCGTCGACAACGGCCCCGGCATCGACGAGGACCTCGTCGACGTGTACCGGGAGGGCGAGGAGACGCCCCTGCACCACGGCGACGGCCTCGGCCTGTGGCTGGTCCACTGGGCCCTCACCCTGCTCGGCGGGGACGTCGAGATCACCAACGGGGACGGAACGACCGTGACGGTCACGCTCCCGACTACCACGGAGGAGGACGCATGACCAGCGATCAGCCGGATGCCAGTCCGCCACAGGACCGGGAGCGACCCGGGGACGGGTCCCCATCCGCGGGGTCCAGCGACGCCCGGGTGCAGGAACTCCAGCAGCAGGTGGCCGAACTGCAGGCGCAGGCCGAGGGCACCATCGACGGGCTGGTGCTGGTCGCCGGCGACGGGACGGTCCTCCGGACCAACGACCGCTTCTTCGACATCCTCGACGTCGACACGCCCACGAGCGAGGGCACTCCCGACGGTCGGATGCTCGCGGACCGGCTGGCCCGGCGGATCGCGGACACCGACCGGTTCCGTGACCGTGTGGAGCACCTCCACGGGCATCCGACGGAGGAGAGTCGCGACGAGTTCCGCCTCGAGGACGGACGCTGGGTCGACCTCTACTCGACCCCGGTGACGGTCGGGACGGACGGCCGCCGGGCCCGGCTCTGGGTCGTCAGGGACGTCTCGGAGCGCAAGGAGTACGAACTGGACCTCGAACGCCACCGGGACCGCCTCGACCAGTTCGCCAGCATGGTCTCACACGACCTCCGGAACCCGATGAACGTCGCCGAGGGCTACCTGGAGGTGGCCCGCGAGCGCACCGACGACGAGGCGCTGGCGGAGGTGGCCTGGGCACACCGGCGGATGCGGGCCCTGATAGACGACCTGCTGACGCTGGCCCGGACGAACCGGTCGATAACCGACCTGGAGCCGGTCTGTCTCGCGACCCTGGTCGAACGCTGCTGGCGGAACGTCGACGCCGACGACGCCGAGTTGTGCGTCGAGACCGACCGCGTCGTGGTCGCCGACGAGACCCGGCTCTCGCAGGTGCTGGAGAACCTGTTGCGCAACAGCGTGGAACACGGCTCGACCAGCGACCAGACAGGGACCGATGCTAGCGCCGAGGCGCTGACGATAACCGTGGGTGACCTCGAGACGGGCTTCTACGTCGAGGACGACGGGGTGGGCATCCCGCCGGCGCAGCGACAGCGGGTGTTCGAATCCGGGTACTCGACGCGACCCGACGGGACGGGCCTCGGTCTCGACATCGTGGCGCAGATCGTCGCTGCCCACGGATGGGAGGTCGAACTCGCGGAGGGCACACAGGGCGGTGTCCGCTTCGAGATCACCGGGGTCGAACGACCGGGCCTCTAGGGCCGCCGGGCCACTCGGCTCGCGTTTTCAGTTGTTACAGAGTACTGTTAGGACAGAAGGTGGCCGCCGGAATCTCCAACCACACCCGCTGTACTGCACCTCGATACGCAACGGAATCAGTTGCGAGAAATACACGTGTCAGAAAAGATAGTTACGCTTATTGTGTGTGCCTCTGCCATGCTAGTCGATGTTTGACGAACAAGGTAATCACACGTTCTCATCCATGGACCGCCGCGAGTTCGTGGGTGGGCTGGCCTCGCTGGTCGCGGCGTCGGCGTTCTCGCTGTCGGTCGCCGACGAGACGGCCGCGAAGGTCACGGCAGGGGACGACGCAGCCACACAGACGGTCACGTCGCCGGACGGGAGCGTCGCGGTGACGGTCGACGTGTCGGACGGGGTCCCGAGCTACAGCGTCAGTCACGGCGGGGAGACGGTCGTGGCCGACTCGCGACTCGGGTTCGAGTTCCAGGACCAGCCCGCCTTCGGCGAAGGTGTCGCGGTGACGGGGAGCGAACGCGCCACCACCGACACGACCTGGACGCCCGTCTGGGACCAGTACGACGAGATCCGCGAGCACTACCACGAGTTGCGCCTCGGGCTGGTCGAGGAGAGTCCCCCGGGCCGCAACCTCACGCTCGAGGTCCGGGCGTTCGACGACGGGGTCGGATTCCGGTACGTCTTCCCCGACGAGAGCGGCTTCGGCGAGTTCGTCGTCACCGACGAACGGACCGAGTTCGCCTTCCCCGGCGACCACACGAGCTGGTGGGTCGAGAACGACTTCAACAGCTACGAGTACGCGTACAAGGAGACGCCCCTGAGCGAGGTCGGCTCGGGGACGCCCTACGACGGCGCACACACCCCCATCACGATGGAGACCGACGGCGGGCGCTACCTCAGCGTCCACGAGGCGAACCTGGTCGACTACGCCGCGATGGCGGTCGAGCCCGTTTCTGCGGGCGCGACGACGTTCGAGTCGACGCTGGCCCCGCTGCCGGACGGGACGAAGGTGTCTGCGGCGGCCCCGCACCGGACGCCGTGGCGCACGATACAGGTCGGCGAGCGCCCGGGCGACCTCGTCGAGTCCAGCCTCGTGCTCAACCTGAACGACCCGCTGGACCCCGAGGAGTTCCCGCACGGGACCGACTGGATCGAGCCACAGAAGTTCATGGGCGTCTGGTGGCTGATGATCACCGGGCGTGCCGACTGGCAGTACCGGGGCCCAGAGACCGGGAACCACGGCGCCCAGACCCGGCGGATGCAACGGTACATGGACTTCGCCAGCGAGCACGGCATCGACAGCGTGCTCGTCGAGGGGTGGAACGAGGGCTGGGACTCCTACCCCGGCGACGGGAGCACGATGGACTTCGACGACACCTACCCCGACTTCGACATCGAGGCGGTCACCGACTACGGCGCCCAGCTCGACCCGCCGGTCGCGATGACGGCCCACAACGAGACGGCGGGGAACGTCTCGAACTACGAGGCCCAACTCGAGAACGACCCGAACCCGTTCGCCGACTACGACGACCTCGGCATCAACTCCATCAAGACGGGCTACGTCGCCGACGGCGGCGTCTCCATCGACGGGACGACGTACAACCACCACTGCCAGGCGCTGGTGAACCACCACCATCTGGTGTACCGCGAGGCCGCGAAGAACCGCCAGATGCTGGAGGTCCACGAACCCGTCAAGCCGACGGGCGAGCGCCGGACCTACCCGAACGTGATGACCCGCGAGGGCGTCCTCGGCCAGGAGTACGACTCCTTCGGCTACGTCTCGCCCTCGCACCACGTCACGTTCCCGTTCACCCGGATGCTCGGCGGCCCAGTCGAGTACACCCCCGGCATCTTCGACATGGACTCCGGGTCCGGCGGTATCGAGACCACGCGGGCGAAACAGCTCGCGATGTACCCGACGTACCTCAGCGGCCTCCACATGGTCGCGGACCTGCCGAGTTCCTACCTCGCCGACCAGCCCGCCGTCGCTTCGGTCGGCGAGGTCGCACAGGCCGAGTTCGGCGACCTCGACGGGTTCACCGCGAAGGCCCGCTGGGCCGGCGCCCAGGGCGGCCGGTACGTCCCGGTCGACCCGAACACGGTCGAGACGGGCGCCTCCGTCGCCTGGACCGTCGAGGACGTGCCCGAGGCCGGCGAGTACACCGTCCACCTGCGCTACGCCAGCGACGCCGAGAACAACGCGGTCCCGGCCGACACCGACCGGACCGCGACCCTCGTCGCCGGCGGGGATTCCACACAGGTCACCTTCCCGACCACCGACTACTGGGACGAGTGGGCCACCGTCTCGGCGACGGTCACCCTCGACTCGGGCGAGAACGACCTCGAACTCACGCTCGCCGAGAGCGACACCGGCGGCCTGAACCTCGATTCGGTCGCGGTCACGGAACCCGGCCAGTCGATGCCCGCACCCGAGACGGACCCGACGCTCGGGCCCACGGTCGAGGCCTTCGACTTCATCGAGGACGTGCCGGCCGCCGGCTGGGACGACACCCGCGTCGTCGATGCCGACATCGGCTCGTACATGGTCACGGCACGCAAGCAGGACGACGAGTGGTTCGTCGGCGCCATGACCGACGAGAACGGCCGCGCCCTCGACGTCCCCCTCGACTTCCTCGACTCGGCCCCCGGAAAACGCAAGGGCCACGACGAGGGCAAGGGGAAGGGCCACGGCGGCGGGAATGGCAACGGAAACGGCACCGAGAACGGCGAGGGGAAGGGCCACACGAAGGGCAAGTACGTCGCCGAGATCTACTCCGACGGCATCGACGCCCGGTTCGACGAGAACCTGACCGACGTGCGCGTCGACGAGGCCATCGTCACCGCCGACACCACCCTGCTCGCCTCGACCATCGAGTCCGGTGGGACCGCGGTCCGTCTCCGCCCGGCCGACTGGACGGACGTGGCCGACCTCCCCGCGTACGAGTACCCCGAGCAGGACCTCGACGTGGCCATCCGCGAGGAGACGTTCGTCCAGGAGCCGTTCATCAGCGCCACCGGGTCGAACGCTGGCGCCTACATCGGCGGCACGACCGTCGAACTCGTCGTCGACGGCACGGTCGCGGCGAGCGCGAACGTCCGCTTCCCGCCGAACTCCACCGACCAGTCCTACCAGTTCTCCTACGCCATCGACACGCGCGGCACCTACGACGTGGTCGTCCAGACCACCGACGGGGAGACGCTGGCGAGCGAGACGGTCACCGTCAAACCGCCCGAGACGGTCGCGACCATCGGCGACCCGACCGGCGACGATTCCGGCCCCGGCGGCTACACCTACCCGACCGCCGACGCCTTCCCCGCGGGCGCGTTCGACCTGACCTCGGTCACGGTCGAGCAGACCCCGAGCATCCACCAGTTCCGCTTCGAGGTCGAGACGCTGAACAACGCCTTCGGGAGCAGTCGGGGCTTCTCGCCGCACATGTTCGTCTGCTGGCTGCGCGACCCGGACAAGGCCGGTGGCGCGACCGACAGCCTCGACGACCTCGGCGCGAACGTCGACTTCGCCGATGCCTGGCACTACCGCCTCGAGGTCAGCGGCTTCACCAAGAGCGCGGTCGATTCGACCGGCGCGGCGCTCACCGACGCCGACGGGAACACCGTCACGGTGCGCGAGAGCGTCGACGACGACGCCGGGACCGTCACCCTGAGCCTCGACCGCGAGGCCCTCGACGGGGTCGACGCGGGTTCGCTGGAGCTGGTCGCGATGGTCCAGTCCGAGAACTTCGGCGCACTCCGGCCCGTGCAGGAGACGGCCGGCGGCTACGTCTTCGGCGGCGCGAAACCAGGGGCGGTCGACAACGCGCCCCTCGTCATGGACCTGGTCACGCCCGACGGCGTGAGCCAGACCGAGGCGCTCGCCTACAGCGACACCGAGCGCGCGACGCTGCCGTTCGTGCCGGTGGGTACGCAGTAGCCACGAACATCGTCTGTCGTCCCCCTTCTTTCAGCAGACCGCCGCGACGACGTAGTAGGTCTCGTTCTGGTACTCGACGACGCCCGGGCTGCTCCACAGGTCGGGTAGCGTGTCGGACTCGACGCTGCCGTTCTCCAGCGCCTGCGCGAACAGTTCCTGCTCGCGCTCGGTGCGGTTCTCGAACTGCCGGATGGTGTCGGCCTCCTCTCGCTGGTCCACCGTCGCCGGCTCGACGGAGAGGATGTAGGGGCAGTCTGCGGTGCGGTAGGTTGGTGTTCCGGTGGTGGTCGGCGTCGCCGGGTCCGTCGTGGTGTCGGTTCGGGTGTCGGTCGGGTCGGTGGTCGGCGGCTCGGTCGTCGTGGTGCTCGTCTCCGTCCCGGCGGTGAAGCCACCGAGACAGCCGGCGAGGACGACGACCGCGGCCAGTGCGAGCAGCGGGAGGGCTGGGCGGGCCATACCGGAACGAGACAACAATCCGGTAAGTCTCTTCTGCCGGAGACGGCAGGGTCGGTCGCCGCCACCCGGCACCACGATTATCGTGTCTCCGGCCCGAGATACCGTATGCCACGCGCCCTGCTCGTCGGCGGCACCCGCTTCATCGGCCGCCACACTGTCGCGGAACTGCTCGCACACGACTACCACGTGACGACGTTCACCCGGGGCGAGTCCGAGGACCCCTTCGCGGACACCGAGGGAGTCGACAACTACCAGGGCGACCGGAACGACCGCGCCGCCCTCGAAGCCGCCCGCGACGCGGTCGACCCCGACATCGTCGTGGACTTCGTGGGGCTGTTCCCGGAGCAGGTCGCGACCGCGACCGAGGTGTTCGCCGACGTGGACGCCTACGTGTTCGTCTCCTCCGGGTCGACCTACGGCGAGCAGCCGATTCCCATGCGCGAGGACGAGACGCCCCTCTGTGAGTGCACGCCCGAGCAGGCCACCGACGAGTCGATGGCGAGTTACGGCCCCCGGAAGGCCGAGTGCGACCGCGAGGTGTTCGCGGCCGCCGACCGCGGCGTCCACGCGATGTCGGTCCGCCCGATGCTGGTGTACGGCCCCCACGACTACACCGAGCGGACCGACTACTGGCTGCACCGCCTGGCCGAGTACGACCGGGTGCTCGTGCCTGGCGACGGCGACAGCCTGCTCCACCGGGCCTACGTCGAGGACGTGGCCCGTGCCCTCCGCATCGTCGCCGAGCGCGGCGACCCCGGCGAGGCGTACAACGTCGCGGACCGCGAGGCGACGACGCTCTCGGGCTGGCTCGACCTCGCGGCCGACGAACTGGTCACCGAGGTCGACCTCGTCTACGCCAGCGAGCGCGAACTCGCCGCGAACGACCGCTCGCCCGGCGACTTCCCGCTGTTCACCGACGAGCCGATGCTCGTCTCGACCGGGAAACTGGCCGCGCTGGGCTGGGACTCGACGCCCCTCGCGGCTGCCTACGAGACGACCGTCGCGGAGCATCTCGACTCGGACAGGGACGGAACCGACCTCGGGCCCTCCCGCGATGCGGAGGAGACGGTCATCGAGGCCCTCGGGTCGGTCGAGAGCGACTACGACGGCGGGGTCTCCTCGGGACCGTCGCGGTCCGGGTAGGCGAAACCGGGAGACAGCACGGCTTTGTGCCTCGGCGCACTGCGGGGCGGTATGGGAACGCTGGCACTGGACATCGAGACCGCGAGCCCCCACGGGAAGCCGCCGGAGTTCACGGACACCGACTACTTCGAACTCGTGGCGGTCGCGGCCGGGTACGCGGCCTCGCCCGACGACGAGCCCGAGACGACCGTCTTTCTCAGAGAGGGCGGCTGGGACCCGGCCCACACCGCGGCCGTCCTCCGGGACGTGGTCGACTGGGTCGGCGACCGCCCGGTCGACCGCACCCTGACCTACAACGGGACCAACTTCGACGAGGTCCACCTGCGGAACTGGGCGGCCGCGCTTGCGGAGTCGGGCGAGTGGCCCGCCGCCGATAGCGAGTTCGACCGGCTCTTCTCCGGCCACATCGACCTCGCCGAACACGCCGGCGAGGCGTACCAGGACCGGCTCCGCGGCCGGGCGACCTTCCCCAAACTCGAGAAGCTCTGTCGCTGGGAGGGCATCGACACCGGCGAGGTCCGGTACGCGGAGTACGACCTCGACGAGGCCTACCTCGCCGGGCTGGGCATCACGGAGGACGTGGTGCAGGGGCGACACATCGGGACCGCCCTCGGCGCGGCCTACGTCGAGGGCGTCGAGAACGGCCTCGCCGGGACCGCCACCTTCCGGGAGCTGGAACGGCTCCTCCGGGAGTACGCCACGGGCGACATCGTCCCGCTGTTCGAACTCGACGCGGTGTTCGGCCACCCCGACCCGGACGCCTGAGTCCGGGTTGCCGGCGAAGACAGCGCGGGGCACACCGCTTTTACCCACCGCCTCCCAATCGTCTGAGGAATGCGACAGCCCGGCCCGCTCCCCCTCGTCCTCCTCCTCGGTGCCCTCGTCCTCCTCGCCGGCTGCAACGCGGTCCCCATCGGCGCACAGGAGGTCGGCGGCAGCGTCGCCGCGAACGACTCGCTGGCGGCGAACGCGAGCGTCACCGACCCCGGCACCGACCGACAGGGCTGGGAACGCGGCTTCTGGTACGACGAATCGCTCGCCATCACGACCGCGGACGGGCTGAACGACTCCGAACTCGACGCGGTCGTCGCCCGCGCGATGGCCCGGGTCGAGCACGTCCGCGGCGTCGAGTTCGAGCGGCCGGTCCCGGTCGAACTCGTCACCCGGAGCGAGTACCGGAACTCCACGATGTCGGGAGCCGGCGCCAGCAGCGGTGACGGCAGCGCGTCGGCGACCCAGCAGGCCGCGGCCGCCGAGCAGGCCGCCCAGTTCGAGGCGCTGTTCCTCGTCGGCGAGGCGGGCGACGCCGGCCAGCAGCAGTCCGAGAACCGCGGCTCGACGGTCCAGGGCTACTACGACACGCGACAGGACCGCATCGTCATCGTCTCGAAGAACGACCCGCCGCGACCGAACGAGGTGACCCTCGCCCAGGAGCTCTACCACGCCTACCAGTTCCGGCAGGTGCTCGCCTCGACGCCGGTCCCCCGGAACATGAACGACGACCAGGTCCGCGGCGTCCTCTCGCTGGTCGAGGGCGACGCGAACTTCGTCGACCGGCTGTACGAACAGCAGTGCGAGGCGTCGTGGGAGTGCCTGCGCGACGAGGACGCCAGACAAGCCGGCGACGAGGGCGGTGAAGGTGCCGCCAGCACCGGCGACGACTCCACCCCCTCGATCCATATGGGCCTCTACCTGCTCTCGTACTTCCCCTACGCCGAGGGCGAGGAGCTGATACAGGACACCTACGCCGAGTCCGGCTGGGAGGGGGTAGACCGGCTGTACGAGGCGCCGCCGCTGTCGAGCGCGCAGGTCATCGAGCAGGACCTCGACTCGGACTCGTCGCTGGTGCAGGCGCCCGACCGGAGTTCGGCCGCCTGGGAGCGCGTCGACTCGGGGCCGCCCGGCCGGACCGTCGGCGAGGCCGGCATCGCCACCATGTTCGCGTACACCATCTACGACGACCGGAACGCGTCGCTGGTCTCGCGCGATGACTTCCTCAACACCGGGCCGGACGGGAGCGTGAACAGCACGAACCCGCTGGACTACGGCCTGCCCGAGAGCGACGGCTGGGCCGGCGACACCCTCTACACCTACCGGAACGGCGACCAGACGGGCTACGTCTGGCACACGACGTGGGAGACGCGGGGCGACGCCCGGCAGTTCGCCGACGCCTACGAGCGACTGCTCGGCTATCACGACGCGGAACAGGTCGACGAGAACACGTTCCTCATCCTCGAGGGGCCCTTCGCGGACGCCTTCCGGGTGACGGTCGACGGGAAACGGGTGACCATCGTGAACGGGCCGGCGCCCTCGACGCTGTCGGGCATCCACGACGGGGCGGCGAACGCGACTGCCTGAAGGTTGCGGCCCGGCAGCGACGACTACCGGACCAGCAACTCGACCGGGTGCCGGATGCCCCGGGAGAGCAGGTCCCCCAGTTGCTCGGTGCAGGAGGTGCCCGAGGCGACGACGGTCGCCTCCTCTTCGAACTGCTCGGCCAGCGGTTCGCCGACGGCCATGCTCATCTCGTAGTACTCGGACTTGTAGCCGAAGCTCCCGGCCATCCCGCAGCACTCGGTGTCGGAGGTCCGGACCGTGGCGCCGCAGTCCTCCAGCACCGCGACGGTGTACGGTTCCAGCCCGAGGGTGCGCTGCTGGCAGTGGCTGTGGTAGGCCACCTCGGCAGGGGGCGATGCCAGGGCGTCGGCATCGGCCCCGTTCTCCAGCAGGCCGTAGAGGTACTCCATCACCTCGTAGCTCGCGTCGCCGAGGCGCTCGTGGGCCGTCGGCGCGAGGAACTTCTCGTACTCGCGGTCGAACATCGCGAGGTCCGAGGGTTCGACCACGACCACGTCCCGGCCCGCGTCGATGTGCTCGGCGAGGCTCGCGTACACGTCGTGGGCGTGGTCCTCTGCAGTCGAAACCATGCCCTGCGAGAGCGGCGCGCGCCCCGACGAGGCCATCTTCGGGACCTGCACGTGGACGTTCAGGGCTTCGAGCGCCCGGACCGCGGCCTTCCCGCGGTCGACCAGGACGTGGTTCGTGTAGAGGTCGGGATAGAGCACGACCTCCCGGTCGGCCCGGTCGGCCGAGACGGTCGGGCCGCGCGAATCGAACCACGAGACGAGTGTCTCGCGCCGGAACTCGGGGAGGTCGCGCCGGCGGTCGATGCCGAGGAACCGGTCCATCCCCGCCCGGACGGGGTCGGTTCCGGCGAGCCAGTTCGAGACCGGCGCGGTCGCGCTGGCCAGCCGGGCGACGGTATCGAAGTTCCCGAACAGGCGCTTACCGAGGTCCAGTCCCGCGGGTTCCTCGTCGGGCGTCAGGCCGTCGACGAGGTGGTCGAACGTGTCGGGGTCTGCGCCGCGGTTCACCCGGTCCCGGACGACCGTGTTGATCCACGGGATGTCGATCTTCACCGGGCAGGCGTTCACGCACCGGGTGCAGCCGGTGCACATGTCGTTGAACTCCGCGGCGCTGTCGAGGCCGTGGACGCCGGCCTCCCAGCCGGTCCCGATGCCGCCCGAGTAGGTCTCGCCGCCGAAGCCGTGGCCGCCGACGGCCTGGAAGTTCGCACACGAGTTCGAGCAGGCGCCACACCGGATGCAGTAGAGGGTCTCGCGCAGGTGCTCGTCCTCGCGCATCTCCATCCGGCCGTTGTCGAGCAGCACGAGGTGGAACTCGCGGTCCTCGCCCGTGCCGCGCTCGTCGGCCTCGAAGTCGAAGGTCGGCGAGTCCGTCGGGGGCGTGAACAGCGAGATGTACTGCGAGATGTCCTGGCCGGTGGCCGCCTTCGAGATGATGTCGACGAAGGGGCCGAGTTCGCGGATGGAGGGGACGAGCTTCTCCACCCCGGCGACCGCGACGTGCGTGTCGGGCGTGACCGCGCACTTGCGGGCGTTGCCCTCGTTCGTCACGAGCGCGATGGTGCCAGATTCGGCCATGACGAAGTTCGCGCCCGTGACGCCCACGTCCGCTTCTTTGATTCGTTCGCCGAGGTAGTCCCGGGCGAAGCGGGTCATCTCCTCCGCGGTCTCCAGTTCCGCCTCGGGGTCGAACACCTCGTTGAGCAGGTCGGCGATCTCCTCGCGGGACTTGTGCAGCGCCGGCCCGACGAGGTGGCTCGGGGACTCCTCGGCGAGCTGGATGACGAACTCGCCGAGGTCGGTCTCGTACACGTCGACCCCGGCGTCGGCGAGGGCGTCGTTCAGCTCGATCTCCTCGGTCGTCATCGACTTCGACTTCACCAGCGTCTCCGCCGATTCGTCCTCGCAGACCTCTCTGACATAGCGGTTCGCGTCCGCGGCGTCCTCGGCGAGGTAGACCGTCCCGCCGTTGGCCTCGACCGACTCCCGGACCGTGTCGACGAGGTGGTCGAGGTTCGCGATGGCGTCCTCCTTGATGGCTCGGGCCTGCTCGCGGCTGTCCTCCCAGTCGTCGAACCGGGCGATGGCGTCGTAGCGCTTCTCGTTCTTGTCCCGGACGCTCGGGCCGATGTTCGGCCCCTCGGCGTCGAGCAGGTAGCGGATCTCCGCCGCCTTGCGTCGTCTGTCCGCGCTCATCTGTCCTTGAGGACGACGACGTGTACTTCGTTCGGGCCGTGGACGCCCTCGACGAGGCCGCCCATGTCGGCCGTCGCGGACGGGCCGGTCGCGAAGACGTAGGAGTCCCGGCCGGCGTCGAACTCGTCGGCGAGCCAGTCGACCGCGTCCCGCGTCCCCTCGACGAGGGCGCTGGCCGCGACGACCGCGACGTGGCGGTTCGGGTAGAGGCTGACCGGTTCGTCGCCCTCGGGCGAGGAGTGGATGAGGATGCTCCCGAGCGCGGCGACGCCGAGTCGCGCCGGCGTGACGCCAGTGCTCGCGTCGGCGAGTTCTGCGGGCCCCGGCTCGGTCGTCACCGTCTCGGGCAACTCGACGCCCTCGAACGGGAGTGCGGTCCCGACCGCGGGCGAGTCCAGGGCCGCCGCGATGGCGTCCTCGGCGGCCGCCGCCGGGACCACCTCGACGGTCGCACCCGTGTCGGCGACCGAGTCGGTGAACGCGTCTGTGACGTTCGTGCTCATACACCGAGGTAGCGCTGTCGAAGGGCGTCGTCTTTTCGGAGTCGCTCCGTGCTGACCTCGGCGACGACCTGTCCCTCGTCGAGGATGTAGTGGCGCGACCCGATGGCGAGTGCGGCCGCGACGTTCTGCTCGACGAAGAAGACGGTCACACCCTTCTCGTCGTTGATGTCCGCGATGATGTCCTCGATGCGCCGGACGATGTAGGGCGCGAGCCCCTCGAACGGTTCGTCCAGCAGCATCAGGTCCGGGTTCGCGGCGAGGGCGCGCGCGATGGCGAGCATCTGCTGTTCGCCCCCGCTCATGTTCCGGGCGTGTTTCTCCCGCATGTCGTCGAGTTCGGGGAAGAACTCGAGGACGGCGTCGACCGAGAGCGAGTCCTCGACGGTGTTCACCGCCAGCTGGATGTTCTCGACCACCGACAGCCGCGGGAAGCAGCGTCGCTTCTCGGGGACGATGGCGATGCCGCGGTTCGCGCGCTGGTAGGACTCCAGCCCGAGGACGGACTCGCCCCGGTAGCGCACGTCGCCGTCGGTCACCTCGGGCACGTCGCCACCCATGATGGCGCGGATGGTCGTGGTCTTGCCCGCGCCGTTCCGGCCGAGCAACGAGACCAGTTCGCCCTCGTGGATGGAGAGGTCCACGCCGAACAGGACCTGCCCCGTCTCGTACCCGGCTTCGAGACCGTCGACCTCGAGGACGGACGGTGCATCGGCCGCCGCGCCCCCGGTGCTGGTCGCGTCGCTCCCGCCCGGGTCGCTCGCTGCGTCCGATTCGTCGCGTGGTGTGGGTGCGTCAGAACTCATAGTTCCTCCCTCATGCCGCCCAGGTAGGCGTCCTGGACCCGTTCGTCGGCCTGGACGTCCTCGGGCGTGCCGGTCGCGATGATCGACCCGCGGTCGAGCACGCTGATGCGGTCGCTGATGGAGAGCACGACGTCCATGTCGTGCTCGATGAGGACCAGCGTGAGCCCCAGCTCGGACTGCAGCGACTGGACGAGTTCCGCGGTCGCGTTCGTCGCGTCCGGGCTCATGCCCGAGGTCGGTTCGTCCAGCAGCAACACGTCGGGGTCGGTCGCCAGCGCCATCGCGATGCCGAGGCGGCGCTGGTCGCCGTGGCTCAGGTTCTTCGCGAGCGTGTCCGGGTCGGCGTCGAGGCCGACGCGCCGGAGGTGCTCGCGGGCCGTGTCGTCGCCGACCTCGCGGTGGTCGCGGAACAGGTCCCAGCTGAAGTCGCCGCGCTCGGTGGTCTGGACGACCACGCGGACGTTCTCCAGGACGGTCTGGTCGGCGAACAGCTCGTTGGACTGGAACGACCGCGCCAGCCCGCGGTGGGGGCGGTCGTACTCCGGGTCGTCGGTGATGTCGGTACCGTCGAGGAAGATGCGGCCCTCGGTGGGCGAGAGCGTCCCCATGACGGTGTTGAACAGGGTCGTCTTGCCGGCCCCGTTCGGGCCGATGATGGCCCGGAGTTCGCCCGGCTCGATGCCGAGGGAGACGTCGTCGACCGCCGTCACCTCGCCGAAGGTCTTGCGGAGCCCGTCGGTGGCGAGGGCGGCCTCGGATTTCGGGACCGCCCGGTCGACCTCGACCGGCTCGTCACGTGGCTCGCTGCTCATTCGGCATCACCCCGAATCCGCGTGACGAGCCGCGAGATGCGGCCCGTGAGGAAGCCCCAGACGCCCTCGAGGGGTGCCGCCACGACCACGACGACGAAGATGCCGCCGAGGAAGAACGGCCAGTCCGCGGCGAGGTCGAGGCTCAGGACACCGAGGTCGAGCACCCCGAAGTCGGTGAGGAACTCCTCGGCGAACTGCCAGAGGAACACCCCGGCGATGGGGCCGAAGTAGTACCGGACCCCGCCGAGGACCGCCATCAGGACGGTGTCACCGCTCGTGGTGACCGAGAGCGTCTCCAGGGACGCCCCGAAGTCGTTGATGGAGAGCAACGCCCCCGCGAGTGCGGAGAACATCGCGCTCAGGGTGAACGACTGCACCTTGTACCGCGTGGTGTTCACGCCCATCGCGCGGGCGAGGTCCTCGTTCTCGCGGATGGCGACCAGCGACCGCCCGAAGGGCGAGCGCGTGACCTGCCAGAGCGCGAGCATCGCGGCGAGGAACACCAGCGCGACGAACCAGTACCAGTCCAGCGCGTCGAAGCCCGCGACCTCGAACGGGAGGGGCAACGAGAGCCGCCCCCGCGTGGTCTCGACGAACGCCGGGAGGACGCCCTGCGAGATGCCGTTCGAGCCGCCGGTGAGTTCGCCCGGGTTCTTGTTCGCCGTGAAGTGGATGGCCTGGGCGACCGCCAGCGTCAGGAAGGCGAAGTATATCTCGCCCTTCTGGACCGTGAGCCGGCCGATGCCGTAGCCGAGGCCGGCCGCGAGCACCATCCCGAGCAGCGTCGCGATGGGGAACCCGAGGACCGGGAAGCCCGCGTGCCCGGAGACGCCCAGTGCGGCGGCGTACATCCCGATGCCGAGGAACATGGCGTGCCCGAACGAGAGTAATCCCGTATAGCCGAACAGCAGGTTGAACGCCGCGACGTACAGCATCCAGATGAGCATCGTGGCCGCGATGGCCTCGAACCCGAGCAGGAACGGGAGCGACACCAGTGGCTTGAGCAGCACCACGAGTGCGACCAGGCCGAGTGGAATGCGGTAGCGCCGGACGAACGCCTTCACCGTGGCGAGGCCGTCGGCCTCGCGTTCCGCCTCGCCGTGTGCGGTCTCGCCACTCATTCGAGGAACCCCTCCTCGCCGAACAGGCCGCGTGGTCTGACCAGCAGGATGAGCACCATCACGAGATACGGGACGATGCCGCCGATGTCCGCGCCGAGGACGCCGATGCCGGTGACCTCGGCCAGCGCGTCACCCACGGCCGGCACGAGGAAGCGTGCCTCACCGATGAGCAGGCCGCTGACGACGCTCCCGAACAGGCTGCCGACGCCGCCGACGACGACCACGACGAACGCGAGGATGACGAACGTCTCGCCCATCGTCGTGTTCATCGTGTACTCCGGCGCGTAGAGCGCCCCGGCGAGGCCGGCGATGGCCGCCCCCACGAAGAACATCGTGGTGAAGCGGAACGGGAGGTTCACGCCGACGAACTCGGTCATCTCGCCGTCCTGCACCCCGGCCCGGACCGTCAGGCCGTAGTCCGTCTTCGAGATGAGCGCGTAGACGGCGACGACGGTCACGACCGCGACCGCGACGATGAACAGGCGGAACGCGCCCACCTGCGTCGGGCCGAGGTCGACGCTCGCCGCGAGCAACCCCGGCTTGTCGTAGCCGAGTGGCTGCGTGCCCCAGTGGCTCTCGATGACCTGTTCGATCATCATCGTCAGGCCGAACGTCGCCAGCAGGCTGACGATGGGGTCCTGGTCGTACAGGTAGCGCAGGACCGTCATCTCCAGCAACACGCCGACGACCCCGACGAAGACGGGGACGAGCACGAGCGCCGCCCAGAACGGCAGGCCGAACGTGACGACGACCGAGTAGGAGGCGTACGCACCCAGCATGAAGAACGCCCCGTGGGCGAAGTTCACGATGCCCATCAGCCCGAGGATGAGCGACAGCCCGAGCGTGATGAGCACCAGGACCATCCCGTAGACGAGGCCGCCGATGGCCTGGTCGATGAACAGCCCCGGGTCGACCGCCGCCGTGATGCCAAGCAGGACGAGCGTCACGACGCCGACCGCCCACCAGACGGGCGAGACGGCCACGAGACGCTCACGTGTGAAGGTGCTCGTGCTCATCGATGGTCAGAACGAACACCCGGTGTCGGCCACGGACCGCGCCACGTCGTCCCCCGCGAACGTCTTCGTCGCGGTGAACCAGCGCTTGTAGGGGTCGTCCTGCATGTCGTCCCGCGGGAGCGCCTCCATGCTGAACGTCGGCTGGACGAGCTGGTGGTCGCCCTCGCGCCAGTACATCTTCCCGCCGCCCTTGATGTCCTTCGCGGGCGAGGAGACCTCGTGCCCCTCGAGGGCCGAGCGCATGTCCTCGGCGCCCGAGGAGTCGGCCCGGACCGCCGCCCGGACCGCCTGGTCCATCGCGACGTAGCCGAGGTAGTGCCGGACGTAGGGGCTGGTCTCGGAGTTCTCCGCGACGCGGGTCGCGAAGTCGTTGCTCGCGCTGTTGTCCACGCCGGGACCCCAGACCTGCCCGGCCGCGTCGAGCACGCTGGCGGCCTGCTTGTCGTTGTACACCGCGTCCTCGAGCTGGTGCATCGCGAGGACGTGGTTCTCCTGCATACCCTTGGCGACGAGCTGGTTGGTCGCCTTGCGGAGGTCGAGGCCGGCGACGAGCATCCCGATGCCGTCGGCGTCGGCGGACTTCGCCTCGTTGAGGTAGGGCGCGTAGTCGTCGTTGGGGAACGGCGTCGCGGACTTCCCGACGACGGTCTTGCCCTGGTTCTCGAGGATGCGCGTCACCGCCTCCTGGGCGGTCTGGCCCCACGAGTAATCGGAGTACAGCAGGTACCAGTTGTCCGCCTGGCCCGCCATCTCCTCGCCGATGGTCGCCGCGAGCATCGAGTTCGAGGTCGTCGGCCGGAAGACGTACTTCCCACAGCCGCTCCCGGTGAGCGCGTCGGAGTGCGCCCCGGTCGGGAAGTAGACGACCTCGTTCTGGGACGCCCACTCGCCCATCTTCAGGGCCACGCTGGAGGAGACCGCCCCCATGGTGAAGTCCGCCTCGTCCTCCGTGACCAGTTTCTTCATCCGGCTGACGCCGGTGCTCGGTTCGAGCTTCGTGTCCGCGGTGACGACGTCGATGTCGACGCCGAGTTCGTCCTTCAGGTCCTCGACGGCCAGTTTCGCGCCGTCGAGCGCCGACTGTCCGAAGACGGCGAACGGTCCCGACAGGGACGTGGTGTACCCGACGGTGAGCGAGTCGGTGCCGCCGCCACCACCGCCCAGTCCCCCGAGACAGCCCGCGAGTCCGGTGAGGCCGGCCGCCCCGGCCGCGCCGAGCGTCTTCAGTGCAGTGCGTCTACTCGTTCCCGTGCCACGATTATTGGTGCCACCCATGCCAACCAATTTCAAACCCGGTGCTATAAGCACCTATGGTAGCATCCCACATACCTGCCATTGAATTAACGGTACAGTACTGGAATAATCAATTCTGTTAAATCGAAGTGCTAGTTTGCCGCAAAGTACCAAACTCTGTGCCGGTTCCCCGAACGGGCCCGCGTCGAGGAGCGTCGGGCCCGGTACCGACGGCGACGAGCCCGCTCGAACCGCACGGCGGCAGGGTGGAACCGCACGGGGCGCCCCCGCCGCGGCGAACGCACTTTTTTACCCCCCGGTTGCGTAGCACACCCCATGAAGTTCGTTATCGTGGGCTACGGTCGAGTCGGAACCCGAACCTGCCGCATCCTCGCGGAGGAGGGACACGAGGTCATCGTCGTCGACAACGACTACGACAAGGTCGAACGCGCACGTGAGGAGGGGTTCACCGTCGTCGAGGGCGACGGCGAGGACGAGGACGTGCTCGAGGAGGCCGGCATCACCGACGCCGACGCCATCGCCGCGCTCACGCCAGACCTGAACGTGAACTTCACGGCCTGCATGGTCGGGAAACATCACGGTGCCCGCACCGTCCTCCGCATCGACGAGGACTACCGCGAGGACATCTACGAGAAGTACGCGAACGACGTGGACGAGGTCATCTACCCCGAGCGCCTCGGCGCCGCGGGCGCGAAGACCGCCATGCTCGGCGGCGACTTCAACGTCCTCGCCGACATCACCGAGAAGCTCCAGTTCTCCGTCTTCGAGATCCCGGCGGACTCCCCGCTCGTCGGCAAGCGCGTCGTCGAGGTCGACCTCCCGGAGAAGGCTCGCATCTACGCGCACGGCCACGCCAACGAGTCGCTGACCATCCCGATGCCGACCACGAGCATCGAGGCCGGTGACCAGCTCGCCGTCGTCGTCGAGACCGAGCGTGTCGACGACGTGCGCGACGCACTGGCGGCCTGATACCGGCGGCGCTTCTTCGGGGTCGTCGAACGGGACAGCGACAGCTATCTTCGACCTGTCGAGAGGGGGGAAGGGGGGAGCGATGTGTGGGAGAGACAGCGGTGTGCCGGGGTGCGCGCCGAGTGAGGATGGGATCGAGAGGCCGTCGGACCGCGCACCCGGTCGGGAGATTCCGCGGAGAGCGTATAAAACCTCGTCAGACACCCGTCAGACCGCGTCAGCCGCCCGTATGAACGCCGATGGTTCCAGCAGCGAGTGCCGGTATCTACGACGGCCGGGGCCGTTCCGGTGCCACCAGTGCGTGCCGAGGGCTGCCGGGGCGGCCACGCTTTTCCCGCCCGCGCGAGTCGGGGCGACCATGCGAGGCACCGGACTACCACTCGTGACGCCCTTCACCGACGACGAGACCATCGACGAGCCCGCCCTCCGGGACCTCGTCGGCTGGGTCGACGACGCCGGCGTGGACTTCGTCGTCCCCTGCGGGTCGAACAGCGAGGCCGCGATGCTCACGCCGACCGAACGGACCCGCGTCGTCGAGGTCGTCGCCGACGAGACAGACCTGCCCGTCCTCGCCGGGACCGGCCACCCCGGCCTGCACGGGACACTGGAGCAGACGACCGCGGACGCGGCCGCCGGCGCGGACGCCGCGCTCGTCGTGACGCCCTTCTACCACCAGCACGACCAGGCCGCGCTGGCCAGCTACTACCGCGACGTGGCCGACGAGAGTGCCATCCCCGTGTACCTCTACAGCGTCCCGAAGTACACCGACACCGCGCTCGACCCGGAGACGGTCGGCGACCTCGCCACGCACCCGAACGTCCACGGCATCAAGGACTCCAGCGGGAGCCTCGAGGCGCTCCAGCGAACCGTCGACCGGACGGAGGAGGCGGACTTCGACGTGCTCGTCGGGAGCGGGAGCATCTACGCCGCGGGGCTGGAGTACGGCGCCTCGGGCGGCGTGCTGGCGCTGGCGAACGTCGTGCCCGACCTCGCCAGCGAGGTGTACGCGCGCCACGAGTCGGGCGACACCGACGGGGGCCGCGCCCTGAACCAGTCGCTGGTCGAACTCAACCGTGCCGTGACCGCCGGGTACGGGGTGCCCGGGCTGAAGGCCGCGATGCGCCACCGCGGCCAACCCGCGGGCCGGACCCGGCGACCCTTCGAACCGGTCGCTGCCGACGCGGAAGCCGAACTCGCCTCACTCGTCGACGCCGCCCTCGACGCCGACGTCTGAGCCTGCGGTAGCCGCCGACTCCACGGCCACCGCCCGCGTCGCGGTCGCCTTCGCGGTCACGACGACCGCGGCCCCGGGTTCGAGGCCCAGTCGGTCCACGCTGTCCATCGTCACCAGCGCCGACAGCGGCGCGTCCGCCCCCACGTCGACCGTGACCGTCGCGACCGCCTCGCCCGCCTCGACGTGCTCGACGGTCCCCTCGAAGCGGTTCCGGGCGCTCGTGCCGCCGGCCGGTGGCGCGTCGGCGGGTTCGTGCAGCGTCACCGCGTCCGCCCGGAGCCACACCTGCACGTCGGTCGCCCCCGGCGGGACCAGCGCCCGTACCTGCCCGACCGCCGTCTCGACCGTGCCGAGTTCGCCGTCACGGGCGACGACCCGGCCGTCGAGGACCGTCTGCTCGGCCTCCGCGACACCGGCGAACTCGGCGCTGAGACGCTGGAAGCGCGCGAGCAGGTCGCGGGCCCGGGGCGTGAGCTGGCTGCCGCCGCCGCCCGAGCCGCCGCGAGTGCGCTCGACCAGCGAGCCGAACGCCTCCTCCAGCGACTGCAACCGGGCGAGCGACCGGGCGTACGAGCGCCCGAGGTCGTCGGCCGCGCGGTTGAGCGAACCGGCGTCGTCGATGGCCCGCAGCAGCCGCGCGTCCTCGGCGCCGAAGGTCACGTCGCCCGCGCGCAGGCCGGCCTCGAAGTCGCCCTCCATGCCCGACCGTCCGCGAGCCGTCGGCAAAACCGTTATGTCACGGCGGCCGGAACACCGTTGTATCTATGTCGAAACAACGCTCCTCGCGCCGGTCCTTCCTCGCCGGCGCGGCGGCGACGGGAACCGCAGCACTGGCTGGCTGTCTCTCCTCGTTCACGGGGGGCGGTGGCGGCAACACCGCGACCATCTTCCACGCGGGCAGTCTCGCGGCACCCTTCGGTGACGCCGAGGAACCGTTCGAGGAGCAACAGGACGCCGACGTGGTCCGCGAGGCGAAGGGCTCGGTCGGGTCGACCCGGAAGATCACCGAGCAGGGCAAGTCCGCGGAGGTCCTCGGCGTCTCCGACTTCCGGCTCATCCGGGACATGGTGCTGCCCGACTACGGCGAGTGGTACAGCATCTTCGCGACCAACTCGATGGCCATCGCCTACACCGACGAGTCGACGGGTGCCGACGAGTTCTCGACCGAGACCTGGTGGGAGGTCCTGACCCGGGACGACGTGACCTTCGCCCACAGCGACCCGGCGGTCGACCCGAACGGCTACCGGTCCCGGATGGCGATGAAACTCGGCGCCATCGAGTTCGAGGGCGAGCGTCTCTACGACGGATCGACCCGCGACGCCCTCATCGAGCAGTCGAACATCCCCTCGGGCACCGAGACGGAACTCATCGCCCAGCTCGAATCCGGCGAACTCGACTACGCGTGGCAGTACACGTCCGCGGGCGCGAGCCACGACGTGAACGTCATCGAGCTCCAGCCGGCGGTCAACCTCGCCGTGGCGGACCAGAAACACGCCAGACACTACGCGAAGGCGACGGTCGAGGCCGGCGGGAACACCTACACCGGCGCCCCCATCGCCTACGGACTCACGGTCCCCGGCGTGGCCGAGAACCCCGACCTCGGCGCGCAGTGGGTCGAGTTCATGGCCAGCGAGGAGGGCAAGGGCATCTTAGAGGACAACGGGTTCTCGCCGGTCTCGCCGCTGGTCGTCCCCGAGAGCGGGAAGGGCAACGTGCCGGAGAACGTGATGGGCAAGGCCGAGGCGCGCTCGAGCCTCGGACCGCTCGAGCTGTAGCGCGGGGTTCTTCACCCCACACTCCCTGTTCGATGGCGATGGAAGGACAGACGGCGACCGGACGCACCCCGATGAGCGAAACGCTCGGACGCGGCTCGCTCGCCGTCGCGGTCGCCACGGTCCAGCTCGCGGTCTTCGCCGGCCTGATCGCGCTCGACAGGCCGACGCTGTACGTCCCGTTCGCGCTCGCCAGCGCCGCCGCCCTGGGGTACGCGAGCGACCGGGGGTGGTTCGGGCTGGCGACCGCCAGCCTCGGGACCGTCCTGTTGCTCGCGCTCGCCCTGCCACTCGGGCTGTTCGTCGCCCGCCAGAAGCCGGGGCTGGTCGCCGACGCGCTCACCGACCCGGCGGTCCACCAGATGCTCTACCTGACCATCTACGCGCCGCTGGTCGCCGCGGTCGCCGCCCTGCTGTTCGGCGTCCCGCTGGCGTACCTCCTCGCCAGAGGGTTCCCCGGCGACGCGGTCGTCGCGGCGCTCGTCGACCTCCCGCTGGTGGTCCCGCACTCGGTCGCCGGCATCCTCATCCTGTTCGGGTTCGGCCGCCGCGGGGTCCTCCCGGGCGTCTCGGTCCTCGGGACGATGGCCGGGATGGTGCTCGCGCTCGCGTTCGTCGCCGCGCCCTTCGCGGTCAATGCGGCCCGCGACGCCTTCGAGGCGGTCGACCCGCGACTGGAGTACGCCGCCCGGAGCCACGGCGCGAGCCAGGCCGACACGTTCCGCCGGGTGAGCCTCCCGCTGGCGAAACGCGGCATCGCGACCGGCGGCGTGCTGGCGTGGGCCCGCGGCGTCAGCGAGTTCGGCGCGGTCGCCATCGTCGCCTACACGGTCCAGTTCTTCTACCCGCCCGCGCTCGACACGGTGCCCGGCACCCACGCCCCGGTGTACATCTTCCAGCAGTACAACCAGTCCGGGCTCGACGAGTCCGGCGCGGTCGCGTTCGTCCTGCTCGTGCTGTCGCTGCTCATCTTCCTGCTCGTCCGGTGGCTCGGCTTCGGCCGGCTGGGTGGTGCCTCGTGAGCCTCGACTTCGCGGTCCAGTCGCGGTTCACCGCCCCTGGCGCCGAGCCGTTCACGGTCGACGCCGACCTCGCGGTCGAGACCGGGGAGACGCTGGTCGTCCTCGGCCCCAGCGGGAGCGGGAAGACCCTGCTGCTCGAATGCGTCGGCGGCCACCACGCCCACACCGGCCACGTCGCGAGCCACGGCCGGGACCTGAGCGACACCCCGCCCGAGGGCCGCGACTTCGGCTTCGTCTTCCAGGACTACGCGCTGTTCCCGCACATGACCGCCCGCGAGAACGTCGCCTTCGGGGCGAAGTACCACGACGAGGTTGGCGACCCGGACGAACTCCTCGCCGACCTCGACGTGGGCGACCTCGCGGCCCGGTACCCGGACACCCTCTCGGGCGGCGAGCAACAGCGCGTCGCCCTCGCGCGCGCCCTCGCCATCGACCCCGACGTGTTGCTGCTCGACGAGCCGCTGTCGGCGCTCGACGCGCCGACCCGCCGGGGGCTCCGGGGCGACCTCGCCGACGTGCTCGCCGAGGTCACGGCGCTGTACGTCACGCACGACCGGACGACCGCCCGGGCGCTGGCCGACCGCGTGGCCGTCATGCGCGACGGACAGGTCGTCCAGGTCGGCACGCCAGACGCGGTGTTCGAGGAGCCGGCCACCGCGTTCGTGGCCCGGTTCGTCGGCGCGAACGTCCTCCCCGGGCGCCTCGTCGGCGCGAGGACGGACGCGGTCGCCATCCGCCCGGAACACGTCCGCCTCGGCGAGGGCGAGTACACCGGCACGGTCGAGCGCGCCGCCCGCGAGGAGGCCGCGACCCGGGTGACGCTCGACGTGGACGGGGCCACGGTCGAGGCGCTGGTGCAGGGACCGCCGGCCGTCGGCGACTCGGTCGCGGTGGCCCTGCCGTCGGCACACGTCACCCCGCTCGACGGGTAGCCGGCCCGACCGCCACCACCGACGGAAATATATCTGTTTGTCGAGAGTATCGGGACGATGACCGACTGGTCCCCCTCCCGACGCCACTTCCTCCTCGGCTGTGCGACGGTGGGGCTGAGCGGGTGCAGCGCCCTCCAGCCCGACCCGCCAGCACCCGACCCCGCGGACTGGACCCATCCCCGGGGCGACGCCGCCAGGACCGGCCACAGCCCGGTCGGTGACCTCCGCGAGCACCCGCGAGTCGCCTGGCGGCGAGACCTCGAACGGGTCCGCCCACCGAACGCCACTGCGACGTTGTTCGGCGGGACGCTGTACTACCCCGACGACGGCTTCGTCGCGGTCGACGCGGCCGACGGAAGCGTGCGCGCTCGCGGGGCGGCACAGGCGTACCGCGCCCCGGTCGTCGTGCCGACAGCAGCCTACGAGAACGAGATGCTCGTGCTGGGTGGTCCCCCGACCGTCACGGGTGTCAACCCGTCCGGGAGCGTCCCGGCAAGACTCCGCCGACGCTGGCGGTTCCCCGGTCCGCCGGACGGCTCGACGTTCCCGTCGCTCACCACGGGCACTGACGACCCCGGCCCCGTCGTCACGGACGGGACGGTGTACTGGTCGGGACACGTCTCGGGCGAGGGCTCCCTCGTCGCACTCGACGCCAGCAGCGGCCGGAAGCGCTGGCAGGTCACCGCCGAGAACGGTCTTCACGAACCCGTCGCCGCCGACGGCGCGGTGTTCGCGGGCAACTTCGGCGACGTGGTCGTCGCGGTCGAGCGCGACGGGACGGAACGCTGGCGACGGCGTCGGGACATCGAGGTCGTCGACTGGAACCGGTTCGTGGCCGACGACGAGCGCCTCTACCTCGCGCGCAGCGAGCATGTCGCCGCCCTCGACACGACCACCGGCGAGGAGGTGTGGAGCCGGCCGCTTCCAGCCCGCCACGGGAGCCGCCCCGCACTCGCCGACGGCACCCTCGTCGTCGGTGTCTCGACCGACGAGAACGACGCCGAGGAACTGGTCGCGCTCGACGCCGCGACGGGGACGACGAAGTGGTCGGTCCCCGGGAGTTCGCACGACCGGCCGCCGGTCGTCGCCGGCGGGACCGTCTACCAGGTCGATTACGACACCATCGTCGCCCGTGACGTGGCCGACGGCCGCCCGCGCTGGCGCTGGACGAACCCGACCGGGGACGAGGTCTCGGTCCCGACGCCCGGCGAGGGACGGCTCTACGTCTCGTCGCTCCGCGAGTTCGTCGCGCTGGAGGTGCCCCGATGAGCACCGGCCACGACCCGGCCGGCCGCGGGGACCAGCAGGCGCAATCACAGGGCACGTTCACGGTCATCGGCGACGCCATCGAGGACGGGCTGGATGACCCGGTGTTGTTCCTCCCGTACCTCGCCGCCGGCCTGCTGACCGCGGTCGTCGACACGCTCCGGCTCGCGGACCCCGTCCCGGTCGACGTACAGACCACCGGCACGAGTGGGCTGGTCCACGTGCGGATACGGCCGTTCCCGGGCGTGGTCCGGGTCGTCCAGTCATGGCCGGGGAGTCTCCCCGGGCTCGAACCGACGTACCTCCTGAGCACGCTCGCCGCGAACGTCCTCGCCGTCGCCTGTGGCGTCGCCGCGCTGGCGCTGGTGGTGACCCGGCTCGACCCGAAGGCGAGCCGGGACTGGCGGCGGGTCGGCCGGCTGTTCGCCTACGCGCTCGCCGTCGGGGCGCTCGGGAGCGCCTTCGGCTGGCTGTCGCTCTGGGTCGGCTTCCCCGCGACCGCACTCGTCGTCCTCGGATTGCTCGGCGTCGCGATGCGGACCTACCCGATGCCCGCGTTGCTCCTCCGGGGGCGGTCGATACCCGACGCCCTCGGGCGCTCGGTCGAACTCACGGCCGGCCACAACCTGTTCACCTTCGGCCTCGTGACCGTCCTCGGGCTCTGTGCGCACCTGCTCGCGAGTGCGGTCCCACTGCTCGGCGTCGACCTCCCGCTCGCGGTCGGGACGCTGCTCGCGACGGCCGCCGTCGGCCCGATACACGCGCTGGCGACGGTCCACGCCACCGACCTGTGGTCGCCCTGAGTGCCGGCGACGAGTCCCTTTTCACGGCGGCCCGCCTGCACTCGACCATGACCTGGGCCGAGCTGTTCGAGCGCGCCGCCGCCGCCGAGGTGGACGAGGAGACGGTTCGAGAGACGCTTCGCCGCCACCGCGAGGGCGACGATGACTGAGGCGAGCACCCGCGTCGTCGCCGACGCGGACGTGCTGGCCGCGGACCTGCTCTGTGGCGGCCCGAGCCGGGAGGCGCTCGACCACGTCCGCGCGCACTCGTGGATGACGCTGGTCGCGAGCGAGCCCCTCCTCGACGACGCCGAGGTCGTCATCGCCGAACTGGCCGACGCCGAGCTGGCGGCGGCCTGGCGCGAGCGCGTCGAGGAGGCGGCCGAACTGGTCGAGCACCCGCCCCAGGACCACCCCGGGCTGGCCTCCGCCTACCGCGGCGAGGCCGCCCACCTGCTCAGCTACGACCGCGACCTCGGCAGCGCGAAGGCGGGCGCGGGCATGAACAGGCACATGTCGCTGAGCGTCCGGCCGCCGGACGCGTTCGCGCGGCTGTTCGACCCGGCGAGCCTCTACGAGGCCGTGGTCGGCGACGAGTACCCGGGACCCGACGTGGACCCGCGGGGGTAGGCGCCGGCGCCTACCCCTCGATGGCCTGCTGGAACGTCCGCGAGAGGACGACGTAGACGACCAGCAGGTCGACCGGGACCATCGCGAGCACGAGGTAGTACACCAGCGAGCCGGGGTCGAGGAACAGCGTCGTCGCAGCGAGGACCATGGCACCGCCGGCAGCGACGAACAGCGCGAGTCGCTTCGGACCGACGCGGTGGACGAACGTCTCTTCCGACATAGTTTCACGCCCTCCCCTCTCCAACATAATCGTTCGGGTTCCGGCGTCGCCGGACCGGCAGGTGTGCCCGCTCCACGCCCGCAGTCACGCTCCCGGACCGACCCTACCGCAGGTCGTGGGGCGCCCCGACCAGCAGCGTGTCCTCGATGAGCGACCGATTGCCGCGGCGGAGCTGCTCCGACAGCGCCTGGTGGGAGACGCCGAGTTCGTCCGCGAGTTCCTCCAGCGTCTTCTCCTGCGGGATGTCGTAGTACCCCTGCCGGGTGGCCGTCACGAGTGCCTCGTACTGGCCGTCGGTGAGGCCGTACCGGCCGGAAGGCTGGCCCTCCATCTCCCTGATGGAGTCGATCTCGAAGGTCAGCCCGTGTTCCTCGCAGAAGTCGTGGGTGCTCGAGAACCGGTCGCGGGTCGGGAACAGGACGCGGAGGCGCCACTCGTCGTCCCGCCCGTACGCGTCGAGGATGGTCCCCTCCGAGTTCGTCAACATCTGCAACAGCAGGCGGATGTGTCCCGTCCACTCCATCCGGTAGAGGACCTCGTCGTCGAAGGCCGCGAGGCTGGTCACGTCGCCGACGGTCGGGTCCGATTCGAGGACGCACTGGAGGTCCTGGCCGCTGGTGTTGCGAGCCCAGAGGAGCGGCATGACGGCCTCGTCGCCGGATTTGATTATCTGTTCGCTCTCGAACCGCATCTCGGGGAACTCATCGAGTGTGTGATTCAGTGCGAACTCGTCCGCGGGCACGGAGCCGATGACGATCGTCGCCATAGCGGGCACAAGGCCAGCAGGTGGTATAAATTCAGCACTCGATTGCACCGTTTGGCGGTCTTACGCACTCTCTAACCGGTTCTATCCCGGTGTCGGGACTGTTGTCGAATCCGTACAGACGGGTGCCCGAACAGCCACTCGGACTGCACCAACCACGGCTCACGGGAGGTCCTCTGCAAGCCGCAGGCTCATTCCCGAAACGGCGTTGCATCCGATATGGTCGATTCGAAGCGACTCACCGATGATGCGATCGTCGACGAACGGGCGGTGCGGCACCGATGAGTTCGGCCTCGGAACTCCCCTACATCGGGGACCGGTGGTTGCCCTTCAGTTCGGACGGGTTCACGCCCAAGCGCTGGCTGTTGCTGGAGGGGAACCGGTACAGCGTCATCCTCGCGCTGCTGCTGTTCGTCTTCACGACCATCCTCGGCGTCGGCACGGTCTGGACCTTCGAGATGCAGCAGTTGCTCACGGAGACCTCGGCGGTGCAGTCCCTGCTCAACACGCTGTTGAGCGGTATCATCCTGCTCGTCTCCATCGTCGTCTCCATCAGCGCCATCGTCCTCTCCTACGACATCACGTCCCTCGACGCCCAGGAGGACCGCATCGACGCGGCACTGGACTTCCGGCGGGACATCGACCGCCTCACCGACGTCGAGGAGAGCCCCACGGACCCCCAGACGTTCCTGAAACTGATGACCGCCACCATCCAGAAGCGGGCCGAGAGCCTCGCGGAGGACTCACGACAGGCCGACGACGAGTTCGCCGAGGACCTCCAGGACTACACCGAGGGGGTGATGCAGACCGTCGAGTCGCTCGACAGCTCGCTGGACGACCACACGCGAACCCAGGGTGACTTCACCGCGCTCTGGCAGGGCCTCGAGATAGACTACGGCCGGCACCTCAACCGCTCGGACCGGCTCACCATCGTCTACGAGGAGAGCTTCTCGGAGACCGGCCGGGAGCGCTTCCAGGAGCTGGTCAGGGCGTTCGAGCTGTTCGCGACGGGCAAGGAGTACTTCAAGACGCTCTACTACACCCAGGAGATCTCGAAGCTCTCGCGCGTGTTGCTGGTCATCTCGCTGCCGGCCATCCTCATCATCGCGACCGCCACGCTCGCCATCGAGGCCCACCTCCTGCCCGACATCTGGCTGTTCGGTCTTCCGCCGCTCCTGACGTTCGTCTCGTTCGTGTTCACCGTCTCGCTGGCTCCCTTCGTGGTACTCACGGCGTACATGATCCGGGTCGCCACCGTCGCCAAGCGGACGGCCTCTGCCGGCCCCATCACCATCTGACACGTGGCTCACGGCGTCTGCAAGCCGTCCCCTTTCCGTGGGTGAGGCGCTTGACCGAGTGTGAACAGATCGGAACTGGCCACGGAGGTCGCGGCGGTCTCGACCCGCGATTCCGCGTCGTTCGACGAGCGGGTTCGCGACGAGGCGCGCTGGCTCCTCTCGGCCATCGTCAACGGGGAGTTCGACAGTTCGCACACGACCGTCGGGCTCGAGTACGAGTGCTACGGCGTCGACGACGAGGGCAGTCTCCTGACGATGCCACAGGCCGTCATCGACCGACCGGGCATGGAGAAGGAGATCGGCCGCCACCAGGTCGAGTTGCAGGTCAGCCCCCAGCCGTTCTCGGCCGCCGGGCTCGAGGCCATCGAGTCCGAAGTCCGGGCTCGCTTCGAGGCCGCGAACGAGGCACTCGCAGCCCACGGGGGCCAACTCGCCAGCGGCGGGATGTGGACCATCCCACCGACCGACAAGGGGGCCCTGGAGTACCTCACGGAGTCCGACGGCTCCCACGACGTACCGCTCGCCACGAACATGGTCGACACCGTCCGGTACCACGCGCAGGGCCACGGGGCGGCGACGCGCATCGACGCACCGCACGTCACCCACGAGGGCGAGACGGCGCTGCTGAACAGCCTGACGACCTCGATACAGCCCCACCACGTGGTCCCGGAGGCAACCGAGCTGCCCCGGTACCACCGGTACGCGCTCCGGGTCGCCGGCCCCCTGCTCGCGCTCGGGGTCAACTCGCCGCTGTTCCCGCCCGACCTGTACGAGGCCGAGGCAGCCCCGCGTGCCGTGCTCACGGACTGTCGCATGGAGAACCGCATCGGCGTCTTCGAGTCGGTGATGAACGCGGAGGACGAGGCACCGAAGGCCACGTTCCCCGCGGACGTCGACTCCGTCGGCGACGCCGTCAGCTCGGTGGTCGAGGACCCGACCATCCTCCCGATGCAGTTCGACGAGCGCGACGACCTGACGCACTTCAGCCACAAGCACGGCTGCTACTGGCGGTGGATCCGCCCGGTCTTCGACGAGCGGAGCGACGGGACCTCGAACGTCCGCATCGAGTTCCGGCCGATCCCCGGCCAGCCGACCATCCGCGACAGCGTCGCCTTCGTCGGCCTGTTCTCGGGCCTGCTGACGGCGCTCCCCCGGATGGACCATCCCGTCGCCGAACTCGACTGGGCGACGGCGCGCGACAACTTCTACGGCGCCGCCGCGGATGGACTCGACGCGGACCTGGAGTGGCTCGACCGGGAGGGCGACCGCACCGACTCGGTCGCCGACTGCTACGACGACCTGTTCGCGTGCGCCCGGCAGGGGCTCTCGATGGCGGGCTTCGAGGACGACGAGGCGGACAGGGTCCTCGCACCGCTCGAATCCCGGGTGACGCGCGACCGGACCCCCGCGGACTGGAAGCTCGACCGGGTCGAGCACGGGCTCGACGCCGGGCTCTCCTTCGAGCGCGCGGTCGAGGACACCCAGCGGGCGTACCTGCGGATGCAGGCCGAGACCTTCGAGGACGGCTGTTTCGCCCGGTGGTGAGCCGACGCTGTCGTCCCGGGACCGTCGGCCCACCCGCGGCGGGGTCGGGTCCTTCGGCGGACGCCGGTGCCTTGCCACTCGCAAGGCGGCAACCCAACCCTCGGACGACCGTGGTCATGGTATGGACATCAGTCCAGCCACGACAGGCGACTACGGCCGACTCGAAGAGACAGCGACACGCTCGTTCCGTGCGTCGTACTCGCTCAGTCCCCGCGACATCGACCGGCTCACCGACGGCTTCTTCTCGGCGACGGCCGTCGAGGAGCGCGTCGAATCGGGTGGCGGCGACCTGTTCCTGGCGGAGGAAGGGGTCGAGGACCCGGCGCCGGACCTCTCGGGCTTCCTCGAACTCGACGGGGAGGGCACGCTCCGGTGGCTCCACGTGCACCCGCACGCTCGCGGCCGCGGCGTGGGCACGGCGCTGGTCGAGCACGCCCAGGACCACCTCGGGAGACAGTCGACGCCCCTCACCGCCAGGCTGCTCGACAGTGCGCGGGAGGGAACGCAGTTCCTCGAGCAGTTCGGGCTCTACCCGACCGAGAACGAGTCCGTCGTCGTCGGTGACAGCCGGTTCGACGAGACGGTCTACACGACCCAGGGCAACTCGATGAACACGAGCGAACCGGTCGTCGCCGTCCCCGACGAGATCTCCGTCGACGGGTGGACCGGTCGCGTCGAGCGCGACTCGGCCGTCAGCGGCACCGTCGCGCCGTTCTACCCGCTCTCGGACGCGGGCGGGACGGACAGACACCTCGGCTTCTTCTGCTCGCAGTGCGGGACCACCGACGTGACCGCCGACGGGAACGGCCGCCTCGAGTGCACCGAGTGCGGGAACACCCACCGGGCAGACAACTGGGACCCGGCGTACCTGTAGCCCGGTCCGGTGTCGGCCGGGTCCGGCAGGCCACTCAGCGGTCGCTGTTCACCCGGCGGGCGACCCGCCGGAGGATGGGCCGCGGCGTGATGCGGGCGAGCGTCGTGAGCAGTTTCATCGGCAGCCCCGGGACGACGACGGTCTCGCCACTCATCAGACCCCTGTACCCGGCCTGTGCCACGTCCTCGACCGGCTGCATGTAGGTCGAGCCGACCGCGGAGTTCCCCATGCCGGCGCGGTCCTGGAACTCGGTGTCGACCGGGCCCGGACAGAGCACGGTCGCGCTCACGCCGGTCCCGCGCAGCTCCTCGGCGATGGCCTCGGTGAAGGAGTTGACGTAGGCCTTGCTGGCGTAGTAGCCGGCCATGAACGGCCCGGGCTGGAAGCCGGCGACGGAGCCGACGTTGAGGACCTTGCCGGTACCGCGCTCGGTGAAGTCGTCGAGGAAGAGGCGGGTGAGCGTGACCAGCGTGGTGACGTTGAGCCGGAGCTGGGTCTGCTCTTCGTCGAGGTCGGACTCCGCGAAGGGGCCGTAGGTACCGATACCGACGTTGTTGACGAGGATGCCCACGTCGAGGTCGTGGTCGTGGACCGCGTCGTAGAGTTCCTGTGGGGCGGCTTCGTCGTCGAGGTCCATCGGGATGGTCGTGGCCGCGATGCCGTGCCGGGACTCGAGGTCGTCGGCGACGGCGGCGAGTTCGGCCTCGCGGCGGGCGACGAGGACGAGGTCGTGGCCGTGGCGGGCGAACTGGCGCGCGAGTTCGCGGCCGATTCCGGAGGAGGCACCGGTGACGAGTGCGGTGTCGCGGTTCATACCGGGACGGGCGGGCCGGCGCGGGAAACCGGTTCGGATTCCGGCCGGTGGGTCGGGGGAGGATGGCGGACAGGCGGCGCTGGGGACCGGCCCGGCGGTGCGCCACGCACCAGCCTCGGCCGCCGGGCGGCGGGGGTCAGGACACACCGGGTCTGGTCCCGGCTTCCGACAAGAAGGTCAGCGTGGGCCCTTGCGCTCGGCCGGCTCCGTCGCGAGCCAGTCGGCGAACTTCGCGAGGGCGCGCCCGCGGTGGCTGATGGCGTTCTTCTCCTCGGTGGTCATCTCGGCCATCGTCTTGCCGTCGTGTTCGAAGATGGGGTCGTAGCCGAAGCCGCCGTCGCCACGCGGGGCGACGATGCGACCCGGGACGGCGCCCTCGAAGGTCTGGGTCTCCTCGCCGTCGTAGTACGCGAGGACGGTCCGGAAGTACGCGCGGTCGTCGTCCTGGAGGTCGGTGAGTTCGTAGACGCGCTCAACGCCGACGGTCCCCTCGACGTAGGCGGAGTACGGGCCCGGGAAGCCGTCGAAGGCCTCCACGAACAGGCCGGCGTCGTCGACGAGGACCGGCTCGTCGCTGTCGAGCTGCTCGTAGGCCTCGCGGGCCCCGTGGGCCGCGATGTCGGCGAGGTCGTCGCTCTGGACCTCGAGGTAGTCGTAGTTCACCTGCTCGACCTCGTCGTCGCCGAGGTACTCGCGTGCCTCGCGCACCTTCCCCTCGTTGCTCGTCACGAAGCGGATCGTCATGTGCGAGTGGCGGCGGGCGGCGGGCAAAGAGGCGTCGGTTCCGCCGGACCGTCAGCAGTCGAGGTCGCCCAGCAGCGTCGACTCCGCCTTCCGGAGGTGTTCGGCGGCGGTCCCGGTCGCACAGCCCAACTCGTCGGCCACGTCGGCGACCGCGGCGTCCCGGGGCACGTCGTAGTAGCCGAGTCGCTGGGCCGCCTGGACGGCCTCGCGCTGGCGGGGCGTGAGGGGCACGCCGGCGGCCGTGGGGTCGGCGTCGTAGCTCCCGAGGCGGTCGACCGAGACGTCGATGCCCTCGGGCGTCGCGTCCAGTGCGGCCTGCAGGGCGTCGGGTTCGCCGAGGATGCCGAACGAGACCGACCGGTCGGTGTGGTACGAGAGCGGCGGGACCGGCACGAGGCTGAGCTTCGAGAAGGCCGAGAGCATCTGCTGGCTGGTCTCGTCCGGTTCGTCGAGGACGTAGACGTAGAAGCGGTCCTCGTCGAGGGGAGCGACCTCGTAGGACCGGACCGACTCGACCTCGACGAGTCGGTCCTCGTAGGCCGCCCGGTCGCCGCGGACGTGGAACAGGAGGGCGTTCGCCTCGTCGTTGGCGAAGCTCCAGTGGACGAGCCGGTAGTCGCTGTACCCCCCGTGCTCGCTGACGAAGGCGTGCATCGGGTGAATCGTCTCGTCCGAGTGCCGGAGCGTGACGGAGAGGTACTTCATACTCGCCATCGGTCGCGGCTGTCACTTAAATCACCTAGTGACTGCCACAGAAGAATCGAGCCGATACGCGGCGACGGTTCGAACGCATGCGACCGACGTCTTCGCCATCCACCGGGGGTGGGCGACCGTGAGCCAGCAGGAACTGACAGCGCGACCGACCGACGCCACCGACGCCATCGACGACCTGGCCGGTGCGTACGTCCTCGACCGCGAGCAGCACCTGAACGCGCCGGCCATCGTCGTCCGGCCCGACGAGGTGCAGGCCGTCCTCTCGGCCCTCCGCGACGAGGCCGGTTACGACCACTGCTCGTGCGTGACCGCCCAGCAGTACGCCGACCGCTACGAGACCATCTACCACCTGAGGTCCTACGCCGACCCGACCGACGAGCTGAGCGTGGTGGTGCCGACGAGTGCCAGCGAGCCTCGCAGCGAGTCCGCCGCGCCGGTCTACGAGACCGCGAACTGGCACGAGCGCGAGGCCTACGACCTCATCGGCATCGAGTACGAGGACCACCCCGACCTCCGGCGCATCCTCCTGCCCCGGACCTGGCAGGGCCATCCTCTCTCGGACGATTACGACCAGAACCAGCCACAGATCGTGCCCCTGGAGGCGCACGCGAACCCCCTGCAGGACGATCAGCGCGAGCAGGACACGATGTTCCTCAACATCGGTCCGCACCACCCGTCGACCCACGGCGTCCTCCACGTCCGGACCGTGCTCGACGGCGAGGTCGTGGCCGACGTGGACCCGGACATCGGCTTCATCCACCGCTGCGAGGAGCAGCTGTGCCAGCAGGGCACCTACCGCCACCAGATCATGCCCTACCCGGACCGCTGGGACTGGGCGTCCGCCGGCCTGCTGAACGAGTGGGCGTACGCCCGCGCGGCCGAGGACCTCGCGGACATCGAGGTGCCCGAGTACGCACAGGTCATCCGGACGATGGGCGGTGAGATGTGCCGCATCGCCTCGCACATGCTCGCCATCGCGACCTACGCGCTCGACGTCTTCGGGGAGTTCACCGCCGCCTTCCAGTACGGCATCCGCGACCGCGAGAAGCTCCTGGACCTGCTCGAGGCCCTCACCGGCCAGCGCATGATGTTCAACTACCTCCGCCTCGGTGGCGTCGCGTGGGACCTCCCCGAGCCCCGCGAGGAGTACTTCGAGCGGGTCCGTGACGTGCTCGACACCTTCCCGACCGTGCTGGAGGAGTACCACGACCTCCTCACCCGGAACGAGATCTTCCAGCTCCGCTGTGTCGACACGGGCTACCTCTCGCCAGAGGCCGCGAAACAGCACGGCTGTACCGGCCCGGTCGCCCGCGGGTCGGGCATCGACTACGACCTCCGTCGCGACGACTCCTACGGCTACTACGACGAGCTCGACTGGGCGGTCGCGACCCGCCCGGAGGGCGACAACTTCGCTCGCGTCCTCGTCCGGCTGCAGGAGGTCGAGGAGTCCGCCAAGATCATCGAGCAGTGCGTCGACGTCCTCGAGGACTGGCCCGAGGACGAGCGCACCATCCAGTCCAACGTCCCCCGCACCCTGAAACCCGCTGACGACACCGAGACCTACCGCGCCGTCGAGGGCGCGAAGGGCGAACTCGGCATCTACATCCGCGCCGACGGCACCGACACGCCCGCGCGGTTCAAGATTCGGAGTCCGTGCTTCGCGAACCTCTCGGCCCTCCCGACCATGGCCGAGGGCGAGTACGTGCCCGACCTGGTCGCGACGCTGGGGAGCCTCGATACGATAATGGGAGAAGTCGACCGCTGACGCCCGGGCTCAGTCCTCGACGACGACCTCGACGGGTTCGTCCTCGGCCTCGTCGTCGCCCTTCTTGCCGCCCCGCTCCATCCAGAGCATCGCGCCGGCGACGCCGAGGACGATCCACGACCGCCAGTTGGCGAGGTTCAGGGTGTAGCCGATGCCGAAGGGCTTCTCGACGAGCATGCCCTTGCCGGGCTTCCAGTACGACGACAGCATGCGGCTCAGGCTGGGTCGTTCGAAGTTGTACGGGACGCCAAGAATCTCTCCGGAACTCGGTTTGTCTGCCATACTGAATTTTACGCCCGTCGGCGGTAAAAACGTACCTCCTATTACCCGGGTAACAGGACGTTGACGACGGCCACGAGTATCCCCGCGAGTGCCATCCGGATGCCCGTCACGGTCCAGTTCAACTCGGCGATGGAGCCCATGTACGCCCCGAAGGTGAACAGGAGGCCGACCCCGACCGCCACCGACAGCAGCGTCGCCTCCAGGAGCGACACCAGCCAGCCCTCCAGCAGGAAGGGGACCAGCGGGAGCAGCGTGCCGACCAGCGGCCCGAGCCCACTGGCGATGGCGTTCACCGCCCGGCCCGCGCGGTCCTCGCGCTGGATGTGGGTGTCCGCCAGGTCCCGGAGCATGGCGCGTTCGAGGTCGCGGCGCTGGTTGATCTTCTCGGCGCGCTCGATCTCCCAGACGCTCCACACCCCGGAGGTGCACAGCCCGACCGCGCCGCCGACGCCCACGAGCACGACCGTCCGGCCGTCGGGCACGCCCGAGAGGTACGCACCGGTGGCGACGCCGATGCTGGTGAGGGTCCCGTCGAACCCGTTCGAGACGAAGTAGCGCCGGGAGATGGACCGGACCGCGGGCCGGCGGAGCGCGGCCCGCAGGGCTTCGATGCGGCCCATCTAATCCTGTGGCGTCTCGCCTTGCTCGACGAGTCGCTTCCCGCAGGCCACCTCGTCGATGGAGTGCAGGGACCCACCGAGGTCCTCGACGTGCTCGCGGACCGAATCGAAGGGGACGTTGGTCCCCTCGATGGTGAGCTTCACCGTCTGGACCTGCCGGTCCGTCTCGACCAGCGCCACGTTGACGCCGTCGACGCCCTCGATCCGGGCCACCTCGCGGGCGTAGCGGACCGTATCGGGTTCGTGTGGCTTCAGTACGTCCAGGACCAGCCGTCGTATCGGAGGCATCGCTACCTGTCGGTTCTCCGGGCAGCCCCTTCAGTGCCACCCCGGTTCCCGGGGCGGGAGAACCGTCAGGACTGGTAGCGACCGCGCCCCTCGACGGCCGCGAGCCGGCCGAGCACGTCGTCGGCCTGTGCGCTGGCGTCGCGGTAGGCGGCCCGGAACGCCTCGCGGAGCGGCTCGGGGTCGTCGGCCGTCCCGACCAGGCTCTGGTCGAAGACGTGGAGGTCCATCGCGTAGTCCTCGACGTGGTCGGTGTGGTAGCCCAGCCCGAAGTCGATGAGGTAGGTCCGCGAGTCGACCCGGACGTTCCGGGTGGTCGGGTCGCCGTGGACGAAGCCGGCGTCGTGGATGGCCGCGAGGTGGCGGCCCACGTCCCTGACCCCCGCCTCGGTCGGGGCCTCGCGCAGGTCGCGGTCGCCGACGTACTCGAAGACGATGGTCGACGACGTGGGGTCGAGGTCCCGGACCACGGGGGTCGGGACGCCGACCCGGCGGGCCTGGCTCGTCAGTCGCGCCTCGAGGACGGTCCGGTCGCGCCGCAGTTTCTCGTCGAGGATGGGGTGGCGGTAGCCCTTCGGGACGCGCCGCTTGACGACCCGGTCGTCCTCGAACTCGACGACGGCCTCGGCGCCCCGGACCGTCACGCCGGCCTCGGGGCTGACGTGGACGTCCTCGTCCGGGCCGCGCCACGTCACCGGGACCTGGTCGGGCCGGAAGTTCGGGTCGACCGCGGAGTCGTCGATGACGAGGGTGTCCCCGGCCCGGGCCATCTTCGCGCCGAGGACCGCTATCATCCCGGCGTTGTCCCGGAGGAACCGTGGTTCGGGCGCGTAGAACTCGGCGCCGCGTTCCTCGCACATCGATTCGAGCATCTCGCGCAGGCGGGCGTTCTGGCCCACGCCGCCGCCGAGGACCAGCTCGTCGCTCCCGGTCAGCGAGAGCGCGCGCTCTGAGACCTCGGTGAGCATCGCGAAGATGTGCTCTTGCAGCGCGAAGCAGACGTCCTCGACAGGTGTGCCCTGGTCGTACGCCTGCTTGGCCGCGCTCATGATGCCCGAGAACGAGAAGTCCATCCCCTTGACGACGTAGGGCAACTCGCAGAACTCGCCGTCTGCGGCGTGCTGTTCGACCTTCGGTCCGCCGGGGTGGGACCAGCCGACGTGGCGCGTGAACTTGTCGATGGCGTTGCCGACGCCGGTGTCCATCGTCTCGCCGAGCACCCGGTACCGGCCGTTGCGATACCCCAGGAGATGGGCGTTCGCGCCGCTGGCGTTCAGGCAGACGGGCGAGTCGAACCCCGATTGCTGGCGACCGATCTCGAGGTGGGCCACCATGTGATTGACGCCGACGAGTGGCACGTCGAGCGTCTGGGCGAGCGCCCGGGCGGCGGTGCCGACGGTCCGGAGACAGGGGCCGAGGCCGGGGCCGCGAGAGAACGCGACCGCGTCGACGTCGCCGTCGGCTTCTTCGAGGACCGTCGCGACGACCGCGGGGATGGCCTCGTGCATGTGCTCGGCGGCCTCGCGCGGATGGATGCCGCCGCTCTCCGGCAGGTAGGCGTCCGATTCGATAAAAATCGCGTCCGCGTCGTCAGCGGCCCCGGTATCGTACAGCGCGGCGCTCGCACACCACGCGGTGCCCTCGATACCGAGGACGCGCATCTATTCCCACTCGGTGTAGGAGCACTTCCCGCAGTGCTTGCGGTCGCCGTAGTCACCCATGAAGGAGTCACCACAGCGCGGGCACTGCTCCTTCGTCGGGTTGCCGTCGTCGTCGTAGTATTCGTAGCGCGCCATGGTTTAGGCCTCCTCGCCCTCTTCGGCGCCGGTGATCTTGTTGCGCTCGAGCATGTGCTCCTGCTCGACCTCCTGTGCGCGGGCGGCGGAGTCGTAGACCTTGGCGTAGCCGACGGTCTTGCGCATGCCGAACTTGGTGTCGAGCTTGCGCACGACGACCTCGTCCGCGTCCTTGTTCAACTTGGCCGCGAGAGAGTCTCGGACGGAGAGGCGCGACGGCGTGGCTTCCTCGTGGACCATCTCGAACGTGACGTCCGTACGGTGCAACATGGGGTTCTCTTCTTCAGAGATTATGTCGATGTCCATGGTATCCAGTTACCAGTTACTTCCCCTCGTAGCGGGTAAAAGGATTTCGAAGTGAAGGGTCTCGTGTCCGTTTTCCAGACCGAGAGCACGACCCGGCGCGGCGCCGTGCCGGCTCAGAACAGGGCCCAGAAGCGGTCGTGGTCGCCGTCCATCTGCTCGACCAGTTCGCGGATGTCGGACTGGATGGCCTCCGTCACGCGGACGTGAACCATCCCCTCGTCCGGCTGGCCGTAGACCACGCTCGCACCCACCGGTGCCGCGAGGATGGCGGGCAGGGTCGCCAGGTCCTCCTCGCCGTCGACGAGGATGGTAGTCGGCTCGTCGGCCGCCAGCGCGTCGGTGAGGGCGACGACGAGGGCCTCGGTGAGCACGCCCGCGGGGTTCGCGACCGTCACGTCCGGGTCGACGACCGTCTCGTGGACCTCGTCGTCGACGCGGTCGCGTTTCGTCTTCTCGTCGACCAGCGCCACGTCGGGCCGCCGGCCCGCCCGCAGGAGGTGGAAGGTGACGATGTCGCCGACGGCCACGAGCGGGCCGTCGACGTCACGGAGAAGGGTCTCGGCGTCGGTCTCGACCGGGCCCAGCGGGTCCTTGAACGCGTGCCGGAGCGACTCGGGCAGGGTGAGCAGGACGCCGGCGTCGGGGTCGGAGTCCTCGGCGGACACGCTAGCGGACCTTGAGGGCGTACTTGCCCGGCTCCGTGACCTCCATCTCGCGGGCGATCTCCGACTCCTCGGGGTGGGCGATGATGACGTAGCCCGCCCAGTCCTCGGTCAGCGAGGTCGAGCCACAGCCCTGGCACGAGTCCAGATCCGGCTCGTTCACGCGGTGGCAGTCCCGACAGACGACTCGTTTCTTCGCCATCTAATCACCCGCCTGTGCTTCGCGACTGTTGCGCTCGTCCTCGAGCCAGCCGTGCTTGCCGAGGCCGGGCTGTTTCGCCGTGAGCCCGATCTTCGAGTCCCGCGGGTTGCGCTCGTCGATGCTCTTGGTGACGATGCGCGTGCGGACGGCGTCGTCGACGCCGAGCGTGCGGTTGGACTCGTTGGAGGCGAGTTGCTGGTTCTCCGGGTCGAACGCGAGGTACTCGTCGGAGATCTGGGAGACGTGGAGCAGTCCGTCGACCGGCCCGATGCCGACGAAGGCACCGAACTCGACGACCTCGACGACCGTCCCGTCGACGACCTCCTGCATCTGGGGGTCGAACGTGACGGCGTCGAAGTCCGCCTCGTAGTAGACGCCCGGACGGTTCGGGAGGACCGCGCCCTCGCCGATGTCGTGGACCTTCGTGACGGAGACGACGCTGCCGACGTCCTCGTCCATCCGCCCTTCGAGCTTGTCCTGCAGCAGTTTCTTCACGAGTTCGGGGGAGACGTCCCCGAGTTCCTCCGGCGGCACCTCGACCGTGTCCTTGAGCCTGACGCGCTTGTACATCTGTTATGGTTGAGTGATTGCGAGTTTGTTCCTGCCGCGTAAAGCTATTACCGGAATACCCGTATCGAGCACCCGGTCTCGCAGGGGCAGGTCGTTCGTGACGACGTAGTCCACCTGTCCCTCCCGGGCCAGCTCGACCAGAGCGTCGTCGGCGTACGATTCCTCGGTATCGACGATGAGACAGCGTTCGGTCGCCAGGTCGTGCCCGACGTTCGCGGCGGTGCCCTCCTGGCCGCCCTTCTCGGAGAGGCGGCGCAGTTCCTCGACGACGGCCTGTGGCGTGACGGGGTCGGCCGCCTCGACGAGACGGTCGAGTTCGTCGAACAGGCGCACGTCGAGTTCGACGGGCATCATGAGCGAACTCGTATCGAGCGCGACCCGGTTCGTCATCTATCCCGTGAGCGTCCCGACGCCGATGAGTCGCCAGCGAGCGCCGACGCGGCGGTTGATGGCGATCTTCGCGCCCTCGTCCGCACAGACCGGGCGCTTGAGGTTGACCTCGCACTCGCCGCTCCGGGCGGACGTGACTGCACCGACCGTGGTGGCCGTGCCGACCGTGAGCATCAGCGGCTCGCCGGTGCTGATCTCCTCGACCTCCTCCATGTCCTCGCCGACGACGCGGTCGAGCAGGTCGACCGACATCGTGAACGACTCCCACGTCGGCGGGAGCGACCCCGGCGGACCGGCAATCTGGCCGGCGAGGGCGTCACCCTTCGTGTAGGAGGGGTCGAGTCCGGTCCCGACACCCAGCAGGCCGCCCGGCGAGGCTTCCTCGACGGACTGGCCGCCGGCCTGGATGGACCGGATGGACGTCGTGATGGGCTGGTACTCGGTCTGGCCGCCCTCCTCGACCTCGCGGCCGGGGCGGACCTCGAGGTCGTCCTCGGGGCGAAGGCGACCCTGCACGAGCGAGCCACCGATGACGCCGCCCATGAGGTTCTCCCAGGTCGTGCCGGGACGGTTGATGTCGAACGAGCGCGCCACGTGCAGTCGCGCGTCCGCGTCGGGGTCGCGGTCCGGCGTCGGGATGCGCTGCTCGATGGCGTCCATCAGCACGTCCATGTTGACGTTCTGGCCGGCGCTGACCGGGATGACCGGGGCGTCCTCGGCGACGGTGCCCTCGACGAACTCCTGGATCTGCTGGTAGTTCGCGCGGGCCTGCTCCGCGTCGACGAGGTCGACCTTGTTCTGGGCGATGACGATGTTGTCGATGCCGATGATGTCGAGCGCCATCAGGTGCTCTTCCGTCTGGGCCTGCGGGACGTCCTCGGTCGCGCTCACGACGAGGACGGCGCCGTCCATGATGGCCGCACCCGAGAGCATCGTCGCCATCAGCGTCTCGTGACCGGGCGCGTCGACGAACGAGACCGTCCGGACGACCTCCGTCTCGGTGCCGTGGTCCGAACACGTGTCTTCGACGGTGTAACATTCGGGCTCGTCACAGTCCGGACACCGCCGGAAGGTGGCGTCGGCGTAGCCGAGGCGGATGGAGATACCACGCTTCATCTCCTCGGAGTGCTGGTCCGTCCACTCGCCACTCAGGGCCTGCACGAGCGTGGTCTTCCCGTGGTCGACGTGACCGACGAGGCCGATGTTCACCTCCGGTTGTTGGTGGTTTCCTGCCATATCGAGAGTAATCTTGGCTACGACTACCCCTGTGCGCCTGATAAACCCACCGTTCTCGCGCGCGGAGGGGCCCGTCGCCGGAGGTTCACACTCAGCCCAGTGGCGGCCAGAGGACCCCGATGCCGAGTGTCGTCACGACGAGCAACACGAGTTGCAGGGGTCCCCCGACCCGCAGGTAGTCCGTGAACCGGTAGCCCCCCGGCCCGTACACCATCAGGTTCGTCTGGTACCCGATGGGTGTCATGAAGGCGGTCGACCCGGCGAAGGTACACGCCAGGACGAACGAGAAGGGGTCCACGGTCCCCGGCAGTTGCTGGGCCGTCCCGACCGCGACGGGCACCATCAACGCGACGCTCGCGACCGGCGTGATGACGTTCGCCAGCAGGCTCGTGAGCAGGTAGAACAGCGCGACCAGCCCGAGCACCGGCACCGCCGAGGCCGCGACCGACACCACGAGGTCGGCGATGTACTCGGCCGCCCCGGTCGCCTGGAGCGCGGTCGACAGCGGGAGGATACCCGCCAGCAGGAAGATGACGTCCCACGAGACGGCGTCGTAGGCCTCGCTCGTGTCGAGGCAATCGGTGACGACCATCGCGACCACGCCCGCCAGCGCCGTGATGACGATGGGGAACCGGGTGAACGCGGCGGCCAGCACGACGCCGAGCATGATGCTGACCGCCAGTGGCGTCCTGGCACTGAGCTCGGGCGCGTCGGCCGGGCCGTCGTCCGTCGCCATCCGGGTGATGACGAGTTCGCCGTCGGCCTCCAGCAGGGGGACGGCCTCGGTGCGGCAGTACAGCAACAGCGTGTCACCGGCCTCGAGGGTCGTATCGGCGAGTTCCTCGTGGATGACGGAGCTTCCGCGCCTGATTGCCATCACGCTCGCGTCGAACCGTTCCCGGAAGCTGAGTTCCCGGAGCGTCTCGCCGGCGAACGCGGCACTCGGTGGCAACACCACCTCGACGAGTTCGCCGCGGATCCAGGGCGCGCTCAGGCTGTCGCCCGTGACCTCCTCGCGGGGGAGCTGGCGGAGGTCGTACTCCTCGGCGAACCGGTTGATCTCCTGGAGGTTCGCCCGGAGCGTCAGCACGTCGCCCGGCAGTATCTCGCGGTCGGTCTTCGGCGCGATGAACACCTCGTCCTCGCGGATGAGCTGGAGGGCGTCGAGGTCCCGCCCGAGTTCGCGGAAGGCGTCGTCGAGGCGCTGGCCCGCCAGCCCCGAGGTCTCGCGGACCCGGACCTGCGCGAGGTAGTCGCTGACCTCGTAGGTGTCGGTGATGTCGAGGACGGCCTCGATGCGCTCGGGGATGAGCCGCGGCGCGACCGTCAGCAGGTAGACGCTCCCGACGAGCAACACCACGAGCCCGAGCGGAGTGAACTCGAACATCCCGATGCCGGTACGCCCCGCGATGAGGTCGCCCGCGAGGTCCGAGGCGACGATGTTCGTCGCGGTCCCGATGAGCGTCAGCGTGCCGCCGAGCATCGCCGCGTAGGAGAGTGGCAACAGCAGTTTCGACGGCGAGAGGTGGCTGTCCTCGGCGAGGTCGGTTATCATCGGGATGAAGACGGCGACGACCGGCGTGTTGTTCACGATGCCGGCCAGCGGCCCCGTCGTCCCGACCGTCGCCGCGAGCACCCGCTTCTCGTCGCCGTGGGTCAGCCGGGCGAGGTACACCCCGAGCAGGTCGACCACGCCGGTCCGCTGGACGCCCTCGCTGAGCATGTACATCGCCATGATGGTGATGGTGGCCGAGCTGGCGAACCCGAGGATGGCCGTGTCCGCGGCGACCTCGGTCCACGGTTCGAGGACGACGAGCGAGACGAGGACCCCCAGTGCCGTCACGTCGGGCGAGACCACCTCGGAGACGAACAGCACCAGCGTCACGAGGGTGACGGCGAACACCACGAGCATCTCGGTGGTGGGCGGGGGGACCATAGGTCGCCGTACTCGCGTCTCCGAAAAATAACTACCCACGTACCGTATCAGTTCTCTTACCAAAACTCGTTTCAGCGAACTACTTTATCACAGTAGCGAGATACGTCTCGTATGAGCAAGGCGAGCATCACCGACTGCGAGGACTGCGTCGAGCCCGCAGAGGCCTTCTCGGTGATCGGCAACGAGACGCGCCTGTCCATCCTCGAAGCGCTGTGGCGGACCCCGGAGCGGCCCGTCCGGTTCTCCCGACTGCACGACGCGGTCGGGATGCGCGACTCCGCACAGTTCAACTACCACCTCCAGCAGCTGCTCGGCCAGTTCGTCGTCCAGACCGACGACGGCTACGACCTCCGGTACGCCGGCGAGAAGGTCGTCCGGGCGCTGCTCGCCGGCGAGTTCACCGAGGACCCGTACTGGGACCCCTTCGAGATAGACGGGACCTGCGTCAGCTGCGGGACCACCCTCGTCGCCGAGTACGCGAACGAGAACATCAGCATCGAGTGCCCCGACTGCGGCCACGCCCACGGCGAGTACCCCTTCCCGCCGGGCGGCCTCAAGGACCGGACGAAAGAGGAGGTGATGCAGGCCTTCGACGAGCGCGTCCGGCACCTCCACTGCCTCGCCGCCGACGGCGTCTGTCCCGAGTGTGCGGGCCGGATGGAGAGCGAGATCGAACGCGGCGGCGACTGCTGCATCGGCCTCGACCTCCGCGTCGAGCACACCTGCCAGCAGTGTGGCCACTCGCTGTGCTCGGCGTTCGGCCTCCTCCTGCTCGACCAGTCCGACGCCGTCACCTTCCACCGCGACCACGGCATCGACCTGAACGACACCCCCTACTGGGACCTGCCGTGGTGCGTGAGCGACCACTCCAACGAGGTGGTCTCCGAGGACCCGTGGGAGGTCGTCGTCTCGGTGACGCTCGACGACGAGACGCTGCAGGTCACCTTCGACGAGTCCCTCGACGCGACGCGGGTCCAGCGCCAGCGCGAGCGGTAACCCGGACAGGGCGACGGGCCCCGTCCCGGTTCCCTCACGGAGAAACGAATTCTCGGCGTGAATCAGCACTTTGCTCGTCCGCGACCTAGAGAGTGACATGCGTCGCACTGTCACGAGTCTGAAAGCCGCCATCTCCCGGCGGCGGTCGCGCCGGACCGACCCCATCGACCTGGCCAACGTCGCGGTACTGGCCGTGCTGGTACTCGCCGGCACGTTGATGATGCTGGTGTGGCTCATCCCGCGCTTCGGCCTCCTGTTCGCCATCGTGGCCTGGGTCGCCGTCCTCGGGCTCGCCATCGGCCTGCCGATCCTCGCCGTCCAGTACTTCGGCGAGGCCATCGACTGACTGAAACGGATTTCAGTCCGACGGGTTACAGAAATGTAATTCAGATTACCTATTTGTGGTCGGGGTGCTACGTTCAGTCGATGATGAACGAGAACTCACACCGGAACCGCATCGCACCCTCGAACGACCTCTCGCTGGCCGCCGTGGCCGGGAAGAGCGCCCTGGCTGTCGCCGCCGTCCTGCTGGCGGTCGGCGTCGTCTTCGCGGCCCTCGCGGCCGTCCCGGCGCTGGCGCTCCCACTCGGCATCGCGGTCTGGGTCGCCCTCATCGGCGGCCTCGTCGCGCTGCCGGTGTTCGCGGTCCAGGCCATCGGCGAGGCGCTATAAGCAGCGACACACGACCACCCCGGCTGTTCTCTCCCCGTCTCGGCGCGAGGTTTTAGGCCACGGCCACCCGAGCGAGTGACGTGCGCGAATTCGGGTTCGAACTCCACCTCTGTGCGTTCCTCGAACGCGAGCGAGACGCCGTCCTCGCCCGCCAGCTCGGCGGCGGCGTCCACGGCAGCAGGCGCGTCCTCGACGTGGTCTGCGTCGAACCCGGGCCGGCCTTCGACGACCGCGCGGCCATCACCGCCGAGCGCATCCCCGCCCTCGCCATCGAGAGCGACATCGGCCCCGGCAGGGCACGGTACTACCGCGACGGGTTCGACTGCCGCCCCGACCGGGCGCGCCACGTCGTGGAGTGGGCGACCGACATCGGGTTCTTCGAGACGGAACGTCGCAACGGCCGGGACTACGTCCGCCAGACCTGCCGCTACCCGGACGACTGGTTCGGGCGCATCACGGCCATCGAGAACAAGCCCGACCTCGGCGCGCCCGGCGACCTGGAGACGCAGCTCCGCAAGGACGTGCGCCTCGGGCTGGTCGACGAGGTGGTGCTCGCGACCGAGAGCCACGTCACGGGCGCGCACCTCAACCGGATTCCGGAGGCGGTCGGCGTGTGGCGCTTCGACCCCGAGACGCTCTCGCGCGAGGTGGTCCGCGAGCCGACGGCGCTGGAGCCGGGCGAGCACGGCGTCGAGCTACTGGACGAGCACGCGGGCTGGACCGAGGTCCGCATCGCCGACCCCGGGCAGAAGGCGCGGGCGCGCCGCCGGCTCGCCGAGCGCGCCTACGGCAAGGGCTGGCGGAGCTACGACTTCCCGGGCTGTGCCGCGGCCGCGGAGACGACCGTCGCCGGCGGTGGCGGCGTCCCCTACTGCGAGTGGAAGGGCCGGGTCGTCGACCCCGGGAACGAGTGCGGGCCGGACTGTCCCGGGTACGAGGCGGCGGACCCGCCGGTCGTCGACGGGGAGGCAGAGCGCGACCGGCGGACGCCCTGGGTCGCCGACCCCGAGGGGCAGGCGCGGCGACAGTCGGGACTCGACCGGTTCACGTAGGGCGAACAGACGACGATGGCGGGGTGGCGCGAACGGGGTCGCCGTGCAACCGCGGACCCGTCCGCGTCGATGAATCAGGGCACACCGCGCATGGCCGCGGCCTCGTACTTGAACCGTCAGTCGAGTCGTGCGTCGACCAGCGTGCTCGCGACCCGGACCGCGTTCTCCAGCCCCAGTTCGAATCCGACCTCGAAGTCCTCGTCCGCGAGGCTGTCTTCGACGGACTGCCCCGGCTTCGGCCGGTCGAAGTTCGCGATGCCCCGGACGCTCAGGTAGTCGTCGAGTCTGTCGAACCTGGCGAGTGCGCTCGCTGCGGCAGCATCCTCCATCTCGGTCGCACAGTAGGTCCCGGCGTCGTACCTGTCGCAGAGCCACTGGACGCGCTCGGCGAGGACGCGGCCGTGCCAGAACTCGTCGCCGCAGACGTTGGTACCGACGAGGAGGCGCGGGTCCGCGTGGGCACCCCGGCCCTCGTACTGTTCCCGGTGTGTCCTGACCGCCGGGTCGTCCGCGAGGTCGGTGTCGTCGGCACGGGCGACCGCCCAGTCGAGCAGGTCGGGGTCGGGCCGGTGGACGTGGTCGGCCTCGCGGTACGGGTTCAACTGGAGGGGGACGCCACCCTCGCCCTCGGCGGCGTCCCAGCGGACCTTCACGTCCCAGTCGACGATGGCCTCGGCGAGGACGACCGACCCGATGGTGGTGTCGGTTGGTGGGCCGCCCGCGACGCCGACCGAGAGGAAGAGCGTGTCCGAGAGGTCGAGGTCGGGGCTGGCGAGCGCCGCGGCGAGCGTGGTCGCGGTGTTCGCCTTGCCCATCCCGGTCGGGAGCAGAGCGAGGCCGGCGCTGTCGCTGTCGGTGTCGGTGTACCGGAGCGGGTCGGGCGCACCCGGCAGGTCGTACTCGCGGGCGAGGTCGTAGCGGTCGAGCCACGGTTCGCGCTCGTCGAGCACGTCGGCGTCGTGGACGAACGCGGGGAGGACGAGTGCCGCGGGGGCGATGGACATGTGTCGGCTGGCGGGTGGGACCGAGAAACGTCTTTCGTCAGAGCGAGAAGGTCTCGCCGTCGACCGCGATGGGGTCCGCGAACGCCTGCTCGACCGGGTAGTAGTGCGCCGCGTGGACGATGCGCGTCTCGCTGGCGTCGAGGTCGTCCGCGAGAGCGAGTGCGCCCTCTCTCGTCATGTGCTTCGTGCCGAAGGTGTAGTAGACGTCGTCGTGCTCGTGCTTCCCGCCGAGGGGATGGTACTTGCAGAGTTCGCTCGGGACGATGCCGTCGGCGAGCAGCAGGTCCGGGTCGGCGAGCACCTCGCGTGCCTCCGCGGGCAGGCCGTAGCTCGTGTCACCGGACAGCGAGAGCTTCGCACCGGTCTCCGGGTCCTCGATGCTGAGCCCGTAACAGACCAGCGGCGGGTGGTCGACCGGGACCAGCGTCACCTCGAACCCGCACGTCTCGAACGTCTCGAGGGGGGCCTGCGGGTGGACGGTGACGGCGTCGAGGTAGTCGTACTTCCGCGAGACGGTGTCGGCGACGCTCTCCTCGGTGACGGGGTCGGTCTCGTTCGCGGCGTACACGTCGAGTTCGTCGAACAGCCGGTAGGCGTTCCCGAGACCGTCGAGGTGGTCGAAGTGGATGTGCGAGATGACCATCGTGTCCGGCAGGGAGACGCCCTCGCGGAGGAACTGGTACCGGAAGTCCGGGCTCGCGTCCACGAGCAGCGACTCGTCGGTCCGCTCGTTGTAGACGTGCACCGAGAACCGGGTGCGTTCCACGTCGCGGCGCCGCGCCTCCTCGCAGGTGTCGCAGTCGCAGCCGACGGTGGGCGTCCCCGTGGTGTCGCCGGTCCCGAGCAGCGTCACCTCCATGCTCAGTGGTCGTGGTCGTCGTGGTCGTGGTCGTGGTCGTGGTCGTGTCCGCTCCCGTCACCGGCGACGAGCGCGTCGCTGTCGTCCATCATGTCGAGGTTCTTCAGGTTGTCACGCTCCTCGAAGTCGGCGACGGCCTCCTCCAGGTCCTCCTGCGTGAGCGTCGTCCGCTCCTCGGTGAGGGCGTCGAGTACGGCCTCGCGCATGACGAGCCGGAGGTCGCTGCCGGTCAGCCCCTCCGTGATGTCGGCGATGGCCTCGGGGTCGAACTCCTCGATGTCCATCGCCCGGGTGATGATGCGGAGGATGTCCGCGCGCATCCCGTGGTCCGGCTTCGGGAAGTTGACGATCTCGTCGAAGCGCCGCCAGGCCGCCGCGTCGAGCTGGTCCGGGTGGTTGGTCGCGCCGATGAGGAGCACGTCGTCCTGGATGAGCGAGACGTCGTCGATGCTCTTCAGCAGGGTGTTGACTGCGCGCTTGATGGCGTTGTGCTCGTCCCCGCCGCGGGTCTTCGCGACGAAGTCGAACTCGTCCATGAACAGGATACACGGCGAGAGCCGCTTGGCGACCTCGAAGGTCTTCTCGACGTTCTTGGCCGTCTCGCCGAGGTACTGGCTCGTGATCATCGAGAGCTTCACCTCGACGAAGGGCAGGTCGAGTTCGTACGCCAGCCCCTTCGCGGCGGAGGTCTTCCCCGTCCCCGGCGGGCCGACGAACAGCAGTTTGCCGATCTCGCGCAGGCCGATCTCCGCGAGGTAGTCGCGGTGCTCGATGGCCTTGACGACCTTCTGGATCTCCTCCTCCTGCTCGGTGGTGAGGACGATGTCGTCCAGCGTCTGGTCGATCTCCTCGGGTGCCCGGATGTCCACGAGGTCGAGCATCTCCTCGTCCTCCTCGTCCTCGAACATCTCGTCGAGCAGCGAGTCGATCCAGACGCGGTCGGCCTGGATGGGCCGGTTGGCATCCCGGGCCGACCCGTAGCTCACGTCGACGTCCTCGTCGTCCTCGAAGGCGGACGCGAGCACGGGGTTCTGGAGGAGCATCGCGTCGTCCGCGCGCTCCTTGAACCAGCGCTCGGCCATCTCCGGCTGCGTGAGGTTCAGTTTCCCGGAGAACTCGTCGCGGTCGGTGAACATCAGGTCGGAGACGGCGTCCCACGGGTGGTCGATACCCGTGGCCGCGCGCGCCGTCTTGTTCGTGACCGTGAGCGGACGCTCGACCGTCCCGTCGGTGTAGAAAACCCGGCGATAGCGAGGGGGAAGGTCGTTCTCGTCCAGCGCACGGTCGTTCGTGTACACGTGGGCTGTCAACAGGAACTCGACGACCGATAGCGCCGCGGTACTCATTCCCCGTAGCGTACTTGCCACACGCGCTTAAGACCGTCGAACTCCGCGGTATCCGCGCTTCTCGTGGGGCGAGAGCACGTGACAGGGGAGCGCCGCGCTACGCGGCGCTGGCGTCGAGAGAACCGGTCTGGCGCGTGCTGCCCCGGTGCGAGCGATAGCAGGCCGTCGAACCAGGGTCACACGAGGGGCGAAGAACAGCCAGGAGGAATCGACGACGCGACCTCAGCCCGCGAACCGCGGCCCTGCTGCGACCGGTCCGCGAACCGGTTCGACCGTCCGGCCGGGGGCGACCGCAGCAGGCTCGATAGCTGTGAGGTCACTCGACGGGGGCGCGAGCGATGCGGACCGGTCTGGGTCCGCCGAATCGCTCGCGGACTCGTTCAGCGCCGACTCGTCGATGTAGATCATGAACGGCGTCCCGGGCCCGTAGCCCTCGTCGGTCCGGTTGGTGGTCAGGAACCGCTGGAACTCGCGGGCCTCGTAGCCGTTCTCCAGCGCCCAGTCGTGTATCTCCTCGGCGTCCTGGCTGTTGTTGCCGTTCCCGATGGCGATGATGACCGGGGGCTGGGTCTCGTTGAGCGTGCTCAGCGACAGCGTCGAGTCCCAGTTGAACGCGGCGTCGGGGTCGTCGAGCGCCCGATGCTGGTACATCTCCATGTACCACATCAACGTCCGGCGTTCGAAGTAGCCGCCGCCGGCGTGTGGTTGCAGGTTCTCGGACTCGTTCGAGACGTAGTACTTGTTCCCGTAGAACATCACGTCGGTCTCGTCGGGGCCGCCGTGCTGGTAGCCGACCCGTTCGACGTCGGCGAGCGTCGGCTTCAGGTCGGTACTGGAGGACTGGGCGTACTGGATGAGCGAGTTGTCGGGGTCCTGTGGCTGGGCGTAGACGAGGTTGCCGGCCGGGACGGCGATGAACATGAGGACCACGAGGACGACCACGGCCGAGAGCGCGACGCCGACGGCGTCGTCGTCGGTGAAGGCGTCGATGCCCCACCGGAAGACGATGGCGAGGCCGACCGCGGCCGGGATGGCCAGCGGGAAGATGGCGTGGGTGGTCGCCCAGCCGGCGCGGATGTCGGTCGCGATGGGGTAGCCGAGGATGCTGACGAAGCCCCAGTACGCACACAGCGCGACGAAGTCACGCGGGCCGTGGTTGGAGTACCGGTCCACGATGAACCCGATGATGGCGAACAGCAGGACGACGAGTGCGCCGTCCAGCATGACCGTCACGTAGTGCTCGAAGAACTGGAGGAACGGGTTGCCGTGGCCGCCGCCCCAGGTGCCCAGGAACTCGTTCCAGGAGCCGACGAGGGACTCCCAGACGATGGCGCCGAACATGCCCACGTCGGCGGTCCCGATGGCGTGCCAGAGGCCGATGTCCATGCCGGCCTGCTCGGGGCCTGGCCAGCCGGCCACGCCCTCCTCGGTGAAGCCGCCGCCCCGTGGCGCGTAGAACAGCACGATGATGGCGACGAACTCGACGACCAGCGAGAACGCGAAGCCGACCGACTGCCAGTTGCCGCGCCACCAGCCGAGGTGGCGGTCGACGAGGGCGCCGCCGTTGGCGCGCCGGAGCTCGGCCCAGCTCCCGCGCAGGTCGAACGGCGCCAGCCAGTCGAGGTAGTCGACGAGGACGGTGAGGGTGGACTCGCCGCGGGCCGGTGCCCGGAACAGCCGGTGGTCGAGCAAGAGCGCGGCCGCGCCGAGCCAGCACACCGGGTAGAGCAGCACGTTCTCCTTCGTCGTCATGGCGAGCGCGAAGACGCCGACCCCGGCCGCGAGGTGCCAGCGCCGGCGGTCGTCGGCGTAGCGCAGGAAGAACCCGAGTGCGAACGCCGTGAACACGACCAGCGGGATGTCCTCGCGCATGAACCGCGAGTAGTACAGCAACACGGGGTTGAACGCGAACAGCAGGCCGAGCGCGACGACCTCGGTGTCGCGCAGGTGCTTGCGGTAGAGCCACGCCGCCAGCGGCATGGACGCGCCGAGGATGGCGGGCACGAGTCTGGACGTGAAGTCCGAGGGCCCGAGGAACTGGAAGACGTACTTGTTGACGTGGAAGAGGAACGGTCCGTGGACGATTGGTCGGTACTCCCAGACGCCGCTCTCGAGGTACCTGAGGATCCAGTACGCGACGCGACCCTCGTCCTGGTGGGCGACGCGTTGGCCGAGCCACACCAGTCTGGCGACCAGCCCGAGGACGGCGAAGACGACCAGCGCGCCGAGTGCCTTATCGGTGGAGGCGAAGGGGACGAGGCTGTCCCGGCGGCTGGTCTGCTCGGCTGCTCCATCGGCGGTGGACTCGTCCGCGGGCGACTGCTCGTCCGCGACGGCCGCGGCCGCGGACTCGTCGGCGGCCGGCCGCCCCGGTTCGTCGACCGACTCGGCGCTCCCGCTGGCGCCGCCGTCGGCCTGGGGGGCGTCGGCCGACGGACGGTCTGGCGAGTGCGGGGACTCGTCTGACATTAGTGGCGCAGAGTAACACGGCGGGTATACGCTTTTTGGGTTCGGCTGGCGGCCGGTTCCGGGCCGCTCGCGGGGCGGTGCTTGCGTAGACAGGGTAAAGAATCGTGTGGTGTGCAAACAAATACCATGTTGCCATGCAGGCAGTCGTACTCGAGGCATTCAAGGAACCGCTCCAGGTGCAGGATGTCGACCGGCCCGAGGTGACACCGGAGGGCATCGTCGCCAGGGTCGACGGTTGTGGCGTCTGCCGGAGCGACTGGCATTGCTGGCAGGGGGACTGGGACTGGTTCGGCTACCGGCCGGACCCGCCCCACATCCTCGGCCACGAACCATGCGGAACCGTCGTCGAGGTCGGCGAGGACGTCGAGTCCGTCGCCGAGGGCGACCGCATCGCCATCCCGTTCAACTTCGCGTGCGGGAAGTGCACCCTCTGTCGTAACGGGCGAGAGAACATCTGCGAGAACCACGTCGGCCTCGGCTTCATGAACGAGGCACCGGGTGCCTTCGCCGAGGAGGTCCACGTCCCGAACGCGGACATCAACGCCGTCCCGCTGCCGGACGGTATCGCCACCGACACCGCCGCCGGCATCGGCTGTCGGTTCATGACCTCCTACCACGCGATGGCCCACCAGGGCGACGTCGGCGACGGCGAGTACGTCGTCGTCCACGGCTGTGGCGGCATCGGCCTCTCGGCCATCCACATCGCCGACGCGCTGGGGGCACACCCCATCGCGGTCGACATCATGGACGAGAAACTGGAGAAGGCGAAGTCACTGGGGGCGGTGGCGACGGTCAACGCCGAGGCGACCGACCCGGTACAGGAGGTCCACGACATCACCGACGGGGGCGCCGACGTCTCGGTCGACGCGCTCGGCATCGCGACCACCTGCCGGAACGCGGTCGACAGTCTCCGGAAGGGCGGCCGCCACGTGCAGGTCGGGCTGACCACCTCCGAGGAGGCCGGCGAGGTGGCGCTCCCGACCGACGAGTTCGTCGCCAAGGAGATCCAGTTCGTCGGTTCGCTCGGACTCCAGCCTTCGCGCTACCCGGAGATGCTCCGGATGATCGACAGCGGGAAGCTCGACCCGACCGAGCTGGTCGAGAAGACCATCGACATCCACCAGGTGCCCGACGAGCTCGCCGCGATGAGCGACTACGACACCATGGGCATCCCGGTCTGCAACGACTTCAGCGCCTGACCCGGCGCACCACGCCGCCCCCGGGCGGCACCCGTTCTCACCGCGTCGCAGCCACCCGACGACCGTCGAAACGATGCAACTTTTGCAGGGTTGAAACCGGGCAGCCGCCCGGAACGCACGTCGAAACCTCACGCGATAGCCCGCGAGAGGGGCCGCCGCGCCACTGCCCCCAGCGGGAGTAAACTCCTGGCCAGATTACTCGGGGTTCTACGGTGATTTAAGGGGCAGGACCACGAGGTACTCATCATGGCAGCGAACACGCCCGTCATCGCGGCAGCGTACCGGACACCGCAGGGGAAGAAGGATGGGGTCTACTCGGAGATCCGCGGCGAGGACCTCGCCGTCCCCCTCATCGACGAGATCCTCGCGGACACCGGTCTCAGCGGCGAGGACGTCGACGACCTCATGTGGGGCTGCGCCCAGCAGCGCGGCCACCAGGACAACAACGTCGCCCGCGTCATCGCCCTCATGTCCGAACTCGGCGAGACCGTCCCGGCGACCACCATCAACCGCTGGTGTGCTTCCTCGATGCAGTCCGTCATCTCCGCCAGCGACGCCGTCGCCGCGGGCAACCGCGACTGCGTCATCGCGGGCGGCTTCGAGCACATGACCAACGTGCCGATGGAGGGCGGGATGGACGGTCGGAGCTTCCACCCCGACTTCCAGGACATGTACAACATGATCGAACTCCAGATGGGCATGACCGCCGAGAAGGTCGCCCGGGAGTACGACATCTCGCGCGAGGCCCAGGACCGCTACGCCGTCCAGAGCCACCAGCGCGCCGCGGCCGCCACCGAGGAGGGCCGCTTCGACGACGAGATCATCCCCATCGAGACGCCCGAGGGGACCGTCTCCGAGGACGAGGGCATCCGGCCCGGCACCGACTTCGAGACCCTCCAGGGCCTCCCGACCGTGTTCATGGAGGACGTGACCGCCGGGAACTCCAGCCAGATCTCCGACGGTGCAGCCGCGACGCTCGTCACCTCGAAGGAGTTCGCCGAGGAGCACGACCTCGAGATCCTCGCCGAGGTCGGCATGAACAACGTCGCCGGCGTCGACCCGACCGTCATGGGCATCGGCCCGGTCCCGGCCACCCGCGGCCTGCTCGAGCGCAACGGCCGTGACATCGAGGACTACGACCTCGTCGAACTGAACGAGGCGTTCGCCTCCCAGACCGTCTACGCCCGCGACGAACTCGGCATCGACAACGACATCTTCAACGTCAACGGCGGCGCCATCGCCATCGGCCACCCGCTGGGTGCCTCCGGCGCCCGCCTGCCCGTGACGCTCATCCACGAGCTCAGAAAGCGCGGCGGCGGCCGCGGGCTGGCGACGCTGTGTGTCGGCTTCGGTCAGGGTGCCGCCATCGAGTTCGAAGTCGAAGGCGAGTAAGGGCGTTCGCGGTCACTTCTCTTCCCAGCATTTGCGAGCGACGAGTGAGTTCAGTGCGGAGACAGTTCCCGGCGAATCGTGTCTGTTCCCGTGACAATCACGTTCCCTGATGTGTCCGTGGTCCGTCCCTGGCTGCGAGATGGCTTCCCAGCGATGGATTCGGTGAAGAGGCGCGAAATAGTCAGATAACAGACTGGACGAGGGCCTGATTGGTCTGTGATTGCGCACGAACGAGGAGGGGCCGCAAAACGCCTTCCAGGCCGCTCTGAAGACCGTCTTCCACACTTCCAGAAAGTCGAAGATTGCAGGGTGTGCGCCCCGCAGACACGATTGGCAAAGAACAGGATGGTGGGCAGATAGCTCACCCCTGTAACTGGTCCTGTTTCCGCACCTGTCGGTGATAGCGCACCAGCAGACAGCCGACTGACGTATCTGCGGGCTGTTCCGACGGATGCGAGTAATCACGCGGGCGGACCGTTTCGGCCGGGGCCAACGTCTCGTTAGATGTGGACGAGGTTCCGAGAGGTCCACCTCCAGCGTCGGTGACAGGACCGGCGAAACCGATAGCCTGCGTCGACCTCCCCCGGCGACCGTTCAGGAGAACGTGTCAGCCACGGACTGTGTTAGTTTGTGACACACACCCATACACCTTAGGTTCGTCCGTCCCGTTGGTACAGGCATGACCGGGGAATTTCCGACCGGGACTCGGCTGGAGCTCTGGCTCCGGCCGTCGTGCGAATGGATGTGCAGACACGAGAAGGGCCTCGTCGAGTGTACGAAGGGACTCGCGGACGCTGGCGTCGTCGACGAGGTCCAGGTAGAGCAGTGGGGCAAGTACGCGCCCATCGACCCCGCAGACGCCAGTACCGAGTCCGAGCGAAAGGCGAGCGAGCGACTCGCCGAGTACCGCGAGTGGGCCCGGGACGCGGACGTCGAACTCCACGCGTTCTCGCGGACCGCCGTGCTCACCCGGGGTGGTGACCCGGTGACGATGCAGGTGCTCCCGCTCGTCGCGCTGGCGTCGTACGACGCCGACGGGGAGTTGCTGTGGGTCGTCCCCCACGGACAGGGGTCGGCCGCGGTCAGCGTCACCGAACGGCTGGACGAGCTCGAAGCACTCGCGTCCGAGGACCGCGTGCTGGTCGCGGACTGAGACGCGGCCACGGACAGACGACCGGCCACCTTTTCGAACCGATTCCGCGAAGTTTCTTGACACCGCCGGGTGAATCCGGGCGTATGGCAGTCCCCGCCATCGAGACCGACGGGCTCACCAAGCGCTACGACGGGGAGACCGCCGTCGCCGACCTCGACCTCTCCATCGAGGCCGGGGCGGTGTACGGGTTCCTCGGCCCGAACGGCGCGGGCAAGACGACGACCATGCGGATGCTGACGACGCTCATCCGGCCGACCGCGGGCACCGCCCGGGTCGCCGGCACGCCCGTCACCGACCGCGACGCCGTCACGCCCGACATCGGCTACCTCCCCGAGGAACCGCCGCTGTACGACGAGTTGACCGGCCGCGAGCAGTTGCACTACATGGCCGGCCTGCGGGACATCCCCGACGACGAGGCCGCAGAGCGCATCGACTCTCTGCTCCACCGGTTCGACCTCCACGAGGACGCGAACAAGCGCATCTCCGCCTACTCGAAGGGGATGCGCCAGAAGACCGGCGTCATCCAGGCCGTGCTCCACCGGCCCGACGTGGTGTTCCTCGACGAACCAACCTCGGGGCTGGACCCCCGCGCCGCCCGGACGATGCGCGACACCATCGCCGACCTCGCCGACCAGCGCATGACCGTCTTCCTCTCGACGCACATCCTCCCCGTGGTCGACGAACTCGCCGATACGATCGGCGTCCTCCACGACGGCCGCCTCGTCGCCGAGGGCGCGCCCGAGGAGCTGAAACGCCGCGCCGAGTCGGGCGAAGGCCGGAGCCTCGAAGAGGTGTTCCTCGAGGTCACCACCGAGGTCGAGGAGACGCCGGCGGACTGACCCGTCTCAGAACTCCACGCGCGAGCAGATGCGCGTCTCGCCGTCGTTCGACTCCAGGTGGGCGATGTCCTCGACGCGCATCTCCCAGTCGAACGACCGCTCGGACAGGTACGACACCACGTCGCCGACCAGTTCCGCGTCGAGGCTGTAGTACGCCAGCGTGATGTGCGGGAACCACCGGTCGGGGTGGTAGTAGTGGTCGGCGTGGTCGGCGAAGTCGGTGAGACTCGTCCAGACGCGGTCGTGCAACGCGGCCAGTTTCGGCGACCGCGCCAGTGGGAGGTAGACGACCGGCGCGGCCGTGAACACGCCGATACCGCCGGTGTGGACGGTGAAGGGGTCGACCTCCGGGGTCACCGAGTGCAGGCGCGACTCGACGGTCGTCTTGTCGTACCGCTCCGCGACGTGGTAGGAGATGTGCGGCGGCGGCAGTTCGCCGGCGGGGTCGATGCCGAACTCGGCGTGCAACTCGTCCCAGATGTCGAGGACGCGCTGGTGGTGGTCGTCCGGCAGCGTGGAGATGACCGCGGAGTTCATCTAGTCGTCCGCGGGGGTGTGCCCGGCGACGTGGTCGTCGGGGACGGTGCCGTCGTCGTTCCAGCCGCGGGCCTCGTAGTACTCCGAGAGCGCGGTGTCGAAGTCGGGCAGGTCGTACGGCAGGGTGTCGTCCTCGCGGTCGAAGCCGCGCTGGTTGTTGAAGTGCCGTTCCAGTTCGACGATGCGGGCACCGATGGCGAGCAGGTCGTCGTAGTCCGCCGCCAGCAGTGCCGCGAGCGTCTCGTCGTCGACGAAGTCACGCGAGAACTTGCAGATGACGGCGGAGTCGAGCACCGCGTTGTGGTTCTCCTTCTCGGCGACCTTCGGGCCCTTGCCCTCCAGCCCCTCCTTCGGAAGCGCCTGGTCCTTGCCGACGAGGGGGTACTCCAGCGCGTAGAACTCCGCGTACATGTGGTCGGCGCCGCGGTTCGACGTGGCGAACGCGAGCCCCTGCCCGTTCAGGGTGCGACCGTCGTGCGCGGAGAACTCCATCCCCTTGACCGACCAGTTCTCGACGCCCAGCTCCTCGTGACAGCGCGCGACCCCCTCCGCGAGCGTGTCGCCGATGCCCTCGCGCATCGCTATCTTCTCGACCGTCTCGTGGACCAGCTCGGCGTTCCCGAACTCGTTCTCGCTGGCGAGGTACGCCGAGACCACGTCGCCACAGGAGATGGTGTCCATCCCGTACTCGTCACACAGCTCGTTCGACTGCATCACGTCGACCACGTCGTCGATGCCCGCGTTCGAGCCGAACGCCATCACGGTCTCGTACTCGGGCCCCTCGGTCTCCAGCCCGGACTCCTCGTCCTTCGTCGGGAGCTTGCAGGCGAACGCACAGGCCGAACAGGTGCCCTTCTTGTACTTCTTCTCCTCGACGGCGTCGCCGCCGATGCCGTCGGCCCCCTCGAACGAGAGTTCGGAGAAGTACCGCGTCGGCAGTGCCTCGACGTGGTTCGCGTAGGAGGTGACGCTGGTCGTCCCCTGCCGGCGCATGATGTGGTCGCTGGTCGCGGCCTCGCGGTGGACGTCCATCTGCACGTCCGGGATGGTCACCTCGGGCGAGGCGTCCCCGCCGAAGGTGATTGCCTTCACGTGCTTCGACCCGAGGACGGCACCGAGGCCACCACGGCCGAAGGCACGCGTCTCCGTCGTCATGATGGACGCAAAGCGCACCAGGTTCTCGCCGGCCGGACCGATGCAGGCGATCTGGTCCTCCTCGAGGTCGTGGGTGTCTTGCATGTACGCCGAGACCTCGGAGGTCGTCGCGCCTTCGAGGCTCGAGACCTCCTCGAACTCGACGCCCTCGTCGGTCACGTGGATGGCCAGCAACTCGTCGCTCTGGCCTGTCACCTCGACCGCGGCGTAGCCGGCCCCGGCGAAGTTCCGGGACATGAAGCCACCCGCGTTCGAAGAGAGCAACCCGCCGGTCAGCGGCGAGACGCCGGTACAGCTCATCCGGCCGGTGAACGACATCTGGGACAGCTGCATCGGCCCCGTCGCGAAGAACAGCGAGTTCTCCGGGGCGAACGGGTCCACGTCGAACGGGACGCGGTCGTGGGCGAGTTTCGTCCCCACCCCCCGGCCGCCGATGAAGGATTCGAGGACGTCGTCGACGTCGGTCGTCCGCGTCTCGCGGGTACCGACGTCGACCGTGAGCAGTGGACCGACTGCGTGGTTCATGTTCCCAGATTACGGGCTACTCCCGATAAACGTTGTTGCAGAACCCGCCAGCAGGCGCGACGTCTGACGCCGGAGTGAAAGTGGAGAGAACGGATCAGCCGCTCGGGTTACAGAGGTCCATCGCCTCGCGGACGCCCTCGCGGCGACCCAGCAGGGTGATGCGGTCACCATCCTGCAGCGTGAAGTCCGCGTCGGGGACCTGCGTCTCCCCGTTGCGACTGACCAGCGCGATGAGACAGCCCTCCGGCAGTTCCGGGCCGATCTCGCGGACGGTCCGCCCGACGAACTGGTCGGAGGTGATCTGGATCTCCTGGACGTCACCGGTGCGCCCGATGTGGGTCATCCAGTTCGCGAGCGCGGGGCGTTCGATCTCGTTGTCGATGGCCCACGCGGTCGCCATCGCCGAGGAGATGGTCCGCACGCCGAGGTCCTCGAAGGCCTCGACGTTGTCCGGGTTGTTCGCCCGGGCGATGATGGTGTCGATGTCGAACTTGCTGTTGGCGAGCTGTGCCGCGAGGAGGTTCGCGTCGTCGTCACCGGTGGCTGCCACGAGGATCTTCGCGTTGCCGGCACCCGCCGAACGTAACACGTCCGTGTCGGTGCCGTCGCCCATGTGGACCGTGTAGCCGGCCTCACGAGCGATTTCGACGATCTCGGGGTCCTTCTCGATGATGACGACGTTCTCCCCTCGGTCGTCGAGGCGGGCGGCGAGCTGTCGGCCCACCTTGCCGCCTCCGATCACGAGTACACGCATTGGAATCACGTCGAGTGCTTCTGCTATCTGTCTGGCGAGTCCGGCCTCGAAGACGACCGTCATCAGGATGACGAGGAAGACGGTGCCGACGAGCACGTTGGCACCGGCCTCGTTGTAGATGGGCGAGTCGACGTTCGAGAGTTCGAGCGCGAACAGGGTCGCGACCGACGCCGGGATGATACCGCGGGGGCCGACCAGGCTGATGAACCAGCGTTCCGCCGAGGTGAACCGGTCCCCGGTCGTGCTGAGGAAGACGAGCGCCGGTCGGAGCACGAGCGCGACGACCAGCACCAGCGCGATGCCCTGCCAGCCGAGGTCGAGCAGTTTCTCGAACTCGAGCAACGCGGCGAGGGCGATGAAGACGAACGAGAGCACCAGCAGCGTCACGTCGCCCTTGAACGACTCTATCTGCTCCTCGTAGGGCAGGTCGGCGTTGCCGAGGAGGATGCCGGCGGTCGCCGTCGCCGCGACGCCCGCCTCGGAGTAGATGCTGTTCGCGACCGCGAACGCGACGACAGCCCCCGCCAGGGTGAGCAGTCGCGCGTTCTGTGGGGCGTTGTCCGGCGAGAGGTCGACGTGCCGGAGCAGGTACCAGACCACCCCCGCGACGATGAGCCCGACGAGCACGCCGGTCCCGAGTCGCTCGGCGAACAGCCGGACGTACTCGGAGACGCCCGGTTCCTGCACCCGGAACGTCTCGAAGATGACGACCGCGAGGATGGCCGCGGTCACGTCGTTGACGATACCCTCGGTCTCGAGGACCGCCTCGACGCGGTCGCGCACCGCGACCACCTCGAGGATGGGCGTGACGACCGTCGGCCCGGTCGCGACCAGCAGTGACCCGACGAGGAACGAGATGCCCCACGACGCGTCGAGCAGGTAGTGGACGGAGATGGCCGTGCCGACGAACGAGATGGCCGCGCCGAGGGTGACGAGCCGGAACGTCGCCGACGGCGCCTCGCCGAGCTTGTCGAGTTTGAGGTGGAACGCGCCCTCGAAGACGATGATGGCGACCGCGAAGCCGACGATGGCCGACAGGGGGGTCGGCCCACCGAACGTCTCTAACTCGACCAGTCCCAGCACCTCCGGGCCGACGAGGATGCCGGTGATGATGAGGAACAGGACGCTCGGCACGCGGAACCGGTCGCCGAGGACCTGGGCGACGACGCCCAGTGCGAGAATCAGTGCGACGAGTGCGAGCAGGCTGCTGCTCCCGCCTGCAGCCGCTGCAAGGGCTACCACGACACGTCACCTCGGGTGTCCGCCATGTGGACGGGACGAAGAACGCCTGTAGTATAAACGACCCGTTTGCGGTCGGTCGGTTCCGCCAGTCAGTCGTCCGAACGAGACGTTCCGGCCGCTTTTGCCTCCTCGTAGATATCGAAGACGAAGTCCTCGTAGCGCTCCCGGATCGCACCGCGTTTCTTCTTCATCGTCGGCGTCAGCATGCCGTTCTCCTCGGTGAACTCCTCGGGAACGAGGCGGAACTCCTTGATCTGCTCGTGGGGCTCGAAGCGCTCGTTGACCCGGTCGACCTCCGCCTGGACCAGGTCGCGGACCTCGGGCTGGCGACAGACCGCCTTCAGGTCGTCGGGCAGGTCGGTGTCGACCGCCTCGCGCAGCGCCTCGAAGTTCGGGACGACGAGCGCCGAGATGAACTTCTCACCGTCACCGAGGACGAGCACCTGCTCGATGATACGGACCGAGGCGAAGGCGTCCTCGATGGGCGCCGGCGCGACGTTCTTCCCGGTCGAGAGCACGAGCAGCTGCTTGGCGCGCTCGCGGAAGACGAGGTAGCCGTCGGGCCGCTTCTGGACGATGTCGCCGGTCCGGAAGTAGCCGTCGTCGGTGAACGCCTTCTCGGTCTCCTCGGGCTTGTTCCAGTAGCCGTCGGTGACGTTCGGCCCCTTGATGAGCAACTCGCCGAAGGTGCCGAGCGCGTCGGTGAACTTGCCCTCGGGGACGACCGTCGTGTCGATCTCCGTCTCCATGTCGTGGACGACCGGCCCGATGGTGCCGATCTTCGGCTCCTCCGGCGGGTTGGTCGAGACGACCGGGGCCGCCTCGGTGAGGCCGTACCCCTCGTAGATGGGCAGGCCCATCCCGTGGTAGAGGGTACACAGTTCGTCGGAGAGCGTGCCACCGCCACTGATGAGGAAGTCGATGTTGCCGCCGAGGGCCTGGCGCACGTCGCTGAACACGAGTCTGTCCGCGAGCCAGTAGCGGGCCTTCAGCAGGGCGCCGGGGCGGTCCGCGCGGTAGTAGTCGCGGCTGACCTCGGTCGCCCAGTTGAACACGCGCTCTTTGAACGACGACTCCTCGGCCTGCTCGCGGATGGCGTCGTATATCTTCTCGTACACCCGCGGGACGCTCGTCGCCGTGGTCGGCTCGACGGCCTGGAAGTCGTCCTTGAGGGTGTCGACGCTCTCGGCGTAGGCGACGCAGGCGCCGGCACCGAACTGCAGGAAGTGCCCGGTCAGGCGCTCGAAGACGTGTGCCAGGGGCAGGTACGAGACGGTCTGGGTGCTCTCGTCGACCATCGGCGCGCTGGCCGGCTTGCCCGGTCGCGGCCCGTAGCGTCGGTAGCACTGGTTGACGTTCGTCCGGAAGTTCCGGTGGGTGAGCTTGACGCCCTTGGGCTGGCCCGTGGTCCCGGAGGTGTACACCAGGCTCGCGAGGTCGTCCATCGCGACGTCGTCGATCCACCCCTGGTACTCGTCCTCGTCGAAGCGCTGCTTGCCCTGCTCGTACACGTCCGCGAGCGTGTAGATGCCGTCGCGGTCCGCGTACTCCGCCGAGAGCGAGTCCATCGAGATGATGAACCGGGTGTCGAGCGCGTCGACGACCTCGAGGACGCGCTCCAGGAGCGCCTCGTTCTGGACGACCACGCCGGTCGCGCCGGGGTCGCCCAGCAGGTACTGTATCTGCTCCGGCGAGGACGACTTGTACACCGTCGTCACGGTCGCGCCGGCGGCCAGCAGCGCGAAGTCACACTGCGCCCACTCCATCCGTGTGTCGGAGAACATCCCGACACGCTGGCCGTGTTGCAGGCCGAGCGCCCGGAACCCGGCCGCCAGGCGCCGGACGATGTCCCGCATCTCGCCGTACGTCAGCGTCGCGAACTCACCGTCTGGTGCCGGGTCGATGGCGTCGGTCGTCGCCAGGGCCCGGTCGTGGACCCCGCCCTTGTACTGCTGTGCCGACCTCTCTGCGTGTCGCCCTGCGCTCTCCTCGAACATCCGTGGCAGGGTGTTCTCGACGAGTACCTCGTCCGAGAACTCCCGTTCTGCCTCCCGCCAATCCATAGTCTGGCACCATACACACGGTACACACCATAATAGTTTATGGCAGATTCGTGTGTTTACACCGGTTTATCGGGTCGGTCAGTCCTCGGCGTAGAGGGCCGCGATCTCGTCCTCGTAGCGCTCCATGATGTTCCGACGCTTCTTCTTCATCGTCGGCGTCAGCATGTCGTTCTCCTCGGTGAACTCCTCGGGGACGAGCCGGAAGTCCTTGATCTGCTCGTGCCTCTCGAAGTTCTGGTTGAGCCGGTCGACCTCCTCTTGGATGGTCTCCCGGACGAACTCGTGGGCGCACATCGCGCCGGGGTTCTCCGGCAGGTCGACGTCCGCCTCCGCGGCGAGCGTCCGGAGTCGCTCGGAGTTCGGGACGATGATGGCCCCGACGAACTTCTCGCCGTCGCCGACGACCATGCACTGCTCGACGACCTGCGACGACGCGAAGGCGTCCTCGATGGGCGCCGGCGCGACGTTCTTCCCCGTCGAGAGCACGAGCAACTGCTTCGAGCGCTCGCGGAACTCGAGGTAGCCGTCCTCGCGCTGGTGGACGATGTCGCCGGTGCGGAACCAGCGCTCGCCGTCGTCGTCCTCGACGAACGCCCGGCGCGTCTCGCCGGGTTTCTCCCAGTAGCCCTGCGTCACCGTCTCGCCCTTGACGAGCAACTCGCCGACCGTGCCGGGGTCGTCCGCGAACGGCTCCTGGTCGATGGCGCTCTCGTCCACCTTCACCTCGACGCCCGGCAGCGGCGGCCCGATGGTGCCGATCTTCGGCTCCTCCGGCGGGTTGACGCTGACGACCGGCGAGGTCTCCGTGAGCCCGTATCCCTCGAGGATGGGCAGGCCCATCCCGTGGTAGAGCGAACAGAGTTCGGCCGAGAGCGACCCACCGCCGCTGAGGAGGTAGTCGACGTTCCCGCCGAGGGCGTCGCGCACCTTCTTGAACACGAGGCGGTCGGCGACGGCCGCCTTCGCCCGGAGCGCCACGCCCGGGTTCTCCGTCTCGTGGTACTCCTTGCCCACGTCGGTCGCCCACTCGAAGATCTTCAGGCGGAACTCCGACTCGGAGGCCTGCTCGCGGATGGCGTCGTATATCTTCTCGTACACCCGCGGGACGCTGGTCGCCGCGTTGGGCCTGACGAGCGCGAAGTCGGCGCGCAGGGTGTCGGGGCTCTCGGCGTACCCGACCGCCGCCCCCGAGGCGAACATGATGAAGTGCCCCGCGGTGCGCTCGAAGACGTGCGCCAGTGGGAGGTACGAGACGCTACGCGTGTTCTCGTCGATGACCGGGGTATCGCCCTTGTCCGGGCGCGGGCCGTACCGCTTGCGGATCTGGTTCACGTTCGCCCGGAAGTTCCCGTGGGTGAGCTGGACGCCCTTGGGCTGGCCCGTGGTCCCGGAGGTGTAGATGAGGCTCGCGAGGTCGTCCCACCCGCGCTCGTCGACCCACTCCTGGTAGGCGTCCACGTCGAACACCTCCGCGCCGCGGTCGTGGACCTCGTTCAGCGTGTAGATGTCCTCGCGGTCGTGGAACCCCTCGATCCAGTCCATCACCACGATGAACTCCAGGTCGAGGTCGTCCTCGACCTCCAGCACCCGGTTCATCGCGTCGGCGTTCTCGACGACCACTCCCTCGGCGTCCGGGTCGTCGAGCAGGTACCGGACCTGCTCCTTCGACGACCCCGAGTAGACGGTCGTCACGACCGCACCGGCCGCCAGCAGCGCGAAGTCACACTGCGCCCACTCCATCCGTGTGTTCGCGAACAGCCCCACGCGGTCGCCCGGGCCGACGCCGAGGTCGCGGAACCCCGCCGCGAGGTTGCGGACGATGGACTGCATGTCGGTGTAGCTGATGGCCCGGAACTCCTCGTCGGGGACCTCCGGGAGCACCGACCGCGTCAGCGACCGGTCGTACACGCCACCCTTGTAGAGCTGTGCCGGCCGGTCGTCGTACCGGTCGGCGGCCTCCTCGAACATCCGGGCGAGGTTCGTTCGCCCGATGACCTCGTCGTCGTACTCCCGCTCCGCGTCCTGCCAGTTCATATCACACCCAAGCAGGCCAAAGAGAATAAAAACCTATGAACTTTCGGTCGGTTTCAACCCTGTCGCCCGGAGGGCGGCAGGGCTGACCTCGCTGCCGGGTCGCGAGCGCCTCAGGCTCGCCGCCGTGCGAGCACGACCGTGAACACGACCGCCAGCAGCGCGGCGACCGGTCCGAAGCCGGGGATGGCGTCGCTGTCATCCTCGCCGTCGCCACCACTCGCGGTCGGGGTCGCCCCCGCCGCAGTCGTGGTCGTCTCGGACGGGTCGGCCGCCGCCGTGGTGGTCGGCGGCTGGTCGTCGGTCGTCGCGGTCGTCGTGGAGTGACTCGTCGTGGTCGCTCCGCCGTTCTTCGCGACGGTCACCGTCCTGGACTCGATCGTGTCGGGGCTCACCCGGTGCGTGCCGGTCTCCTCGAACCGGTAGGTGAACTGGACGGTCCGTTCGGTCCCCTGCAGCACCGCCAGCCGCTTGCCCTCGACGAGGTCGCCGTCGACGTACAGCGCCGGCGTGATGGTCTTCGTCTCGTCGGCCGTGTTCGAGACGGTGACCGTCATCGTCACCTGCTCGCCGGGCGCGACCGTCGACTCCGAGAGCGACCAGTCGCTGATTTTGACGGTGCCGGCCGGGCCGTCGCCCTGGCCGACACCGCCACCACCGCCAGCACCACCGCCGCCGGTGTTGGTCTGCTCCGGTTCGACCGTGACCGTCACCGTGTCGGTCGCGAGCGTCGGGTCGTCGTCGGTCACGTCGAGGCGGAAGGTGACCGTCTCCGCCGAGGAGACGCTCGGTGCGGTGAACGTCGGCATGGACACGTTCCGGTCAGAGAGCGTGACGTTGAGCCCCGCGGTCCGCGTCCAGTTGTACTGGAGCGTGTCGTTGTCGGGGTCGTCGGAGTTGTTCCCGAGGAGCGTCACCGTGTCGCCCTCCGTGACGGTCTGGTTCGCCCCGGCGTCGGCGACCGGCAGGCTGTTGGAGACGTTCAGGGTCGTCGTCGCCTGGTCGGTGTTACCGCCGCGGTCCACGACCGTGACCGTCACGGTGTAGGTGCCGTCGACGGGCGGGGTGCGGTTGACCGTCGCGTTGGTCGTGGTCGCGTCGACGCTACCGTCACCGTCCCAGTCCCACCGGAACTCGGCGAGCTGGTCGTTGTCGGTGGCGTTCGAGGCGTTGAACTCGACCGTGTCGGTCGCCTTCAGGTCCGTCGCGGACCCGTTCGGACTCACCGAGAGAGCCGCGGTCGGTGCGACCGCGTCGGTCACGTTGACCCGGAGCGTCGCGGTGTCTTCGTTCCCGCTGGCGTCGACGGCCGTGACCGTCACGGTCCGGTTCGCGGGCGCGGTGAACGTGTGGTTCTGCGTCGCGTCGGTCGTGTTCGCCTCCGCCGTTCCGTCGCCGTCCCAGTCCCACAGGATGGAGACGATGGTGCCGGCGTCGGTCGTCTTCGTGGCGTCGAACGCGACCGTCGCGTCCGAGAGCGTCACGTCCGTCCGGTTCGCCGTGAGTGCGGCCGCCGGGGCCGTCGTGTCCTCGACGGTCACGTCGAGGGTCGCACTCGCGTTGTTCCCGCTCGCGTCCTCGGCGGTCACCTCGACGGTGTGCGTGCCGAGCGCGGTGTACGTGTGCGTGGTGGTCGGACTGCTCGTCGTGGACTCGACGGTGCCGTCACCGTCGACGTCCCAGTGGAACGTCGCCACCTCGTCGTTGTCGGTGGTCCCCGAGGCGTCGAGTGCCACCGTCGCGTCGCCGAGTTCGAGCGTCGTCGCGTTGGCGGTCAGGCTCGTCGTCGGCGCCGTCGTGTCCTCGACCGTCAGGCTCGTGCTGGCGGTCGCGTTGTTCCCGGACGGGTCGGTCACCGTCACCGTCGGCGTCATCGCGCCGAGGGTCTCGTACGTGTAGGTGGTCGTCGCGTCGGTCGTGTTCGCCTCGACCGTGCCGTCGCCATCGACGTCCCACTCGTAGTAGACGATCTCGTGGTTGTCGCTCGCGCCACCGGCGTCGAAGGCGACCGTGGTCGCGTTCACCTCGGGCGTCGTGTCGCTGACGCCGAGTGTGGCGGTCGGGTCGATCTGGTCGACGACCGTCACGTCGACCGCGTCGGTGCCCTCGTTTCCGGCGGCGTCGACGGCGGTGACGGCGACGGTGTGGGTCCCGAGTGTGTCGAACGTGACGACCTGCGAGACGCCCTCGGTGTCACCGTCCTCGCCGGTGACGTTCCAGGTATAGGAGACGATGCCACCCTCGTCGGTCGAGTTCGCTGCGTCGACCTGAACCGACCCGGAGACGTTCACCGTCGTCCGGTTGGCGAAGACGGCCGCCGCCGGGGCGCGCGTGTCGGAGACGTCGATGGTCGCGAGGTCGACCGTCCTCGCGTTCCCGGCGTCGTCGACGACCCGGACCACCGGCGTCAGGTTCCCGGTCGTCTCGAAGACGTGGGTGGTCGTCGCTGCGGTGGTGTTCGCCTCGTAGGTGCCGTCACCGTCGTAGTCCCACTCGTAGTAGGCGATGCCGTACTCGTCGGTGGTGTTCGAGGCGTCGAAGTCCACGGTCGTGACGTTCAGTTCTGCCTGGCTCCGGTTGACGGTCACCGAGACGCTCGGAGCCTTCCGGTCGACGACCGTGACGGTCTTCGTCACCGTGTCGGTCTGGCCCGCGCTGTCCGTGACGGTCAGCGAGGCGGTGTACTCGCCCAGTTCGTCGAAGGTGTGCTCGACGGTCCGGGCGCTGTAACTCGTCCCGTTGACGGACCACTGGAAGTCGTCCAGCCCGAAGTTGTCCGAGGAGGACGTCCCGTTGAACTCGATGGGCTGGCCGACCTGCACCGTCGGGCTGTCGTCGTACCGCGGGACGGTGAAGAAGTCTGCCGTCGGCGGGGTGTCGGTGACGACCGTGGCGTTGAACACGGTCGTCTTCGCGACGCTACCGTTGTCGGTCTCGGCCCGGACGGCGACGTGGATGGGGCCCTTCGACCCGAGCCGGGTCCCGGCCTCCGCGGTGAAGTTGGCAGAGTAGATGTAGTCGGTCCACTTCGTGTCGGGCGACGCCTCGACCCACTCACCGTTCGGGTTGATGCCGTTCTCGGTGAACGGTACCGTGTCGACGGAGTCGTTGGCGAGGAAGATGCGAACCTCGGTCACGTTGCTCTCGCCGCCGATGTCGTACGCGTGGGCGAGGACCTCGATGGTCCCCGCACCGACGGTGCTGTTCGGCGTCTGGTTACCGAACCAGATGTCTGGAATCTCCGGGGGTGTCGTGTCGGACTGGTTCGTCGCCGAGACCGACGCGACGGTCTTCGTCGACTGGGTCATCTGCTCGTTCCGGGCGACGATGCTGATCTCGTACGGGTCACCCGGACCGATGGGGACCGCGGTGGAGAAGTCTGAAGCGGGCTCCTCGGCGGTCCAGACGGTGCTTCCGTCGACCGAGATCGTCATGTTGTCGGCGGCCGTGTCGTTGTACCGCAGCAGGGACCCGCCCAGTTGCGTCCTCGCCCACACCTCGAGCTCGCCGCCGTCGATATCCGGATAGAACCGGGTCGTGTACGGGTGCTCGTTCACGAGGCCCGCGTGCGTGTAGTCGGATTCACGTGGGTACAGCGACCGCTCGAGCGTCCAGTTCCCGTCGCCGCTCTCCGAGACGGTGACGTGGTACTGTTCGAGCAGCGGCGAGAGGTAGAAGGTCTGGCGGAGGCGGTCACCGACGTCCCCGGAGTGTACGACGTTGCTGGTGAAGTAGCCCGCCTCGTACTCCGCCTGATGCTCGATGGTGAAGTTCCGCGTCGACTCGGTCCGGCGGTACCGGAACTCCTGTTCGTGCAGTCGCGTCAGATTCACGTCGAACTCGACGGGGCCGGAGATGCCCTGGACCTGGTTGAGCAGCCGGTAGACGCGCGGGACGTCCAGCGTCTCGTTGCCCGCACCGGAGTCGGGGTACAGCAGGTGGTCGACGGTGACGTTCACGTCGTCGTTCGTACTGACCCGCACCGTCGTGGTATCGGGACCGGGCACACTGTCGCTCCCGGACACCCCCGTGATGGACATCGGATAGCCGTAGGTTGCCCAGGAGCGAGAGTATCCACTCGTCCCGTAGTAGAGCGGTGCCTTCTTCACCGCCTCGACGTGGATCATCCGCTTCACCAGCGGCTTGTCCGCGTCCGGAATCGCCGAGGTGTTCAGCGAGAGCGTCGTCGTGTTGGCCTCGTCGAGCGTGATGGTCGTGCTTCCGTCGATAGTCACCTCGCGGACGACCACGATGGGTTGCCCGGTATCCTCGTCGACACCGGTCGTCATGAGGTTGTACTCGCCCGGTTCGACGATGCCGTAGGAGTGACTGTCGCTGGTGAGCGTGGTCAGCCCCATCTGGAAGCGATGCTGGAGCTGGTGGCTCTCGTTGGTGAACAGCCACAGAGCGTCGCCTGTGACATTGCTCCCGCCGAGCCCCTGCTTCTCGACGGTGACGTTGTACGCCCGGACGAACCCGAACGCCGCGGTGTACTCGTTGTCGTCGAGCGAGAGCCGACCGGAGTAGAGGTCGGCCGGGAGGCTCGTATCGACCGTGAGCTCGATGTCAGCGGACTCGTTCGGGCCGAGCGTCAGGGGGTTCGAGACGTTCGTCCAGACCGATGCGTTCGCGTCGGTCCCGGTCCGGACGCCGGTCGCGCTCGCGGTGACGTTGAACGTCTCCGACTGGTCACCGAAGTTGGTGACCGTGACCGTCCGGGTGACCGTCGTGTTCTCGCTGTAGGCGCCGAAGTCGACCGTGCTGGGCGTGACGACCGCACCGGGGTCGACCGCGTCGGTCGCGTTGACCAGGCCGGTCCCCTGCCCGTAGACGTTGTCGTGGTCGGCGGGGTCGAGTGGGTCCGCGGTCGAGCCGATGACGCTTCGCAGGCGCTCGACCGAGTAGTTCGCGTTGTTCTCCTCGACGAGCGCGGCGATGCCGGAGACGACCGGCGTCGACATGCTGGTCCCGGAGAGCGAGTGGTAATCCGCTTCGGACTTCCAGTTGGTGTTCGCGCTCATCACGTTCGAACCCGGCGCGACCACGTCGGGCTTCAGGAAGAAGCCGCCGTTGGTCGGCCCGAGCGAGGAGAAGGCGCTCAGGTTGCCGGTCTTGTCGGTCGAACCGACGGTGAACGCGTCGTCGAGCGTGCCCGGACTCCCGACGGTCCCGTACCCGACCCGGCCATCGTTGCCGGCCGAGATGACGACCATCGTCCCGTTGTTCACCGCGTACTGGACCGCGTCGCGGTAGATGTCGTTCGAGCGAACCTGGTAGTTCGGACCGCCGATACTGATACTGATGACGTCGGCGTCGTTGTCGGTCGCCCACTTGATGCCGCTGATGATGGCGGAGGAGGGACAACCGGTGTCACAGACGCGGCCGTCGAGCAGCGTGACGTTCGGGGCCATCCCGACGTAGCTGCTGTTGCTGGTCCCGTCACCGGCGATGATGCCGGCGACGTGGGTCCCGTGGCCGTCCGGGTCCTCCTCGGAAGCGGCGGTGAAGTTCTTCTCCAGGGCGACCTGGTCGATGTCCGGGTGTGACTCGTTGATACCCGTGTCGAGCACCGCCACCCGTACGCCCTCGCCGGAGACGTCGAACTGCTGGCGAGCGCTCGCCGCGTTCGTCCGGTTCGCGGCCTCGTCGAGCGCGAGGTCGTAGCGCACGTCCAGCGAGACGCGCTCGACGCTGTCGGCCGACGCGAGGTCGGTGTAGGCTGCGCCCGCGCCGTCCTTGGCGACGGTCGCGGACTGCATCGACGGCGTCGAAAGCGTCTCGGTCGTCGTGACCGCCGAGGTGCTGGCGAGGACGTCGCCGGTGCTGGTCTGGCCCGGCCGGAACTCGACCGGTTCGGTCTCGACGATGACCGGGAGCGAGGACGTGTTCGCGTCGTCGAGTCCCTGCGAGAGGAGCAGGTCGACGTTGAACAGGTCCATGTCGAACCGGGAGTAGTCCACCCCAGTCGGGAGGACGTACGTCCCCTGTGGCGTCCGGACCGTCTGGACCGGCTGGTCACCCGAGACGCGGTACTGTCGGGTGCCGTTGCGCTCGGTCACGTGGACCGTCTGCCCGGTCACCAGCGTCACGGCTGTCTCGTTCGCCGTTGCACTCGACTGGGCCGGTGCCGTATCCGTCGGCGTCGACGACTCGTTCGCCGGTGCCGCCGCCAGACCGGCAGTGTCCCCACCATGCTGCGTCGGCGAACTCGTCGAAGCAGAGAGACCCGTCGCCGACTGGGCAACAGAACTCGATTCGGGCTGGGCGCCGACCGCGAGTGGTGCGGCGACCATCCCGAGCACTACCATCACCGTCAGTACGGCTGCGAGCCCCGGTCGCAGCCGTCGTGCATCCCATCGCATACGTTAGTGAGTTGAAACTCTGCTGTAAGTCTCCTAACTATATCAGATATAATCTTCGGTTCGAATAGCAATCAAACAAGGCCAAAGGGTGACGGAGAGAGAACTGGTCTGGTGGTGGATATCTCGAAAACAGAGTCGACCAGTACAGGAACTACTGCTGCCGGTCAGTTGCCAGTCCTGTCCAGGTACTGCAACACGCCCCGGACGTTCATCGCCGTCTCACCGCGGGCCTTCTCCTCGCCCCACACCTCGCCCATCTCGGTGTCCTCGACGAAGTGCGCGACGACCGCCTCGTCGTCCTCGAGTTCCTCGCGCATCTCCGCGACGCTGGCGACCCACGCCTCCAGCTGGGCCTCGTACTCGGTGAGCCGGCTCTCGGTCGGGGCCGGGCCGAAGTGCGGGTACAGCAGGGTCGACGGGTCGATGGCGCGGAGCTTCTCCACGTCGTCGATGGCCTGTTCGAGGTCGAACTGCGGCGGCGGCGTGGTCTCGCGGACGCTGTCGAACGTCGGTACGTAGATACCGGCCGCGTCCGCGGTGAACACCGCGTCGTTGGTCGGGTCGTAGAAGACGTGCTGGTGCGGGGCGTGACCGGGGGCGTGGGTCGCGTGCAGCGAGTGGTCGCCGAGCCTGACGACGTCGCCGTCGGCGAGTTCCCGCACCCGGTCCTCGGGCACCGGTTTCGGTTCGGTGTACCACTTGATCTGGTCGCCGACCGCGCCCTTCGTCCCCTCCCAGAGCCTGGACGGGTCGACGATGTGGCGGGCGCCGCGCTCGTGGACGGCGACGGTCGCGTTCGGGCACGCCTCGGCGAGGTAGCCCGCCCCGCCCGCGTGGTCGAGGTGGACGTGCGTGGGCACGAGGTACTCCACGTCGCCCGGCGCGATGTCCAGCGCGTCGAGCGCGTCGAGGATGCGCTCGTAGTTCGTCCCGATGCCGGTGTCCACGATGGCCACCTGCTCGGCGTCGAGGATGTAGACGGCGCCGTACTCGTCGGTGTCGTACATCCCCGTATCGACGTAGTAGAGGTCTGTACACTCTCCTGTCGTGACTTCTCGAGGGTCGCCTGGAGCCATGTGTAGAGACGCGCGCGGTACGGGCAAAAAGATTCAGTCGGGAGGGGCAAGCAGTGTGGTTCGGTACCGTCCCTGTGCCACGCCTGACCACGGTTCCGATACGGTTTTCCCGGCCCCTCGTGAAGGATTCGGCAAATGCTTGACCGCCGGTACATCCGAGAGAATCCGGAGGAGGTCCGCGAGAGTCTCGACCAGCGAGGCTACGACGTCGACCTCGACGAGATCCTCGATATGGACGAGGAGTGGCGCGAACTGAAGGCCAGGGGCGACGAACTCCGCCACGAGCGCAACACGGTGAGCCAGAAGATCGGCCAGCTCAAACAGGAGGGGAAGGACGAGGAGGCTCAGGAGGCCATCGAGCGCTCGAGCGAACTCAAGGAGGAGCTCGAGGACATCGAAGACCGCGCCGACGAACTCGACGCGGAACTCGACGAGCGCCTGCTCGAGATTCCCCAGGTCCCCCACGAGTCGGTCCCCGTCGGCGAGGACGAGGCCGACAACGTCGAGGAGGAGCGCTGGGGCTTCGACGACCTGCGCGACCTGCCCGCGGAGGTCACGCCGCACTACGACCTCGGCGAGGACCTCGACATCATCGACGAGGCGCGCGGTGCGAAGACCACCGGCGCCGGCTTCTACTTCCTCAAGGGCGACGGGGCACGCCTCGAGCACGCGCTCATCCAGTTCATGCTCGACGTCCACCGCGAGCAGGACTACGTCGACGTGTTCCCGCCGGTCCCGGTGAAGTCGACCTCGATGCGTGGCACCGGCCAGCTGCCGAAGTTCAACGAGGACGCCTACCGCATCGGCGGCGACGAGTTCGACGACTACGACGACGACGACCTCTGGCTCTGTCCCACCGCGGAGGTCCCGGTGACGAACATGTACCGCGACGACATCCTCCTGCGCGAGGACCTTCCCCTCAAGCACCAGGCGTACACGCCGAACTTCCGGCGCGAGGCCGGCGAGCACGGGACCGAGACCCGCGGCATCGTCCGCGTCCACCAGTTCAACAAGGTCGAACTCGTCAACTTCGTCGAGCCGGAGGGGAGCTACGACCGGCTCGAGACGCTGGTCGACGAGGCCGCCGAGGTGCTCGAACGCCTCGGACTCCCGTACCGCGTGTTGAACCTCTGCACCGGCGACCTCACCTTCGCCAGCGCGAAGACCTACGACCTCGAGGTGTGGGCCCCCGGCACCGACAGCGACGAGGGCCCGGAGGACCTCGGTGGGCGCTGGCTCGAGGTGTCGAGCGCGTCGAACTTCGAGGACTTCCAGGCGCGGCGGGCCGGCATCCGCTACCGCCGCGAGCACCACGAGAGCGCGGAGTACCTCCACACGCTCAACGCCTCGGGCACCGCGGTCGGCCGCGTGATGGTCGCTATCCTCGAGTACTACCAGAACGAGGACGGCACCGTCACCGTCCCCGAGGCCCTGCGCCCGTACATGGGCGGCACCGAGGTCATCGAGGGCCACGAGAAGGTCGGCGAGAGCGCCCTCGGCACGGGCGAGTAGGTCCCTGAGCACTCCGGGCGTCCGCCTTTCCCGTTGCGGCCCGTTCTCTGGGTATGTCCCCTGCCCTGGCCAGTCACGGCGCCGGGTTGTCGCCCGCGTTCCTCGGCGGCATCGGCGCCCCCGAACTCCTCGTGTTGCTCCTGCTGGTCGCGCTCCCGGTGGGTATCGTCCTCGCACTGGTCGTCGCCATTCGTGGCCTCACCGGCGGCCGGCGACAGGACCCCGCGCTCGAATCGCTCCGGCTCGCCTACGCAAGGGGCGACCTCTCCCGGAGCGAGTACGAGGAGCGCCTGCACGTGCTCGAACAGGACCGGCGCTGACCCCACAGAAAGTTGATTCGGCAGGAGGCCGAAGTGCAACCTACCGATGGTCCTCGCACTCGACACCCTCGCCGCGGCCGGCCCCCTGTTCGTGGGTGGTATCGGCGGTCCGGAGATACTGGTCATCCTCCTCGTGTTCGGCCTCCCGGCCGTCCTCGTCCTCATCGCGGCCGGGCTCGGCCGCGAAGTGCTGACCGGGGCGAACGAGGACTCCGCACTCGAAGCGCTCCGGGAGGAGTACGCCCGCGGGGAGATCGACCGCGAGGAGTACGAGGAGCGCCGCGACGTGCTGGTCGACGAGGGCCGGGACTGAGGACTCCACGCTTCTGCCTGCTCCCTGTACCCGCCGCCGGCTCGCTCACCCCACGGCCGAGCACAATATTGCCAAGGCTGGACATTTTTCTGCGGGACGCCGTTACCGCCAGACGAGTCATGATCCAGCACCTCTCCCCCGAGACGTTCCGCGACATGCAGGACTCCGAGAACACCTACGCGCTCATCGACACCCGCGGTCCGGAGAGCTACGAGTCGTGGCACGTTCCGGGCGCGGTGAACCACCCGTTCGGGCCCGACGAGGACCTCGAGGAGGCGGAGCGTCGGGAACTCGACCGGAAGACGACCGACACGGACACCGCGGTCACCATCTGCGCGAAGGGTATCACCTCCGAGACACTGGCCGAGGAACTGGACGACACGGACGCCTTCGACGACGTGTACGCGGTCGAGGACGGCATGCGCGGCTGGAGCCAGGTGTACGACGTGGCGCCGGTCCGGACCGGCGACCCCGAGATATACCAGGTCCAGCGCCGCGCGAAGGGCTGTCTCGGCTACGTCGTCGGCTCCGACGGCGAGGCCGCAGTCGTCGACCCCACCCGGAACACCGAGGTCTTCCGGACCGTCGCGGAGAACGCCGGCCTCGAGGTCACCCACGTCCTCGACACCCACGTCCACGCCGACCACCTCTCCGGCGGCCGCGACCTCGCCGACGAACTCGGCGTGCCCTACCACCTCGGTTCGGGGGCGCAGGAACGCGGGGTCGAGTACGAGTACGAGCCACTGGACCACGGCGACACCATCACCGTCGGCGACACCACCATCGAGGCGCTGCACACGCCCGGGCACACGTCCGAACTGCTCAGCTACCGTGTCGAGGACGAGGCGGTCATGACCGCCGACACCCTGTTCGTCGACTCGACCGGCCGGACCGAACTGGAGTTCGACGCGGACGCCGGTCGGGAGGGCGCCCGACAGCTCTACGAGTCACTCTCGGACGTGCTCCTCACCCTCCCCGACGACGTCACCGTCCTGCCGGGACACGTCACCGTCGAGGAGGACGGGACCTTCGCCTCCGGCGTCCCGGGCGAGGCGGTCACGACCACCATCGGCGGTGCCAAGGACGCCATCGACGTGCTCGACGTAGACGAGGCGTCCTTCGTCGAGACCCAGGTCGAGAACCTGCCCGAGAAACCCCCGAACTACGAGACGATCATCGACGTGAACCGCGGGAAGGCCACCGTCGACGACGAGGAGCGCGCGGTCGACCTCGAACTCGGGCCGAACAACTGCGCCGCCTGACGGGACGGGAACGCAGTAGTATTGTTTTCTTCTTGCAATACTATTATCTCGCTGCGCCGCCAACGGTCACGTATGACCACGTTCGTCATCGTCGGCGGGGACGCTGCGGGGATGAGTGCCGCGAGCAAGGCAAAGCGCGAGGACCCCGACATGGACGTCGTCGTCTTCGAGAAGGGTGCGTGGGTCTCTTATGCCGCCTGCGGGATGCCCTACTACATCAAGGGCGAGATCGAGACCATCGACGACCTCGTGCAGGTCACCCCGGACGCGTTCCGCGAGGAGCGCGACATCGACCTCCGGACGAACCACGAGGTCGTCGCCATCGACACCGACGCCCAGACCGTCACGGTCGAGGGCCCGGACGGGACGTTCGAGCAGCCGTACGACGACCTGCTCGTCGCGACCGGTGCCCACGCCATCGTCCCACCGTTCGAGGGCCGGGACCTCGACGGGGTCTACACGCTCCACGACCTCGACAGCGCCGAGGAACTCCGCGGCATCGTGGACGGCCGGGTCCCCGAGGAACACGCCGGCTACGGCTCGGAGGCCGATAGCTACGCAGACCACGTCGAGACCGTCGCGGTCGTCGGCGGGGGCTACGTCGGCCTGGAGATGGCCGAGGCGTTCCGTGCCCGTGGCCTCGACGTGCACCTGTTCGAGATGCTTCCGCACGTCCTCCAGCCGTTCGGGGAGGCGGTCGCCCCCACCGTCGAGGAGCACCTGCGCGAGCAGGGCGTCCACCTCCACCTCGACACCGCCGTCGACCGGTTCCACGGCGCGAACGGGCACGTGGTGAGCCTCGACGCCGACGGCGAGGAGTACGACGTGGACCTCGTGTTGCTCGGCGTCGGCGTCGCGCCGAACAGCGACCTCGCGGCCGACGCCGGCATCGCGGTCGGCGAGTCCGGCGCGGTCGCTACCGACGAGTACGGCCGGACGAACGTCGAGCACGTCTACGCGGCCGGAGACTGCGCCGAGTCCCGCCACGCCGTCACCGGCGAACCCGACCACGTACCCCTCGCACTCACGGCGAACCGGGCGGGCCGCGCCATCGGCCAGACCGTCACGGGTGACCCCGAGCCCGTCGGCGACATCGTCGGCACGGCGGTCGTGAAGGTGTTCGACCTCGCGGTCGCCCGGACCGGCATCGTCGACGAGGACGAGGCCCGCGAGCACGGCTTCGACCCGGTCTCGGTGACCATCACCGGGTCCTCACGGGCGCACTACTACCCCGACGCACAGGAACTGGAGATACACATGGTCGGCGACCGCGAATCCGGGAAGCTCCTCGGGGCGTCGATGGTCGGCCGCGAGGGGGTCGCAAAGCGCATCGACACGGTCGCGACCGCCCTCCACGCGGGCATGACCGTCGGCGAGGTCGAGGGGCTCGACCTGGCGTACGCACCGCCGTTCTCGCCGGTCTGGGACCCGGTGCTCACCGCCGCGAAGGTCCTCGGTGGAAAACTCGACTAGTTCGTGTAGGTCCGCAGGGCGGTGATCTCGCCGTCGGCGAGCTCGAACACGTCGACGAACCTGACGAGCACCTCGCCGTCGTCGGCGAGGACGCGCCCCCGGACCGTCGTCTCGGTCCCGTCCTCGTGGACCGCGTCGAGGGCGTGGGTCGTGTCGGTCCGTGGCCGGTCCTCGCGCATGAACCGGACGAACGACGCGCGGTCCTCGAAGGTGCGGTCCGGTCGGTACTGGACGAATCCCGGCGCGAGCACCGCCTGCAGCGACTCGTACTCGTGCTCGTCCAGGGCGCGATAGTACGTGGCGACTGGCTCGGCGAGGTCCATACCCGCGCTTCGCCCCGATGATAGAAAGGTCCGTCGTGCTCACGCACGCTCCGAGAAGAGCGTGCTCGGCTTCCGTAACTCGTCGGCCGTGCTGACCTGCTCGTGGTGGCGCTGGGCGTCCGCGAGGTACTCTTCCGCGAGGTCGGGCTCGTCCGCGTCGAAGTGCTCGGCTGCCTTCGCGTACCACTTCGCGGCCCGCCGGTAGTCGTCGCTCCGGGTGCGCGCCGCCTCGGCCGCCGCCTCGACCTCCTCGGACTCCGAGAAGCGCTTCGCGGAGCGGAAGCTCTCGCCGGCCGCGTCGAAGTAGGCGACCGCCTCGTCGAACTGCTCGACCGCGCCCTCCCACGCCTCCATCTCGTACAGCGACCACGCCGTGCCGAACCGGTCGCGACCGCCGTCGTGGTGTTCGAACCCCCGCGCGTAGCGCTGGATGGCGGTCCGGTCGTCGCGCACGTCGTCGATCGCGGCCCGGATCTCGCCGAGTTCGGGGACCACCGTCTGGTCCTCGGTCGTCCAGGCGTACCGGACGCGCTGGCGGTCGTCGACGACGAACACCGAGCGCTGGGGGATGTTCCGGTGACCCCGCCAGTCCTCCATGCAGACGTCGTACTCCGCGGCGACCTCCCCGATGGAGTCCGTGAGCAGTGGGTACGTGATGTTGTTCTCCTCGGCGAAGCGCCGGTGGCTGAACACGGAGTCACCCGAGATGCCGAACAGCGTCACGTCGGCGTCGAGGTTCAGGAGGTCGAAGTCCTGCATCGTACACAGCGAGGAGGTACACGTCGGACTGAAGTCCGCGGGGTAGAACGCGAGGACCACCACGTCCTCGCGGAGCGCCGCCGACAGCGAGAACTCGTCCATCTCGCCGTTCTCGACGCCGGGGAGCGCGAAGTCCGGCGCGTGCGAGCCTACCGATAGCATAGCCCTCCGTTGTGTGCCACAGAACTTAGCTCTGGCCGCCGGCCGGCGAGTCAGCTCGGCTACAGGAACGCGCTTCAGGGAACGGTTTTGGGCCACGCGGCAGAACCGTGAGACATGGCAACAACCGACGACTCGTTCGTCCCGGTCGCATCGCTCGCCGAACTCGAGGCGGACGGGCGCAAGCTCGTCACCCCGCAGGGACACGCCATCGCCGTCTTCTACCACGAGGGCGAGGTCCGGGCGGTCGACAACCGCTGCCCGCACATGGGCTTTCCCCTCGCAGACGGGACCGTGGACGACGGCGTCCTGACGTGTCACTGGCACCACGCCCGGTTCGAGCTCTCCTGTGGCGACACCTTCGACCCGTGGGCCGACGACGTCCAGACCTACCCGGTCGAGGTCCGCGACGGGGAGGTGTACGTCGACCCTGACCCGCCGCTGGAGACCGACCCCGCCGACCACTGGGCCGACCGACTGGACACCGGCCTGGAGGAGAACCTGCGGCTGGTCGTCGCCAAGGCCACCATCGGCCTGCTGAACGAGGGCGTCGACCCGGGCGAGCCCCTCGCACAGGGGGTCCGGTTCGGGACCCGGTACCGCGAGCAGGGCTGGTCCTCGGGACTCACCATCCTCGCCGCGATGGCGAACGTCCTCCCCGAACTCGACGACGAGGACCGCAAGCGCGCGCTCTACACCGGGCTGCGCCACGTCGCCTCGGACTGTGCGGGACAGGCCCCGAACTTCGACCAGCCGTCGTTCTCGACCCGTGAGGTCTCGCCCGACCGCCTCGAATCGTGGTTCCGCGAGAACGTCGAGGTCCGCGACGCCGACGGCGCCGAGCGCGTGCTCCGGACCGCGGTCGAGACCTGCGACCGCGAGCAAATCGAGACGATGCTGTTCGCGGCCGCGACCGACCACCGCTACCTCGACGCGGGGCACTCGTTCGACTTCGTCAACAAGGCGATCGAGACGCTCGACCACGTCGGCTGGGACGCGGCGGACGAAACGCTCGCGAGTCTGGTCCGGCGGTTGACCGAGGCCCAGCGCAGCGAGGAGCTGTCCTCGTGGCGCCAGCCCGTCGACCTCGCCGGCATGCTGGACGACGCCTTCGACGACCTCGACGAGCTGGCCGCCGCAGGCGAGGGCGACTCCTGGACCGAACCCGAGGACTTCCAGGAGACGATCCGCTCGGACGACCCCGAAGCCATCGTCGACACGCTCTGTGACGCCATCGAGAACGGCGCGACGCCCGAGGAACTCGCACACTCGGTCGCCCACGCCGCCGCGACCCGGGTCGCCCGGTTCGGCACCGCGAACGAGTTCTCGGACTGGAACACGGTGCATCACACGTTCACCTACGCGAACGCGGTCCACCAGGCGACCAGACGCGTCGACGCGACCGAACTCTACCGCGGCGTCTTCGACGCGGCGGCCAACGTCTACCTCGACCGGTTCCTGAACACGCCGCCCGCGCCGATTCCCGACCCCGGCGACAGCGACCGCGACCCCGAGACGGTGCTCGCCGACCTCCGCGAGACGTTCGACGAGGAGGGCCGGGTGAACGCAGCCGGCGAACTCGTCGGCGAGTTCCTCGACTGCGGCGGCGACCCCGCCGCCCTGAAGCGGACGCTCGGGCACTTCCTCCTGCGGGAGGACGCGGGCTTCCACACCCTGCAGGCGCTCGAAGCGGGCTTCCGACAGTTCGACCTCGCCGACGACGACCACCGCGCCCGGGTCGCGATGATTGCGGTCGCCCGGTACATGGCCGCCCACTTCCCGACCCGCCGCGAGGCCGAGCAGACGTTCACCATCGCCGCACGGCTCCTGCGCGGCGAGGCGGTCCACGAGGCGGAGTGAACGGGCCGAAACTGTTTTGTCGGATTCCCGAGAAATGGCGTGCATGATGTCACTAAAGCAGAAGGTCATCGCGTTCGCCACCATCTTCTTCCTGAACCTGCTGGTGTTGCTGTTCATGGGTGGCTTCGTGGTGTTCTCGCTCATCCCATCGGTCATGCTCGGGCTCGCCATCCTCGCGCAGTGAGGACGCGCCTCCGGGGGGCGATACGGGGACTGGCCCCGTACTGGCTCGCGGCCGTCGGCCTGTTCGGTGCCGGCTTCCTCCTCGGCTGGGCCGCGAGCGTGAGCCCCGGCGGGACGCCGTTCTTCCCGGTCCGCGAGCACGGCCTGACGGCGGTCGCGGCGGACGCCCTCTTCGTCCACAACGCGACCATCGCCCTCGCGATGGCGGCCGGCGGTCTGCTGTTCGGCCTCCCCGTCGTCGGACTGCTCTCGTTCAACGGCTTCGTGCTCGGGAGCGTGACGGCCGGGATCGTCGACGCGAGAGGACTGGTCGAGACGGTCGCCCTGCTCGCACCACACGGCGTCGTCGAGCTGTCGGCGCTCTGGCTGGCCGGCGCGGTCGGGCTGCGGTGGACGCACGTGGTCTGGCGCACCGCCCGGGGCGACCGCCACGAAACCGGTCTCGTGACCCTCGCCGGCGAGAGCGTGGGCTGGGTCGTGCTCGTCCTGGCGTTGCTCGCGGTGGCGGCCGTCGTCGAGGCGTCGGTGACGCCGTGGGTGGCCCGGGTGGTGACGTGACGACCGATAGCTTTTGCCCGCCGGGGACCTGCACCAGCACATGCTGCGCTTCGAAGTCCACGGCGTCTACGGTGGCTGGGAGGCGGCCGTCACCGGGCCGTCGGACCACGTCGAGTTCGGCGTCGAGACCGACGGCTCGCCCGTGTTGCACACCTACGGCTCGATGCACTCCCTGCTCCGCCTGTACGACCTCGCCCGACTTGAGCAACCGCGCCACCCGCGGTTCCTCGGCTACGACGTCCACGAGGGACCGAACGGCATCACCCTCGACTTCCAGGCGGCCCGGGTCGAGACGACGTACCCGGAGCTCCGCGATGCGATGGAGCCGTTCCTCGCCGAGGTGTTCGGGCGGCTGGACGACCAGACCGTCGGCGACCGCGAGGCCCACATCGACACCATCCTCGACCGGGACGAGGTGCTGGTCGACCTCCACGACCTCCGCGACCAGCTCGGGTAGCGAGGCGCTTTTCTCCCTCGGCAGGGAACCCCCTCCCGTGAACCTCCACGTCCGCTACGAGGGCGACGACGACCCGAAGAAGTGCACGGCGCGCAAGCTCGCGCGGTTCGACCTCGCCGAGTTGCACCGCTCGAACCGGGCCACGCCCTACGGCGTCGTCCTCAACCCCCACGCGGAGCAGGCGCTCTCGCCGGCGGACGCGGACGCGACGAACCTCGTCGCGCTGGACTGCTCGTGGGAGACCGCCGAGGCCGCGATGTTCGAGATGGCCGGCGAGCACCGGGCGCTCCCGTTCCTCGTGGCGGCGAACCCGGTGAACTACGGCCGGCCGTTCAAACTGACGACGGTCGAGGCGCTGGCGGCGGCGCTGTGCATCCTCGGCGAGCGCGACCACGCCGAGGAGATCCTCGCGAAGTTCACCTGGGGCGAGACCTTCCTGACGATGAACGAGGAGCCGCTGCGACGCTACAGTGAGTGCGCGGACTCGAGCGAGGTCGTCGCGGTGCAGGACGACTACCTCGCCGACGACGAGGAGTAGGCCGGCCTTCGGCTGGAATGGCGAACAGACGGCACGAACCCGATACGCGCGAGCGGTGTGCCGTACACCCGCTGCCCCTCGCGCGGTGGCTGGTCAGGACATGGCGAGGGTGGCCGCGGTATCGTACTTGAACCGTCGTGCAGGCACCGGCGTCGGCTCGCGAGGACGGCGAGGTGACTCGGAAACGCTTTTATCCGCACCCGCATGAAGTCACGATATGGCTAAATTCGACGCTGCGGTCGACCGGACGCTCGAGAAGATGATCTGCATGCGATGTAACGCCCGCAACGCCAAGCGCGCAGAGAAGTGCCGCAAGTGCGGCTACTCGAAGCTTCGCCCGAAGGCGAAGGAGAAGCGCGCGGCGTAATCGACCCGGTCTTTCTTCCCGCCGTCTTCCTGTCCGTAGTGCCGACTGTCGCTACTCGTCGGGGTACTTCGGCTCGCGGCGCTCGGCCCGCGCGAGCGCGGTCTCGACCACGTCCCGGACGTCGCCGTGGAACTCGTCGCCGTGGCCGGCGTACATGTGCTCGACGGAGTCCGGCATCCGGTCGAGCAGGTCCTTGATGCTCTCGATGAGTCGTTCGCGGGACTGGCCGTCCATGTCGGTCCGGCCGAAGCTACCGTAGTCGAAGGCGGCGTCGTTGTGGACCACCACGTCGCCCGAGAACAGCGTCGACTCGCTGACGAAGGCGACGTGGTCGGCGGCGTGCCCGGGTGTGTAGACGACCTCGAAGGTCTCGTCGCCGATCTTGACGAAGTCGCCGTCGTCGACCTCGTGGGTCCGGCGCGGGTGCTCGGCGTAGGCGTAGCAGTCACAGCCGAACGCGTCGAGGACGGCGTCGAGCTGGGCGACGTGGTCGCCGTGCTGGTGCGTGAGGACCACCTGATCGAGGTGGTCGACGTGCTCGCGGACCACGTCGACGACGCCCGTCATGGCGCCGGCGTCGACGAGTGTCGTCCGGGCCCCGGTGACCAGGTAGGCGTTACAGGTGAACACGTCGGCGTCCGCCGTCACGTGCGTCACGTTCATGTTCGGAGCCTCGCGGCCACACCTGAAAACGGTGACGGGGCAGGCAAGGCGAGGTTCCGGGCCCCGAACGGGTTGGTATTCCAAGGCAAGGCCGTGATTTTTTTGAGTCCTTAACGATTATACCCAAACGCATGGGCTTCGGGAGCTACGACGAATCGGAACAGGAGAACCAGAGCATCGACACAGACCTCGACGAGAACGAGTCTGTGAACACACGAGAGACCAACCACGAGGGTAGCATCGAGTTCGAGAACGGGGCATCGAACGACGAACTCATCGACCGACTGAAAGACATCAAATCCACGGAGTAGCGACGAGTGAAACCCGGAGTGCGGGCGCTGGGTGTCGCAGAGTCGTTCAGGGACGACGAGAGCACACTCGCGGGCGTGGTCGTCAGGGCGAATCGCGTGGTAGACGGCTTCTCTTTTGGGACCTGTACCGTCGGCGGGAGCGACGTGACCGGCGCGGTGGCCGGCCTGTACGACCGCCTCGGCCGCGAGGACGTCCGGTACGTGCTGGTCTCCGGCATCGCGCTGGCGTGGTACAACGTCCTCGACATGCACCGGCTCGCCGACGAGACCGGCCGGCCGGTCCTCTCGGTGACCTACGAGGCGAGCGACGGCCTCGACGACGCCATCCGCGAGGCGTTCGAGGGCGACGCGCGCGAGGAACGCCTGACGACCTACCGGGCACAGCCCGCCCGCACGCCAGTCGAGGTCAACGGCGAGACGGTGTACGTCCGGGCCGTCGGCGTGGAGGACGCCGAGGCGCGCGACGTGGTCCGGGCGTTCACGCCCGAAGGTGGCCGACCCGAGCCACTTCGGGTGGCCCGCATGGCTGCCCGGGCGGGGGACGCGCTCCGCAGGGATTAGGTACGCCCGGCGCGCCCCTCCCGACATGGAGAACGACGGCCCCGAGAACATGGACGGGCTCGTGGTGACGGCCTGCGAGCGCTGCCCCGAGCTGTGCGAGTCGCGCAGCCGCATCGTCAACGGCGTCGGCCCCGACGACGCCGACGTGCTCTTCCTCGGCGAGGCGCCCGGCGCACAGGAGGACGAGGAGGGCGAGCCCTTCGTCGGCCGGTCGGGCGACGTGCTGACCGAGGAACTCCGGAACGTCGGGCTCGACCGCGAGACGGTCCGCATCACCAACTGCGTGCGCTGCCGGCCGCCGGACAACCGCGACCCCTACAAGGAGGAGCTGGCGAACTGCCGGTCGTACCTCGAACGCGAGATCGACCTCGTCGACCCCGCGGTCGTCGTCACGCTCGGGAAGGTTCCGGCCGAACACCTGCTCGACCGGTCGGTCGCCGTGACGAAGGAGACGGGCAGCGTCGAGGAGGTCCGCATCGCGGGCGAGCCGCGCCGGGTCATGCTCTGTCTGCACCCGGCCGCGACGCTGTACGACCGGAGCCAGCGCGACCCGTTCGCGGAGACGCTCGCCGAAGCCGCGTCGCTCGCCGGCGTGCGCGACAACGGTGGAGAAGGTGGGCAGTCGCGGTTAGGCGACTTCTAGTTCCCGCTGCGGCCCATCCACTTGTTCCCGTCGGCGAGTCCACGGATCTTCTCGAAGAAGCCCTCGGAGACCTCCTCGTCCGGGCGCAGGCGCGAGCGCAGCCGGGAGGAGAACAGCTCGACGGAGATGACGATGACGATGACCATGAAGATGCCCGCGGCCGCGTGGCGGAACGCGAGCTGGGCGAGCTGGCCCTTGATGAACTGGCCGAGGCCACCGGCACCGACGACACCGAGCGAGATGGCGATGCGGACGTTGATCTCGAGGATGTACAGCGCCCAGGCGATGAACGAGGAGAACACCTGGCTCAGCATCCCGAAGGTGATGACCTGCGAGCGGTCGGCACCCGTCGAGGAGATGGCCTCGATGGGGCCGTCCTCGACCTCCTCGAGTTCGTCCGTGAACAGCCGACCCATGTTCCCGATGGTGTCGGTCGCGATGGCGAACATCGCCGACAGCGGCGTCGGGCCGAACACCGGGATGTAGAAGAGCACCCAGACGATGGCCGGGATGGCCCGGATGGTGCTCATCGTGCCACGGAAGATGAAGTTGAACGGGAACGGCGTCACGCGCTCGGAGCCGAGCACACCGAAGAACAGCGCGAGGGGGAACCCGACGATGGTCCCGGTCGCGCCGACGACGATGGTGACGACGCTGGCGCCGACGATGGAGGTCGCCTGCTCGCGCTGGAGGACGGCCTCGACGAACGAGCCGGGGTGGGTCAGACTGCCGAAGAAGGCCTCCCAGCCGTGCAGGCCCTGGTCCTGGGAGTACAGCGTGAAGAAGTAGAAGTCGGGGCTGAGGAACGTCAGCAGGTTGGAGATGAACTCCGGCCCCTGCCGGACGACCGCCGCGACGGTGAAGTTGAGGTAGGTGAGGCCGACGCCCGTGAGCGCGAGTACCGCGACGATCAGTCCGGCGAACAGCCCGCGCCGGATGAGCTGCTGGCGCTCGATGATCTCGAGGCGTTCCTCGATGCGCGGGTCGGTCCCGGAGACGGTGCCGCCGTCGGTTGCGGTCCGGTCGTCGCTCATTGGGTGACCTCCCCGGCCGTGGCGGCCGACATCTCTCCGCCCTCGCTGTAGTAGATATCGTCGACGATGTCCATCGTCAGGTCCTCCTTGCCGCCGTCGAACACCTTCTTACCGTCGCGCAGGCCGATGTAGCGCTCGCCGAACTCGCGGGCGAGGCCGACCTGGTGGAGGCTGGCGATGGTGGTCAGGTTCCGCTCGTCGGCCGCCTGGCGCATGTAGCCCATGACCTCCTCGGCCGCCTTCGGGTCGAGGCTGGCGACGGGCTCGTCGGCCAGGAGCAGGGACGGTTGCTGGACGAGCGCGCGGGCGATGCCGACGCGCTGTTTCTGCCCGCCGGACATCGAGCCGGCGCGCTGGCTGGCCTCGTCGAGCAGCCCGACGGTGTCGAGCGCCTCGAGTGCGTTCACCTTGTCCTCGCGGTCGTACCGCGTCAGGAGGCTCCCGATGAGGTCCTCCCGGGAGAGCGCACCGGTGAGCGCGTTCTTGTAGGCGTTCATCGCCTCGACGAGGTAGTGCATCTGGAACACCATCCCGATGTCACTGCGCCGGCCGGTGACCTTCGAATCACCGATGTAGACGCTGCCCTCCGTGGGCTCTGCGAGCCCGTTGAGGAGCCGCAGGAGTGTCGATTTGCCGGCGCCCGAGGGCCCGAGCAGCACGACGAACTCCCCGTCGGGGATCGTGAACGACACGTCGTCGAGCGCGACCGTGTCGCCGTATCGTTTCGTGAGATTCTCCACCTGTATCGCTGTCATTACCAGATAATTCGTGAAGGAAGGTTAGTTTGTTTCGGACTCGACTGCGTCGGAAATCGCCGCCTATGCCGAGTCGAGCAGGTCGGTGCTCAGGTTGAGCTGGTTCGCGACGTCGATGACCGGCTGGTAGTCCTCGAGCTTGGCCGGGCGGACACCGTCGAACCAGAGGTCGTCCTCGACGACGCCTTCCTTGTCGGCGTTGGTCTCGGAGTTGGGCTTGCCGTTCTCGCCGAGGTACGCCTTGTCCGGGGCGTCCTTGAGCGCGTTGACGACGTCCTCCTTCTCGGACTCGGAGAGTTCGGGGCTGACGACCATCGGTGCGCGCGGGATGCCCTTGCCGTACTCCTTCTTGTAGTCCATGATGGGCTCGATGCCCTCGACGTAGCCGTCGTCACCCTGCGTGATGAACTTGCCAACGCCGGCGGCCTCGACCTGGCCGTCCTGCAGCGCCTTGAACGCCTCGGCGTGGCCGGACCAGGTGCCGGTGAAGTCCGCGCCGTTGTCGCTGACCGGCGCCTCGCCGATCTCGAGGCCGGCGTCCTTCAGCATGTACAGCGGGTAGAGCGAACCGCTCGCGGAGGTCATGTCCGCGAAGGCGATGCGTTTGCCCTCGAGGTCCGACAGCGAACTGATGTCGCTGTCCTTGCGCGTCACGATGACGCTGGTGTACGTCCAGGAGCCGTAGGCGTGGCGCTGGAGCGCGATCTCGGCCTTGTCGGCCTTGACACCGAGTGCGGCCGCGAACGGGCCGGTCTCCGCGATGTCGGCGGAGCCACTGCCGAGGCCCTGCAGGACCGCGGAGTAGTCCGCGGCGTACTGGAGCTTCACGTCGGCCGTGTCGCCCAGTTCCTTGTCGAGGTAGTCCCGCATCGGGCCGTACTGTTTCATCATGTAGTTCTGCGGCTCGGACGGGGACATCATGAACTGGACCGTCCCGTCACCGTACGCCTGCTCGCCGAAGGAACCGAGACACCCTGCTGTTCCGGTGAGGGCTGCTGCCCCCGCCACACCTGCTGCCTTGAGGAAATCGCGTCGACTTTCCATAGCGAATCAATTCATAGTTCTTGATGCCGACCTTAAAAGTTCCTAATCTGTCTACGTGAGACTATTTAGATTACATTAGTAATTCGATGGCGAAAAAATCAAAAATCATTACGGAAAATAAAGTTTGTGGCCGGCGTTAACTGTACGGTCCCGGGAGCCCGGCCGAACCGTCGAACGCGCTCGTGGTCGGGACGAGCTCGTCGGCGGCCAGGATGTCCGTGCTGTGGCGCACCGCGGCACCGAGCCGGGGGTCGGTTCCAAGCTCGCTGGCGAGGTCGTTCAGGGCGGACGCGGCCCCCGGTCAGGCGCCCCACTGGACGACCGCACCACCCCCGGCGGCGGACTCCGAGAGCGCCGTGACCTCGGCACTGATGGACGAACGCGAAGGTGTCGCCACGACGACCGCTCGCGCGCCGGAGAGGTCGGCGGTCGCGAGGTCGGTACGCTGCTCGGAGGCGCTGGCCGTGGCCGCGGGAACCTGCTGGATGGCCGGAAAGGAAACCGACTTGCCACCGGAGGAACGATGGTGAGACATGACACAGCAGTCCGTCACCGACGAGCGCGAGACGCTCGCCTCGGTCGTCGTCGTGGACTACGGGCTCGGGAACCTCCGGAGCGTGACGCGGGGGCTCGAACGCGCCGGCGCCGACGTGGAGATATCGGACGACCCGGCCGACTTCGAGGCCGCCGACGGCGTCGTCCTCCCCGGCGTCGGTGCCTTCGGCGAGGGGATGGAGAACGCCGAGTCGGTGCGCGACGAACTCGTCGCCGTGGCCGACCGCGGCCAGCCCCTGTTCGGCATCTGTCTCGGCATGCAGATGCTCCTGACCTCGAGCGAGGAGGCCGAACGCGAGGGTCAGGGCGACGTGCGCGGCCTCGACCTGATATCGGGGACGAACCTCCGGTTCGCGGAGGGCCAGAAGGTCCCGCACATGGGCTGGAACGACCTCGACGTGCAGCGCGAGCACCCCCTCGTCGAGGGTGTCGACGGACAGTACGCCTACTTCGTCCACTCCTACTACGCGGCGCCCGACGACGAGCACGCGACGGTCGCGACGACCGAGTACGGCGTCGAGTTCCCCTCCATCGTCGCCAACGAGGAAGGCAACGTCTTCGGGACGCAGTTCCACCCGGAGAAGAGCGGCGAGACCGGCCTGCAGATCCTCCGGAACTTCGTCGACATCTGCGCCGAGCAGTAGTCGGCACACTCGTCTTCCTGCCTCAGAGGAAGAGCCCGTAGAGGACCACGACCGTCCCGAACACGGCGAGCGGGAAGCTCGCGACCGCGGGGGGCCCGCCGAACGCGGCGAGGAACGCCCCGAGCACAGTCAGCTGGATACCGAACGCGACGATCTTCGCGGGGGTGGACAGGGACGACATGGACGAAGGGTGCACCCGCCTGGAATATAAAAGAAGGCGACCGGCCGCGGTCGCGAGACCTACAGCACCGCCAGCAGTTTCGAGACCCCGGTCGCCAGCAACACCACGCCCACGACCCCGGTCACGACCGCGATGAGTTCGGGCCCGTGCGACCCGAGTGGGGTCCGCGCCCAGTCGCGATGGTTGTCCCCGGTCGCCACGGACAGCCCGATGACCGCGAGCAGGACCGCCCCGGCGAACTGCGAGACGACGAACAGCAACGTCCCGTCGCCCGCCACCAGGGTCGCCACACCCAGCACGAGGTTGCCCAGTGCCGCCAGTACCAGCGCGCCGCCGAGGTGTCGGAACTGGTCCATACGTGACACTACGCGGGCGGGGGTAAAAGTGTCCGCGGTCGCCCGACAGAATCAGAGGAACTCCCGGACCTCGGAGTACCACATGTCGTGGTGGTCGACCGCGCCGACCCGTTCCGCGATGGCGACCGCGAGCGCGTGCCAGCACTGCTCGGTCGGGTCGTCCGGGTCGAGGTTGTACTCGGCGTCCTTGCAGTTGCAGCCGCCGGCCTCGACGATGTACTCGTCCTCGTAGCCGACGACGACGGTGAAGTCCCGGTACTGCTTCACCCGGCGCTCGGAGACGGCCTCGATGGCGTGGTGGCCACGGTCGCCGTGGACCTGCATGATGCGCTGGACCGCGTCGGGCGTGAGGCTCTCGGCCTCCTCCAGCAGGCGGTGCCACTCGGCGACCGCGTCCTCCCCGCTCACGCCCACCACCTGGGCCCGGACACCGGAATCACTGGCGGACGTACGGACGGCCCCGTGAAAACAGGTTCGACTGTTCTCCCGTGACGGGTCGGGACTCAGTCCTGTCCGGGCAGCGGTTCTTCCTCGTCGACGACCGCCTCCTCCGCCGAGTCGAGCAGGTCGTGCAGGTCCTCGACCACCGGGAGCAGGTGCTCGACCGCCCCCTTCGCCGCGCGGACGTGGTCGCGCCCGGCGTCGTCGTCGAGGGCCCGCTGCAGGTGGCTCTGGGCGACGGCGAGACCGGGCGAGACCTCGTCGTCGAGCAGCGCGACCGCGTCCGTCAGCTGGTCCAGGACGGCCACGAGCGCCCGACGGGTCGTCTCGAACTCGGTGATGTCCTCGAACATCACGACGACGTGTTCGACCGTCCCGTCCGACCCGGTCAGGGGCGCGGCGTTGACCTGGCACTCGAACTGGTCGCCGTCCCCGCGGGTGACGACCATGCGCTCCCCGACGACCTGTTCGGCGGTGTCCAGCGCCCGGAACGTCGGATGGTGTTCGATGGGGTAGGTTCGACCGTCGTCCATCGTGGACAGTCCCCACCCGGGGTCGTCGTAGGTGGTTCCGACGATGTCCTCGAGGTCCCGCCGGAGCAGCGACGCCGCCCGGTCGTTGGCCCGGACGATGGTCCCGGACGCGTCGACGAGGACGATACCGACCGGACTGGTCTCGAAGAGCCGGTCCAGCAGGTCGCGCTCCTGTTGCAGCGACGCGTCGAGCTCCCGCCGCTCGGTCAGGTCGCGGACGACGCAGACGTGGCCGCCGTCGTCCAGTCGGGCCAGCGAGACCGTCTCGGGGACCGTCGACCCGTCGGCCCGTTTCCCCACCGCCTCGCCGTGCCAGGACCCCTCCTCCTCCATCCGCGGCAGGATCTCGGTCTCGAAGCGGTCGACCTCGTCCGCGTCGTACAGCATCCGCCAGTGTTCCCCGACGATCTCCGACGGGTCGAGGCCGTACACCGCCGCGTAGGCGCGGTTCATGTAGGTGTAGACGCCGTCCGCGTCGATGATGGCGATGCCCTCGTTCGCCGTCTCGATGGCCTGCAGGCGCCGGACGAGGGTGCGCTCGGTCCGGTACCGCCCGACCAGGTTCTCGATGCGGTTCGCGAGGATGGTGTACTGGTCGGTCCCCCGGCCCTTCTGGATGTAGTCGGAGACGCCCTCCGAGATGGCCCGGCTGGCGATCTCCTCCGACCCCTTCCCGGTGAAGAGGATGAACGGGAGGTCCGGGTCTATCTCGCGTACCTTCGCGAGCAGTTCCAGTCCGTCCATCCCCGGCATGTCGTAGTCACTGACGACGCAGTCGACGCCCGTCGCGACGAGGTCGAGTGCGTCCGCTCCCGCGGTCACGGACAGCACCTCGAACCCGTCCCCGACCTGTTCGAGGAACTCCTTCGAGACCTCGCCGAACGACGGCTCGTCGTCGACGTGGACCATCGCGATTCGCCGTGTTTGCCCCTCGCTGCTCGCTGCCATACCCTATTTAAGGGGAGGTGCCGTGCATCGATAAAGAGCGCGCCCCGACGTATCGAGCGGTTTAACGGCTTCCCTCGGCGACTGGGGAGTATGGACGTCACGGAGGGCCAGGTCACCGTCGCGGTGCCCGAGCAGGACGGGTCGGGCAAGACGGAGTCGGTCTTCTTCAACCCGAAACAGGAACTGAATCGCGACCTCACCATCGCCGTCCTGCGCGCCTACCGCGACCACGACGAGCGCGCCGAAACCTACCTCGACGCGATGACCGCCTCGGGCATCCGGGGCGTGCGGGCCGCCGCCGACGGCTGGGACGTCACCATGTGCGACGTCGAGGCAGAGGCGGTCGACCTCGCCCGCGAGAACCTCGCGCGCAACGACTGCGATGCCTCGGTCCTGCACCGCGACGCGAACGCCTACCTCTGGGACGAGTACGTCGACGTGACCGACCTCGACCCGTTCGGGACGCCGATGCCCTTCGCGGACGCGGTGTTCGCGAACACCCGCGACCTCGCCTGCATCACGGCGACCGACACCGCGCCGCTGTGTGGCGCACACTTCCAGTCCGGCGTACGCTCCTACGGCGCGATTCCCCGGAACACGGAGTACCACGCCGAGATGGGCGTCCGGGTCCTGCTCGGCGCGCTCGCCCGGAGCGCGGCCCGCTTCGACGTGGGCATCGAACCGCTGTTCACGCACGCGACGAGCCACTACGTCCGCACCTACCTCGACCTGACCCACAAGCCGAGCGCGGCGAACCGGAGCCTCGAGGAACTGGGCTACCTCTACCACTGCGAGGACTGCCTGTTCCGGGAGGCCGAGTCCGGCCTCATCGCCCACCCGCCCGAGACGTGTCCCGAGTGCGACTCGAACCGCCTGCTGGAGGCCGGACCGGTCTGGCTCGGCCCCTACCGCGACCGCGATTTCACCGCCGACGTGCGCGCACACGTCACCGACGACATGGGCACCGCCGAGACGGCCCGCGACCTCTGTACCACCGTCGAGGACGAACTCGACGAGCCGACCCACTACGACCAGCACAAGCTCTGCAAGCTCTGGGGCCGCGGCGCGAGCGGCATGGACGAGTTCCTCGACCGCCTCCGCGAGGCGGGCCACGCGGCCGAGCGCGCCCACTACGGCGGGACCACGTTCAAGACCGACGCGTCGATCCCCGAGATGCACGACGCGACCAGCGACTGAGCGAGCCGGGCCGGGCACGCCGGCGACCGACCCCCCGAAGGGCCCACCGGCGACCGACTCCCACCCCACCAATCGACCGTCGGCTGGTCTTTTTGTAGCTACTCGGCGTAGCGACACCCGTGTCCCAGCCACCAGTCGAGTCGCTGCCACCCCGGCTCCAGCGTGCGAAGTCGGTCCTCCTCGCCGTCGTGGCGCTCGCGCGGGACGAACAGCTCACGTTCCTCTCGGCCGCCATCGCGTACTACGCGTTCGTCTCGCTGGTCCCGCTCGTGCTCCTCGCGGTCGCCGTCGCCACCAGCCTCGGCGGCGAGGCGCTCGCCACGGCGGTCGCCGAGGCCGCCGGGGACGTGCTCACGCCGGCCAGCCAGGACGTGCTGACGGACGTGCTCACCGCGACCGAGGGCCGGTCGGCCACGACGGTCGTCGGCCTCGTCGTCCTGCTGTGGAGTGGCCTCAAGGTGTTCCGCGGCATGGACCAGGCCTTCTCGGAGGTGTACGGCAACGGGAACGGCGACTCCATCGTCGACCAGCTCACCGACGCCGCGCTCGGGCTGGCCGCCGTCGGTGCGGCCGCGCTCGTCGCCCTCGCCGCCATCACCGTCGTCCAGCTCGTCGACCTGCCCTTCGAGGAGCTGCTCGGGGCGGTGTTCAGCCTGCTCGCGCTCGCGTTCGCGTTCTATCCGCTCTACTACCTCTTCCCCGACGAGACCGTCGAGTGGCGCGAGGCGGTCCCCGGCGCGCTGTTCGCGGCCACCGGCTGGACCGTGATGAGCGTCGCGTTCAACCTCTACGCCGGGTACGCCGGTGCGACCTCCCTCTACGGGTTCTTCGGGGCCATCCTCCTGCTCGTGACGTGGCTCTACCTCGGGGCGCTGGTGCTGTTGCTCGGGGCGGCTCTCAACGCGGTGCTGGCGGGGCGGACGACCAACCTCGACCCGGACCTGTCAGCCACCGTGGACCGGCACCTTCAAAGCGCGGGGCTGCGACAGGAAGAAGCGACAGAGGACGATGTCTGAGGACGAGCCGCCGGCGGACGACGACCGGCCCGACGAAGGGGAACGTGAGCCTGCCGACAGTGGCGACCAGCCCGACCCGGCAGGCGGCCCGGACGCCTCGCCCGACGGCACCGACCAGCCGTCCGACGACGACCCGGCGCCCGACGCCGCCGGCGACCCGACCGACGTGAGCGAGGCCGAGATCGAGCGGCTCTACGAACGCCTCGCCGAACTCGAGGACGAGGTCGAGGGCCAGCGTGCGAGCAAGGCGTCGGTCGCCGAGTTGCGCGAGGAACTCGAATCCTTCGAGGACGACGTCGAGTCCCGGACCGTCGACCGCGACGAGGTCGAGTCCGACCTGAAGCGCTACGTCCGGCGCAAGCTCCGGCGCGGCCACGCCCGCGGCTGGGGTCCCTACCTCGTCCTGCTCTACGGGACCGCCATGACCCTCGGGCTGCTCTACGCCCCGAAGATGGACGGCGACTTCTGGGTCGTCTTCGCCATGATCGTCATCTGGCTCTCGGTCCTCGGCCTCTACGTCCTGTTCGTCATCGTCGGCGTCACCTTCAGCGTCCTCGGCGTCCCCGGCCGCCTCCGCGACCGCGTCCAGGAATGGCGGTCGTAGCCGGTGCGACGCTCGGCAGGGACGCCACCCTCGTTCTCACCGTCTTCGCGACGCTCGTCTCGCTGCTCGGCGACCCGTCCCTGCTGCTCGCGCTCGTCACCGGTCTCACAGTACTCGACCGCGAGCGCTGGGTCCCGGTCCTCGCGGTGACCCTCGGCGGCTACGCGCTCACCCTCGGTGTCGAGACGGCACTCGCGGTCCCTGCCCGGACCGCGACAGCGCCGCCGGTCGCGGCCGAGTCCCTGCCGTCGCTCCTCCGACCACTGTACGAGCGCGAGGCCGCGAGCGACGGCTACGCGCTGCCCAGTGGCCACGTCGTCGCCGCGACCGTCGTCTGGCTCCAGCTGGCGTGGCCCGGCGCGGTCGGGACCCGGCCCGGGAAGGACCGACTCCGCGCCGCGCTCGCGGCCCGCCGGGCCCGCATCGGGCTGGCAGCCACGGTCGTCGGCCTCGTCGCCTGGTCGCGGGTGTTCCTCGGCGCACACGTCGCGGTCGACGTGGTCGCGGGCGTGGCGCTCGGGGCGAGCTACCTGCTCGTCGTCGCGGCTGTCTGGCGACGGTACCGTCGGTGACGAACGGCCGCAGGGTGGGTCGGTGGGCTGGCCAGCGAGCAGCCTACGCGACCTCGACCGTCGCCCGCGAAAAAGGACCGCAGTCGGCCACAGGTCTCCTGCGCCTAGAACTTCTCGAGGTACCGGTCGATCTCCCAGTCGGAGACGTCCACGAGGTAGTCCTTGAACTCGGCGCGCTTGGCCTCGATGAACTTCTCGTAGACGTGTTCGCCGAGTGCGTTCGCGATGACCTCGTCCTCCTCGAGGGCGTCGACGGCCTCGCCGAGGTTGGTCGGCAGCGTGTCGATGCCGTACTCCTCGCGCTTCTGCTCGTCGAACTCGTAGATGTTCTCGCGGACCGGGTCCGGGCAGTCGAGGCCCTGCTCGATCCCGTCGAGACCCGCGTGGATGAGCGCGGCGAACGCGAGGTACGGGTTACAGGACGGGTCGGGGAAGCGTGCCTCGATGCGGCTCGCGGCCGGGACGCGGGCGGCCGGCTTCCGGATGAGCGCGGAGCGGTTGCGGTCGGACCACGCCACGTAGACGGGTGCCTCGTAGCCGGGCACCAGGCGCTTGTAGGAGTTCACGGTCGGGTTCGAGACCGCCGTGATGGCCGGCGCGTGCTCGAGGATACCCGCGGTGAACTGCTTGGCCGTCTCGCTCAGGTTGAACTCGTCGTCGTCGTCGTGGAACGCGTTCTCGCCGTTCTGGAACAGCGAGATGTGCGTGTGCATGCCCGACCCGTTGATGCGCGGGATGGGCTTGGGCATGAACGTCGCGTGCAGGTCGTGCTCGGCCGCGATGGCACGGACGACGGAGCGGAACGTCGCGACGTTGTCGGCCGTCGACAGCGCGTCGTCGTAGGTGAAGTTGATCTCGTGCTGGCCCTCGGCGACCTCGTGGTGGGAGGCTTCGATGTCGAAGCCCATGGACTCGAGGCCGTAGATGATGTCACGGCGCACGTCCGAGGCGAGGTCCTTCGGCGCGAGGTCGAAGTAGCCACCGGCGTCGTTGGTCTTCGTCGTCGCACGCCCCTCCTCGTCCTCCTCGAACAGGAAGAACTCCGGCTCGGGCGCGGCGTTGATCTCGTAGCCCATCTCGTCCGCGCGGTCGATGGCGCGCTTGAGGACGCCACGCGGGTCGCCCGGGAACGGCTCGCCGGTCGAGGTGTCCATCACGTCACAGATGAGACGTGCGGCCGCGCTCTCCTCGGTCTTGCGCCACGGCAGGACGGCGAACGTCGTCGGGTCCGGCTCCAGGCGCATGTCGGACTCCTGGATGCGGACGAAGCCGTCGATGGACGACCCGTCGAAGTAGATGCCCTCGGTGAACGCCTTCTCGGCCTGACTGGCCGGGACGGAGACGTTCTTGACGGTCCCGAGGATGTCGGTGAACTGCAGGCGCAGGAAGTCCACGTTCTGTTCTTCGATCTGCTCGATGACCGCTTCCTCTTCTGCAGACAGGTTTCCGCTTGTCATCTTTCTGGTCGAGTAATCCAACTATCCCCACTACAAAAACCCTACTGTTATACGCAATTCTGCCCTCACCACACCCGAAGTGGATATTCGTAAAATTCTAATGGCTGGAGACGGAGGTTGGACGTAATGACGTACGAAAATCTCGACGCGAAGTTGGTGAATGCACTTCTGGACAACGGCGACGCGAGTCTTCGCAGTCTGGCAGAACAACTCGACGTGTCCGTGACGACCGTCTCGAACCACGTCTCCGCGCTGGAGGACGAAGGGGTCATCCGCGGGTACACGCCGAAGATCGACTACGACCAGCTCGGCTACGACGTCACCGCCGTCGTCCAGCTCAAGGTCGAGGGGAGCGCCCTGCCCGACGTGACCGAACGCCTCCGCGAGGAGAAGCAGATGGTGTCGGTGTACGAGGTCACCGGCGACTACGACGTCATCGCCATCGGGAAGTTCGAGGACACCGACGGCATGAACACCCAGATCAAGCGCCTGCTCACCGACCCGGAGATCAAGGAGTCGAACACCTCGGTCGTCCTGAACCCGGTCTGCGAGAACGAGCAGTTCGAACTCGACATCGAGTAACGCACCACCCACGAGCACGAGCGCCCGCGGTGGCCAGCGACGGCGACACCGTCGCGGCAGCGACATCGTCGGCGCCCAGATACTCCACGTCGGTGAGGCGTCTCGATAGCCCAAGAAAACCATTTTCGCGGCCGTGGTGTATGCTAGCTCGAATCGTTCGCCCGAACGACCCGCCACACCACAGCCATGTCAGTCATCGCCCGATTCGAGATACTGCCCGTCGGAGAACAGCACATGTCCGAGTCCATCGCCCGCGCGCTCGACGCGCTGGACGACCTCGGCGTCACCTACGAGACGACCGCGATGGACACCATCGTCGAGGCCGAGACCGCGGCCGAGGCCTTCGCCGCCGTCCAGGCCGCCCACGAGGCGGCCGGCGACGGCCGCATCGTCACCTCGTTCGAGCTCGACGACGACCCGGAACGCGAACTGCACGCCGCCGACCGCGTCTCGGCTGTCGAGAAGGCACGCGAGCACTCCGCGGACGCGGCGAAGCCGTAAGGGGAACGAAGAGCAGGAGCTGTGCGACCTGCGCAGCAGAAAACGGTTCTTCGACCGAATACGGCTTCGGGAGCGGTTCGGGGGGTGAAGTTATGGAAGTTCTTCTACGCCGAACTTCACATAGCCTTGGCCGAGGAAACCTCGGCCGTGCGATGAGATTTCTCGTTCCTCGAAATCTACATCGGCTTCGTCAGACTCCGTCTGACGGCCTATGAAAATCGGTCTTCGCCCGATTTTACATAGCGCCGCCCATGCCGCCCATACCGCCCATGCCGCCAGCACCGCCGGGGCCACCTTCGTCGTCGCCCTTGTCGGTGCTCAGGTCACCGGCGGAGATGATGTCGTCGATCTTGAGGACGAGGTTCGCGGCCTCGGTGGCAGACGTGTACGCCTGCTCCTTGGAGTGGGCCGGCTCGACGACGCCAGCGTCGAAGGTGTCCTCGATCTGGCCGGAGAAGACGTTCAGACCGGCGCGCTTGTTGCCGCTCTCGTGCTCGGAGCGGAGGTTGACGAGGATGTCGATGGAGTCGAGACCGGCGTTCTCGGCGAGGACGCGCGGCACGAGTTCCAGCGAGTCGGCGAACGCCTCGACGGCGAGCTGCTCGCGACCCTCGACGGAGTCGGCGTAGTCGCGGAGGCGCGAGGCGACCTCGACCTCGATGGCGCCGCCACCGGCGACGACGCGGCCGTCGGAGACGGTCTGGGCGACGACGTCGAGGGCGTCGGTGACGCCGCGCTCGAGCTCGTCGACGACGTGGTCGGTGGAGCCACGGAGGGTGAGCGTGACGCCGTGGGCGTTCTCGGCACCCTCGACGTAGAACAGCTCGTCCTCGGCGTCGCGGCTGATGGAGCCAGCGCCGAGGTCGGAGGCGTCGAAGTCGTCGAGGTCGGAGACGACGGACGCGCCGAGGATCTCACGCAGGAACCGGACGTCGGACTTCTTCACGCGGCGGACGGCGAGGATGCCCTCCTTCGCGAGGTAGTGCTGGGCGAGGTCGTCGATGCCCTTCTGGCAGAAGACGACGTCGGCACCGGAGTCGACGATGGACTGGACCTTGTCCTTGAGCTGCTTCTCCTCCTGGTCGAGGAACTGCTGGAGCTGGCTCGGGTCGGTGACGTTGACCTCGGTGTCGACGTTGGCCTCCTCGACCTCGATGGCCTCGTTGAGGAGGAGGATCTTCGCGTCGTCGACCGACTTCGGCATGTCGTCGTGGACCGGGTCCTTGTCGATGACCGCGCCCTTCAGGAGCTCGGAGGCGGAGGCGGGCTGGCCGGTCTGGGTCTCGATCTTGAGGTACTCCATGTCGACCTGCCCCTCGACGGTGACGGACTGGACGGCCTCGACGATGAGCTCTGCGAGGTGCTCCTTGTCGAGTTCGGCGCCCTTGCCCGTCATGGAGGTCTCGGCGACCTTGCGCAGGAGCTCCTCGTCGTCGGCGTCGACGTTCTCCGCGATGTCGTCGACCTCTTCGCGAGCCTGCTTGCTCGCGAGGTGGAAGCCCTTGATGATGGCGCTCGGGTGGATGTCCTGCTCGAGGAGGTCCTCGGCGTTCTTCAGGAGTTCGCCCGCGATGGCGACGGCGGTCGTCGTGCCGTCACCGGCCTCGTCCTCCTGCGTCTCGGCGACCTCGATGATCATCTCGGCCGTCGGGTTGTCGATGTCCATCTCCTTCAGGATGGTTACGCCGTCGTTCGTGATGGTGACGTCACCCATCGAGTCGACGAGCATCTTGTCCATCCCTTTCGGGCCGAGTGTGGAACGCACGGCCTCGGCGACTGCGCGAGCCGCCTGGATGTTGTACTCCTGCGCGTCACGGTCCTTGACGCGCTGGGACTCCTCGGACATCACGATCATCGGCTGACCTTGCTGCATTCGCTGGCTCATGTACAGACGAGGCATTGATTGTGCTTCTATATAAAAATTTGGTTCTAGGTCGCAGCCGGTGACACGGACACACCAGCAGACGACACGCATAATCGCAATACAGTGGCACGACACCGCCGGAATCATGCGCATCCGTACCAAACCACGAGCCGGCAATCTGGTCGCCGAACACACGCATTTATATACGACGAATCGACTCCCGTCGGCACCTCGCGGCGACCCCCTTCCTCGCCCCGACCAGCTCAGTTCGCGCCGAGTTCCTCGACCACCGCCGGCGAGTCGTTCGCCGGGTCGTTCACCGCCGTCGACACCGGGTACGCCCGCATCTCGTCGGCCGGGTACGGCTCGCACAGCCCGACCGCCTCGTCGGTGTCACCGTGCAGCCACGTCTCCTCCTCGCCCTCGGGGACGATGACCGCCATCCGGTGGTGCAGGTCGGCGACGAGGTCGTTCGGCTCGGTCGTACAGACCGTGAAGGAGACGATTCGTTTCGTCGCGGGTTCCGCCGCCTCGCCGCCCGCGAAGGCGTCGAGGCCGGTCTGCTGTTCGATGCCCTCCCAGACCGCGTACAGCCCGGCCATCGCGAACGGCGCCTCGTCGGTCAGCGTCACGCGGTAGGGCTGCTTGCCGTCACCCTCCTGTTTCCACTCGTAGAACCCGTCCGCCGGGACGAGACACCGCCCGGCCGTCGCGAGGTCGGCCCCCGGCCCGGCCGAGGCGAACGCGGTCCGGAACATCGGCTTCTCCTGGACGGTCTCCGACCGCGCGTTGATCGGCCGGGGCGCGTCGTCGGGGTCGTCGGTCCACGACGGGACGAACCCCCAGTTCGCCCGGGTCAGCTCGTCGTCGGTGTCGGCCCGGACGACCGGCAGGTCCTGCCGCGGCGCCGCGTTGTACCGCGGCCCGTAGTCGTCGGGGACGGAGACGCCGAAGCGTTCCTGCAACTCGTCGGGCGTCACGAAGAGACTGTAGCGACCACACATGCGCCTGCGTACGCGTGGGAACCACAAAAGCGGCCGCAAGGTGGCGAGGAGGACGGACGAGATTCCGGCCTGACTGTTCAACCTGCAGTGGAAACGAAGGGGTTGGGGGGTCGCGGTGCTCGGCGGTGAGTGAATCAGCGGAAGGAACAGCGTCCGTGGCTCGCAGGAGCGCCAGGACAGGGATTTGAACCCTGAATCCCGAAAGGGAACACGCTTTCCAGGCGTGCGCCTTACCGTTCGGCCATCCTGGCTTCACCCGAGAGTTACCGGGTGTTGCATTTAACGGCTTTGTTTCGTCGGGGAGTGTGCGAAGGGCTAGCGGCCACGGCCGAGCAGCCGTATCTCGGCGACGTAGGCCGCCGCGGCGACGCCAGCGCCGACGACGAGCGCGACCCCGAACGCGGGCAGGAAGCCGACGCTGTCGTTCCCGAACAGCACGTACCCCTGGTAGAGCACGAGGAACGCGAACACGCCGACGGCGCCCCACAGCAGGGCCGACTTCGTTCGCTCGTCCACCCTCACTCGCTGGACGCGATGGCCTCGATCTCGACGCCCACGCCCTTCGGGAGGTTCGCGACCTCGACCGCCGAGCGGGCCGGCGGGTTGTCGATGAAGTACTCCTTGTAGGCGTCGTTCATCTCGTCGAAGTCCTCGATGTCGTCCATGAACACCGTCACCTTGAGCACGTCCTCCATGGTGCAGCCCTCCTCCTCGAGGATGGCGGTGACGTTCTCCAGTGCCTGCCGGGTCTGGACCGTGATGGACTCCTCGTCCAGCAACTCGCCCTCGGGTGTCATGGGAATCTGGCCGGCGGTGAACACGATGTCGCCGTTGGTCGTCGCCTGACTGTACGCCCCGACCGCGGCCGGTGCCTCGTCCGTGCTGATGACGCGCTTCATACTCGGGGCGACGACCGCCGCCGTCTTAAAAACCCTCGACTTCCCGCAACGTTTCGGGTCGCGACAGCGCACTCACTCGTAGCCGACCTCGGGCGTCAACTCGATGCTGCTGCGCTGGAACGTCCCGCTCCCGCGGGCGATCTCGTTGCCCTCGCCGTCCCACGCTACTGCCTCCGCGATGAGCTGGCGCGGGTTGTCGTTGACCACCTCGCCGACCGCGCGTATCTCGCCCTCCGAGACGGGTCGTTCGAGGTAGATGTTGAACTCCGTCGTCAGCACCGAGACGTCCTCGACCAGCGAACTCGCGGCGAAGAAGGCGGCGTCGTCGAGCACCTTGAAGTACACCGACCCGTGGACCCCACCGAGGGCGTGGAAGTGGGATTCGTCGACGGGCGTCACGAGTTCGGCCTCGCCCTCGCGGACGGTCAGCTCCGGGTCGTAGTGGTCGTTGACCGGTGCCGCGTCGTACATGCGTTCGAGCTTCCGGAAGTGCTCCTCGTTCACGTGCCCCGAGTCGCGGGCCGGCGAGAAATAGCTGTCCGCACCGGCATCGAACCGGCGCGACCGACAGTCAGTGCCCGTACCCGCCCTCCTCGACCGGGCCGGCGAACGTCGCGTAGAGCACGCCGAAGTAGGTCAGGACGAGGGGGAGCAAGAACGCCGAGGCGCCGGTGAGGATGTTCATCGACAGCGGCGAGACGGCGGCCTCGCGGGCGGTGAGACCGGTCGCCGGGTCGAGCACGGGCCAGAGCAGGACGCCGACGAGGGCGACCAGCGCGTAGGTGAGCCCTCCGGCCGAGAGGAACGCGAGCAGGTCGCGTTCGGTTCGTATGGTCATCGCGTACGCCCCCGCGAGGAGCACCGAGCCGACGACCAGCGCGATGGGCACGGGCGCCAGCAGGGCCTCGCGGACCGCGGGGCGCAGGAGCAACCCGCCGAGGGTCACGACCACGAGGCCGAGGTAGACGACGACCGCCCGCAGGCCCCACCGACGCAGCTCGGCCGCCATTCCGGGCGCGGGTCGGCCGACCTTCATCGCGAGGAACGCCGCGCCCGTCACGACCGTCAGCGCGACCACCGCGAGGCCGACGACGAGCGCCTCGGGCGCGAAGGTCGTCCCGAGCAGCCAGTTCCCGGTGAAGACCCCGAGCAGGAACGGGGAGCCGATGGAGCCGACCACGAAGGCGCGGCCCCACCAGCGTTTCCAGGCGGCGTCCTCGCGCTGTTCGTACATCTCGGGGGCGAGCCCGCGCAGGATGAGCGTCCCGAGCACCCCGAACAGCAGCAGGTAGTGCCGACTGAACAGGGTGGCGTAGATGCGGGGGAAGGCGGCGAACAGACCCCCGCCGAAGACGACCAGCCAGACCTCGTTGCCGTCCCAGAACGGCCCGATGGCCGCGAGGACGTGCTCGCGCTCTTCCTCGGCCTCGCGGGTCGCGAACAGTGCGCCGGCCCCGAAGTCGAAGCCGTCGAGGAACAGGAACGTCCCGAGGAAGGCGAACACGACGCCGACCCAGATGGCCGGCAGCGGAAGCCCGAGGAGGTACTCAGTCATCCGCGGGCACCTCCGCGACCGGTATCTCGGGCCGGTCGCTCGGCCGCGGCTCGTCCTCGGCGACGCCGACCTCGGGCGGACCCCTCCGGATGATTCGCCAGACGACGTAGCTGTAGAGCGCGAGCAGGCCGGTGTAGACCAGCGCGAACCCGACCAGCGTCAGCGTCGCCTCGAAGCCGGTGAGCCCCGGTGAGACGCCATCCTCGGTCCTGAGGACGCCCTGGATGACCCAGGGCTGGCGGCCGACCTCGGTGACCAGCCAGCCGAGTTCGGTCGTGGCGATGCCGAGCAGGGACGAGCCGACCATCGCCTGGTGGAGCCGGGTGTCCTCGAAGAGCCGGCCCTGGCGCCACCGGACCGCACCCCACAGCGCGAGCGCGACGAACCAGAGCCCGAGCAGCACCATCAGCCGGAACGCCCAGAACACGATGGCGACGGGCGGCGAGTCCTCGAACTCGCCGAGGCCCATCACCTCGTATGTCGGGTCACCTCCGCTGGCGAGGACGGACGCGAGGGCCGGGATGTCGACCGTCCAGAGGTTCTCCGCGCGGGGGTCGGTGAACGCCGCGGGGTCGGTCGGGATGGCGATGACGTGCAGCGCCGCGGGCGCCTCGGTCTCGTACTGGGCCTCCATCGCGGCGAACTTCTGGGGCTGGGTCTCGGCGACGTGGCGGGCATAGGAGTCGCCGTGGACCACCTGGAAGGGCGCCATCACGACCAGCATCACCAGCGCGAGCTTCATCGTCACGCGCCAGAACCGGGTGTCGCGGTGGCGCCAGAGGTGGTAGCCCGCGACGCCGAGCATGAACAGCGACACCGAGATGACCGCCGCCGACTGCATGTGGACGAACATCCACGGGAACCGCGGGTTGAGGTAGGCCGCCCAGGGGTCGACCAGCGTCACGATGGACTGGCCGCTCTGCTGGACCATCTCGAACCCGCGGGGTGTCTGCATCCAGGAGTTGGCGATGAGGATCCAGACCGCCGAGAGCCACGTCCCGGCGCCGACCGCGACGGCAGAGACCATGTAGAGGGCGTCGCCGACCTTCTCGCGGCCGAAGACGAACACCCCGAGGAACGTCGCCTCGAGGAAGAACGCCATCATCCCCTCGACCGCGAGCGGGCCGCCGAACAGCTCCCCGGCGACGGTCGAGAACGCCGCGAAGTTCGTCCCGAACTCGAACTCGAGGACGATGCCCGTCACGGTCCCGACGACGAACGAGACGGCGAAAATCTTCGTCCAGAACCGGCGTTGCTGCTCCCAGAGCCGGTCGTCGCTCCGGATGGATTTCCACGTGAAGTAGACGAGGAAGGGCGCGAGGCCCATCGACATCACGGGGAAGATGATGTGGACGATGGTCGTCAGTGCGAACTGGAGGCGACTTGCGAGTACGGGGTCTACCATGGGCGGTCTCACCGACCGGGTGGAGGGCGAACCGGTCGCTGTTCACCCCTATGGACACCCGACTTACAACCGCCGGGGCGATTCCCGGACCCCGGGAACCGGCGGGGTTTTCAGTGTTCCCCCGAACGTGTTCTCGTGATGGACTCCTCCCCGTCGTCCCGCCGCAGAGCCGTGGCGATGCTCGCGCTCGCGGCCGGGCTGGCGGTCGCTGTCGCCCGGCTGGCCGCGGCGCGCGTCACCGACGTTCCCCTCTGTCCCCTCACGGCCCGGGGCCGGGTCGGCCCGGACTGGGTCGTCCGCACCGGGGTCGGCACCGGCGAGGCCCTGCCCGGGGAGATGGACGACCTCGACGCCTTCGCCCGCCCCGACTTCGACCCCGGGCTGGTCGCACCCGCGGTCCGACGGTTCTACGAGCAGACCGCCCGGTACGACCTCGCCCTGACCGCCGAGTGGCACCGCCCCTTCCGGACCGGGGCGTGGCTGGCGAGTCGCCTGACGACCTACCTCGAACAGTTGAACCTGCCCGCGCCCGGTGACTCGCGGGTCCGCCACCTGACGAGCCGTTTCGAGCGCCTCGACCCGGCCGCCGACCCCCGCGAGGGTGCCCGGGCCTGGGTCCGGACCGACCGCGACACCGGCGAAGGCGTGTTCACCGCGATGTACGCCGCCCACGAGGACGACGGCGAGCGATTCGTCAACATCGGCGTCCCCCTGCCCTTCGCGAACCTCTCGACGGTGCTGTCGCTCCGGCAGCTCGGCGAGTCGGGCGCGGTCGAGCTCACGACCGACGCCCCGGGCGACCCGGGGCTCTACCTCGTGACACCCCTGGGAACCGTCGAACTACCCATGCGACAGCGGTTCCGGGTGTGGCCGGCAGACGTCGCCGGGGCGCCGGACGCGCCCGAGTCACCCGAAACCGGGGTCGGAGACGCGACCGTCGTCGCGACCCACGAGATGTGGCTGGCCGGCCGACAGTTCCTGACGGTCAGGTACGCCGCGGTGGCAGCGAGCGACGCCCGGGAGTGACCCAGGGCAGCGGCTGCTGCCCGGTCGACCCCTGCACCAGTTGCGCCGACACGCAGAGTCAATACCATGCGTGTCGTAGCGGGACGAATGCCAGAAGAGACGCTGTTCGAGTTCGAGCGGGACATGAGCACGAGCGAGGTCGCACGCTACCTCCGGACGGTCGCGGACCACCTCGAATCCGGCGACGAGTTCACCCTCGAATCCGGCGGTGAGTCGGTGACGCTCGCGCCGGCGGGGCGCATCGAGTTCGAGGTCGAGGTCGAACGCGAGACCTCGAAGTCGGGCGGGTCCGCGGAAATCGAACTCGAGTTCGAACTGGAGTGGGACGAGGACGGGAGCGACGGCGGCGACCTGACCATCGAGTGAGGCTACCCCACGAGCCGGGAGGGGAGACCGGGTCAGCGGGACCGGTCACTCTATCTCGGAGCGTGGCGCGAACTCGAACCGTGCACCGCCCTCCTCGCTCTCCTCGACCGACACCTCCCAGTCGTGGGCGGCAGCGATGCTCTCGACGATACTGAGCCCGAAGCCGGTGCCGTCTCCGGTCGTCGAGTACCCGTGCTCGAAGACGCAGTCTCGCTCTTCGGGCGGGATGCCGGGGCCGTCGTCCGCGACGAAGAACAGGCCGTCTTCGACCCCGACGCGGATGGTCACCCCGGACCCACCGTCTTCGACGCTGTCGCCGGGATTCTCTGCTGTCTGCTCGCTCGTCGAGCCGTGCTCGACGCTGTTGCGGAACAGGTTCTCGAACAGCGTGCGCAGTCGCTCCGGGTCGCACTCCAGCGTCACGTCGTCCGCCTCGACGACGAGGGTCGCGTCCGGGGCGTCGATGGACTGCCACGCGTCCTCGGCGACCGCGGCGAGTTCGACCGTCTGGTACTCGCTGACCATCTCCCCTTCGCGGGCCAGCGTCAGCAGCGACGACACCAGGTCGTCGATGCGGTCGAGGGCCCGGGCGATGCGGTCGTGGTTCTCCGCGGCCCCGGGAGCGTCCTCCCTCGCGAGTTCGAGACTCGTCTTCGCGACGCCGAGGGGGTTCCGCAGGTCGTGGCTGAGCACGCTCGCGAACCGGTCCAGCCGTTCGACGTTGCGTTCGAGTTCGCGCTCGCGTTCGACGCGTTCGAGCAGTCCCGCGGCCAGTCGGATGTAGAGGTCCGTGAGCTTGAGCTCGCGTTCCGAGGGCCGGTGGGGGTTCCTGAAGTGCGTCGACAGCATCCCGAGGAGGGTGCCGGAGCTGTCGACTATCGGGGTCGACTGGACGGCGCGATACGGGACGCTGGCGGCGACCTCGCGGTGCGGGCGGAACGCCTCGTCGGCCATGACGTCTTCGACGACGACGCGTTCGCCCCCTCGCAGGGCCCGTCCACAGATGGACGTGTCGGACGTCTGCACGACCGCGAAGTGGTCGAGGAACTCCTGCGGGAAGCCGCGCTGGGCGGCTATCGTCAGCGTCTGGTGCGTGGCGTCGTAGAGCTGGACGTTCCCGTAGTCCGCGTTCTGGAGTGCGATGGTCGCGTCGAGGATCTCCTCCAGCATCTCCTGGACGTCGTCCGTCTCGACGAGTCGCATCGTCAACTCGTGCAGTCGCGTCATCGCCGACAGTTCGGTCGCCAGCTGGTCCCGGAGCGCCCGGTTCTCGGCCTCGGTCTGTTTCCGGTCGGTGACGTCCTCGAAGAGGATCGCGACCTTGTGCTCGTCGGGGTCACCGACCCGGACCGCGTAGACGTCGAACCAGCGCTCGTCGAGGTACCTCGCCTGTCTCGTGAACCGCCGCGACTTCCCGGTCAGGGCCACCTCGCCGTAGATCTCGAACCAGAACTCCTCGTGCAGTGGTTCGAGTTCCCGCATGCGCTTCCCCTCGACGTCGACGAGCCCGGACTCCTCCTCGAACGCCGGGTTCGTCAGGAGGAAGCGGTAGTCCACCGGTTCCTCGTGCTCGTCGAACAGCATCTCGACGATGCAGTAGCCCTGCTCGATCGACTGGAAGAGCGTGCGATAGCGCTCCTCGCTCTCCCGGAGGCGGTCGTAGGCGTACTCCTTCGCCCGGTAGAGCTCCCGGCCCCGGAACGCGATGTTCCCGGGGCTGTACTTCTCCTCGAGCCCGAAGCGTTCGAGCAGGTCCGACCCCTCCTCGGACCGGACGTAGGACACGACCGCGGTGACGTCCTCGAACCGGAGGACGATGTAGTCGATGTCCCCGCTCGGCCCGAACAGGGGCGTACAGAGCAGACACCACCAGCGCTCGGTCGCCTCGTCGTCGGTGAACTCGTTCGGCGGGAGCCGGATGCGCATCGCCGGCAGCACGTCGGCCTGCCGGCTGGTCGTCACCCGGTCGAGCGACGCCAGGATGCGGTGGAGGTTCTCCGGGTCGCCCACCTCGAGTGCGGCGTCGATGACCACCGGGAGCGACCGCCTGACGACGTGGTCGCGCTCGGCCGCGGTCGCCTCCAGGTACGCATCGCTCGCCTCGACGACCTCGTAGTCGTCGGGTTCGACGACCTCGTAGTCGTCGGGTTCGACGACCTCGTAGTCGTCGGGTTCGACGACCTCGTAGTCGTCGGGTTCGACGACCTCGTAGTCGTCGGGTTCGACGACCAGCGCGAGTTCGGGCCCGGTCTCGAACAGCTGGCGGAACATCGAGATGTCGAGTCGCGGTGCCGCGACGGAATCCGTCGGCTGGCGGTGCCGCCCCGGTGGCCGCCACCAGAGCTGGTCCCCCGACTCGACCGTCTTCGTCTGTAGTTCGCCCGCTTCGACCAGGTCGGCGAGCACGTCGAAGAGCGCCGGCTCTGCACAGTCCAGCTCGCTCGAAAGTTCCCCGACCGAGACCGGGGTCCCTGGTGGGTCGAGGCTGTCGAAGACTGTCAGTACTGAAGCCCGCGACAGGACGGGGGAACTCATGCTAGTAGTTCGTTCGAATCACGATTAAGAATTCCTCCTGATGGGCTTGCACAGTCAGGTCGAAGCCGCGTCAGGACAGGCGTACGCCAGGAGACGGGGTGGGGGTCGCCTGTTCGCGGCTCAGACCAGCACCTCGACCTCGTAGCCCGCGTCGCGGATCGCCTCCAGCAGTTCCTCGACGTGGTCGTGCCCTCTCGTCTCGAGGTCGACCTCGACCTCGGTGTCGGCCATGCCGATCTGCCGGGAGGTGCGGTCGTGCTGGATGGCGTAGATGTTCGCCTTCTTCTCGGCGATGATGTGCAGCAGTTCCTCGAGCGAGCCGGGGCGGTCCCGGAGGACGGTCTTGATCTTCACGTACCGGCCGGTGGCGACGAGGCCGCGCATGACGACCGTCGTGAGCATGTTCAGGTCGATGTTGCCCCCGCACATCGCCGGGACGATGACCTCGCCCTCGTCGTAGTCGAACTTGTTGAACAGGATGGCCGCGAGGGGGGCCGCACCCGCGCCCTCGACCAGCGTCTTCCCGCGTTCGAGGACGTAGGTCAGCGCCATGGCTATCTCCGGGTCGGAGACGGTGACGACCTCGTCGACGCGCTCCTTGATGACCTCGAAGGTCTGCGTGCCGGGCCCGCGGACCGCGATACCGTCCGCGATGGTATCGACGGTGTCGAGTTCGTAGCGTTCGCCCTTCTGGAGGGACTGGGCGACGCTTGAGGCCCCCTCGGCCTGCACGCCGACGATGCGCGTCTCGGGGCTCTTGGCCTTGATGGCGGTCGCGATACCGGAGATGAGCCCGCCGCCGCCGATGGGGACCACGACGGTCTCGACCTCCGGGAGGTCGTCGAGGATCTCCAGCCCGATGGTGCCCTGTCCGGCCATGACGTAGGGGTCGTCGAAGGCGTGGACGTAGGTCCGGCCCTCCTCCTCTTCCAGTTCGTGGGCCTTCTCGGCGGCCTCGTCGTAGTCGGCGCCGTGGAGGACGACCTCGGCCCCGTAGCTCTGGGTGGCCTTGATCTTCGAGATGGGCGCGTACTCGGGCATGACGATCTTCGCGTCGACGCCGGAGCGGGTCGCGGCGAGGGCGACGCCCTGGGCGTGGTTCCCGGCGCTCGCGGTGACCACGCCGGCAGATTTCTCGTCATCCGAAAGCGTCATGATTCGATTGGTCGCGCCTCTGATCTTGAACGACCCCGTCCGCTGGAAGTTCTCCATCTTCAGGTGGACCGCGGCTCCCGTCATATCGGAGAAGGTGTGGGAGTACTCGATCGGTGTGTGCCGCGATGTCTCGCGGACACGGGGCAGCGCGTCCAACACGTCGTCGAGTTCGAGCATACCCGAAACTCGGAGCGCCCGTTGTTAATGGTTTTCGCACCGGGATTCCGGCGGTGCGACGCGACCGCCAGCCGGCGACAGGGTCGCCAGCTGCGACAGGCCAGCGCGACCGTCGCCGGTTCGCCGAGCCGACGGCTCCGGGGTGTTGGTCTGAAAGGGGAATACGGGGGGAGCACGCGTGTGACGTGCAGGTGGAGAAGTGGGCGGGATACATATAAACGCCAGCCAAGCGGACTGAAAGTGTAATCGCCAGACTGCGGCGGGTTTCGATGGGCGTCAGACGGTCGTCTGCCGGCCGTCATCCGGAATCGTGCGGCAGGCGTCTGACGCAGGTGTGTGACACGCGTCGGCGGCGCGTCCGCCACACGTCGTCTCCGTCGCCGGGGGTGCGCGACAGCAGCCCCCCGCTCAGTCGTCGCGCAGACTCACCGTACACTCCTGGGCCACGTACCGACCGACGCGCTCCTCGAAGGAGCCGGTGCCGGGCCACGCGACGGGCGCGTCGACCTCGAGTTCCGCCGGGTCGCCGACGTACACCTGCACCGCATCGGCACCGGTGTCGGCCGCCGCCGCGGCCTCGTCGTCCCACGCGACCGGTACCCGGACGTACAGCCCGCGGTCGACGCCCTCGTACCGGTCCAGCGTGTCGACCGCGTCGGTCCGGAGGATACGACCGGTCGTTCTCCCACCGGGGGCGAGCGTCGGGTACTCGCCCGCGACCCGGTGGACGCCCCGGAGGACCGCGTCGGGGCCGAACGTCCAGTCGTCGAGCACCTCGGCGACCCGGTCGGGGTCGGTGAGCGTCCCGTAGACGAAGCAGTCCATGTCGGTGCTTCCGCTTCCGACGCCTAAAAGACCCGAGGACGGGAAGGCCGACCATGAATCGCGGTCGGCTGCTGTCGGTGTGGCGGCGCGTCCTCGGCCTCTCGTGGCCCGTGATGGTCGAGCAGACGTTCCGCACCGCGATGCGCACCACCGACATCATCGTCACCGGGCTGTTCTCGCCGGCCGCCATCGCCGCCATCGGCCTCGCGGACCTCTACGCCCGCTTCCCCCTGCGGATCGGCCTCGGCCTCGGCGGCGGCGCCATCGCGCTCTCCAGCCAGGACACCGGCGCCGGCGCCCAGGCGAACCGCGACGAGGCCGTCACGCAGGCGATCCTCCTCGGGCTGGTCGCGGGCGTCCCCTTCGTCGTCTTCGGCCTGCTGTTCGGCCGGGAGGCCATCGCGCTCCTCGGCGCGTCCGACAGCGTCGCCACCCTCGGAGGCACCTACCTCGCCATCGTCTTCGCGACCGCCCCCGCGAGACAGGTGTCGCTCATCGCGGCTCGCTCCCTCCAGGGGACCGGTGACACCCGGACCCCGATGTACGTCAACGTCGTCTCGAACGGGCTGAACATCGTCGGGAGCGTCGTCCTCGGCCTCGGCCTGTTCGGGGTCCCCCGCTACGAGATCGTCGGCGTCGGCCTCGCGACCGCCGGCAGCAACGTGTTCACCGCGGTCGTCCTCTGTGCGGTGATGTGGGTCGGCGCGACCAGTGCCGGCTTCGCGGTCCCGTCGAACCCGGTCATCGCCCGCCAGCTCGTCGTCGTCTCGGCCCCGCGGGTCGTCGAGGGCTTCGCCGACACCCTCGCCGAGTTCCCGTTCAACGCCCTGCTGCTCGGCTTCGGCACCGAGGTCAACGCCGCCTTCCAGGTCGGCCGCCGGCTCTACCAGCAGGTGACCGGGCCGCTCTCGCGGGGGCTGAGCGTCGCCGCAAGCGTGGTCGTCGGGCAGGCCCTCGGCGAGGGCGAGCCCGAGCGCGCGAAGGAGAACGGCATCGCGACCGCCGCGCTCGGCCTGGTGACGGTCGGGACCATCGGCCTCGCGCTGGTCGCCGGCGCCCCCCTGTTCGTCCGGATTTTCACCCGCGACCCCGCGACCGTCGACTACGCGGTCGGCTTCGCCCGCGCCTACGGGCTGGCCGCGCCCGCGCTCGTGAGCTTCGTCGTGTTCTCGGGGAGCCTGCAGGGCGGCAGCGAGACGCGCACCCCGTTCGTCGCCCGACTCCTCGGGCTGGTCGTGTTCTTCCTCGGCTTCAGCTACGTCGTCGGCGTGACGCTGGGCTACGGCGTCCTCGGGGCCTACGGCGGCATCGTCGGCTACTACGGGCTCGCCGCGGTGCTCGTGGCCGTCGGCTTCTGGCGCGGGGACTGGGCGACGCGGGCCGCGAAGATGATGGCCGACCGGGGGAGCGCCGCCGACTAGTCAGACCGGGCGCCCCACGTCCTCGCCGACCTGCTCGGGGTCGCACCACTCGACGCCGGAGAAGACGAACCGGGCCCCGTCGGCGGCCTCGTCGATGCAGACCGACCAGTCGTGGGCCTCCACGATGTCCTCGACGATGGCGAGGCCGAACCCGGTCCCGTCCGCGGCCGTGGTGTAGCCCTGCTCGAACACCACGTCGACGTCTGCCTGGTCGATGCCCGGCCCGTCGTCCGCGACGGCGAAACCACGGGGATGCTGCTGGACCGTCACGGTGACGCCGTCGCGCTCGTCGGTGACGGCGTGCTCCATCGCGTTCCGGAAGAGGTTCTCGAAGAGGGCCCGCAGGCGCTCCCCGTCGGCCAGCACCGGCGGGAACGCCTCGGCCAGCACCAGGTCCGACCGGGGGGTGTCACAGCCGGCCCAGGCGCTCCTGACGACGCGGTCGAACCGCACCGGCTCGGGGTCCTCGACGCTCTTGCCCTTCCGGGCGAGCGTGAGCACGTCGTCGATGAGCGCCTCCATCCGGTCGAGCGCCCACTCCAGGTCCTCGAGCGACTCGTGCTCGTACTCCGCCGCCAGCAGGTCGCAGTGCCCGCGGGCGACCGTCAGCGGGTTGCGCAGGTCGTGGCTGACGATGCCGGCGAACTCGTCGAGGCGCTCGTTCTGCCGGCGGAGCTGTCGCTCGCGTTCCTTCTGCTCGGTCGTGTCGGTGTAGATGGCGAAGCCGAAGACGCTGCGCTCGCCGAGGGCGACCGGGACCCCGTGGAGCAGGAAGTCCTGGACGCCGTTGGCGGTCTCGCGGCGGACCTCGGTGTGCAACGAGTTCCCGGCCATGAGCTCCTCGTTGAAGTCGGCCGCCTCCCGTGCCTGCGCGGGCGGGATGATGAACTCGTCGAGGTCCTCGCCGACGACCGTCGCCTCGTCGTATCCCATCACGTCCTCGAACGCCGAGTTGACCGCCCGGACCTGCATGGTGCCCGAGGCGTCGAAGACGTACGACACCGCCGGGTCCGGGACGTTCTCGAACAGCGCCGCGAACCGGTCGCGCTGCTCCTTCAGTTCTGCCTCGCGTTCCCGGAGCAGGTCCTCGCGCTCGGCCCGGTCCAGCGCGGAGACGACGTTCGTCGCCAGGAGTTCCGCGACCTGCAGGGTCGTGCGGTCGACCGAATCCGCCGGCAGGGGCCCCGCCGTCAACACCCCGTGGGCCCCCAGTGGAACCGCGAGGACGGTCGCGTCGTCGGGCCCCGGCAGCGTGCAGGTCCCGGTCTCGCCGGTGGTGTACAGTTCGCCCGGCTCGCTCTCCCGGTCCAGCGGAATGGGGTCGACGCCCTCGATGGCGGTCGTCGCCGCCGGTTCGAGCACGTCCCCCTCGACGAGGAAGACGGTGGTCTGCGGGAGGCCGAGGACGTTCACCCCCGTCGCGACCGTCTGGTCCGCCACGTCCGCCTTCGTCTCGGCGAGCATCATCTCGCGGGTGGCGTCGTGCATCATCCGCAGGACCTTCTCGCGCTGCTTGCGCTCCGTGATGTCGGTGTAGACGAAGTACGCCCGGTCGCTCCCGTCGCCGACGCGGACGCTCTGCATCAGGAACTCGCGGGGGCCGTCGGCGGTCATCCGGGCCCCCTCGGCCTCGAAGGACTCGCCGGCGGCGACCCGCTGGTTGTACTCGCGGCCGATGTCCCGGCGGTCCGGCGAGTGTATCACCTCGTCGAGGTCCCGACCGACCATCTCCTCGGCGTCGTACCCGAACACCTCGCTGAAGGACTCGTTCACCCGGACGACGTGGGCCCGGTCCCCCTCGACCCGTGCCTCGACGATGGCGTCGCTGGTGTTCTCGAACAGGGTCGCGACCCGGGCGTCGGCCGAGCGACCGGTCTCGGCGCGGAACTGTCGGGCGGCTGCCACGGCCCGCCGGGCGGCCAGCCGCCGGCCCACTCCATCGCTCCACTCGACCACGTCCGTCGCACCCGCGTCCAGAGCGGCCGGGGCGACACCGGCCCGGTCGTCCGTGCCGACCACGATCGGGACCGTCGCGTCGGCCTCCCGGACGAGTTCGACGCTCTCGACGCCCGTCGCGTCGGCACGGTCGGTCGCCAGGAGGACGCAGTCCGGCCGGTCGGCCGGGTCCGAGACCCGGTCCCGGGCGGCCGCCGCTGTCTCCACCGTCTGCGTCTCGGTCTCGTGCGGTGTCCCCGCCAGGCTCCCCACGACGGCCCGGCGACGGTCCGCGTCCCCATCGACGTAGAGGACGGAGACGGCGGGAGTGTCGTGCGCTCTCATCACGAATCTGATGGTCCGATAACTACCAGCATCCATGTGACTGGTCGACAAAGTGGTTTCGGCCCCCGAACCGCGACCCCTCCCTGCACAAGACATTTAATAAAACCGATGGTATCAGATTGTATGAAACCAGAGACGGGACTGGGTGCACTCGTCGTCGTCACGCTCCTGGTCACCGCCGCCGTCGTCGCCGCCGTCCCGGGGGCCCTCCAGCCGCCACCCGACGAGGAGCCGGTCGAACGCCCCGGCCGGGTCGCCCTCACCGAGATGACCATCTCGGCCGGCGCGGTCTCCGGCGGGAGTGCGACCCTGCAGGTGACGCCCTACGTCGAGCACCGCGGTAACGTCGCCCCGAACGTGACCGTCGTGCTCCGCGCGGTCGACACCGACTCCGGCCTCGTCACCGCGACCGACCGGCTGGCCTTCGGCGACCTCCGGAACGAGACGGAGCTGAACCGGACCGCCGCCCTCTCGGTCCCGCGCGAGGGCGGCTACCGCGTCGAGGCCATCCTCTACCGCGACGGCCAGCGCATGACGGTCGGGACCCGGACCGTCGAGGGCGTCGGCAGCCTCACCCCCGAGTACGCCCGGACCCCCGTCGGCTTCCACGAGTTCGAGGCGGCCGACCTCCCCGTCATCGAGTACCGGGTCGACTCGGTCCAGGACGACCGGGCGACCCTCGCCGTCTCGACCTACCTGACGAACACCGGCGACGAACCCGCCGACGACCTCCGGTTCGTGCTGAAGGCCCGCCAGAACGGCTCGAACGTGGTCGCCGACCAGACCACGGTCCAGGTCGGCTCGGTCGCGCCCGGCCAGACCGTCACGCCGACGGCCGACCTGACGGTCCCCGACGGTTACAACTACTACCTCGACGCCATCCTCTGGAAGGGCGACACCATCGTCGGGACCGAACGGTCCGTCGCCAACCTCGCCCCCGGCGAGGGGCTGACGGTCAACTGGACCCGGTCGGAGGCGGGCTTCCAGACCGGCGACTTCGAGACCGGTGACGGCGCCGACGACGGCGGCGCCCCGCCGACCGAACCCGAGGGTGGCGCCGACGCCGGCGGGCAACCCGGCTTCGGCCTGTCCGCCGCGGTCGCCGCCCTGCTCGGGACCGGCCTGCTCGCGTGGAGGGTCGGCCGATGAGCCGCGAGACGCCACCGGGCGATTCCGGCGACGAGGAGCGCGACGAGCGACCGACCGACAGCGACCATCCCACGACCGAGACCATGGCCACCGACTCCGACACCGACGACGGTAGCACCGAACCCCCGGCCGATACCCGCGAAGCCGCCGGGGCGAACCGCCCGGCGAGCTCCGACGACGACCGAGAGAACGGCGTGCGCACGAAACTGTACTGGCTCGCGCTCGGCGTGCTCACGCTCGTCGCGCTGTTCATGCTCGGCGTGTTCTACGCGAACGCCTCGCGGTTCATCGGCCTCTGGGTCGCCGACGAGTTCGTCCCGCTCGTGCAGGCCGCCTTCGCGCTGGTGCTGCTGGCGCTCTCGCTCGCCGGCATCGTCCGGCTCACCCGCGAACTGACCGGGGACTGACCGGGCAGCGCGGCCAGAACCGGCGTCGACTGCCCTGGCGACGCGACTTCAGACGGTCCCGCCCACGAAGCAGTTGAACTTCTCGACGGCCTCCCCGACGACCGCGCCCTCCCCGTCGTAGGCGACGACCCGGTACCAGCCGTGGACGGGCGCCCGCCCGAGGTCGATGGCGTAGGGCACCATGCCCGGGTCCAGCCCGGTCACCGTCAGGTCGTTCTCCTCGCGGTTGTCCATCACGGGCACGTCCGTGACGAGCCCATCCTCCTGGTCGAAGACGCCGAGGCGGACCACCGCCTCGTTCTCGACCGCCTCGCTCTTGACCGCGACGACGAACAGGACCCGCGAGCCGTCGGCCATCGCCCGGACCATCCCGATGGGGCCCGGCTTCGGAATCGAGCCCCGGCTCGAACAGGCGACACCGCCGCCACCGCCGCCGAGGCCGAGGTTCGTACAGCCCGCGAGCGCGGCGAGGCCGGCGGTCGCCAGGCCCGCGAGGAACTGTCGTCTGGCACGCATACACAGAGAATAGGCACGATTGGCAAAAGGGGGAACTCGTGACTGGCCGAGGGGTTCCTGCGGTGCGGTGCTGGCGGCACGGCTCCGGGAACTGCGACGACCTCGAAGAAGCCAGAAAACGATTCTGTGGTCGAACGTTACCGCTCGTCGACGTCGACGAACTCCTCGTCCATCGGGCCCGTGTACCGCGCACGCGGCCGGATGAGCCGGTTGTCGTCGTACTGCTCCAGCACGTGGGCGATCCAGCCGCCGACGCGGCTCATCACGAAGATAGGCGTGTAGATGTCGATGGGGATGCCCATCTGGTAGTACGTCGAGGCGGAGTAGAAGTCGACGTTCGGCGCGAGGCCCTTCTCCTCGGTGAGGTACTCCTCGATGGCGACCGAGTAGTCGTGCCACTGGGGCGTCCCGGCGGCCTCGCCGAGTTCCGCGGACTTCTCCGAGAGGATCTTCGCGCGGGGGTCCTTGACGTTGTAGACGCGGTGGCCGAACCCGGGGACGCGCTCGCCGGCGTCGAGGCGGTCCTCGACCCACTCGACGGGGTCCTTCCCGGACTCGTCGAGTTCGAGCAGCGCCTCCATCACGTCCTGGTTCGCGCCGCCGTGCAGGCTCCCCGAGAGGGCGCCGATGCCCCCCGGAATCGTGGAGTGGACGTCCGCGAGCGTCGAGGAGATGACCATCGTGGTGAACGTCGAGGCGTTCAGGCCGTGGTCGGCGTGGAGCACCAGCGCCATGTCGAACGTCTCGGCGAGCACGTCGTCGGGCTCCTCGCCGTTCAGCATGTAGAGGAAGTTCGCGGCGTGGCTCAGGTCGTCGCGCGGCTCGACCGGCTCCTCGCCGTCGCGGATGCGGACGAACGCGGCGAGGATGGTCGGGATCTTCGCCGTGATGCGGCGACCCTTGCGGAGGTTCGCGGCCTCGTCGGTGGGGTCGGCCTCGGCGTCGGGGTCGTACGCGGAGAGCTGCGAGACGGCGGTCCGGAGCGCGGCCATCGGCTCCTCGTCCTGCTCGGCGAGTTCGCGGACCGTCGACAGCACGCCGTCGTCGACGTGGCGCTCGGCGGCCATCTGCGCCGTGAAGTCGTCGAGTTCCTCGCGATTGGGAAGTGTCCCGTGCCAGAGGAGGTAGAGGACCTCCTCGTAGCTGGCGTCGCGGGCCAGGTCCTCGATGGCGTACCCGCGATAGATGAGACGCCCTTCGTCACCGTCGATGAAGCTCAGTTCCGATTCGGCGACCAGAACGCCCTCCAGCCCTTTCTTGAGGTCGTCAGACATACGTTGAGGCTTGCGCACGCCCCCCGAAAAGTATTGTCGTTTACGCCGTTACTGCTGGAAGAGTGCCCAACGCGGGCGCCTCGCCGGAACGCGAGAACCGCGAAGTCGGCGTCGAGACGCGCTATCTGCATCGTTTTCCATGATATTCGACGCACGACGTCGGGACGGCACCCGTAGATAAAGGACCGGTCGGGACACCGCGGCAGGTGGTCCACAAGATTACGAGCGCGACCGCGATGGAGACACCGGCGATATGGTGAATACCACCGACAGCCTCCCTACACGACATGAAACTGTGGGTTCTGGGCAGCGAACCGCCCAGTCGGTGGCCCCGGGCAACGCTTTTCTCGCGGCCGGGCCAACGTCGGGCCATGGACGCCGGTGACGTCGAGTACGAGCCCGTGAGCGTCAAGGAGGTGCTCGCGGAGATGAAGGACACCGCCGAGTTGATGATCGACCTCTCGTTCTCCGCGGTCCTGCTGGGGAGCAGCGAGGTCGCCGAGGAGGTGCTCGAACTCGAGGACCGGATGGACGTGCTGCAGATGCGGGCGCGCATGAGCCTGATGATGGCGGCGCGCTCGCCCGAGGACGCCGAGGAACTCGCGCCCGTCCTCGGGATGGTCGGTGCGACCGAGAAGATCAGCGACGCGACCGGCGACATCGCGAAGGTCGTCCTCGAGGAGATCGGCCTTCCGGACGCCATCCGGACGACGCTGCCGGAGGCCGTCGAGACGGTCGTGCGGGCGCGCCTGACCGCCGACTCCCGGTTCACCGGGCAGCGCCTCGGCGAGTTGAACCTGGAGACCGAGACGGGCGTCCGGGTCATCGCCATGCGCCGCGGCGGCGACTGGCTCCTGAGCCCGGGGAAGGACACCGTCCTCCAGACGAGCGACGTGCTGTTGCTCCGCGGCGCCGAGGAGAACGTCGCGGCGGTGTACGCCACGGTCACCGGCGGCGAGTTCGTCCCGCCGGAGGCCGTCGAGGAGGGCATCGACGACCTCGAACGCGCCGTCGACTCAATCGTCCTCATGAAGAACATGAGCGAACTCGCGGTCGACGTGGCCTACGGCTCGGTGCTGTACGGGAGCGAGGCGCTGGCCGAGGAGGTCGCCGAACTCGAGGCGGAGGTCGACGCGCTCGAATCGCGCTTCGAGGCGTGGGTCCTGCAGGCCGCCGAACGGGTCGACGACCCGGTCGACCTGCGCGGACTGATGCACCTCGCGGGCGCGACCGAGGTCATCAGCGACGCCGCACTCGAGATCTCCGAGGGCGTGCTCCGCGGGATGGGCACGCACCCGGTCGTGGCCGAGGCGGTCTTCGAGTCCGACGAGGTCATCGTCCGGCTCACGGTCGCCGCCGGCAGCCAGCTCGCGGGCACCACGCTCGGCGAGCAGACCGTCCGGACCGACACTGGCATGCGCGTCATCGCGGTCCGACACCGCGACGACGCCGGGAACGACTGGGAGATCATGCCCGGCCCACAGACGGAGCTCCGGGTCGGCGACGTGTTCATGGCGAAGGGGACCCGCACCGGCGCGACCCGGCTGGCCGAACTCGTCGGCGACGACTCACTCGAGGACTTCGAATAGTTCCTCGTCGTCGGCCGGCTCCCAGCCGGCGGGCGTCGGGGCGTCACGGCACGCTTTCCCGAGCAGTACCCAGGCGAGCCCGAGCGGTGGCACCGTCAACAGGCCCACGATGGCCGGGGGCGACGCGACCGCGACGGCGGCGAACCCGACCGCGGAGACGGGCAGTGCGGCGGCCGCGACCAGCGCGATGCCGCCGAGTTCGTCGCGGGCCGCGAGCCCGAACAGGCCCGTCCCCGCGAGCAGGATGCCGAGGCCGATGGCGAACGGGGTCGCGATCGGCGTCCGGGTCGTCGCCAGCACCGGCTCCGGGGTCAACAGCGCGCCGACGTGGACCGTCAACAGGCCGACGACCGAGACGACGGCGGCGAGCCGACCGAGGTCGCCGGCGACGAACTTCACCTTCGTGTAGACCGCCCAGATACCCGGCAGGAGCAACAGCGAGGCGGCCGACAGCGTCGCGGCCGAGGGGGCCGCGCCGACCAGCGAGGTCGTCTCGGCGAGCACCGCGAGGTCGGTGAGGGCGAGCCAGACGAGGCCGCCCAGCGCGCCGACGGTCCCGCCCCGGCGCACCCACTTCGGCGGCGACATGACCGCGCCGACGGCGTTCCGCGCCGTGAGCACGGTCGCGACGAACATCGCGGTCGAGACGAAGACGACGAACCCGAGCACCACGTACAGGAGCGGCGAGCCGGTCCGGGGGCGGACGTCCGCCATGAGCCCCGGGAGGGCGACGAAGAAGGCGAACAGGGCGAACGCGAGGACGAGGCCGCTCGCGACGCCGATCTTCACGTTCCGGCCGGCGCCCAGCGCCGCGAAGAACTGGACCATCGGCGGCCGGCCCGGGCGGTCCTCGCCGGTGTCGGTGTTCTCGCTCACGCCCGACTCTTGGGAACTTGGGCACAAATCCGCGTCGGTCTCGGTGAGCCGACGGGTCCCTCAGGCGTACGCCTCGAACTCCTCGCCACGGAGCAGGAAGTACGCCGTCCCGAGCAGGCCGACCCCGGTGGCGAGGGTGAACGCGAGTTGCGGTCCGGAGAGGGCGAGGCCAGCCAGCGCGAGCCCACCGGTGCTGTAGAGCCAGCCGCCGACCGCGGCACTCGGGATGGTGATGGCGTTGCGGACGAGATAGTACGACCCCGTGACGCGCCCGCCGGCGTCCTTCTCGGCGGGGCCGACGATGAGCGCCTTGTGCGCCGGGAGGCCGGCGAACCGGAGCCCGGAGAACGCCCAGATGGCGCCGACGACGACCGCCTCGGAGAGGGCGACGCCGGCGACGGTCAGGCCGCCCTCGGGCGCGTTCACGAGCAGCACCGGGAAGACGGAGTAGACGAGGAAGCCGAGGCCGACAGCGGGGACCAGCCCGGAGCGCTGGGTCAACTTCGCCACGGGGACCATCGTCAGCAGCGCCACCGCCATCTCGACCGCGAGGAACACCCCGAACAGCGCCTCGGGGGCGAGGAAGACGCCGAATATCGTCGCCGTGGTCCGGAGTTCTCTGGTGACGACCAGCACCGCGAACACGTACACCATCCCGTTGGCGAACCGGACGAGGGTGTCCCCGACGAGCAGGGGGCGCAGTGGGTCGGGCAGGCTCGCGAGGTCCTCGCGTATCTGGGCGACGCCCGCGAACTCCTTGCCGAAGGAGTCGCCCTCGGCCTCGTAGAGGATGTGCTGTGCCACGGTCGCGACGACCGCCGCGGCCAGCGCGACCCCGATGACGTACCGGAAGCCGAGGTCGAACCCGTAGGCGGCGACGAGCCCCGCCGCGACGAGGGGGCCGACGAGGAACGCCACGCGCCGGAAGGTCTCGGTGCTGGCGAAGCCGGTGGCGAGCCGGTCGTTCGGCACCGACTGCTTCACGATGGCGAACGTCGCACCGAGGCCGAAGGACTTCCACGCCTGCGCGAAGACGAGGCCGACGAAGATCCACGCCCACGCCGGCACCGGGCCGACGGCCAGTTGCTCGGCGAACAGCCACAGGGCGAAGCCGACCGCGGAGGCGAACCCGAAGACGGTCAGGGCGGTCCGTGAGCCGATACGGTCCGAGATGGCCCCGCCGGGGTAGGGATACACCGCCCCGATGAGGTTCCCGAAGCTCCCGTACAGGCCGACGACGACCGAGGTCCCGCCGAGTGCGACGATGTACTCGCCCATGTACCGGCCCGTCATCTGGAAGCCGAGGCTGAACGCGAACATCGCCACCGAGAGCACGAACACGTCGCGCTCCAGCGCGAAGAACTGGCGGAAGTACGTGAGTGCCCCCGGCGTGTCTCTTTCTGTCACACGTAGGTCGTGGTGCGCGCGAATCCGACAAAACCGGTTCGGTCGGTCCCTACTGTGTGCTATCGAGGCATATCGAACGCCCTGACTGGCCATGCTACTTATATGGTGTCCTCCCAACCGTTCAGCAACATGAGACGACGCCGACTACTGGGAACGGTGGGGGCACTGGTCGGCTCCGCCGGCTGTCTCCGACTCAGCGGGGGAGGATCCGAGACGACGCGACCGCCGACGCTCGAGGTGACCGACACCGGGACGCGGACCAGCGCCGAGACCGATTCGGGGACCACCGAGCCGCTGGACCGGCCACCGGGGCTGCAGGGCGACGGGGTCGCGGTCTACCTCGCGGACTCGCACGTCAACGCCCTCTCGCGGACCTCCTTCACCGTCTCGTTCCGCTCGACCAACCTGACCCGCGGCGAGACGAACGAGGCCCGGAAGGCCATGGTCGGCGAGGCGGGCGCGCTCGAACGCTGGCAGGACGGCAGCGCCATCGACATGTACCGCACCGCCGACGGCTCGTACTGGCGCCAGAACGTCGGCGGCCGGTCGACCTACGGCCACCACCGGTACGCCTTCGACCGGCAGGACCTCATCCGGGCGCGCGACCTCCGGACGCTCATCCTCGCGGGGCAGTGGGACGCCCCCGAGGAGACCGACGACCGCGCCTTCGAGATAACGGCAGACGGCATCGGCGAACCCCAGGCGCTCCTGGACGAGTACGAGGGCTCGGAGCTGAAGTCCTACGCAGCCGAGGGGAAGGTCCTCGAGAGCGGCATCATCGCCGAACTGGCCGCCGAGTTCTCGTACCTCCGCCAGGACGACGAGGGCGAGCGTCTGTTCAAGGTCCGGGTCGACTACCTGACGACCGACGTGGGGTCGACCGACGCCTCGAAGCCCGACTGGTACGGGACCGCGGTCGAGCAGGCACCCGACGTGTCCGCCCGCATCACCGACGACGGGAACTTCATCCGGATGGAACACGCCGGGGGCACCGCGATCCTGCCCGGGACCGCCGTCGTCCTCTACGGCCGCGGCGAGCAGGACCGCGGCAACTGGGGCTACCGGGACCTCGACCGGCCGGTCGAGGCCGGGACCACGCTCTACCTCTGGATGGAGGACGGCGAGTTCCGCTGGAACCGCGGGAGCAGACCGGGCGACGCGAACCCGACGACCCTCGACGGCCGGTACGGCTTCTGGATGCACCGCGAGGGCGCGGAGTACTTCGGCAACATCGAGCTGCCGAAGTGACAGCGGTGGGGAAAGACCGGCGCCGTCCGGCACTCGGCCCTCGACTCGACACCTGAAACGGCCGATACGTTTACTCGGGTCGCTACGCAGACAGTCGGTATGCAACGCCGACACGTCCTCGGCGCCCTCGCCGTCCTCGCCGGGACCGCGGGCTGTCTCCGACTGGAGGACTCCGCAGCCGCGAGCACCGGCCAGGACGGGGGTGACGCGGGTGCCGCGACCACCGTGAGCACGACCGAGACCTCGACGGCGACCGAGTCGGACACCGCCGGCGAGACCGACGCGGCCGCCGCGGTCCCAGATTACCCCGCGGGCGTCGACGAGGACGGCCTGAAGCCCTACCTCGCCGACACGCACAGCAGCGCCCTCTCCGGTGAGTCGTTCACGCTCCGCCGGCGCATCGTCGACCAGAACCACGGCGGGACGTGGGAGAACGACCTCTACCGGGTCGCCAGCGACGGCACGGCGCGAGTGACGACCCAGTTCAACACCGAGGTCGAGAAGTACCACAGCAGCCGCGGCGTCGTCTGGCGCCAGACCCACCAGGGCAGCGTGCGCTTCGGCGCGAACCCGATATCGCTCCCCCGCCGCGAGTTCACCGGCTACCGCCTCCTCCAGAAGTTGTTCCGGGCCGGCGACTTCGGCCCGCCTGCGGCCCCCGACACCGGCGGCGACGTGGTGACGTGGGACCTGGAGGCCGAGGCACTGGCCGACCCCGGCCCCCTCGAACAGCGATTCGGCGCGACCAGCGTGAACACCTTCGGTGCGGACCTGACCGTCGACGAGCGCGGTATCGTCGACGAACTCGTCGCCGAGTTCGCGTTCGACTCCGAGTACGACGACACCGAGCAGTCCCTGCTCGCCCGCCTCGAGACCAGCGAGGTCGGCGCGACCAGCGTCTCGGAGCCGTCGTGGGCAGCCGAGGCCCGCGAACGCAGCCCGAAACTGCAGATTTCGATGGGCGAGGACCGCCGCGTCGTCACCGTCACCCACGAGGGCGGCGACCCGGTCCCGGCCGGTGCCGAACTCTCGATGTACGACCAGACGGGCCACCTCGGCTTCGAGCGCCTCCCGCAGGCCATCGGGACGGGTGGCCGACTCGACGTGTGGGTGGAGAACGGGCGGCTGGCCATGACCTTCGGCGAGGCCGACGACGCCAGCGCGACCCGCGAGTTCGGGAGCCGCACCGGCGTCTCGATGATGCTCAACGGCGCACAGTACGTCAACCGCGAGCTCAGGTGAGCCGGACCCGATGAGCCGGAAACCCGCGGGTGGCGCCGCCGCGTGTCGGTTCACATACCGAACACCTAAAGGGCGACCGACCTTTCTGTAGGGCAATGACGACCCTGGGAACCGCGAGCGCGGCCCCCGGCGAGGTCGACACCGGTCGCCTGACCGTCGGGGAGACCCGCGACGGCAGCCCGGTCGGCCTCCCCGTCGCCGTGGTCAACGGCGAGCGGGACGGCCGGACCCTCTACATGCAGGCCGTGAGCGACGGGAACGAGTTGAACGGCGTCGGCGTGGTGCGCGAGGTGTTCCCCCAGCTGGACCCCGCGGCCCTGGCCGGCGAGATACGCGTCGTCGGTATCGTGAACTACCACGGCTTCCAGATCGACTCCCACCGCAACCCCATCGACGACACGAAGCTCAACCGCACCTACCCCGGCGACCACGACGGCACCTCCTCCGAGCGCATCGCCGCCGCGACGTTCGACGCGGCCCGCGACGCCGACCTCATCCTCGACCTCCACCAGGGGTCGGACAGCCGGATGATAAACGAGACGCGGGTGCGCTGTGGCCGCCGCCACCGCCTGCACCAGAAGTGCCTCGAACTCGCGAAGGTGTTCGGCGCCGGCCACATCCTCGACCAGAAGGGCCCCGACGGCCAGCTGGCACGCGCCGGCCCCGACGAGGGCATCCCGACCATCGACCCCGAGTTGGGCGGGACCGTCGGCTTCGACCACGAGAGCATCCGCATCGGCGTCGAGGGCGTGTTCAACGTGCTGAAGTACTACGACTTCCTCGACGAGGAGGCGACGACCGAGACCCAGACCCGCGCGAAGGGATTCGACCAGTACGGCTCGCCCGCGGGCGGCCTCGTCCGGTTCGAGCACGACCTCGGCGAGGAGGTCGACCGCGGCGACGTCCTCTTCACCGTCACCGACCCGTTCGGCCAGCTGAAGGCCGAAGTGACCGCCGACTCGACCGGTATCTTCTGGCGCGCCCGCCGGCTCCCGCAGGTCGCGACCGGCGAGTACGTCTGTTCCGTCGGCACCGACATCGACTCCTACTGATTCCCATGCAGCACCTCTACTGCCCCGAGTGTGGCACCGAACACGAAGCGAGCCCCGACGAACCGTGGCGCTGTCCCCGCGACGGCCACGCGCTCGACCTCGAGACACCCCCGCTCCCGGACGGGAACCCACTGCCCGTCAGCCAGCTGGACACCCGCCGCGGCCTCTGGACCTTCCACGAGTTCATCCCGGTCGAACAGCGCGTCACCCTCGGCGAGGGCTTCACGCCCCTCGTCGACGCGCCCGACTGGGACGCCGAGTTCAAACTGGAGTACGTCTCGCCCACCGGCTCGTTCAAGGACCGCGGCGCGACGACGACGCTCTCGCGGGCGGCCGGCCTCGGCGTCGAGAAGGTCATCGAGGACTCCTCGGGTAACGCCGGCTCGGCCATCGCGACCTACGCGGCCCGCGCCGGCATCGAGGCCGACGTGTACGTCCCGGCCGACGTGAAGCAGTCGAAGCTCATGGCCATCCAGCGCTCGGGCGCCCGCCCGGTCCGGGTCGAGGGCACCCGCGAGGACGTGACGAAGGCGGCCATCGACGCCGTCGAGAACGGCGAGGGCTGGTACGCCAGCCACGCCTGGAACCCCGCGTTCTACGCCGGCACGATGACGTTCGCCATCGAACTCGCCGCCCAGCGCGACTGGAGCGCCCCCGACGCCGTCGTCACCCCGGTCGGTCACGGCACCCTCCTGCTGGGGGCCTACCGCGGCTTCGACGTGCTCGAACGCGCCGGCATCATCGACTCGATGCCCCGGCTGCTCGGCGCCCAGGCCGCCGGCTACGCCCCCATCGCCGACCACTTCCACGCCGACGTGGAGGCCGAGGACGACCACCCCAACGAGATGGCCGACGGCATCCAGATCCGCGAGCCCGCCCGCACGGACCAGCTCGTCGACGCCCTCGAGGCCACCGGCGGCGACTGCATCGCCCTCGGCGAGAACATCGTCGAGAACACGCTGGACGCCCTGCACCGCAACGGCTTCTACGTCGAACCGACCTGTGCGACCGCGCCCGCCGCGCTCACGAAGTACCGCGAGATGGGCGTCGTCGACGATGACGACGACGTGGTCGTTCCCCTCACCGGGAGCGGCCTCACGACGCTCTGAGCCGTGACGAGGCAGCCCGCCGCCTTCTGCCCGGACTGCGGGACCGCGACCACCAGCCGCCACGTCGACGGTCGCGACCGCCGGTTCTGTCCCGCCTGCGAGCAGGTGGTCTGGCACAATCCCATCCCGACCGCGGGCGTCGCCGTGGTCGGCGACGAGGGTGTGCTGCTCGGTCAGCGCGCCGTCGCACCCGGCGTCGGCGAGTGGGGCGTCCCCGGCGGCCACATGGAGGCCGACGAGACCCCCGAGGAGGCCGCCGCCCGCGAACTCGAAGAGGAGACCGGCGTCAGCGTCGACCCGGACGCGCTGACCCTCCTCGAGACGTTCACGACCGGGCCGTTCGCCGGGAAGTACATCGTCTCCATCGGGTTCGCGGTCCGCGCCGAGGAGACGACGGGCGAGCCCGAGCCCCTGAACGAGGTCCTCGACGTGGGCTGGTTCACGCCCGAGTCGGTCGCCGCCAGCGACGCGGTCCTGCACGAGGACCACGCCCAGCGCCTGCGGTTCGCGTGGGAACGGTTTGGGTAGTCAGGGTGGAGTGGAAGCAGAGGGGTTCCCCTCTCGCGGCGGCGGGCGGCGCGCGATGGAGACGGTCACCGAGCGATAGCGAGGTGTCCGTCGGACCGTGCGAGGGACGACCGGAGTGAAACGAAGCAACGCGGAGTGGAACGGCGGGAGTCGGCTGGGGAGGCTGTGGTGCGGTCGCGGTCATCGACGCCAGCGATAGTCTTCGAGGTCGAACCAGCCCCGTCCGGCGAGCGAGAGACAGACACGGCCAGCATTACTGCCTCATCTCTCGGGATGCGTCTCGGCGTCGAACCCCCCTCTCACGAGCGGTTTCGCCACGTGTCGCCGGGCACAGGGCGGGACCTCGTACCAGCCCTGCTCCAACTCGCGCTCTATCTCGACCTCGACCTTCCCGGGCGCGCTCGTCCCGCAGTCCCGGCACCGGTAGCCCTGGTTCCGACCCGCCGATTTCATCGTGTTGCCACAGCCGTCACAGCGCGGCGTCTGGAAGGCGGTCCGGTTCAGCTCGCGGACCGCGAACTTCTCCAGTTTGAGCGTCCCGCCGGTGACCTCGCCACAGACCGTGAGGCGGTCGCCCTCCCGAAGTGCCCGCACCCGGTCGCGGAAGCGTTTCGTGGGCTCGAAGGCGGCGCACTGGATGGCGGCGTCGCGGTCGGGTGCTGAAAACTCGAAGAAGACGTGCCCCCCGCGTCTCGTCTCCGGCTCCGAGGTCACGACACCCGAGACGCGGTAGGCCCGGTACTCCCGGAGCGACCCGATGTCACCCGGCGCGAGGTGGGCGTCGGTGCCCTGGTTCGTCACGAAGGTCGCGGCGTCGAAGACGGGCTCCGAGTCGATGGCTCCGGCCAGTGCCCGGCAGGCCTCGGGGTCGTCGCCGCGGATGCCGTACAGGATGGGACACGGCGTATGGGGCACACAGACCGCCTCGCCCTCGACGCGGTCCACGGTGTCCCAGGCGCGGGGGTAGTACTCGTCGGCCGCGGCGAAGAGCGAGTCGTAGTCGACCGCGCGCTCGGTGCCCCAGCGGTCGGGCTCGCGGTAGCTGATGTGCTCTGCGGTCCAGTCGTCGAAGGCGGCCCAGGAACCGACGGCGGCGAGCGCGCCGACCAGCCCCTGGGCGTTCTTCCAGCCGGCGCGGGCGTACTCGCAATCGTCGGCCAGTTCCCGGGCGCGGGCGACCGGGATGATCTCGCGCAGGGCGTCGCGGGCGAAGGTGGCGACTGCGTCGGGCACCTCGGCGGGGTTCCCAGAAGCGACGACGAGGCCGGGGTTGGTCATCGGGTCGTCGGTCTCGGCCGCCCCGGCGAGTTCCTCGCGGGCGAGCGCGAGGACCGTCTCCGGGTCGGCATCGGTGTGAATCGCGAGGGCGGCGTTCCCGCGGGTCTTGAACTCGACCGCGGGGTTGAGCCGGACGAGGAGCAGGCGCTCGACCGTCGCACCCGACTCCCGGAGCCGCGACGCGACCCGGTTCGCGACGTAGGTCGTGCACATCCCGCGGGTCCGGGAGTCCGTGTCGTCCAGCCCGATGACCGTCATCGTGTGAGCAGAGCGGGGCGACGGCTATCGGGGTTTCGACTCAGGCCAGCGCGAGCGCGAGCAACACCAGCGCGCCGCCGAGCCCGCCGACCACCATCGAGACGCCCAGCAGGTCGGCCGAGAGCGCCGCGGCCGCGCCGCGGAGGTCGCCGTCGTGGAGCCGCGAGACGGGCGACTCCGGGTCGCGCAGCAGGTCGTCGTAGGCCCAGTAGCCCAGCCCCGCGAGCAGGACCGCCGCCATCAGGAGCGACCGGGCGCGGTAGCCCGAGAGCAGGACGACCAGCGCGGCGAGGACGACGCCGCTGACGACCGCCGCGGCGTGCTCGCTCGCGCGGTCGTGGAGGACCCGCCGGACCACGGAGACGACGAGCCCCCTGCCGGCGACGACGACCAGCGCGACGACGACGTGATGCGAACCGCCCCAGCCGAGCCGGTTCGCGACCGCGGCGAGCAGGACGGCCATGCCGAGCACCGAGTACTCCAGCCTGTCGGCGGTCCCGAGGACGTTCTTCTGGGACGACCCGACCTCGCTCATGCTGGTCGAACCGGGGAGCAGGACGCATTTCAAGGTTCGGTCCACCACGGGCCCGTCCGGGGACTGCCAGCAGGCGGTCCGCCCCCGTGGTATAAACCGGTCGTCGGTCGCGGCCCTTCCCGCGACGCCCAGATGCCCCTAATCGCCCGCCTCAGAAGCCTTGAGGACGACACAACACATATATGCGAGGAAAAGCTTACGTGTCGGTATGTCTCGGGATGCACTGGTCGAGAACCTCACCGCCATGCTGCAGGACGCAGGGTTCCGGGTGAGCGACCGGTGCGTCATCCGTCCGAAGAGCTTCGACCTCGCTGCCCGCCGGGGCGAGGACCTCGTCCTCGTCAAGATCCTCTCGAACATCGACGCCTTCGACGCGGCGACCGGCGCGGAGATGCGACGACTCGGGATGTACCTGGACGCGACGCCACTGGTCATCGGTCTCCGGACCCGTGACGAGGACCTGAAGCCGGACGTGGTGTACTTCCGCCACGGCGTGCCGGTCATGGCACCCGACACCGCGATGACGCTGTTCGTCGAGGACGTGCCGCCGCTCATCTACGCGGCCCCCGGCGGCCTGTACGTCAACATCGACGGCGAGTTGCTGGCCGACGAGCGCGAACAGCAGAACATGAGCCTCGGTCAGCTCGCGAGCGAACTCGGCGTCTCCCGGCGCACCGTCTCGAAGTACGAGGACGGGATGAACGCCTCCGTCGACGTGGCGATGCGCCTGGAGGAGATGTTCGACGCGCCCCTGACCGCCCCGGTCGACGTGATGGACGGGGCCGACGAGGTGCGCGACGCCGAGCCGACGCCGGATGACCCCCAGGCCGACCCCGACGACGAACCCATCGTCACCGTGATGACCCGGGTCGGCTACGACGTCCATCCGACGCTTCGCTCGCCGTTCAAGGCCGTCAGCGAGGACAACGAGGCCGAGGACGAGGGACCGGTCTCCCACCGCGAGGTCCGCGAGCACACGCTGCTGACCGGCCACTCGGAGTTCACGGAGGCCGCGAAGAAACGCGCCCGCATCATGAGCTCCATCGGGTCGGTCACCCGCACCCGGTCGGTCTACTTCGTGGACCGCTCGAAGCGCGAGTCCGTCGACGGGACCGCCATCATCGAGCGCGAGGAGGTCGAGCAGATGCGCGACGCCGACGACCTGCGCGACCTCATCCGCGAGCGGACCGACCTCGAAGAGGAGCCGGCCTGAGCGGCTGCTACTCGACCAGATTCTCGTCTGTGCAGTAGAAGCAGCGACCAGCCCAGCGACCGGTTCAGGCCCCGGCGCCGTCGCCGTACGTCTTCTCGAGGTAGGCGACGATGTCGTCCGATTCCGGCATCCCGTCGACGCCGTGTTCCGTGTCGACCAGCACGGGCACGCCCGTCTGGCCGCTGATCTCCTCGACCTCGGTCCGCTCGGAATGCGAGCGCGGTACCTCGTGGGACTCGTACTCGAGGTCGAGGTCGGCGAGCTTGGACTTCACCTTCGCGCAGTAGGGGCAACCAGGCAACTCGTACAGTTCGAGGGTCGTCATGGCTGGCGGGTTCTACGGCGCCGCATATAAAGAGGTCGACGGTCGTGTGTGTCCCTGCCGCCAGACCACCGACGGCGGCTGGCCCGCCAGTGCACAAGACACTTACGTCCCATCCCGTGATATATCAGTTACGTGCTGGTGAGCCCACTCGTGGTGTGGCTCATCGTACTCGCCCTGCTCGCCGCCGTCGGCACCCCGCTCGCGGCCGCCGCCCTCCCCCGGTCTCACGACCGCGGCGTCGCGTTCGCCCTCCCCATCGCACTGGTCGTGGTGACCCTGTTCACCTACTGGGTCGGACAGGTCAGTTTCGGAACCATCACGGTCGCCGGAGCGGTCGTGCTGCTCGCCGGGCTGAGCGTGCTCGCGAGTCGAGTCGCACCACCGATCCCCCGTCGTGCCGCCCTCGAGACAGCCGCGGTGTTCGCGGTCGCCTTCGGCGCCATGCTCGCGCTCCGGCTCGTCGACCCCGGCGCCATCCCGCAGGGCGGCGAGAAGTTCCTCGACTACGGCCTGCTCCGGGCCGTCCTGCGCGCGGACCGGCTCCCGCCCGAGGACTTCTGGTTCGCCGGGAAGCGCCTGCGCTACTACTACGGCGGCCACCTGACCGCCGGCGTCGTCGCGACGCTCTCCGGCGTCGAGGCGAGGTACGCCTACAACCTCTCGATAGCCACGTTCTTCGCCTGCATCGCCACGGGCGCCTACGGCCTCGCCGGCAGCGTCGCCGACTGGCGCGACCGGTCGCCCCGGGCCGCCGGGCTGGCCGCGGCCGTCGTGGTCGCGTTCGGGAACAACCTCGCGCCCGTCGTCAGGATCCTCCTCGGCTACCTGCCGGACTCGCTCGTGGCCGAGTACGGGCGGGCCGCCGTCGCAGGTATCAGGGCACCGACCGACCAGGCCTTCCAGAGCGTCATCGGCGCCTCGAACTGGGGCTACTGGTACACCCGGTACGTCCTCGACGGGACGCTCGTCGTCTCGCCCTCGTGGGAGTACGTCAACGGCGACCTCCACGCCCACATGATGGCGCCGCCGTTCCTGCTGCTGGTCGCGGCGCTGTGTTTCGCCTGGTGGCGCACGCCCCGGACCGACCCGCGGCGCTGGCTGCGCCTGCTGGCCGTGGCGCCGGTCGTGGGGCTGCTCAGCCTGACGAACCTCTGGAGTGTCCCGACCGCCTGCGGCCTCGTCGCCCTCACGGTCGCCTGCGCCGGCGAGCACCCGTTCCCCGGGCTGGACCACGGTCCACGCTGGCGGCGGGAGGTCACCCGACACCTCTCGGCAGGTGTCAGTGCCGTCGCCGTCGGCCTCGGCGGCGCGCTCGTCGCGGCCCCGTTCCTGCTCGACCACACCCCGGTGAGCCGCGGCGTCGGCCTCTTCCCGCCCCGGAGCGCGCTGGTCCCCTTCCTCATCGCCTGGGGCCTGTTCGCGATTCCGTTCGCGGCTGCCCTGCTCCCACGGGTTCGGTCGTGGGTGACCGGCTCGCGCCGTCGTGCCGCGCTCGTCGGTGTCGCCCTCGTGGCGTCGGTGGCCGGCCTCGCGGTCGACTTCGCGGCGCTCGCGGTGCTCGGGCCGCTCCTGCTCGCCGGCTGGGTCGTCTCGCGGGCCCGCGCCGACTTCACGGCCGTGCTGGTGCTGGCCGGGGCGGGCCTGCTGTGCATCGTCGAACTCGCCTACGCCCGGGTCTGGCCCGTCGGCGGCCCGGAGCGCTGGAACACCGTGTACAAGGTATCCATGCAGGTCTGGGTCCTGTGGGGCGTCGGGCTGGGAATCGTCCTCGGCCGGTGGCACGACCGCCTGGACCGGTCGCTCCGGGCGCTCGGCCGCGACCGTGACCTCCCCGCCGCGCCCTCGCGGACCGCACTGACGAGCGTCCTGCTCGTCTCGCTGCTGGTCTCCGCCGGCGCGTTCCCGGCGCTCGTCTACGACGACCAGGTCGGCCCGGCCGTCTCGAACCCCGACGAGGCGGCCCTCTCGCTCGACGCGATCCGGTACGTCGAGGACTACTACGGCGACGAGGCCGCGGCCATCGACTGGCTGGACGAGCGCGAGGGCACACCGACCATCCTCACGCAGGCAGGTGACGAGACGTACCAGTGGCACTCCGCGCCGGCGACGCTGACCGCCCTCCCGACGGTCGTCGGCTGGAAGCACGAGGCCGGCTACCGCGGGCTGGAACCCTACGAGAAGCGCGTGAACGACACCGCGACGATGTACACCGGGAACTGGAGCGAGGCGGCCCCCCTGCTCGCGGCGTACGACGTCGAGTACGTCTACGTCGGCCCCGACGAGCGCGACCGGTACGACGACCCGACGTTCTCACAGCCGAACCGGCAGCTCGTGAACTTCGAGAAGAAACCGGGGGTCACGGTCGCCCACGAGAGCGGGGCCGTGACCATCTACGCGGTGAACGAGACCGCGATGTGTGCCGCAGCGAACGTGAGTTGTTCGCGGACTCAGCCGACGATGCCGCCGGTGCGGACGACGAAGTAGACGAGGAAGGCCCCGGCGAGCACCCACTGCCCGACCGAGATGTCGTCGAGTTCGCCCGCCGCCGCCTTCACGAGCGGGTAGCTGAGGATGCCCGCCGCGATACCGTACGCGATGGAGTAGGTGAACGGCATGACCATGATGGTCAGGCCGGCCGGCACCGCGTGCGTGATGTCGTCCCACTGGACCTCGACCACGTTGCGCATCATCAGGACCGCGATGACGACCAGCGCGAGGTGCGAGGCGTACATCGGAATCGCCGCCGCGAGGGGGACGAACGCGAGCGAGAGCAGGAACAGCACCGCGACGACCAGCGCCGTCATGCCGGTGCGCCCGCCCTCCTCGACGCCCGTCGCGGACTCGATGTACGTCGTGACCGTCGACGTGCCGAGGATGCCGCCCGCGGTCGTGCCGACCGCGTCGGCCATCAGCGGCTTGTCGATGTCGGGGAGTTCACCCTCCTCGTCGAGGAAGTCACCCGCCTGCCCGACGCCGACCAGCGTGCCGGCGGTGTCGAAGAAGTCGACGAAGAAGAACGTGAACACGACGAGCGCGAAGGTGAAGCCCTCGACGTTGCCGAAGCCGGAGAGGAACGCCCCGACCAGCGGCGAGATGTCGTAGGTCGCCGCGGGGAGCTTCGACGCGACGAACGCGCCCTCCGTGATGAACGCGCCCGAGAGCGCCTCCGGCGCGTAGCCGAGGTACGAGAGGACGAAACCGGCGACGGTCGTCAGCGCGATGCCGACGATGATGGAGCCCTTCACGCCGCGGGCGTAGAGGCCCATGGTGAGGAAGAGCCCGAGGATGGAGACGATGGCGACCGGGTTCTGTGCGAGCGACCCGAGCGTGATCATCGTCGCCTCGTCGGCGGCGACGACGCCCATCGCCTGCAGCCCGATGATGCCGAGGAACAGGCCGATACCCGTCCCGACCGAGAACTTCACGGGCTCGGGGATGAGCCCGACGACGTACTCACGCGCGCCGATGGCGGTGAGGAAGATGAAGAGAAGCCCCTCCACGAAGACCGCGGCGAGGGCGGTCTGCCACGGGATACCGAGCCCGAGGACGACGGTGAACGCGAAGAACGCGTTCAGGCCGAGTCCGGGTGCCTGCGCGAACGGTCTGTTCGCGTAGAACGCCATGACCGTCGTGGCGACGACGCTCGCCAGGATGGTCACGACCGCCAGCATCTGGATGACCTGTCCCTGGGAGTACCCCGGAATCTGCACCGCGTTGCTCATGATGGCGGGGTTGACGGCGACGATGTAGCTCATCGTCAGGAACGTCGTGATGCCCGCCACGATCTCTGTCTTGAGGTCTGTCCCGTGCTCCGCGAAGCCGAAGTAGTCGGCGAACCAGCTGTCCCCACCCGTGGACTGGGTCTGGTTGGCCGTGCTCTCACTTGAACCCATAATGCACGTACGACCAACCACAGAATTTGTAAATTAAAGCCTTTCGGAAATTCAGCCGCAAAATAACCACGTTCTTGTATATTTTCACCGTTCTCTGTTCCGAAAGTCGAGAGGCCCTGTCGCGGTGGCGCCGGCCGCCACAGCACCGCCCGTGGGAGACGGTTGCCGGCCGTCGGTCACCCACCTGTCACTTCGGTTCGACGTCCCACGTCTGGACGTCGGTCCGTCTCGGTGCGGGAGACCGAGCCTGCAGACGGTCGAACCCCGCAGCCGTCCCGCGAAACATCAGCCCCCTATCACTACGCCAATTTTTATACCGGGACGCACAACGTCATGGCAATGGATGTCGCGGCCCTGCCCCTCGCGGACCGATTCGTCGACCACTTTCACGCGAAGGGCGTCGAGGACCTCTACCCGCCACAGGTCGCGGCGGTCGAGGCCGGCGTCTGCGAGGGCGAGCGCGTCGTCGCGGCGGTCCCGACCGCCTCCGGGAAGACCTTCGTCGCCCAGCTGGCCATGCTCACCAGCGACGGCCCCGCGCTGTACGTCGTCCCCCTCCGGGCGCTCGCGACCGAGAAGTACGACGAGTTCTGCGAACTGCCGGACGTCTCCGTGGGCATCTCGACCGGCGACTTCGACGCGACCGACGAGGACCTCGCCGACCACGACATCGTCGTCGCCACCTCCGAGAAGGTCGACTCGGCCATCCGGAACGGGGCGTCGTGGGTCGAGGCCATCGACTGCGCCGTCGTCGACGAGATACACCTGCTCGACGCCGACGGCCGCGGGCCCACGCTGGAGGTGACCATCGCCAAGCTCCGTCGCCTCACCCCGGATATCCAGCTCGTCGGGCTCTCCGCGACGGTCGGCAACGCTGCGGAGATCGCCGACTGGCTCGACGCCGAACTGGTCCACTCCACCTGGCGCCCGGTCGAGCTGAAGACCGGGGTGTACGCCGACGAGACCATCAGTTTCGACGACGGCGAGGCGCGCGAGGTCGAGACCGGCGGCGACCCCGCCGCGGTCGCACTCGCCCGCGACGCGGTCGAGGACGGCGGGCAGTGTCTCGTCTTCGTCTCCTCGCGCCGGGCCGCCCAGGGCCTCGCGACCGACCTCGTGGACGAGTGGTTCGACACCGCCCCCGAGGTCGCCGAGGAGCTGCGCGTCAGCGCCACCACCGACACCGGGATGGAACTCGCCCGGTGTGCCGCGAACGCGGTCGCCTTCCACCACGCCGGCCTCTCCGCCGAACACCGCCGGCTGGTCGAGACCGCGTTCCGCGACCGCGACCTGAAGGTCATCGTCGCCACGCCCACGCTCGCCGCGGGCGTGAACGTCCCCGCCCGCCGGGTCGTCGTCCGCGACCACGAACGCTACGACGGGACCGGGATGGAGCCCCTGCCCGTCCTCGAGGTCCACCAGATGTTCGGCCGGGCCGGGCGCCCCCACCTCGACCCCTACGGCGAGGCGATGCTGGTCGCCCGCGAGGGCGAGGCCGACACGCTCCGCGAGCGCTACATCGGGGCCGACCCCGAGCGCGTCACCTCCAAGCTCGACAGCGAGGTGTCCCTGCGGACCCACGTCCTCTCGACGGTCGCCTCGGGCTTCGCGGACTCCCGCGCCGCCGTCCTCGAACTGCTGGACGAGACCTTCTACGGCCACCAGCGCGCCGGCAGCGACCTCGGGACCGTCGTCGACGACGTGCTCGCCTACCTCGAGAGTGCAGCGATGCTCGACCGCAGCGACGGCCTCCGGGCCACGAAGCTCGGCTCGCTCGTCTCCCGGGTCTACGTCGACCCCGTCACCGGCGCCTCCGTCATCGACGCGCTCGGGCGGGCCGCCGACAACCCGCGGCTCACCTCGCTCACGGTGCTCGAACTCGTCTGTGACACCACCGACATGCCGGAGCTCTACACCCGGAACGACGAGGCCGGCCGGCTCACCGACGAGGCGATGCGCCGCGAGAACGAACTCACGAAGTCCGTCATGGACTTCGACGGCGACTTCCAGGCGTGGCTGGACGTGTTCAAGACCGCCCGGATGCTCGCCGACTGGGCCGACGGCGCGGACGCCGACACGGTCGCGGAACGCTACGGGGTCGGCCCCGGCGACGTGCGCCGCATCGCCGAACGCGCGGCCTGGCTCCTGACGGCGACCGAGTCGCTGGCGGAGTACATCGCCGAGGAGGGGACCGACGTGACCCGGGTCGCCCGGGTCATCCGGGAGACGCGCGAGGCGCTGGTCGAGCGCGACGTGTAGCGCGACCTGGAACCGACCATCCTGCCCCGCCCTCACCGCCCAGACCCGAACGCGAGGTACACCAGCAGGACGCCGACCGCCGCGGCCCCGGCTGCCACCCCGGTACCGCCGAGCTGACCGACCACCAGCAGGTACCCAACGTACGCAACCCCCGCCGTCCCGACCCCGACCGCCAGCGAGGCGCCGACGTGCCCGAGTTCGACACTGCGAGTCGTCGCGCCGCGACCGAGTTGCCGCCCCAGCCCGCGAGCGTGGTGACCGGCGTCCCACGCCAGCAGCGCCCCGATACCGCCGAGCAGCGTCGGGAGAACCGACAGGGTCGTCCCCGCGAGGGCGACCCCGGCGAACAGGCCGACCGCGCCACCGGTGATGCCCCGCGAGTCCCCGCGCCAGATACCCCACCCCAGAAGCGCGAACCCGGCGCCCGCGAGGAGGGTGCTCGGCCAGCTCGCCGCGGCCGCGACAACGAGCGCCAGCCCGCCGGCGAGCAGACTGGCCCACGCCTCAGTTCGGGAGGGCCGCGACTCTAGCATCGGCCGTCACCCCGCTGGAGGGCGGTCGGCAGGGGCTCGTCCCACCGCCAGTCGACGACCCGGACGCCCGCCTCGCGCAGGTCGTGGACGCGGTTCCGGCGGGCGACTCTGGCGAGCGTCCGAGCGGGCGAGTCGGTCGTCGTCGGGTCCGGGCTGACGACGGTCGTCGGGTGCCCGCCGACCTCGAACCGGCGGGCCACCTCGGCCGCGTAGTCGTCACAGAGCGGGGAGACCAGCACGACCTGCGCCCCGGTCGGGAGCCGGCGGTGGAGGCGCTCGATGGCCCGGCGGGCCGCGAGGTTCTCCCCCTGCCCCGCCGCGGTGAGCGCCGGGTGCGTCGCCAGCGTCTCGCGCAGGCGGACGCGGTGGTCCCGGCCGAGCCCCGGCGGCACCCAGCAGTCGGTCGTACTGACGGCCGTCAGGCCGACGCGGTTCCCCGCGGCCGTGAGGGCGGGCGAGAGCGACGCGACGGCGGCGAGCGACCGGTCGACCGCGTGCTCGTCGCCCGGAGTGGGCGCGACGTAGTTCGCGGCGCGGGTGTCGACGACGAAGACGACGGTCGCGGCCCGGTCGCGCTCGAACTCGACGGTCGCCAACTCGCCGGTCCGGGCCCAGCGCCGCCAGTCGATGCGCGACAGGGGGTCGCCGCGGCGGTACTCGCGGGTCGCGTGGAAGGTGAGCCCCGCGCCGCCCTCGCCGGTCCGTATCTCGCCGGCGGCCCGGGTCCCGCGCCGGCGAAGCGGTGCCGACGACGCCGGGTCGACGCCCGGGTCGACGCGCAGGCTCGTCGCGGCCGGCACCAGACACTCCAGTTCGGTCACCGCGGTCGGCCCCCGGACGTAGGCCAGAAGCGGCCCGAACTCGTGGGTCCCGCGCCGCGCCTCGACGGCGTACCGGACCGTGACCGATTCGCCGGGGGCGAGGGCGACCGCGCGCCGGGGTGTCCCCTCGACGACCGCCAGTCCGGCCGGCACGCCGTCGACCAGCCGGCAGTCCGGGACGCGCCGGTCGCCCTCGTTGGTGACGGTGAGCGTCACGACCACCCGGTCGCCGGGGGTCGGCCGGCCCTCAGGCTCCAGCGACCGCTCGACCGAGAGCGACGGTGGTTCGGGAGTGCTGAGCCGCGACACGCCGAGGTAGCCGAGCGGGAGCGCCCCGAGCAGAACCACCGCGGGTGCCCGGGCGAGGACGCCGACGGCGAGCGTGGCCAGCCCGAGGACGCGGAGCCCGCGCCAGTGCCCCGTGTCGCGGCGGTCGCGGACGACGACCGGCTGGTCGTCTGCGGGTTCCTGCCTATCGGCCGGAGCGTCGGGCGGGAGCGACGGGACGGTCCCGACCGACCGGCCAGCGCGCCGCGAGAACCAGTCCGGGTCGGCGTCACCCGAGGGAGCCACGCCGGCGATAGCGGCGGCTTCGTCGACGACCCGGCGCACGTCCTCTCGGAGGTCCCTGTCCCCGCCCAGGAAACTGGAGACCACCGATGCTGGCTCGGCCGCTGCCGACTCCGCGGCGAGGAACCGGGCCGCGGCCGTGTCCTCGGTCCAGGTTCCCTCGGCGACCGCCGCCCGTGCCTCCTCTGCCGATCTTCCGTCGTACCGGGTGAGGACCGAGACGACGACGGTCGTCAGGGCCGACCGGGTTCCCTGTGTCGTCCGGTCGAGCGAGGCGCCGCCGAGGTAGCCGTCGAGGGCGGCCGCGAGCGTCGCCCCCGGCGGGTCAGTCCCGGCGGCGCGTTCGACCGAGGGCGGCGTGGCGTCGGTCCGGTCCCGGCGGGCCGCCTCGCCGGCGAGCCACGCGGCCGCGAACCCGACCACGAGCCCGGCGACGGTCGTGGCCAGCGAGCCGCTGCCGACCAGCCCGGCCAGCCCCGCGGCGATGGCGACGGCCGCCGCGAGGAGGAGCCGGCGGTTCGTCCTCATCTCGTCTCCTCCTGTTCGAGCGCCCGGAGCGCCGCCTGGGCCCGGTCGGCGTAGGTCGTCGGGTCCGCGTCGCCGTACCGGACCGTCTCGAAGACGGCCGTCAGTTCCGCGACCGCGTCGGGGTCCATGCCGGCGGCGACGGCCGCCGCGGCGAACTCGCCGGGGGTCATCGCGGCCGCCGCGTCGGCGCCGGCATCCTCTGCTGCGAGCCGGGCCGTCAGGTCGTGCCACGCCCGGTAGACGACGTTGTCGACCGGCCGGTCACCCGTGGCGAGGCGGTCCGCGGCGGTTCCCGCGGCCTCCGCGACCGCGGCCCTGGTCTCTTCCGGTTCGTCGTCCTCATCGACGTCGGCCGGTTCGAGCGACTGGTCCGGGTCGCGGGTTCGCCCGAGGACGAGCCCGGCCGCGAGCAGGCCGAGGACGCCGAGGACCGCGAGGCCGGCGAGCCAGGAGCCGCCGCCATCGGTGGCACTCGGCGGGGTCGGCCTCGGCGGGTCACCCTCACTGAGCGCGACCCCGACGGTCTCCATCGGCTGGGTGCCGGTGCCACCGCCACCGAGCAGCGAGAGCGTGAGCAACCCGAGCCCACAGAGGAGCGCCACCCCCACACCGACCTCCCACGCGGGCGTCGTTCCGGTCCCCGACCGGCGGAGTGCGGACAGGGTGACGGGGACGACCGCCAGCGCACCGAGGAGGGTCACCGCCGCGAGGATCCGTGCCGCCGTCGCGTCGTCGATTCCCGGCGTGCCCGGCACCGTGGCTCCGCCGGCCGTCGGTGTCGTCAGCGCGGCAGCCACCCCGAGGAGGCCGACGATGCCGAGCAGCGTCCCCACCGCGGGCGCCGGGTCGCGTCGCATCGGTGCAGGCTGCGCCGTGGAGTGAGAAAAGCGTGGGGTTCCCGGCGGGTCAGGGGTCGACGTCGACCAGCGCCCCGACGGGCGCCTCGGTCCGCTCGGCGGCGCGCTCTTTCCCCTCGTCACCGACCGCGATGAGCGCGAACACGCCCGCCACGTCGGCCCCGGCCTCCGCGACGATGTCGAGCAGGAGCTCCTGGGTCTCGCCCGACCGGATGAGGTCGTCGACGACGAGGACGGAGTCGCCCGCGCCGAGTGCCGACGCCGGCAGGTAGTAGGTGAGTTCGATGCCCGACTGGAGTCGCTGGCGGGCCTCGATGAACTCCTCGACGGCGGTCTCCTTCGACTTCTTCGCGTAGACGCAGTCGGCGCCGAAGTAACTCGCCATCGACGCGGCGAGCGTGATGCCGTCGGTCGCCGCGGTGAGGACCGCGTCGGGGCGGTCGAAGTCGAAGGCGTCGGCGGCGACCGGGGCGACGAGGTCGAGGAACGCCTGGTCGAACACCGCCGCCGAGTTGTCGACGTAGCCCTCGTCGTCCACCCGGATGCGCGCGCCCAGTTCCTCGGCGAGTTCGTCGCGGCCGACGCCCTCGACGACCTCCCGGGCGCGGTCCGAACTCGGCAGCACGTGGCCGTTCACGTAGCGGTTCAGGTCCCCTGCCGGCAGCCCCGTCAGCGCGGCGAGTTCGTCGTACGTCCGCGTCTCCTTCAGCATCTGGAGGACGTCGACGGCGCGCAACTGGAGGGCCGCCTTCTCGGCTCGGTTCATACCACCTATGCACGACTACACAATCATGAATACATCGAATCTGTCGGGTCAGAAAGTGGGCACGACCGTGGGCGGTCGCGTCAGCTGAGGAAGTTCGGCTCGACGTGCTTCTGGTCGCGCTCGGCGCGAAGGTGCGCTAAGAACTCGTCGGTGTCGACGTCGTACTCCTGGCGCTCCTTGCGGTCGCGCACGGAGAGGTTGCCCGCCTCCTCCTCGTTGTCACCCACGATGATCATGTACGGCACGCGGTCGTTGTGCGCGCCGCGGATCTTGCGCTCGATGGTCGCGTCGCGGTCGTTGACCTCGACCCGGAACTCCGAGAACCGCTCTTTGACCTCGTAGGCGTACTCGAGGTTGTCGTCCGAGATGGGCAGGATGCGGACCTGCTCGGGCGCGAGCCAGAACGGGAACTTGCCCGCGAAGTGCTCGATGAGCACCATGAAGAAGCGCTCGTAGGAGCCGTACAGCGCGCGGTGGATCATCACCGGGCGCTCGTGCTCGTTCTCCTCGCTGACGTAGGAGAGGTCGAAGCGCTCGGGCATGTTGAAGTCGAGCTGGACCGTCGGGCCGTCCCACTTGCGCCCGAGGGCGTCCGTGAACGCGAAGTCGATCTTCGGCCCGTAGAACGCGCCGTCACCCTCCTCCAGGTCGTAGTCCATGCCGCGCTTCTCCAGCACCGAGGTGAGCTGCTCTTCGGCCTGCTCCCAGATCTCGTCGCTGCCGACGGACTTCTCGGGGCGGGTCGCCAGCGCGACCTCGAACTCCAGCCCGAAGGTGTCGAGGATCTGCATGATGATGTCCATGATGGCCTCGACCTCGGCCTCGATCTGGTCCGGGCGGACGAACAGGTGGCCGTCGTCGATGGTGAACGCCCAGACGCGGGAGAGCCCGGAGAGCTCCCCGCGCTGTTCCTTGCGGTAGACCTTCCCGTTCTCGGCGTACCGGATGGGCAGTTCGCGGTAGCTCCAGGAGTGGTCCTGGTAGATGGCCGCGTGGCCCGGGCAGTTCATCGGCTTCAGGCCGTACTCGTCGTCACCCACGTCGAACAGGAACATGTCGTCGTGGTAGTTCTCGTAGTGGCCAGACTGCTTCCAGAGGTCCGTCTTGAAGACGTGGGGCGTCTCGACGTACTCGTAGCCCGCGTCGAGGTTCATCCCCTCGATGAACCGCTCCAGTTCGCGCAGGATGGTCTTCCCGTTGGGGTGGTAGAGGGGAAGGCCGGGGCCCGTCACGTCCTGGATGGAGAAGAGGTTCATCTCGTTGCCGATCTTGCGGTGGTCGCGCCGCTCGGCCTCCTCCTTTCGCTCGAGGAACTGCTCCAGGTGGGACTCCTTCTCGAAGGCCGTCCCGTAGATGCGGGTCTGCATCTCGTTCTCCTCGTCGCCGCGCCAGTACGCGCCGGCGATCTCCATGAGCTCGATGCAGCCGATCTCGCCCGTCGAGGCGACGTGGGGGCCGGCACAGAGGTCCTCGAACTCGCCCTGGCTGTAGAAGGTGATGTCCGCACCTTCCTCGTGGAGCTCCTCCAGCAGCTCCAGTTTGTAGGGCTGGTCGGCGAGGCGCTCTTTCGCCTCCTCGTAGCTCACTTCCTCGCGCTCGATGTCGAGGTCGGCCTCGACGATGTCGCGCATCTCCTCCGCCAGCTCGGGCAGGTCGTCGGAGTCGATGTCGACGTCGTCGAAGTCGTAGTAGAAGCCCTCGTCGGTCGGCGGACCGATGGCGAGCTTCGCGTCCGGATACTTCCGCAGCACGGCCTGTGCCAGGACGTGGGCTGCGGAGTGACGCATGACCTCGAGGTACTCGTCGGACTGGTCCGTGACGATCTCGATCTCGGCTCCGTCGTGGACGGTCGCCTCCTTGGCGACGAGGTCGCCGTCGATCTTGCCGGCGACCGTGTCCCTGCCCAGACCGGGGCCGATCTCGTAGGCGACGTCCTCGACGCTCGCCCCCTGCGGGACCGCGAGTTCCGAGCCGTCTGGTAGCACTACCGCTATCTGTTGTTCTGATTTCGACATGGGTGACGTTCCTCAGGCTGGTCGGTGTCTGCCAACGCGAGAACCGGTAGGTGGAGTTGTGGGTTAGCGGGCGGAAACCCGACCTGTAAAGCAGACACCTACCATCGTACTCTTCAATATCCGGTTGTTGGGCAAAAGGGTTGCGTTTCGTTCAACCGGAAACGAGCGTGTGAATGTCTTACACAGTGGTCTGGCGGCCTGAGATAGAAAGCCCAGTGCGAAGATGTCATCGAAAAGTACGTTTCGGGATGTCGGTGCAGGCCCGGCGCCGGCGGCGGCTATCGTTCCTCGACCGGTGCCAGGGGCACCGAGTGCTGGTTCCGGACGGTGACGCTGTCGGCCTGCACGACCGTCGTGACGTTCAGCGAGTCGACCGTCGCGTCCGGGCCGACGGCCCACGACGCCGACACCGTGGCCGTCTCGTTACGCGAGAGCCGGCCGGTCGAGGCGTTCGCCGACAGCGTCGTACCGTCGGAAAGCGTCACCGCGTCGACCCGGAGCTCGTAAGGGTCGTTCCCCGTGTTCCGGACCGTCACCTCCACGACGAGCCGACGCTCACCGTCGACCGTCTCGAAGTGCGCGTCGGTCAGGCGCTCGGTCTGCTCGGTCGTCGGGACGACCTCGTCGCCGATACCGACGGGCTCGCGTTCGTCGGCCGGCTCCTCGCCGCCGAGGAGCTGGTTCGACACCAGCCCGAAGAACGTCGCCCCCTCGATGATCAGCGGGATGCCGATACCGATGACGACGAGCAGTCGGATGAGGGTCCGACGCTCCATCGGTCAGGGCGAGACCGGCGGCATGCCGGGCGAGAGTGCCCCGTCCGCGAGCAGGTCCATCACCGGGAGCCCGTAGGCGATGAGGATGAGCACGATGGCCAGCGCCGTCCAGAGCTTGAAGTTGTCGAGGATGCGCGGGCTGTCGCTCGGCCCCGACAGCGGCTCCGGGATGACGCCGTCGACGACGACCGTACTCTTCTCGCGGTCGGCGTTCCACGTGCCGGCGAACACCAGCCAGAACATGCCCAGGGAGACGAACAGGAAGACCGCCCCGATGGCGATCTGGAGTTGCATCTCCTGGACGGTCCCGAACGGCGTCTGGTAGGCGACGCCGGTGACGCGACCCCACTCCGGCTCGGCGGTGCGGCGCGGCAGACTCGCCAGGCCGGCGCGGTGCATCGCGTTCGACATGAGCGTCATGCCGAGGAACCAGACGAACGGCTGGGCCGTCGCGACCCCGCGGAACTGCAGGCGCTTGCCGGTGACCTGCGGCCACAGCCAGTAGGTGATGGCCATGAACGTCAGGGCCGAGGCGGTCCCGACGGTCAGGTGGAAGTGACCGGGCACCCACAGCGTGTTGTGGATGAGGTAGTTGATGTTCATCCCGGCGTTGATCATCCCGGAGAACCCGCCGGCGGCGAACATCAGGCCGGCGAGCGCGACGCCCGCGAAGGCCGGGTTGTCCCACGGCAGGGAGCGCAGCCAGCCGAAGCGGCCCTCGCCGCCGCGCTGGCGCGCCCCGTGCTCCATGCTGGCGACGACGGTGAACGCCGTCAGCAGGCTCGGCAGGAGCAGGAACATCGTGTTCGTCATCGCGACGAACTTGAAGCCACTCGCGATGCCGGGGTCCATGTACTGGTGGTGGAAGCCGACCGGCGTCGAGAGGATGAGGAACAGGATGAACACCACGCGTGCGAGCGGGTCGCTGAACAGCCGGCCGCCCGAGAGCTTCGGCAGGATGGTGTACCAGACGAAGTACGCGGGCATCAGCCAGAAGTACACGACCGGGTGGCCGAAGTACCAGAACAGCGTCCGCGTCAGCAGCGGGTCGACCGTCTCGATGATGCCGAGCGACCACGGCAGGAGGAAGAAGAGCACCTCGACGGCGACGCCGAAGGTGGAGATGTACCACATCAGCATGGTCGTCAGCACCATGAACGTCTGGAGCGGGACGCGCTCGTCCGGGTTGTCCTGCCGCCAGACGTAGTAGGTGCGGAACCAGTCGAGGCCGGCGATCCACGTCCCGACGAGGAACGCGGCCAGCCCGAAGTAGAAGATGGGGTGCGCCTTCAGCGGCGCGTAGAAGGTGAACAGCACGTCGGCCTGGAACGGCACCTCGCCCGCGAAGCCGCCCAGGATGGCGACCGTCGCCAGGACGGTGCCGAGCGCCATCAGCAGCACCCAGGCGCGGGTGATGTTCCGGTTCGGTATCGGCGTGTCCAGGCTCCGGGTGATGCCCCAGGTGAACAGGCCACAGATGAAGAACGTCGTGAAGATGAGCGCCAGCAGCACGCCGTGGCCCGTGAGGACCGTGTAGTAGTACTGCGACGGCATGATGCGCAGGGCGCCGGTACGGTGCAGCGCCTGCACCAGCCCCATCAGGCCGCCGACGAGGAGCGCCCCGAAAGCGATGCCCAGACAGACCCGGGTGACCTTCGCCTCGAACGGGTACTCGTCCACGAAGTGGGTGTCGGTGACACCTTCGAGTGCCTCGGTGCTCATGCGCTCACCCCCGCGGTGGCGTTCGTCGTGTTACCGCTCGACCCGTTGTACGTGTACTGGTCCGACGGGACGGCGATGACCTTGCCCTCCATGTTGTGGTGGTTCGCACCACAGTACTCGTGGCAGACGATGCCGTAGGTGTCCGGCTCGTCGAACCGGGTCTTGATGGTCGCGACCTGCCCCGGGATGACCATCGTGTTGATGTTCGTCCCGGCCAGCTCGAAGCCGTGGATGACGTCACTGCTGGTGATGTGGAAGGTCACGTTCGCGTCCGTCGGGACCCGGATGGGCCGGGAGACGTCGGGCGTCCCCGGGTTGTAGCTGAACTGTTTCGCGACGATGTAGACGTGGTACTCGTTCGGTCCCGTCTTGACCACGCCCGGGTCGGAGAAGTTCTCGTGCTCGTCGAGGGCCTGCGGGTCGACCTGCCCGCCGTCGTCGTCGACCATCTCGACCCCGGCCCCGATGGCGCCGTAGGTGATGGTCGCGATGAACCCCACGATGAGCAACAACGCCACACCGAGCCAGAGTTTCTCGAACCTGTGTATATGCATCGTGTCACCCGATCACCGTCGGTCCGTTACCGAGGAACTCGATGAAGTACATGAAGCCCCACAGGAGCACCAATATCAGGAAGTACACCACGATGAGCGAGGCCGTCCCCACCGGGTCGAACTCGTCGTGGCCGAGTTCACGGACGACCTCGTCCGGCTCCGAGACGTCCTCGGCTGCTGTTGCCTCCGAACTCATATCGACACCCCGTCTCTGGCGCACTCGCCCTGTGAGCGCGCGCGAACCGTACTGCTGCTCGTGCTACGCATAGACAGGCAGGCAGTTGTGGGCCAACCCCACTATAACAAGGGGTGAATTCTCATGCTGTTGGAACCGGCGGTAATCCAAAGAGGGAGGACGAAGTACACCGGTCTATGAACCTGGACCGAACGCAGCTCGTCGCCGGTGTCGGGTTGCTCGCGCTGATTCCGGCCGTACTGTACGTCGCGCTCGAAGAGCCGTGGCCGGCCATCCTCACACTGCTCAACGTCCTGCTCATCTCTGCCGGGCTCTACTACATGATGTCGCCGACCGAGCACGAGGACGACCACGCCGCAGGCCACTGAGCCGATGCGACGCCGGACCTTCCTCGGTGCCGCCGCGGGAGCCGCCGGCGTCGGCCTCGGGGTGGCCGCGTGGGCGACCGCCGGCCGCGAGGGCGACACGCTCGCCACGACCACCGTCGAGACCCTCGACGCCCGGGGGAGCGAGGCGGGGACGATAACGGTCCCGGCAGCCGACCGGCCGGTCGTCCTCGACCTCTTCGCGACGGTCTGTGGCCCCTGCAAGCCGCAGACCCGGGCGGTCGCCACCGCCCACGAGCGACTCGGCGACGCGGTCCACGTCGTCTCCGTGACGGGCGAACCCATCGGCGAGACGGGCGTCTCGCCCGAGGGCCTGCGCGAGTGGTGGCGCGACGCCCACGGCGACTGGACGCTGGCGCACGACCGCGAGGCCAGGCTCGTCCACGCGCTCGACGCCCGCCAGATACCCTTCCTCGCGGTCGTCACGCCCGACGGCCGCGTCGCCTACCGCGAGACCGCGCGCCCGGACATCGTCCCGGCGGACCGTATCGTCGCCGCGGTCGGACGCGTCACCGACGGGGGTGCCTGAGCTGCCGATGGCCCCGGACCCCGTCGGTCTCGGCGTGTTCCTCGTCGTCGGCCTCCTCGCCGGCGCGCACTGTCTGGGGATGTGCGGCCCCCTCGTCACGCTGTACGCCGACCGCATGGGCTCGGACCGCGACCGACTCTCCTTCCGGGACGTGCGCCAGCACGCCCTGTTCAACCTGGGCCGAACCCTGAGCTACGCCGCCATCGGCGCGCTGATGGGCCTGCTCGGGATGCTCGTCTTCGACGCGGCCGCGGTGACGCCGGTGGCAGACGGCTTCCGGGCCGTCACGGGCATCCTCGTCGGCGGCTTCATCCTCGTGACCGGCGCGGGCTACCTGCTCCGGGGGAGCACGGCCGGTCACGGCGTGTCGATTCCGGTCGTCGGGGGTCTGTTCCAGCGCGTCTACGGCGCCCTGACGGCCCGCGTCGACTCGTGGGTCCGCGGCCCCCGCATCGTCGGGCTCGGCGCGGTCCACGGCCTGCTCCCGTGTCCCATCATCTACCCGGCGTACCTCTACGCGCTGGCGACCGGCTCGCCCGTCGCGGGCGGCCTCTCGCTGGGGGTCCTCGGGCTCGGGACCATCCCGACCCTGTTCGCCTACGGGACGCTGTTCCAGTCGGCCGACGCCCGGTGGCGCTCGCACCTCCACCGGGGGCTCGGCGCCGCGTTCCTCGTCATGGGGTACATCCCGCTGTCACACGGGTTGCTGCTGCTGGGCATCCACGTCCCGCACATCCCGCTGCCGATGCCGGGGCCGACCATCCCCGCCTGACATCGTCTCCACCGCCGCTGTCACCATGAGCCAGCACGACTCTCCCGCGGAACCAGCCGAGGACGACGCCACGGACAGCGACGAGTGTTCACTCTGCGGCCTGCCGACGCCCGAACCGCCAATCACCGCGGCCGACGTGGACGGCACGTTCTGCTGCCAGGGCTGTTGCGAGGTGGCGCGCCAGCTCGGCGACGTGGCGGACGTCGAGAGCCCGGACGACGTGCGCGACGCCTTCGACGACGCCACCGGGGCCGTCGAGGACGCCGAGACGACCTACCTCGCGGTCGACGGCATGCACTGTGCGACCTGCGAGGCGTTCCTCGAGGGGTCCGGCCGGCAGCACACCGGGGTCGTGGACGTGGACGCGAGTTACGCCAGCGAACTCGTCCGGGTGCGCTTCGACCCCCGACAGGTGTCCGAGGCGAGCCTCCCCGACCTGTTCACCACCGCGGGCTACCGCGCCCGGCTGCTGGACGAGGAGGACGAGGACGACGGGACCGAACTCATGCGCCTGCTCGTCGGCGGCTTCTTCGGGATGATGACCATGCTGTGGTACGTCCTCTTCCTCTACCCGGCGTACCTCGGCGTGAACCCGGACGACCTCCTGCTCGACGTGAGCGGGGTCGCTGGGCAGTACCTGCTCGCCAACATCGTCGTGATGACCACGGTCGTCCTCGGCTACACCGGCTACCCCATCCTGCAGGGCGCGTACGTCAGCCTGCGCTCTGGCATCCCGAACATGGACCTGCTGGTCGCACTGGCCGCGGTCAACGCCTTCGTCTACTCCGTCGGCGTCCTGCTCACCGGCGGGGCCGAGGTGTACTTCGACATCACCGTGGTCGTCGTCATGGTCGTCTCCATCGGGAACTACTACGAGAAGCGCATCAAGCGCCGGGCGACCGACCGTCTCGGCGAACTCACCGAGGAACAGGTCAGCACGGCCAGAAAGCGACTCCCCGGCGGCGAGACCGTCGAGGTCTCGGTCGACGACCTCACCGGAGGCGAGGCCGTGCTCGTCAAACCGGGCGAACGCGTCCCGGTCGACGGCACGGTGAGAGAGGGTACCGCCGCGGTCGACGAGTCGCTCGTCACGGGCGAGTCGGTCCCCGAGCGCGTCGATTCGGGCGACGAGGTCGTCGGTGGGGCGGTCGTCACCGACGCCCCGCTGGTGGTCGAGGTGGCCGCGGACGCCCAGAGTACCCTCGACCGCCTCGTCACGCTCATGTGGGACATCCAGACCGGCCGGACCGGCGTCCAGCGCCTGGCGGACCGCCTCGCCGCCGTCTTCGTCCCGCTCGTGCTCACCATCGCGGTCGTCGCCGCCGGCTGGCAACTGGTCACCGGCGCGGGCGTCACGGGGGCGCTGCTCACCGGCCTCGCGGTGCTCGTCGTCTCCTGCCCGTGTGCGCTGGGGCTGGCGACCCCACTCGCGGTCGCCTCCGCGGTCGGCGCCGCCCTCGACGAGGGCATCGTCGTCGGCGACTCCAGCGTCTTCGAGACCGCGACCCAACTCGACGTGGTGGCCTTCGACAAGACGGGGACGCTCACCACCGGGTCGATGCGGGTCCACGACGTGGTGCCCCGCGAGGACACCGACGACGAGTCCCTGCTCGCGCGGGCAGGCGCGGTCGAATCACTCTCGGAGCACCCCATCGGCGAGGCCATCGCCGAGGCGGCCCGCGCCGACGACGCCACCGACCCCACTGCCGCGACGGTCACCGACTTCGAGACCCACCCGGGCCGCGGTGTCTCGGCCGAGGTCGACGGTGACCGGGTCGTCGTCGGCCACCCGGACCTGTTCGCGGCCCGCGACTGGCCCGTCCCGGAGGCCCTGCTCGCCCGCGCCGACGACGCCCGCGCGACCGGGAACGTCCCGGTCGTGGTCGGCTGGGGCGGCACCGCCCGGGGCCTGGTGGTCGTCGGCGACGACGCCCGCGAGGACTGGGAGCCGGTCGTCGCCGACCTCGCCACCGACGAGCGCGAGGTCGCCGTCATCACCGGGGACGACGAGCGCGCCGCCGAGCGCTTCCGCGAGAACCCCGACGTGGACCACGTCTTCGCGGGGGTTCCACCCGAAGCCAAGGCCGAGATCGTCGACCGCCTGCAAGAGCGCGGCACCGTCGCGATGGTCGGCGACGGGAGCAACGACGCCCCCGCGCTGGCGACCGCCGACCTCGGCGTCGCCATGGGGGGCGGGACCGCGCTCGCGGCCGACGCCGCCGACGTGGTCCTCACCGAGGACGACCTCGCCGCCGTCTCGCGGGTGTTCGACCTCACGCGGGCCGCGAGACGCCGGGTCCGCCAGAACCTCGGCTGGGCGCTCGCCTACAACGCCATCGCCATCCCGGTCGCCGCGACGGGCAACCTCAATCCCCTGGTCGCCGCGGTCGCGATGGCCGCGAGCAGCCTGCTCGTGGTGGCGAACTCCTCGCGGTCGCTGTGACCACGCCGGAAGCGCTCACTCGTCCGCCCCCGGACCGGCGGCGCCGACGATGGCCAGCCCGACGAACAGGAGTACGAGACCGGCACCGATACCGAGCAGCTGCGTCCAGATGGTGAATGGCTGGACGTAGCTGGCCGCCATCGGGTCGGCGGTCCGCCGACCAACGAACGCGGCAGCGAACGCGAGGCCGCCCAGGGCGACCGCGCCCCCGGCGTACCGGCCCACCCGTTTCAGGACATCCATACACGGCCGGTCACGCGACGGTTACAAAAATGTCACTGCGGCAGCTGGAAACTGGGCTGTGGGCGGCACCGACACGCGGTCGAGCGCTGCCGCTTTCGGGATGACAGCGTAGCCGAAGAATCAGACCGGTTCAGGGCTCGAACTCGACGTCCGGCGACTCGCGGGGCTTCTTCCGGCCGAGGATCCACGCGGCGCCGACGACCATGAGGCCGAACAGGACCGAGACCCCGAACAGCCCGGTCAGTTCGATGCTGACGCCGGCGTCCGTCAGCAGGAGGTACGCCCCCACCGAGATCAGGACGCCCGCGATGAGCAGGAACACGGCCTGGATTATCTCGAGGTTGATTCCGGGTCCGGCGTTCCGACGTGCCTTGATGCTCATGACAGCTAGAGAAAGGTGAGACAACAGGATAAAGACGGAAGCCGATTCCAAACTCCTGAGAACGATAGCCGGCGTCGGGGTGGGCCCGAAATCGTGTGGACAACCGGGACCCTTCAGCCGACAGGAACGACCGGGAGCGCCCGGACGTGACAGGGGGGCTACTCCTCGGCGTCGGCCAGCAGTTCGCTCGCCGTCACGAGCGCCTCCATCTCGACGCCGGCCTCGGCGAGGTTCTCGCGGCCGCCCTCCTCGCGGTCGACCACGATGAGCGCGCGGTTCACGACCGCGCCGGCGTCACGGAGCGCCTCGACCGCGTCCACGGCGGACTGGCCGGTCGTCGCGATGTCCTCGACGACGATGACCTCCTCCCCCTCCTCGAGGTGCCCCTCGACGAGGTTCGCGGTGCCGTACTCTTTCTGTTGCTTCCGGGCGATGACGTAGGGTCGCTTCGCCTTCAGCGCGGTCGCCGCGACCAGCGGGACCCCGCCGAGGGCGACGCCGGCCAGTTTCGCGTCGGAGTCGGCGACGCGCTCGGCGAACGCCTCGGCGATGAGGTCGAGACAGGTCGGGTCCGTCTCGAAGAGGTACTTGTCGACGTAGTACTCGCTGGTGCCGCCGTGGCTCAGTTCGAACTCGCCGAACTGGACCGCGTCGGCCGCCTTCAGGGCCGCGATGAGTTCCTCGGACGCCATTGCTCGTCAACGGGACGCGGGCGAGCATAAGCCCCGTGGATTCGGTCTGGACTCGCCCGCGGGTTCAAACGCGATGCCGGCACAGACCCGTCGTGGTCTGACCGGAGCCGGGTGTCGTCCAGCGGGTGTACGGCACAGCGACGCCCGACGGAGCGGTGTGCCGTCTGTTCGCCATCCCTCACTCCGACAGCGACCGCGTTCGGCCTACCACGGCTCCTCCTTCAGGTGCAGCGCGTACGCGATGCCGTTCGTCCCGAGGTGCAACAGCGGCGTGACGACGACGACGACGACGAGCACCGGCACGGTGAACACGTCGCCGAACCAGCCCGGGGCCGCCAGCGCCGTCAGCGCGAGCGACGCGACCACGAAGTCGAGCTGGTCGAGGCCGGGGAACGAGGCACCGCGCTCGCGCCCGGTCCGCCGCTTGAGGAACGAGGCGACGATGTCGCCGAGCATCGCGCCGAACGAGAGCGTGAAGGCGACGAGGAGCGGGAACGTCGGGAGTGCCACGCCGAGCAGCTCGCTCGCCGGGTCGGCGATGGCCGACAGAACGAGCGCCAGCGCCATCCCGGCGAGGGTCCCCCCGATGGTCCCCCGCCAGGTCTTGCCGTCACCGAGCAGGCGGCGTCCGTTCAGGGTCCTGCCGCCGTCGATGGGCGGGCCGCCGCCGAACAACACCGCGGCGTTGTTCGGGACGTACGCGGGCAGCATCGCCCAGAAGGCGAGCACGACCGTCGCGACGATGTCCATACTCGGTCGAAAACAGCCCTCGGTCTTAACGTCCTGTGATTCGTCCGAGGTGACCCGGGACGCAGTCGGTCGGCGCTCCGGCGGCCCGGAGCGCGTCCCACAGCGTCGCCGTGTTGCTCGTGACGACCGGCACGCCGAGCGACGCCTCCAGGTCGGCGACGGCCGCGAACGTCCGGTAGTTGGTGCACGAGACGAAGACCGCATCCGCCGCGACCTCGTCTCCCACGGCCTCGCGGACCTGTGCCTCGGCATCGCCCGGCGTGAGCGCGCCGATCTCGGTGTTGGCCTCGATGCCGCGGCCGTCGACGCTCGTGACGGTGACGTCCTCGGCCTCGAGGAAGTCCACCTCGCGGTCGTTCAGGTCGTCGGTGTACGGCGTGACGAGCGCGACCGACCCGGCGTCGAGCGCGTCGAGCGCTCGCTTCACCGACCGGGCGGTCGCGACCGCCGGCGCGTCGGTCGCTGCCGAGAGGTCCGCCTCCAGCTGCGTGTCGAAGCCGGGGCCGTGCAGCAGGCTTCCGGTCGTGCAGGCGTAGGCGACCACGTCCACGTCGGCGTGGGCGAGGCGCTCGGCCGCGGCGACCGCGTCGTCGGCCATCGCGTCGAGTTCCTCGACCGTGACGTTCTGGAGCGGCATGCGCGCCGCGTGGAACGACACGCCGCCGGGCAGGGTCGCCGCCAGCTCGCGCTCGACCGTCGTGTTCGACGACGGGACGACGACGCCGAGCCTGGTTGGTTGCTCGGTCATGGTCACACCTTCTCGTCGGCCTGGTCGGCCTCGCGAGCGTCCTCGTCGCGGTCGGCCGGGTCGCCGTGGCCGCCGCCGCCGGGCGTCTCGACCGTGACGGTCGTCCCGGCCTCCACGTCCCGCGTGGTCTTCGCGGGCACCGACTCGCCGTCGATACGGTTCTCGCCGGCCGCGCCGTCCTCGCCGCCGGCGACGCCCTTCGCCGCGTGCCGCCGGCGTTCCGTCAGGAGCGAGACGGTCGCGTCCGTCTCGACGGTCACGGAGCGGACGATGCCGAGGCCGCCGCGGTGCTCGCCGTCGCCACCGCTCCCCTCCCGGAGTCCGTACTCCTCGACGCGGAGGGGGTACTCGGCTTCGAGCGCCTCGACCGGCGTGTTCAGCGTGTTCGTCATGCCGACGTGGACCCCGTCGGTCCCGTCACCGGTGGGGCGCCCACCGGCGCCGCCGCCGATGGTCTCGTAGTAGCTGAAGCCGTTCGCGTCGCGGCTGCCGATGACGAGGTTGTTCATCGTGCCCTGCCCCTGGGCCGGCACCCGGTCGGGCGCGGCCTCGGCGAAGGCGGCCAGCACCACGTCGGTGACGCGCTGGCTCGTCTCGACGTTCCCGCCGACGACCGCCGCGGGGGCGGTCGGGTTGAGCAGCGAGCCCCCGGGTGCCTCGACCGTGATGGGATCGTAGCAGCCCTGGTTCGGCGGGATGTCCGGGTCGGTGACACAGCGGACGACGAAGTAGACCGCGCTCGTGGCGACCGCCAGCGGCGCGTTCACGTTCCCGTCGACCTGGTCGGCGGTGCCGGCGAAGTCGACCGTCACGTCGGTCCCGTCGACCGTGACGGTCGCCTCGATGGGGATGTCGTCGTCGGTCTGGCCGTCGCCCTCCAGCACGTCGCGGGCGTGGTACTCGCCGTCCGGCAGGGCCTCCAGTTCGGCCGTGATGCGGTCGCGCGAGTAGTCCATCACGGCGTCGAAGGCCGCGACGATGCGCTCCTCGCCGTGCTCGTCGACGAGGTCGCGCAGGCGTGCCTCGGCCCGGTCGTTCGCGGCGAGCTGGGCGCGGATGTCGGCCTGGCGCTCGCCCGAGTTGCGGACGTTCGCCAGTACCATGTCCATCACGTCGTCGTTGACCTCGCCACCGATGGCGAGCCTGACGGGGGGCAGGCGCAGCCCTTCCTGGTAGATCTCGCGGGCGCCGGCCGGCATGCTACCGGGGCTCATCCCGCCCACGTCGGCGTGGTGGGCGCGGGAGACGGCGTAGCCGATGATCTCGTCGGCGTCGTCGTCGACGGTCATCGGCGAGACCATCGTCACGTCCGGCAGGTGGGTGCCGCCCTGGAACGGGTCGTTGAGCACCCACACGTCGCCCGGCTCGGGGTCCTTCGCGATGACCGCGTCGACCGCGGCCGGCATCGCGCCGAGGTGGACCGGGATGTGCTCGGCCTGTGCGACAAGCCGGCCCTCGGCGTCGAACAGGGCCGTCGAGCAGTCGCGCCGTTCCTTGATGTTCGGGGAGTACGCGCCGGTGATGAGCACCTGGCCCATCTCCTCGGCGACGCCCTCGAACTGATTTCTGAGAATCTCGAGCGTGACGGCGTCGAGGCTCATTCGGCATCACCTCCGTAGTTCATCACGAAGGTCCCATCCGGCTGGACCGCCCCGGACCACGCCGGCGGCACGACGACCGTGCTCTCGTCCTGTTCGAGAATCGCCGGGCCGGCGACCGTCTCGCCGACCGGCAGCGACTCGCGGTCGTACACCGCGGTCTCGTGGAACTCCTCGCCGAAGAAGGCCTGCCGGGTGCCCTTCTGCGGGTCCTCGCCGGCCTCGTAGCGTACCGAGACCGCCTCGCGCTCGGCGACGGCGGTCGCCCGCACGTTGACGAGTTCGACCGGTTCGTCCATCCGGTAGCCGTAGGTCGTCTCGTGGGCCTGGTGGAAGCGGTCGGCGACCGTCTCGGCGTCGAACTGTGCGTCGACCGGGACGGTGAGCTCGAAGCTCTGGCCGAGGTAGCGCAGGTCGGCGGCGCGTTCGACCGTCGCCTCGGCACCCTCTGCCACGTCGTCCAGTACCTGCTCGCCGAGGTCGTCGTAGGCCGTCTCGACGCGGTCGCGGTCGAGGTCCGCGAGTGGCTGGCGGAGCGTCCGGACCGCGTCGTGCTTCTCGTCGGCCGCGAGCAGGCCGTACGCCGAGAGGACCCCGCAGGCCCGCGGGACCACGACGGTCCCCACGTCGAGTCGTTCCGCGAGGTTCGCGGCGTGCATCGGGCCCGCGCCGCCGAAGGCGACCAGCCCGAACTCGCGCGGGTCGTGGCCGCGCTCGACCGTCACGGCGCGGATAGCTCGCGTCATGTTCGCGTTCGCGACGCGGTAGACGCCCCGGGCCGCCTCCAGCGCGTCGTCCAGCCCGGCCGCGTCGGCCAGGTTCGCGAGTGCGTCCTCGGCGGCCGCCTCGTCGAGGGAGAGTTCGCCGCCTAGAGCCGAGGAACCGCCGATGTAGCCCAGCACGACGTTCGCGTCCGTGACCGTCGGCTCGGTCCCGCCGCGGCCGTAACAGGCCGGACCGGGGTCGGCGCCCGAGGACTTCGGGCCGACCCGGAGCGCGTTGCCCTCGTCGACCCACGCGATGGAGCCGCCCCCGGCCCCGACGGTGTTCACGTCGACCATCGGGACCCGGATGGGCCGGCCGTTGATCTCGGCGTCGGTGGTGCGCTCGGCCGCGCCGTCGCGGACGAGGCTCACGTCGCTGGAGGTCCCGCCCATGTCGAAGGTGACGAGCCCCGAGAGGTCCTCGGCGGCGTCGCCGGCGGTGGCGGCCGCACCGACCACGCCGGCCGCCGGGCCGGACATCGATGTCGTCACGGGGCGCTCCCGGACCGTCTTCGCGGCGGCGATGCCGCCGTTGGCCTGCATGATGCGCGGGGCCGGGACGCCGCGCTCCTCGGCGCGTTCTTCGAGGCGACCGAGGTAGGCGTCGATGGCCGGCTTCACGTAGGCGTCGACCACCGTGGTCGAGGTGCGCTCGTACTCGCGGAACTCCGCGAGCACCTCGTGGCTGGCCGAGACCGGCACGTCGAGTTCCTCGCGCAGTATCTCGGTGACGCGGGCCTCGTTCGCCTCGTGCTGGTAGGCGTGCAGCAGGGAGACGGCGACGCTCTCGGCGTCGCTCGACTCGATGCGGTCGGCGACCTCGCGGACCGCGTCCTCGTCGACCGCCTGCTCGACGCCGTCGATGGTGGTCCGTTCCGGGACCTCGAACCGGCGCCGGCGCGGGACGAGTGGGTCTGGTCGCGTCTCGTCGAAGTCGTAGAGGTCCGGCCGGTCCTGCCGGGCGATCTCCAGGACGTCACGGAAGCCCGCGGTCGTGACGAGGGCGGTCTCGGCGCCCTCCTCCTCCAGCAGGGCGTTGACCGAGACGGTCATCGCGTGCGTGAAGGCGTCGACCGCGGCGGGGTCGATGTCCGCCTCGGCGCAGGCCTTCTCGATGCCCTCGACGACGCCGACGCTCTGGTCGGCCGTGCTCGGCACCTTCGCGGTGACGAGGTCGTCGTCTGGTGTGAGGAGGACGACGTCGGTGAACGTCCCACCGACGTCGACACCGACGCGTGTTCGGTCGCCCACCTCAGAGCACCCCCGCGATGGAGAGCAGCGTCCGGACCCCGAGCCAGAGCGCGATTGCCGTGACGATGGCGCCGAGGACGTTCTGTACGGTGGAGTTGGTGTACTTGCCGAGGATGTCGCCGTCGTTCATCACGTAGATGAGGAAGATGGCGACGATGGGCAGGAGGACGCCGTTGGCGACCTGCGCGAAGACGATGGCCTGCACCGGGCTGTAGCCGGTCGCGGAGAAGACCACACCGACGAGCAGGATGGCGCCCCAGACCGCGCGGAAGCGCGTGGACTTGAGGTCGCGCTCCCAGCCGAGCGCGCCGGCCGTCGCGTAGGCACCGGCCAGCGGCGCGGTCGTCGCGCTGGTGAACCCGGCCGCGAACAGGCCGATGCTGAACAGCACCTTCGCCTGCGTGCCGACGAGCGGTTCGATCTGCTCGGCCATCGTGCCGACGTTGTCGATCTCGGTCCCGACCGGGAACGCGGCCGCGGCCGTGATGAGGATGGCACAGGTGATGGCCCCACCCAGCACGATGGAGAGGATGGTGTCGGTGCGGGACTCGGGCAGGTCCTCCGGCCCGTCCCAGCGCTCCTGGACGCTGCTCGCGTGCAGGAACAGGTTGTAGCCGACGACGGTCGTCCCGACGAGGCCCGTGATGAGGAACGCCGAGCCCTCGGGGACCGACGGGACGAACCCGGCGGCGACCTTGCCGAAGTCCGGCCCGATGATGATGGCGTCGAGGACGAACGAGAACGCCATGATGGCGATGAGGCCGATGAGGGCCTTCTCGATGAGTTTGTAGCGACCGGTCCACAGCAGCGCACCGGCACAGAGGCCCATCACCGGGCCCCAGACGTTCTCGCTGATGCCCGTCATCGTGGCGAGGCCCGCGGCCCCGCCGATGATGTTCCCGGTCTCGTACGCCGCCGTCCCGATACCGATGGCCGAGACGACCAGCGCGATGGCGACGTACGTCGCCGCCGGGTTGTCGAAGCGTTCGCGCAGTGCCTCACCGAGCCCCTCGCGTGTGACGAGCCCGAGTCGTGCACTCATCTCCTGCAGGACGATGGTCGCGATGACCGAGAACGCGATGGTCCACAGCAGCGCGTAGCCGAAGCGTGCGCCCGTCACGCTCGCCGTCGTCACCGTGCCCGGACCGATGAAGGCCGCCGCCACCATGGCCCCCGGGCCGACCGCCTTGAGTCGTTGTACGATGTTCATGGTTGACTATGTACGGCACTATGTCACACAGAAACCCTCTAAAAGGTATTTGAGAACGTCGAACACGGGCGTCTCACGGGTTGTGAAGTCGTATGAACGAGTGTGAAGCCGTGGGTCGGGCCGCGGCGGTCTCCCTACTGCTCGACCGCGGTGAAGATGACCTTCGAGAGCCCCTCCTCTATCTCGAGTTCGAACGGGAGTCGGGCCGCGCTCTCCTCGATGAAGCCGGTCATGAACCACTTGACCGACTCGGTCGGGAAGACGACGTGGTAGGTCTGGCCCTCGCTCTCGCGCACCGTCAGGAAGCCACAGAACGAGAGCCAGTCGAGCAGTTCGCCGAGGGAGTCGAAGCGGTCCTCGTACTCGCGGGCGTGGAACGCGGCCACCCGGTCGGCCGCCTCCACGAACTCGGGGGCCGGTTCGCCGTCCTCGTTCTCGACGTAGTCGAGGAAGCAGTGCAGGAAGTCCACGTCGAGCAGCACGTGCTCGCCGCTGGAGAGCATCTGGTGGTACGCCTCCAGGTTCGCGTCGGCGTCCGCGGTCGCCGCCTCGAAGTTCGCCGCGTAGAACGACAGCGCCTGCCGGACCAGTTCGCTCTGTGGTTTCCCCGTCCGACTGGTGAGCGACTCCAGTGCGGTCACGGCGTCGTCGTCGAGCGAGACGGTGATGCGGTCCATTACGTGGTCAGATGTACGTCCCCCCAGATATGGCTTCCCCTGTCACCCTCGCGCCGGTGGTCTCCACCCTCGTCCGCCGGAAACCGGGCGAGAGGATGGCCGACGCGGACCATCAACCACTTTATATCGTCGGGCCGGAGTTCCGGACATGATTCCCCCTATCGCCTCCCGGTTCGTCGCTGGCGAGTCGCCAGCCGAAGCCATCGACCACGCCCGCGAGTGCAACGAGGGCGGCGTGAAGGTCATCCTCAACCTGCTCGGCGAGCACTACGAGGAGCGCGGTCCCGCCGAGGCGGACGCCGAGGCGTACGTCCAGCTGGTCGAGGACATCGGCCGGTCCGACATCGACGCCTGCATCTCGGTCAAGCCCTCCCAGATCGGCCTCGACGCCGGCGAGGAGGTGTTCGACGACCTGCTCGGGCGCATCGTCGAGCGCGCCACCGAGGCCGGCACCTTCGTCTGGGTCGACATGGAGGACCGCCACACCACCGACGCGACGCTCGACGCCTTCGAGAAGTACACCACACAGACCGACGGGAACGTCGGGCTCTGCGTCCAGGCGAACCTCAAGCGCACCGAGGAGGACATCGAGCGCCTCGCGGACCTCCCGGGGAAGGTCCGCCTCGTGAAGGGCGCCTACGACGAGCCGAAGGAGGTCGCCTACAAGCAGAAGTCGAAGGTCGACGCCCAGTACGAGCAACTGCTCGAGTACATGTTCGAGCACTTCGAGGACGGCATCGCGGTCGGCAGCCACGACCCGAAGATGATCGACCTCGCCGCCGACCTCCACGAGGAGTACGGTACCCCGTACGAGGTCCAGATGCTGATGGGCGTGCGCGAGGACGCCCAGTTCGACCTCGCCGAGCAGGGCGTCGAGATGTGGCAGTACGCCCCCTACGGCGACAAGTGGTTCCAGTACTTCTACCGCCGGGTCCGCGAGCGCAAGGAGAACCTCACCTTCGCGCTGCGGGCGGTCCTCGGTCGGTGACCGGGGGTCGGTATCGAGCATCGTCCGATAGGAACAAACCCATTACCCCCGGGAGTGATATCTCGCCTATATGTCCTCGTGGAAGCGTGACTTCGCGTCCGGGCTCATCGTCGTCATCCCTGTCCTCGTCACGGTCTTCGTCATCGCGTGGCTCTACGACAAGGTGGCCGCGGTCACCCCGAGGCGGGTCATCGAACCCTCGCTGCTGACCGACCTCGGGTTCACCCAGAGCACCGCGCTGACGCTCATCCAGCCCTTGCGCGTGCTGGCGGTGCTTGCCGTCTTCGTCGTCTTCGTCTTCTCCGTCGGCTATCTCATGCGGACCGCGGTCGGTGGCTTCTTCGAGGAGATCATCGACGACATCGCGAACCGCGTCCCCGGCCTCCGCGTCGTCTACAACGCGTCCAAGATGGCCGCCGAGACGGCCCTCGGCGGCACCGACGCGCTGCAGGCCCCCGTCAAGGTCGAGATGTGGGGCGGCATGCGCATGACCGCCTTCAAGACCGGCAAGCGGACCGACGACGGCCGCGAGGTCATCTTCCTGCCGACCGCCCCGAACATCACCACCGGGTTCGTCATCGAGGTCGACCCCGACGACATCACGGAGACCGACGAGAAGGTCGAGGACGCCCTCACCCGCATCCTCTCGGCCGGGTTCGGCGACGCCGACCGGATGGGCGGGCAGATTCCCATCGAGGAACTCACCGGGGGCACCGACGAGGACAGGAAGGCCGACGACGAGAACTGACCGCTCGGACGGATCCTCTCGCTGCGGGAAAAGAACCCGAAGAGTGCTATCGCCGGCTCAGACGTCGACGTAGTCGAACCACTCGTCGTGGTCGTCGGTGCGGCGGTGGACCACGTCGAAGAAGCGCTGCTGGATCTCCTCGGTGACGGGGCCGCGCGAGCCGTTGCCGATCTCGACGTTGTCGACCTGGCGGATGGGCGTGACCTCGGCGGCGGAGCCGGTGAAGAACAGTTCGTCGGCGGTGTTGAGTTCGCCACGCGAGATGGTCGCGCCGTCGTGGACCTCGTAGCCCAGCTCCTCGGCGAGCGTGATGACGGTCTCGCGGGTGATGCCGTCGAGGATGGACTCGGCGAGCCCGGGCGTGTAGATCTCGCCGTCGCGGACGAGGAAGATGTTCTCGCCGGGGCCCTCGGCGACGTTGCCCTCCTTGTTCAGGACGATGGCCTCGCGGAAGCCGTTGCGGCGGGCCTCCTCGCCGGCCAGCAGGCTGTTGACGTACAGGCCGGTCGTCTTCGCGTTCGTCGGAATCTGGCTGGAGGAGTGCTTGCGCCACGAGGACACCTTCACCTTGATGCCGTTCTCGAGGGCGTCCTCGCCGAGGTACGCGCCCCACGGCCAGACCGCGATCATCGTCTTCGTCGGGCACTCGCCCGGCGAGACGCCGAGGCTCTTGTAGCCGTAGTAGACCAGCGGGCGGATGTAACACGAGCGCAGGTTCTGCTCGCGGATGAGCGTCTTCGTCGCCTCGGTCAGCTCCTCGGGCTCGTGCTGGATCTCCATGTCGTAGGGCTTGCACGAGTTGTAGAGGCGTTCGACGTGTTCCTCCCAGCGGAACAGCGCCGGCCCCTCCTCGGTGTCGTAACAGCGTGCACCCTCGAAGACCCCGGTCCCGTAGTGCATGCCGTGGGAGAGCACGTGGATCTGTGCGTCGTCCCAGTCGACGAACTCGCCGTCCATCCAGATGGTGTCGAGCTCGTCGTTCTCCTCACGCATCTCGTCGAACGTAGCCATGTCAATGACTGCTGGGGAGACGGCAATAAAGATACCGCGATTATTGCCGGCGAGCCTGCCGGCGTCGTGACATCACGACAGGGGGATGGTGACCTCGATCTCGTCGAACTTCGGGACCGGACGGACCGACTTGTCGTGTTCGACGAGGTCGACGAGCCCGAAGCTCGAAAGCGCCTGGAGTCGCGTCTCCACGTCGGCCAGGTCGTGGTCGACCGCGGCGGTCAGGCTCGCCATCGTCGTCGGGTGTTCGTCCTGCAGCGTCCGCAGCAGTCGGAGGTTCGTGGGGGCAAAGAGCCGGGCGAGTTCCTCCTCGCTCCGGATGCTGAGTGCGTCGCGGTCGCCACCGCCGAGGCGGGCGTAGAACTCCTCTGCGGATTCGAGGCGCACGCGGAGGGTGTCTGTCTCGGGACCAGAGTCCGGTCGCATCGCCATGTATCCAGCACCACGGCCACAACGCTTAAATTTGACCTTGATGGCCGGAGGGGACCGGAATCACGTCTCTGCCAGTGACATTAAGAGACCTGCTCGGTAACCGTTGGGCCGATGGATGTCCTCGTCACTGGTGCCTTCGGACGGGTTGGGACCGCACTGATCGAACATCTCGACGACGAGTACTCGTTCCGCTACTTCGACCGCGCCGATGCCCCGGGATACGACCCGGTCGTCGGTGACGTGAACGACTACGAGGCCTTCGCGCCAGCGTTCGAGGGGCAGGACGCCGTCGTCCACCTCGCGGCGGCCGCGGCCGTCGATTCCGACTGGAACGACGTGCTCGAGAGCAACCTCATCGGCGTGCGGAACTGCCTCCGGGCAGCCAGAGAGCACGAGGTCGAGACGGTCGTCTTCGCCTCGTCGAACCACGTCGTCGGCATGTACGAGGAGGAACACGCACCCGACCTGTACGAGCCCGACCATCCGCTCACGCTGGACCACACGGCGCCGGTCCGTCCCGACTCCTACTACGGGACCTCGAAGGTGTGGGGCGAGGCCCTCTGTCGGTACTTCGTCGAGAACTTCGAGTACCCGAAACAGGCCTACCAGCTCCGCATCTGCAGCGTCCGATACCCCGAGTACGACCACCCCTACGGCGATGCCGAGCGTGGTGTAGACGACGGGCGCTGGGACCGCGATAGCCCGGAGTACCGGGAGGCCGTCGCCCGGCTGAAGGCGACCTGGCAGTCCCGGCGCGACATCGCCGACCTCGTGCGGTGCTGTCTGGACGACGACGAGGTGACGTTCGACATCTTCTACGGGGTCAGCGACAACAGTCGGCGGTGGTTCGATATCGACCACGCACGGTCGGTCGTCGGGTACGAACCAGAGGATTCTGCGGACGAGTGGGACCGACCGCCGGAGACGGAGTGACGATGTCGAGCGACGACGACCACGACGACGTCACCCGGACGAACACTCCGGAGACCGACTCTCGTATCGCCATCGAGACCGACAAGAGCAACGAACAGACCGTCTACAACCAGTACTGGAAGCACGCCCGTCACGTCGAGAACCAGCTGTGGTCATACACCCGTATCTGGGCCGTCATCCTGACCGGGATATTCACCATCGTCGGGTCGGACCTCCCGACGACCGCCCAGGCAGGCGCGGCCTTCTTCGGGGTGCTCCTCTCGTTCCTCGGACTCTTCATGGTCTACACGCTGCGAATCCCGTTCATCGCGTTCACCCTGAAGTCCGAGGCGCTGGCCATCGACCAGTTCGACCTCGACACCGAGTACACGCGGTTCATCAACGACTGGGTGACCGTGGACGACGACGGTGACATAACGACCGTCGATTTCAGCGACGACAAGGGTATCGACGTCCCCGACATCCTCGTCGGTATCTACACCCTCGTGATGGGGGCGATGCTCTACCTCTTCTGTGACTTCGTCGGCTACAGGACCGCCGGGATGGTCGTTGCGGCCGCGACGACGGTCGTGATACTCCTCGTCTACTGGTTCGTGATGAAGACCAGACACGAGGCGACCGCCGAGCGCGTCGTGCGCGACGTCGTCGAAGAATGAGCGCTGCCTACCCCAGTCGCGCCACGAGGTCCGCGCCTTCCACGTAGGGAATCCCCTCGCGGTCGGCGTAGGCCCGTGCATCGGCAGGCATCAGGGCCTCACCGGTCTCGTCGTCCAGCATCTCGCAGACGACGACGGCGGGGGCGGTCTCGGCCGCCTCGGCGAGGGCGATGCCAAGTTCGGTGTGGCCGAGGCGCTGGTCGAGCAGGTCCGGGGCGGCCCGGAGCAGGTGGACGTGCCCGGGCGCGCGGAACTCCTCGACGAAGGGGAAGCCGGCGGGGTCGGCGGCGGCCTCGCCCAGTTTCGTGATGGTCAGGGCGCGGTCCGAGTCCGGGATGCCGGTGAAGGTGTCGCGGTGGTTGACCGTCAGCGAGAACGACGAGCGCTCGTCGTAGCCGAGTTCGTGGTCGGCGGTGAGGGGATGGTCCAGTTCCTCCTGGAGGAACGGGAGGTCGAACGCCTCCGCCACGGCGTCCGAGAGCGCGACACAGACGAGGCCACCAGCGTCGTTGCGCATGCGGGCGACCGCCTCTGCGGTCACGCCCGCGGCCGGGTAGACGAGGTCCGTCTCGCCCTCGCGGTCGGCCGCGTCGTGGATGGCGACCGGCCCGCCGGCCCGGAAGGCCGCGATGGCGCGGTCGACGGCGCTCTCGGCGTCGCTGTGCGTGCGCTGGGACATATCACTGCTCCTCGACATAGATGGTCACGTGGTCGTCGTCTGCGAGGGCGAGGACGTCGCGGAGGCGCTCGGGGGCGATGATCTCCAGCTGGTCCTCGTCGTGGTGGGTTCGTTCGGGGGCGATGGTGTGGGCGGTCTCGTAGGTCTCGCCGTCGGCGGTCTCGATGGTCGCCGGGTAGCAGACGGCGGGGCCGTAGGTCCGGTCCTCGTCCTCCCAGCCGTCGATGGGGACGGGGCTCATCGACTCCATCGCGGAGCGCCGGCGGACGCTCTCGTCGTCGAGTTCGACGTTGAGAGTGCCCGCGAAGGGTTCGTAGCCGAGGCGGTCCTCGAACTGTTCCATGTAGCCGGGCAGGGAGATGTAGTGGCGGCCCTCGCCCATCCCGCTGGTGACGGTGCCGGCGAGTTCGACGCTGGAACGGCCCTCGAAGATGGCGCGGTAGTCCTCGTACTCGCTGCGGAGGGCGCGTTCGCCCTCGTCGGTGAGGCTGACCCACTGGCCGTCGCTGACGGTCTCGCGGGTGACGAGGCCGGCGTCCTCGAGGCGCTGGAGGCGGCGCGAGGCCGTCTGGTTCGACGCGTCGAGTCGGTCCGCGAGCCCGGCACACGAGACCTTGACCTCGCCGTCGATGGCCCCGTCGAGGGCCAGCAACTTGGCGACGGCGAGTTCGTCGTGGCCGACCGCGACCGACGCTGTCTCTGACATGGCAGTGGCTTGGGACGCCTGTGGGATAAGCATACCGAATATGGGATGCATCTCAGAAACGAGATGGTGTGTTGGTGTGTATCACGATGCCGTGACGCCACCCGAGAAACGAGAGTCTAGTTGGAAGTTTGTGTGCGGGGACTAAAGCCCATCGCTCCGGGCAACCCGGCCGTCGGGCCAGAACGATTAACAGCGAACCGACCTAGCCTCGAACGAGAACCGAGCGTGTCGCGTCCGTCTCCCGTCGTGTGGGTTCCCCCGGCGAGCGAGGCATCTGACCCGTGGGCTGGGCGGTCGTTCGCCGTCGACCGCGCGTCCCTGTCACCCGATGCAACCGCCTCGACAGTCGCCGAACGCCTCTGCAGCACCGGCGCCGTCTGTCTCGTCCTCTCGCACGACCTGTCCACCGAACCGACCGGCCTCGAGGTCGTGCGGGCGGTCCGCGACCGCGACCCCGACATTCCCGTGGTCCTCCACACGGCCGAGCCGGACGGCCGGGTCGCCAGCGAGGCCATCTCCGCCGGCGTGACCGACTACTGCTACGGCGACGACCTCGCGGACTGCGTGGCGGCGGTCCTCGACGACGCCGCCGGCGAGGACCCCGAGAGCCAGCAGGCGGCGTACCGCCGGCTCCACGACATCGTCACCGACACCGGCGCCGACTTCGAGACCACGACGCGCCGCCTCCTCGACCTCGGCTGTGCGTACCTCGGCGTCGACATCGGCTTCGTCACCCGGTTCGTCGACGGCCAACAGCACATCGTCACGGCGACCGGCGGCCACGACGACATCCAGGACGGGGCGAGTGCCCCCGTCGAGGAGAGCTACTGCCGGCACACCGTCGCGGCCGACGGGCTGGTCTCGTACCGCGACGCCGCCACCGAGCTGGCGGGCGACCCCGCCTACGAACGGTTCGGCCTCGGCTGCTACCTCGGCGGGAAACTCCTCGTCGACGACGAGCTGTACGGGACCCTCTGCTTCGCCGACGACGACGCCCGCGACCGCGACTTCAGCGAGGCCGAGCGCACCTTCGTCGAGACGATGGTCGACTGGTACGGCACCGAGCTCGAACGCCAGGAGGCAGAACAGGCGACCGCGGTCGCCCGCGAGGAGCTGACGCGGGTGCTCGAACGGGTCGAGGACGGCTTCCTCGCGCTCGACGCGGACCGGCGGTTCACCTTCGTCAACCAGCGAGCCGTCGACCTCCTCGACCTCGAGACGACCGACCTCCACGGGCAGCAGCTGGACGAGGTCGCCGACGGCTCGGCCGTCTCCTCGTTCGTCCCGGCCCTGGAGAACGCCATGGAGTTCCAGGACCCGGTGTCCTTCGAGGAACACCTGCCCTCGCAGTCGCGCTGGCTGTCCGTGAGTGCGTACCCCGCCGACGACGGGGTCTCCGTCTACCTCCGCGACGTGACGACCCAGAAAGAGCGCGAGGTGATGCTCGACGACCTCCTCGAGACGATGCGCGACCTCGTCCAGGCCGATACCAAACAGGCTGTCGCGGACATCGTCGTCCGTGCCGCCAACGACATCCTCGGGCTGGACTTCGTCGCGGTCCGGCTGCACGACCCGGAGACCGGGGAGCTCGCCCTGGTGGCCGGGACCGACGGAATCTTCGACCGCCTCCCCGACCGCCCCACCTACGACAGCGACGAGGGGAACCCGGGCGCGGCCTACACCGCGGGCGAGTCCTTCGACTCCGTCATCCACGACCACGAGGAGATCCAGTCCGCGCGCTACGTCCCGCTCGGGGAGTACGGCGTCATCTCCGTCGCGAGCCGCGAGCAGGACCCCGTCGGCGACGTGCGCCGGGGCGTCCTCGACGTGCTGGCGACCAACGCCACCGCCGCCCTCGAACGCGCCGAGCGACAGGAGACCCTGCGCGAGTACGAGACCGTCCTCGAGAACGTCCAGGACATGCTCTACGTCCTCGACGAGGACGGCCGCTACAGCTACGTCACCGAGCCGCTGGCCGAGTTCCTCGGCTGTGACCGGGAGGAACTCATCGGTGAACGCCCCGGCCGGTTCCTCAGCGAGGAGAGCCAGGCCGCCATCGCAGAACGCCTGGAGGCGTACAGCGAGGAGGATGTCTCCGTCGCGGGGACCTACGAGGTGACCATCGAGACCGCCGACGGTCGGTCCGTCCCCGTCGAGATCGAGAGCACCGGGTTGCCACGGGCGGGCGAGACCGACGGGTTCCCGGGGTCGGTCGGCGTCCTCCGCGACGTCTCCGCCCTCCACCGGACCCGCGAGGAACTGGAGGCCGAGAACGAGCGCTTCCGGCACCTCTTCGAGAACATCCCCGACCCGGTCATCGAGAACGACTTCTGCGACGGCGAGCCGATAATCACGGGCGTCAACGAGGCGTTCGAACGGGTGTTCGGCTACGACGCCGAGGCGGTGGTCGGCGAGTCCGTCAACGACGTCATCGTCCCGGAGGGCCGGGAGAAGGAGGCTGAAGAACTCGACGAGCAGGCCGACGGCGACGAGATAATCACCAGGGAGGTCCGCCGGCTGACCGCCTCGGGCGAACGCGACTTCCTCTTCCGCGGCGTCGGCTACGAGCGCGAGAACGGCACCCTCGCCGGCTACGGCATCTTCACCGACATCACGGCCCGCAAGGAGCGCGAGCGCCGTCTGGAGGTGCTCCACACCGTCCTCCGGCACAACCTCCGCACCGAACTCACGCTGCTCACCGGCTACCTCGACCTGCTCGGGTCGACCGTCGACGCCCCGGAACTCGTCGGCAAGGTCCGGAACGCCGTCACCGAGATCGAGAACCTGAGCGCGAAGGCCCGGACGCTCGAACGGGTGGTCGACAGGGACACCCAGCCCTCGCCGACGGACGTCCTCCCGATGGTCCGGCACGTCGTCGAGCGAGAGCGCCAGCGCCACCCGGAGGCCACCGTGGCCCTCGACGCCCCGGAGTCGGCGACCGCCGTGGCCGACGACGGCCTCGACCTGGCGCTGTCGAACCTCATCGAGAACGCGTTCGAACACGGCGGCCAGCACGTCACGGTCACGGTGGCGGATGGACCGGAGACGGTCACCATCCGGGTGGCCGACGAGGGCCCGGGCCTCCCCGAGCACGAACGCGAACTCGTCCAGGGCGAGCGCGACATCACGCAACTCGAACACGGCAGCGGCCTCGGCCTCTGGGTGGTCGAGGCGGCGGTCCGGTCGCTCGGCGGCGAGCTCGCCTTCGTGGACCCCGACGCCGGCTGTGCGGTCGACCTATCACTCCGGAAGCAATAGCCAGAAGCGTTTTGTCCTGACGTGGGCAATCCACGCCAAGTCTTATCGTGTCGCACACGCGTACGCTCTTGCACATCCGCCCACGTGACGGCCCCCCGGCGAGGCACACCGACCTCGCCGACTGGGCGACGGTCACGGCGGCAGACGTCGCATCGGCGGAACGCGTCCTCGCCGACCACACGGTCGATTGCATCCTGTGCGACCACGACCTGTCCGGCGACGCCTCCGGAATCGCCGTCCTCGACGCCCTCGACGCGTCGCTTCCCGTGCTCTACCGGACCGCCACGCCCGACGGCGAGGTTGCCTCGGCCGCGACCGCCGCCGGCGCGACCGGCTACTGTCACGGCGGCGACGACCTGCGCGACCGACTGGCGGGACTGGTCGGTGCCGACGACCGCGACGACCACGCGAACCCCGGCGGCGCCCACGCCTCCATCGTGGCGCCGGACTCCTCGGCCGCCGCCATCCTCGAACGCATCGGCGAGGCGTTCTTCGCGGTCGACACCGACTGGCGATTCACGTACGTCAACGAGACCGCCGCCGAGGTGCTCCAGCGCGACCGGGCGACACTGCTCGGCGAGAACCTCTGGGAGGCGTTCCCGGCGGCGACCGACCTGCCGTTCCACGAGCAGTACACGAGGGCGATGCGGGAACAGGCCTCGGTGTCGTTCGAGGCGTACTACCCGCCCCTCTCGCTCTGGACGGAGGTGACCGCCCACCCGGACGCGGACGGCCTGTCGGTGTTCTTCCGCGACGTGACCGACCGCAAGCGCTACGAGCAGATGCTCCCGGGGCTGCTCCAGACCACCCGCGACATGATGCAGGCGACCGACTCCGAGGCCATCGCGGGCCGGCTGGTCGAGGCCGCCGAGGAGCTGCTCGGGCTGGACCTCACGGTCGTCCGCCTCCACGACCCCGAGACGGACGTCCTCGTGCCGGTGGCCGGGACCGACGGCATCGGCGACGCGTTCAGCGAGCGCCCCCACTATCCGGTCGGGGAGGGCGGCCCCGGCGAGGCGTTCGAGCGCGGGGAGTCGCTGTACCGGGCCCACCCGCAGCCACTGTACGATTCCGACGACAGCCTGGCGCAGGTCGAGGCCGCCCTCTACGTCCCCATCGGCGAGTACGGGACCCTGAGCGCGGCGTTCGAGACGCCGGACGGGCTCGGCCCGGTCGAGCGCCAGACCGCGGAACTGCTCGCCGCGAACGCGAGCGCGGCCCTCGAACGCGCCGAGCGCCGCGAGCAACTCGAACGCTTCGAGGCCGTCATCGAGTCCGTCGAGGACATGCTCTACGTCCTCGGTCCCGACGGCCGGTTCCAGTACGTCACCGAACCGTTCGCCGAGTTCGTCGGCTACGACCGGGACGACCTGGTCGGCCGGAGCCCCGGGTGCATCACCGACGAGGGCGTCGTCGAGCGCATCGGCGACCTCGTCACCGAACTCTGGAACGACGCGGACCGCCGGAGTGGCACCGTCAGCGCCCAGGTGGTGGCCGCGACCGGCGCGACCACGCCCATCGAGGTCGACATCTCCCTGTTGCCCGCCGAGGACGGAGCGTTCGCCGGGTCCGTCGGCGTCGTCCGGGACGTGACCGACCTCCGCGAGACCCGCGAACGGCTCCGCTCGGAGAACCAGCGCTTCCGGTACCTGTTCGAGCACATCCCCGACCCCCTCGTCGAGTGCGAGTACCAGGACGAGTCGCTCGTCGTCACCTCCGCGAACCCGGCGTTCGAGCGCGTGTTCGGCTACGACAGCGAGGAGATCGTCGGGGAACCCCTCAACGACCACATCGTCCCGCCCGAGGAGATGGCGGCCGCGAGACGTATCGACCGCGTGGCCGCGACCGAGGGCGAGACGGCCGAGGAGGTCCGCCGCCTCACCGCGACCGGGGTCCGTCACTTCCTCTTCCGGGCGGTGAGCTACGACCTCGACGGCACCCGCCACGGGTTCGCGACCTACACCGACATCACGGACCGCAAGGAGCGCGAGCGCCGCCTCGAGGTGCTCCACACCGTCCTCCGGCACAACCTCCGCACCGAGATGAACCTCATCGGCGGCTACGCCGAACAGCTCGAGCGCGAACTCGACGAGGGCCACGACCTCATCGACGACATCCAGTCCGAGGCCCGCCACGTCGCCAACCTGAGCGACACCGCCCGGAACGTCGAGCGGGCACTCGACCGGGGCGGCGACGCCACCATCGAGCACCGCGACGTGACCGGCTTCGTCGACCGGGCCGTCGCGACCGCCCGCGAACGGTTCCCCGACGCCGACATCGGGCTCGACCGGCCGGCCGCCGTCGAGGCGATGGCCGACGACCGCCTCGTGTTCGCGCTGACGAACGCCCTCGAGAACGCGGTCGAACACTGCGGCCGCGAGGTCCCCCGGGTCATCGTGACCGTCGAGCAGTGCGACGAGACGGTCGAGATACGGGTCGCCGACAACGGACCGGGCATCCCGGAGCAAGAGCGCAAGTTCGTCACCGGCGAGCGCGACATCACGCAACTCGAACACGGCAGCGGCCTCGGCCTCTGGGCCATCACCTGGGTCGTGAACGCCTTCGACGGCGACATCGACTTCGAGACGAGCGAGGCGGGAAGCGTCGTCGTCCTGCGACTCAGAAGTCGGTAGTCGCGGCGTCGGCCGGGCCGGGCGTCAGTACTCGACGAGCGGGTCGTCCGCCCAGAAGTCGCTGTCCTTCTGCAGTTTCGGGACCCACGTGTCGGCCGTCTTCGAGAGGAGGACGACGCGGGACTGGGGCACGTCCTTGAGGTGGTCGTGCTCGGGCATGTGCTCGGCGACCGCCTCGCCGAACTCGACGACGGCCTCGTGGTCGGGCATGGCCGACCGGTCGAGGCGACCCCGCGAGTGCCCGACGTGCATGTACGCCTTCAGCTCGACGAAGTCGGGGTCGGCACGCTCGTAGAACGCGGCGTACCAGTCGGGGTCCTTCATGTTCTCGCCCTGCACGAGGGTCGTCCGGAGGACGGTTCTGGTGTCCTCTTTCGCCGCGAGCACGTCCATCGTGTCGACCAGGTTCTCCCACGCGTCGTCGTCGACCGCCTTCACGACGTTGTCGAAGGTGTGGCGCTCGGCGGCGTCGACCGAGACGTAGAGCTGCGTGGGGTCACACCGCGAGAGCAGCTCGGGGTTCGTCCCGTTCGAGACGAGGAACGTCGTGATGTCCCGCGCGTGGAACTCGTCGATGAGTTCGGGCAGGTAGGGGTACAGCGTCGGCTCGCCGTCCAGCGAGATGGCGACGTGGCGGGGGTCCATCGCCTGCTCGAACACCTCGCGAGGGACCTCGTCGTTCCCGCCGTAGCCCGCGAGCAGTTCGCGCTGGAGTTCGAGCGTCGCGTCCGCGACCGCCGCCGGGTCGTCCCACTCCACGTCCCCGAGTTCGTAGGCGTGCCCGGCGTGGTCGCGCCAGCAGAAGACACAGCGCTCGTTGCACTTGACGACCGGCGTCATCTGCATGCACCGGTGGGACTCGATACCGTAGAAGGCGTACTTGTAGCACTTCCCGTCACCCGTCAGTGCGTTCTTCGTCCACCCGCAGGTCTGGGCGGCGGTGTGGTTCACGCTGTGGTAGTTCGGGCTGGACACCTGCATCGGCCCGTCCCCGGCCTCCTCGGAGTCGCTCATTGGGGGCGGGTTCGGCG